>NZ_JBOHHU010000095.1:0-16015 GCF_050725615.1 Sphingopyxis sp.
CCCTGGTAGTCCACGCCGTAAACGATGATAACTAGCTGTCCGGGCTCATAGAGCTTGGGTGGCGCAGCTAACGCATTAAGTTATCCGCCTGGGGAGTACGGTCGCAAGATTAAAACTCAAAGGAATTGACGGGGGCCTGCACAAGCGGTGGAGCATGTGGTTTAATTCGAAGCAACGCGCAGAACCTTACCAGCGTTTGACATCCTGATCGCGGATTAGAGAGATCTTTTCCTTCAGTTCGGCTGGATCAGTGACAGGTGCTGCATGGCTGTCGTCAGCTCGTGTCGTGAGATGTTGGGTTAAGTCCCGCAACGAGCGCAACCCTCATCCCTAGTTGCCATCATTCAGTTGGGCACTCTAAGGAAACTGCCGGTGATAAGCCGGAGGAAGGTGGGGATGACGTCAAGTCCTCATGGCCCTTACGCGCTGGGCTACACACGTGCTACAATGGCGGTGACAGTGGGCAGCAACCGGGCGACCGGTAGCTAATCTCCAAAAGCCGTCTCAGTTCGGATTGTTCTCTGCAACTCGAGAGCATGAAGGCGGAATCGCTAGTAATCGCGGATCAGCATGCCGCGGTGAATACGTTCCCAGGCCTTGTACACACCGCCCGTCACACCATGGGAGTTGGTTTCACCCGAAGGCAGTGCTCTAACCCGCAAGGGAGGAAGCTGACCACGGTGGGATCAGCGACTGGGGTGAAGTCGTAACAAGGTAGCCGTAGGGGAACCTGCGGCTGGATCACCTCCTTTCTAAGGATTTCGACGGAAAGCGCCTTGGCTAGACCAGGGAAGAGCTTCCATTGAATTCTAAGAACATTGCCGCCGTCCTCATGTCCCTTCATTCTGGAACATGTCTCTTCTTCGGGAGAGATGTGCACCCGAGCTGGCCTCGCTAGCCCGACGCTAGCCCTATTGGGCTTGGTTCGGGTTGATGCGGGGGCCGGTAGCTCAGGTGGTTAGAGCGCACGCCTGATAAGCGTGAGGTCGTAGGTTCAACTCCTACTCGGCCCACCATTCCCGCATCGCTGCGACATGGTTGGGGGCCTTAGCTCAGCTGGGAGAGCGGTTGCTTTGCAAGCATCAGGTCATCGGTTCGATCCCGATAGGCTCCACCAGTCGTGTTTTTTCCAGAAATGAAGACATAAGTTTCCATCCTCGGATGGATTTTGATGAGGCTTCGGCCTCGTTCATCGGCACTTTGACATTGTGAATGGGTTTTTCAATCGATGCCGCGCTGGTTCGATTGACTGCAGAGAAGCGGTTCGCCGCCGATCGGGTCAAGACGATCAACGCATGTAATATTTGGCTGAGAAAGAAAACAATCATCTGCATCATTTGCGGCGCTGAATGTCGTTCCCACCGCGGGAGCGTCAGGATTGTCGTTGGTGGTGTGGACTCTCAAGTGTGAGGTAAGGGCGTTTGGTGAATGCCTTGGCATACAGAGGCGATGAAGGACGTGGCACGCTGCGATAAGCGTTGGGGAGCTGTGAGCAAGCTTTGATCCAACGATTTCCGAATGGGGAAACCCACCCTCACCATTTAATTTCGCTGCCGACTTGTCGACAACGAAGGTTAAATGGGAAGGGTATCACCGAAGTGAATAAAATAGCTTTGGTGAAGCGAACCCGGGGAACTGAAACATCTCAGTACCTGGAGGAAAGGACATCAACAGAGACTCCGTTAGTAGTGGCGAGCGAACGCGGACCAGGCCAATGCCTTTGATTCAACTAGCAGAAGCTTCTGGAAAGGAGCGCCATAGTGGGTGACAGCCCCGTATGCGAAAGTGATGTCGAAGGATATGAGTAGGGCGGGACACGTGTAATCCTGTCTGAACGTAGGGGGACCACCCTCTAAGCCTAAGTACTCCTGTATGACCGATAGTGAACTAGTACCGTGAGGGAAAGGTGAAAAGCACCCCGATGAGGGGAGTGAAACAGTACCTGAAACCGAACGCCTACAAGCAGTAGGAGGGCCCTTGAGGCCTGACTGCGTACCTCTTGCATAATGGGTCAGTGACTTAGTGTAACAAGCAAGCTTAAGCCGTTAGGTGTAGGCGCAGCGAAAGCGAGTCTGAATAGGGCGAATGAGTTTGTTGCATTAGACCCGAAACCCGGTGATCTAGGCATGACCAGGCTGAAGGTGCGGTAACACGCACTGGAGGGCCGAACCGTTCAATGTTGAAAAATTGTCGGATGAGTTGTGTTTAGGGGTGAAAGGCCAATCAAACCGGGAAATAGCTGGTTCTCCGCGAAATCTATTGAGGTAGAGCGTCAGACGAATACCATGGGGGGTAGAGCACTGGATGGATGCGGGGGTCGCGAGATCTACCAATTCTAACCAAACTCCGAATACCCATGAGTAATATCTGGCAGACAGACGGCGGGTGCTAAGGTCCGTCGTCAAAAGGGAAACAGCCCTGACCTACAGCTAAGGTCCCCAAGTCACGTCTAAGTGGTAAAGCATGTGGGAATCCCAAAACAACCAGGAGGTTGGCTTAGAAGCAGCCATCCTTTAAAGAAAGCGTAACAGCTCACTGGTCTAAATAAGGGTTCCTGCGGCGAAAATGTAACGGGGCTCAAGACGTGCACCGAAGCTTAGGGTGTGTCGCAAGACACGCGGTAGCGGAGCGTTCCGTAGGCTGATGAAGCGATCTGGTAATGGGTCGTGGAGGTATCGGAAGTGCGAATGCTGACATGAGTAGCGATAAAGAGGGTGAGATGCCCTCTCGCCGAAATCCCAAGGGTTCCTGCTTAAAGCTAATCTGAGCAGGGTAAGCCGGCCCCTAAGACGAGCCCGAAGGGGGTAGTCGATGGGAACCACGTTAATATTCGTGGGCCTGGAGGTGTGTGACGGATCTCGTAAATTGTCTGACCTTATTGGATTGGTCAGGCTTTGAAGAGGTTCCAGGAAATAGCCCCTCCATTATAGACCGTACCCTAAACCGACACAGGTGGGATGGTAGAGTATACCAAGGCGCTTGAGAGAAGTCTCCTGAAGGAACTCGGCAAATTGCCTCCGTACCTTCGGAAGAAGGAGGCCCCACTTCTGGGCAACCAGTTGTGGGGGGCACAGGCCAGGGGGTAGCGACTGTTTAGCAAAAACACAGGGCTCTGCTAAGTCGGCTTCAAGACGACGTATAGGGCCTGACGCCTGCCCGGTGCCTGAAGGTTAAGTGGAGTGGTGCAAGCTGCGAAATGAAGCCCAGGTAAACGGCGGCCGTAACTATAACGGTCCTAAGGTAGCGAAATTCCTTGTCGGGTAAGTTCCGACCTGCACGAATGGCGTAACGACTTCCCCACTGTCTCCAGGAGATGCTCAGCGAAATTGAATTCTCCGTGAAGATGCGGAGTACCCGCGGTTAGACGGAAAGACCCCGTGCACCTTTACTGCAGCTTCAGAGTGGCATTAGGAAAGAACTGTGTAGCATAGGTGGGAGGCTTTGAAGCACTGGCGCCAGCCGGTGTGGAGCCATAGGTGAAATACCACCCTGTTGTTTTCTGATGTCTAACCTCGATCCATGAAACTGGATCAGGGACCCTCTGTGGCGGGTAGTTTGACTGGGGCGGTCGCCTCCTAAAGAGTAACGGAGGCGCGCGATGGTAGGCTCAGGACGGTTGGAAACCGTCTGCAAGAGTGCAATGGCATAAGCCTGCCTGACTGCGAGACTGACGAGTCGAGCAGAGACGAAAGTCGGTCATAGTGATCCGGTGGTCCCGAGTGGAAGGGCCATCGCTCAACGGATAAAAGGTACGCCGGGGATAACAGGCTGATGATTCCCAAGAGCTCATATCGACGGAATCGTTTGGCACCTCGATGTCGGCTCATCACATCCTGGGGCTGGAGCAGGTCCCAAGGGTTTGGCTGTTCGCCAATTAAAGTGGTACGTGAGCTGGGTTCAGAACGTCGTGAGACAGTTTGGTCCCTATCTGCCGTGGGCGTCGAAATTTGAGAGGAGTTGACCCTAGTACGAGAGGACCGGGTTGAACATACCTCTGGTGTACCTGTCGTGGCGCCAGCCGCGCAGCAGGGTAGCTATGTATGGACGGGATAACCGCTGAAAGCATCTAAGCGGGAAGCCTCCCTCAAGATAAGATTTCACAGAGCCGTGGAAGACCACCACGTTGATAGATCGGATGTAGAAGCGCGGTAACGCGTGGAGCTAACCGATACTAATTGCTCTATTCGCACTTAAGAGTCCCACCATCAACGACAGTCCTGTAGGATTGTCCGCGAAGTGGATGATTGTAGAAACAGTCCATATTGCACGGGCATCGATTGAACCCAATTTTGACCTACGCCGGCTTCATTGCTTGGTGACCATGGCGTCAGTGACCCACCCGATCCCATCTCGAACTCGGCCGTGAAACCTGACAGCGCCGATGGTACTGTGGCTCAAGCCCCGGAAGAGTAGGACGTCGCCAGGCATTGCAGCCGGCGTATGGTCGAAATTGTAGAAAAAGCCCATTCGCAAAGTTAGAGGCCGGCAGAAATGCCGGCCTTTTGCTGTTTAACGGCCCATGGCCGTATATTGGTGGCGCGGGATGGAGCAGCCCGGTAGCTCGTCAGGCTCATAACCTGAAGGTCGTAGGTTCAAATCCTACTCCCGCAACCAACAACAAGCCCGCCAGACCGTTCGGTTGGCGGGCTTTTTCTTTGCCTGTCGTTCGCGCGGCCGCCGCTCAGGGCAGCGTCGCCGCCAGATGGTCGGCGAGCGCCGCATTGTCCAGATAATCCTCGGGCAGATGATACGGAAAAGGCATGCCGCGGCGCTGGTGGTTGACGATCCGCGCGTCGCCGCCCGCCGGAATGCCCTGGCCGCCGGCGACGAAATCGGTGGTGGCATAATAGTTTCGCCATTCGGCCGCGATCGCCGGCCGTCCGAAGGGGGGCGGAAGCCGCCGCCGGATCGCCGCCAGCGCGAGCGGCGATCCCATGGTGATGAGCTGCGGCACCTGGTCGGCGGGCCATCGGCCGGACATCGCCGCGAGCAGCTTGCAGGCGATGACGCTGCCGAGCGAATGGGCGATGATGATCGGGCGCTGGCCCGCCGCCAGCGCGGGCTCGAGCGTTGCGAGGACGCGTGCGTCGATTTCGGCGGCGGCCTCGCGGTTGGTGAAATAGAGATCGGCCTGACGCAGGAAGCGCCCGATCAGGGCGATCAGGTCGGCGGGCAGCCGCGGCAGATAGTCGCTGATCGGCCCCAGCCGTTCGGCGCCGCGCGGCGCTGCGGCGCTGGCTGGCGCGGCCAGCCCGATATCGACGAGCCCGAGCGCGCCATGGTCGATCGACGCGATGATTTCGGAGAGCAATTCGGCTTGCAGCGCCTCGTCGCCGGGCGGGCGTTCCGGCGCCGCGGCGCCGTGCGCCATGGTGAGGCCCGGGCGGTATTTGTGCAGGATGTCGGCATAATAGGCCAGCTGGCGCGGCTGGGCGTCGATGCGGCCGTCGCGGTCGCGCCTCGCCAGTGCGGCGCGCCACGACGCCTCGATCGCGCCCGCTTGGGCGGGATCGGGATCCATCGCAATTCCGTGAATGAAGATCAGCGTCATCATATTCTCCTGCGCCGTCCTTATCGCCGATCGTCCCGACCCGGCCAGCGACAAGCCCCCGGACACGCTGTGATTTTTCGCACATTGCGGTGCGCCCCGATTGTTCGCGCGCGGGGCCCATGTCATTCCTCGATGATCGGGCGGCGAGGAGGGCGGGCATGGCACGCGAAGTTTCGAGCAAGATACTCGACGGCATCAATGACCTGGTGATCATGGCGCCGATCAGGGAAGGCTTTATCGAGGCCTATGAACCCGTCACCTATGCCACGCGGCTGCGGATCATTTCGGAGGCGCTCAACGACATCCGCGTCACCGCGCGCGAATATGAAAATGTCGTGCCCTTTGCCGACGCGTCGGAACGCATCCTGTCGCTGCTCGATTTCAAGGCAGGGATCATCGACAATGACCTGTTGCAGACCGACCCCGGGCTTGGCCTGACCGCGCGCCGCTATTTCTATCTGATCGCGACGTTCGACGGCGTCTGGGAGCCCTATATGCGGCTGATCTGGCGGCCATTGGGGCCGTTGCTCGACCTGCTCTTCGCCAATTGCGACGGTTATGTCTTTGCCGCAGACAATAGCTATTCCGACTATATCAACTGGGTGCGCAGCGCCCAGGTCGACAGCGCCGTCTTTTTCGCGACGACCGGGGTGACCGTTCAGGACCAGCTGTACTTGCGCAAGCTGGAACGGGTGCAGCGCGAGTGCGATCCGGGGGCGGCCGTCACAAATGGCGTAACCGGCGACCAGGCGGTCGCCCGGATGGCGCTCCGCAATCCGGCGCTCGATGCCGAGGACGTCCGCCGCGCCGATCCGCTGAACGCGAACCGGCTGGCGCTTGAGGCGCTCGGGGTCTTTTATCGCCTCGCGGATTATTATCCCCCGCTCGCGGGCGCCCATCGCCCCGGGCAGCTCGCGTCCGAGGCCTATCTGCTGCAAAGGGCGGTGCACCGTATCCTGGAAGGTTGGGATTATGGGCCGCTGATGTGGCTGCTGAATGCGCCCGACTGCCCCCGCGACCGGAGCGAGGAGGAGTGCGCCGCGATCGCCGCCCAAAAGGCCGCTCTCCAACGCTTTCGTCCGCTGATCGAGTGGTTCGCGAGCGGCGCGAACGCTTTTCCGTCGCAGCGGCCGCAAACTGCCGACCCGATATTCGATCATGGCGAAGTACAACGCGGCATTCTCTCGCGTCCGGGCCAGGTCGGCGCGAACGCGAAGCTGCGGCACGGCGCGCTGTTGCTGATGACGGTCGGCGATCACCGGCGTGCGGCCGCTTTTGTCGGCGCGCTGCTCGCGGCGGGCGAATTGAGTTTTGAAGGCGACGATGCGGAACCGGCGGACGGGCTGTACCGCACGATCGGCTTCACCGCGACGGGCCTCGAGCGGCTGGCGATTTCGCGCGCGACGCTCGACGCCTTTCCCAAGGAGTTTCGCGAAGGCCTGCATATCCGCGCGCCGCAACTCGGCGACGTGTGGGACAATCATCCGCGCAACTGGCGGCTGCCCGAACGCAACTGGCCACCGACCTCGCCCGCAGCGTTGCCGCGTCCGCCGGTCGAGATGGAAGAAGTCGATCTGGTCATCACGCTGCGTCATGTCGCCGCCGTCGACGATGGCGGGCAAGCGGTCGATTGCGACATTTGCCGGTTGGCCGCGCTCGCGGCGGACCATGGCGTGTCGCTGATCGCGCGCGAGACGCTGGAAAATCAATATGATCCGGACGGCCATTTTCGCGACCATTTCGGCCTGCGAGACAATTTCAGCCAGCCGCGCCCGGCCGTCGATGCCGAACCCGACCCGGCGCAACGGGTGGGGGCGAAACGCGACGATGTCCGACTGGGCGAACTCCTCTGCGGTTATGGCAATGACAAGGGCGACTATGCCCCCGAAGACCGCGAAACGACCAACCGGACGTCGGACAATCGGCGGCTCGACAATGGCAAAGCGGCGCGGCGTAAGGCGCGCCGCTTGCAGCGGGACGGAAGCTATCTGGTCATTCGCAAGATGAGCCAGGATGTCGCGGCGTTCGAGCGGTTCAAGAAAGCCAATTGCGGGGTCACCGGCGGCGATGAAAAGGCCCTGATCGCCAAGCTGCTGGGCCGCCATCCCGACGGCCCTTCGCTCGTCGATCCGGCGGCGCCCGACTATAATGATTTCGATTATGCAGCGGACACAGAGGGGCTGCGCTGCCCCTTTGCCGCGCACATTCGCCGCGCCAATCCGCGCGTCGTCGAACATGACCGCCCATCACCGCGCCTGTTGCGCGCCGGCATGACCTATGGTTCGCGCTACGCGCCGGGGAACGCGGACGAACCTCGCGGCCTGATGTTCATGGCCTATGCCGCCAGCATTTCGGAACAATATGAAACGATCCAGCGCTGGCTGAACGGCGGCAACAGCACCGGCGTCGCCTCCGCGAACAACGACCCGCTGACCGGAACGGCGCCGCGCCCCGACGGGCAACGGACCTATCGCTTCGAGGTCGGTGGACGGGTGGTACGGACGCCGATCGCCGAACCGTTCGTCCGTCTGGAGTGGGGGCTGTATCTGTTCGTGCCCTCGCGGACCGCCCTCGCGACCATCGCGGAGACCGACCGCGTCTTTTACGAGCTCGACGAGCCGCTCGAGAACAGCGGCAAAGAGGTGTTCGACCGCCTGCAACGGCTGGCGACGTCGGCACCCGGCGTCGCCGCCGCCGAATGGAAGCGCGTGCTGGAGGATTTCGACATCAAGGACATCAGCCAGCGCGATATCACGCCCGATATCTACGCGGCGATCCGCTGGTGGTGGGGGGGCATCGTCGCGGTGGAGGGCGGCATCGCCAAGGGTCTGTTCGGCGACCCCGACGGGGACAAGGACGACGATCAGAAGACGCGCGTCGCCGCCGCGATCGCGGGATCGCGCGACATGATTTTTCATGTGCTGCGCGACTATCAACATTTCACCGTCGAGGAACAATTCGGCCGTTTGTGGGACACGAGCGGTCCCATCTATGTGGCCGAACAGCCCGATGACATTTACGCGAACGCGGAACTGGAATCGGATTATTGGACGGAATCGACCGAGACCAACGCGATCATCGACGCCTATAGCTATGCCGATGGTTATGACCATGGCTATGCGGCGGGCAAGGCGGTGCTCGACTGGCTGATCAAGGACGCCGAGGACCGTCATCATACCGAAATCCAGCTGGGCATGAAGCCGCCGGGCGGGACGCCCGAATTCAAGATGGAGCTGCGCCGCGAATATCTCGCACCGGCGCTGGCCCGGGTGAATCGCCATTGGTTCGGCTTGCCCGACGGCGGCTTTGTCGAGGACGGCCAGGGCGGGCAGCCCGCCGAGTTCATGGCGCCGGGCGACTGGGATTGGAATGCGGCGTCGGATCGCAAACCCCTGTGCCCCGGCGACTGCCTGTCGCCATCGCGCCACGCCTTTTACCCGCGCTTCAACCGGGTGTCGGAAGCGCTGGCGACGGATCATGGCCGCGCGATCCGCCGGGCGGGCAAGCTGTTTGCCACAAAATATTTTGACGAAGTGGGCATCGACAAGGTGCCGGGCCTGATCAGCAGCCAGATATTCGCCTTGCCGGGGATGACCAAGGAACTGGCGGCGCGGAATGTGATCGGCATCATGCTGGGCGCGACGCCGCCGACCTTGGGCAATTTGCAGGGCATATTCTTCGACTGGTTGAACGAACGGACCCTGTGGCGGCACCAGGCCGCGCTGCGGCGGGCCGCGGGCGATGGGTGCGCCGATTTTGCGGCGGCGAAGCGCGCCCTGTTGCATCCCTTGTCGGTGGCGCTGTGCAAACGGCCGTCGCCCGAGCTTCTCTATCGGACGTGCAAGGGCGGGACCGACGAGGATCCGGTCACCATCGAACGTTCGGTCCGCAGTCCGCAAGATGAGCCCCGGACCGAAGAACTGCCGATCGCGAACGGCACGCACGTCATCCTGCCCCTGGCGAGCGCGACGCAATGGGCGATTTCGCGCGAGGCCACCGAACCCGGCAAGCTCGCCGAGGGCGTGACGGTGATCTTCGGCGGCGAACGGGGGGAAGACGACGCTCCCGTCCACGCCTGTCCCGGCCGGAAACTGGCGATGGGGGCGATGCTGGGGATCGTTGCGGCGCTGCTCGACGCCGGGCGCATCCAGGCGCAGCCGGCGGGGTTGATCGTCCGGGTCAGCGACTGGAAATAGCGCCGAGCAGCGTTTCGGCGCGGCCGATATGCGGGCGCATGTCCATCGTGCGAAAGGCGTCGAGGGCGACGCCGCCGCATTGGCGGGCACGCGCTTCATCCCCGGCGGCCAGGGCGATTTCCGCCTCGCATAGCGAGGTTTCGGCGCGCGCGCGCGGCGAATCGCGGCGGTCGGCCGAACGATAGGCGATCGCCAGATAGGCGTCCGCCCCGCGCCGGCCGGCGCGGCCGGGGGCGAGGCGCGCCAGCGCCCGCGCTGCGGATCCTTCGCCAAAACCGTCGCCGACGCGCGACCGGCGGAAGGCGCGCGCGGCGAAGTGGCGCGTCGCCGCGACGTCGCCCAGCGTCGCCATCGCGTCGCTCGCCCAGCCATAGAAGAGCGAAATCCGATGGCCGTGCGACGCGGCCTCCAGCCATTTGACCGCATCGACCAGCCGCGCCGCCGCCGCGTCGCAGTCGCTTTCGCCGATGAGGAAGGTTGCATAGCCGCCGAGCGCCTGGGCGATCATCACATTGATCCGCGAATGGTCGCGCAGTCCGTGGCTTTCCGCAGCGTTTGCGAAGGCCAGCGCACCCGCATAATCGCCTTTCCAGATGCACGCGCCCGCGCGTTTCGTCAGCAACGAACAGAGGACCGCCGGCTGGTCGTCGCCGATGATGGCGGTCACATCGGCAAAGCCGCGCTCGGCTTCGCCAAAGTCGCCGCGCTCGGCAAAAATCTGCGCCCGATCGCCGATCGCATACAGATAGGCGGGCATCATCGGTGGCGACAGATTCGCCGCCATCGCCGCGATCGCTTCGTCGAGCAGGGTTTCGGCGCGCGCGCACTGACCCGCATCGAACCAGCTTTGTCCCAGCCCCGCGCCGATCTGCGCCGCCAGGCCGGGCCAAAACCGGTCGCGCGCGATCGGCAGCGCCTCCGACAACAGGGCGATCGACGCCCCGGCCTCGCCGAGGCCGTAGCGGATCGACCCGAGCCAATAGAGGGCGAGCGCGAGTGCCTTCGCATCGCGGTCCTCGCGCGCCATCGCGACCATTTCCTGCAGATAGGGTGTCTGGTCGCGCGACGGGTCGACGACGCAGGCGCGGCCGTAGCTGGCGACGACATCGGCGAGCGGGACGGGCGAATCGGCGGGGCCGGCGAGCGCCTTATAGGCCTGAAAGGCCGCCAGATATTGCGCCTGGGCGCGATCGAGCGCCGATGCGGCCATCGCGCGGTGGCCGGCGGCCATCGCGAAGGACGCCGCGCGCACGATGTCGCCGCTGGCCGCGCAATGATAGGAAAGCAGCTCGAACTCGCCGGGACCCGCCGCCGCCTCGCCGGGGGCCAGCAGCCACTCGACCACCCGCGCGTGCAGTCCGCGCCGCTCGTCCAGCCCGACGACGCGATAGATCGCGTCGCGGGTGAGGCCGTGCTTGAACCGCAAGGTGTCGGGCAATTCGCCGGGATAGATGAAATCGGCGTCGCTGAGCCGCGCCACCAGCGCATCGTCGATGGCGCGCCCGGTGACCCCCTCCAGAAGGCGGCGGGGGATCATATGGCCGATGACCGAGGCGGTCGTGACGATCGCGGCGAGCTCATCGGGCATGGCGGCGAACCGCGACTGGATCAGCGAATCGAGCCAGAGCCCGCCATGGCTCGCCACATGTTCGAGGTCATTCTCTTGCGCGGCGTGGCTCAGCTCCTCGATGAACAGCGGGCATCCGCCGGCGCGCTCGACGATCCGGTCGACCAGAAAGCGCGACGGTTGGGGGAGGTCGCGGTCGGCGAGGATATGGCCGATCGTCTGCCGCGCTTCGTCCGACGTCAGCGGCGACAGGCGAAGCTGCTCGGCTTCGATCGGTGCGCTATCGATCGGATCGAGGCTGCGCGATGCCAATATCGCGAAGATCGGACGCCGCGCGTCGCGCAGGATCGCGCCGAACAGCGCCTTGCTCGCGTCGTCGGCCCATTGCCAGTCGTCGATGCAAAAGGTCAGCGGCGCGGGTTGCAGATCGATCAGGCGCAGGACCGCTGCGGTCAGCTCGACCAGCCCGGGACCGGCGTCGCGGGCGCCGCCGTCGGCGTCGCTCACGAGCCAGGACAGCGCCGCCGCATCGCGGGCGCCCAGCAGGGTGTCGAGCCGCGCCGGCGCGATGCCATGGTCGTGGACAAGGATCGAACCGACGATCTGCCCGATGGGTTGCAGCGACGCGGCGCCCAGATAGGCTTCGCAATAGCCGCGATGGCCGTGCCGACCGCGTTGGGAGAGGCGGAGGAGAAATTCCGAAACGAGGCGCGTCTTGCCCATGCCGGGCGCCCCCGCCACGACATGGGCCGCCTTGCGCCCGGCCTCGACTGCCGATTGGGCGGCGAAAAGCCGCGACAATTCGGCCTCGCGTCCGGCGAAGGGCGCGACGCTGCGCCGCGCCCAGGCGTCGAAGCGGCGCGGCGCCTCGGTCCGCCCGGTGACCCGATAGGCGCCCATCGGCTGGCGCGCGCCGCGCGGGCTGACCAGCCGGCGCGGCCCGGTCTGGAAAAAGCCGAGATCGGGGCCCAGCGCCGCCTCGCTGACGAGGATTTCGCCGGGTTCCGCCAGCTCGCAAAGATGCGCGGCGAGGTTGGTGGCGTCGCCGAGGATTTCGTAGCGCCCGCGCACCAGGTCGCCGGTGCTGACCAGCACCACCCCCGAATGGACCCCGCTGTGCATGCGGATGCGCCGATCGGCCGCAGCGAATTCGGCGTCGAGGAGCGCGGCGCCGTGATGGATGTCGATCGCCGCCTCCGCCGCGCGGCGCCCGCCATCCTCGACCGGCGTCGGGTGGCCGAAAATACAGATCATGCCGTCGCCGTCGATGCGCACGATCTCACCGCCATGACGCGCGGCGACGTCGGCGCACAGCGCACGCAGGCGGGCGAGGAGGTCGCTGAAGATCTCGGGCTCCATCGCCGCAGACAGGCGCGTCGAGCCCGACAGGTCGGCGAACAGGATCGTCAGGTGGCGGCGTCGGCCGCGCCCGGCCTGGTCGCGGTTCGCGAGGGCGGGAGGCGTCGGCGATCCGCGATCGCCGGCAGTCATTGGGTGAGCCGCTTCAGCGTCGCGCGCAGCCGCGGGATCGAGGTGATCGTCAAGGTCCGGCCGGACTGGGCGACGATGCCTTCCTGCGCCAGCAGCCGCAGTTCGCGCGTCACCGCTTCGCGGTGGGTGCCGATGCGCGCCGCGAGGTCGGCATGGGTCGGCAAGGCCGAGATGATAGCGCGATCGCCGCCGTCGTCCTGCGCCATGGCGATGCGGAGCAGTTCGTTCTGGAGCCGCGCGCTGACCGGCAGCGTCGCGAGGTCGCTCGCCTTTTCGGTGAGGTTGCGCACCCGCGACGCGAGCTGGACCGCCATCCAATATCCCATGCCCGGCACGTCGTGCAGGAAGCTGCGAAACCCGCTTCCCGACATCAGGCCGAACAGGCCGCCGTCCTCGACAACGGTGGCGCTGGCCGAGCGCGGCATGTCGCTGATCGCCGACATTTCGCCGACCAGCCGGCCGGGGCCCATATCGCGCAGGATGGTTTCGCGGCCATTGGCTGAAAACAGCGAAATCTGAAGCTTGCCGCGCATGATCAGGTAAACATCGTCGGCGTCGCTGCCCTGCGCGATCAGCAATTGGCCCTTGCGGGCATGGATTCGGACGGCGCGATCCATGAAAGCCTGTGCCAGATGCTCCGGCAAGACCTCCTCACGGTCCACTCCATTGACCAGCGAGTCCCAATCCGAACTCATCCAGCGCCCCCTTGCAGTCCAAGGGATGCCCAATTGTGCCAAGCTGTACAAGCGTCATGTGGCCCGGTCGCGGCCTCGGCCCCTATTTGGCGAACAACTGGCCCAGGTCGGCGAAGGCCTTGAACTCCAGCGCATTTCCCGCCGGGTCGTAAAAGAACATCGTCGACTGCTCGCCGGGCTGTCCCGCGAAGCGCGTATGTGGTTCGATCGCGAAGGCGACGCCCTGCGCCAACAGCCGGTCGGCGAGCGCGCGCCATGCGACGGGCGGCAGGACGACGCCGAAATGCGGGACGGGAACGGCATGGCCGTCGACCGGGTTATGGCCTGCGAGGCGCTCGCGCTTCGCATCGACGCGGTGCGCGACGATCTGATGGCCATAGAGGTTGAAGTCGATCCAGTCGGGGTCGTTGCGCCCCTCCGGGCAGCCGAGGATCGTGCCATAGAAATGCCGCGCGGCGTCGAGGTCGTCGACGGGAAAGGCGATATGAAAGGGGGCGAGGTCGGTCATGGTCCGGTTTTGCCGCAAACCTGCCCCGAAAGCCACCCCGGCCCTTGGGTTGTGCGCCGCAACATGCTAGGCGCGCGCCCATGTTGACGATCAATGCCCTCACCGTGCGCCTGGGCGGGCGCGCCATCCTCGACCGCGCGACGGCGAGCCTGCCCGCGCGCAGCCGCACCGGGCTGATCGGACGCAATGGGGCGGGCAAATCGACGCTGATGAAAGTGATGATCGGCCAGCTCGAGGCCGACGAGGGCGGCATCGAAATGCCGCGCAAGACGCGCGTCGGCTATATCGCGCAGGAAGCGCCGAGCGGCACCGCGACGCCGTTCGACACCGTGCTCGCCGCCGATGTCGAACGCGCCGAGCTGCTCGAACAATCCGAAACGGTGACCGATCCCGACCGGCTCGGCGACATCCATGAGCGGCTGATCGCGATCGACGCTTACACCGCGCCGGCGCGCGCCGCGCGCATCCTGATCGGACTCGGTTTCGACGAGGATATGCAGGGCCAGCCGCTCGACAGCTTCTCGGGCGGGTGGAAGATGCGCGTCGCGCTGGCGGCGCTGCTCTTCTCGAACCCCGACCTGCTGCTGCTCGACGAACCCTCGAACCACCTCGACCTCGAAGCGACGATGTGGCTCGAAAGCTTCCTCAAATCCTATCCCGGCCAGCTTGTCGTGATCAGCCACGAACGCGATCTGCTCAACAATGTCGTCGATCATATCCTGCACCTCGAGGGCGGCAAGGTGACGCTTTATCCGGGCGGCTATGATGATTTCGAACGCCAGCGTGCCGAACGCGCGGCGCAGCTCGCCGCCGCGAAAGCGGCGCAGGACGCGCAGCGCGCCAAGCTCCAGGATTATGTCGCACGCAACAGCGCGCGCGCCTCGACCGCGAAACAGGCGCAGTCGCGCGCCAAGCAGCTCGCGAAGATGCAGCCGATCGCGGCGCTGTCGGAAGATCCGAGCCTGGCGTTCGATTTCCCGAGCCCCGACGAGCTGCGCCCGCCGCTGATCACACTCGACCTGGCGAGCGTCGGCTATACCCCGGGCAAACCGATCCTGCAGCGGCTCAACCTGCGCATCGACCCCGACGACCGCATCGCGCTCTTGGGCCGCAACGGCAATGGCAAGACGACGCTGGCAAGGCTGCTCGCGGCGCAGCTGACGCCGATGGACGGTGCGATGGCGGCGACGGGCAAGATGCGCGTCGGCTATTTCACCCAATATCAGGTCGAGGAACTCGACGGCAGCGACACCCCGCTCGAACATATGACGCGGGTGATGATGGGCAAGACGCAGGGCGCGGTGCGCGCGCAGCTCGGCCGCTTCGGCTTTTCGGGCAATAAGGCGACGACGCAGGTGGCGAAGCTGTCGGGCGGCGAGCGCGCGCGGCTGGCGCTGGCGCTGATCACCCGCGACGCGCCGCATATGCTGATCCTCGACGAACCGACCAACCACCTCGACGTCGATGCGCGCGAGGCGCTGGTGCAGGCGCTCAACGGCTTCGACGGCGCGGTGATCCTCGTCAGCCATGACCGTCACATGCTCGAACTCACCGCCGACCGGCTGGTACTCGTCGACAATGGCACCGCGCGCGATTTCGACGGCAGCATGGACGATTATGTCGCCTTCATCCTCGGCAAATCGTCCGAGAAGGAGCGAGGGGGCTCGAAGGCCGACCGCAAGGAAGACCGCAAGGCCGCCGCGGCGGCGCGCGAAGCCGCGGCGAAGGTCAAGAAGGCGGTGTCGGATGCCGAGGCCGACCTGGCGAAATATGAGGTCGTGCTGACTGCGATCGATCGCGCGATGTTCGATCCGGCGGGCGCGGCGAACGAATATAAGGGGCTGACGATGAGCGAATTGTCGCAGCGGCGCGGCAAGATCGTCGCCGCGCAGGAGGCCGCCGAGGCGCGTTGGGTCGAAGCGAGCGAAGCGCTGGAAACGCTGGAGCGCGAAACCGCCTAGAATATTTACCGTAGCCCTGAGCCTGTCGAAGGGCGCTTCTCGGATA
>NZ_JBOHHU010000096.1:0-15920 GCF_050725615.1 Sphingopyxis sp.
CCCGCCGCTGGCGATCAGGGGGGCGGGCAGCAGCAGCGCGAGCAGGAACATCAGATGGTCGTAACCGCCCAGGATATGATCGACGCCCAATCGGATCGCATTGCCCAACTCACGCCAGCCGCTGGCATCGCCCGCGTCGATCGCCACGGTCGGCGCGGCGGCGCGCACGGCGCCGACGATCAGGGGCTCGGTGCCCGAACGCCCGGCAATGTCGCTGCGGAGAATGAACAAGGCAAAATGGCTAGGCAATTCGGTGACGACCGCAGTCCATCGGACCGTGAAGCGCCGCGCCGATGCGCCGGCGGGCGGGGTCAAGATGGCGACGGCATGGAGGTCGGGCGGGCCGGCGATCTGAACGAACGCCGCCGACCGCATCGCAACCGTCCATGGCCGCCCGTCGGGGCTGGTGACGGTGAACCGCCCGGCCAGATAGCGACGCGCGGCGGCGACGCTCGCCGCGCCATTGTCGACCGGGTTGCCGGTGGCGACCGCATATTCGCCCTGCGGCACGATGATGTCGGCGCGAATATCGCGCGCGCCCACGTCGAGATTGATTTCGCTGTTCGGGGTCAGATGCGCCGCCGCGGGCGCGGCGGCCAGCCAGGCGGCGAGCGCGAGCCAGAAGGGCAGGACCAGCCTCATCCGTGCGCGAACCAGACCAGCGGGGTGCGCGGGTCGAAAATGCGCGGATTGATCGCCTCGGCCTCGGCGCGGGACGCCTGGCTGAGCGCGGGCTGGCCGGCGAGCGCGGCAGCCTCGGCCTTGATCGCGAACAGCGGGGCGCTGCGCCAGCCCGATTTTTGCGCACGCGCGATTTCGGCAAGGGCGTCCTGCGGCCGGTTGTTCATCAGCAGCGCGCTGGCAAGCAGCAGCCTCGATTCACCATAGGGGCGAAGCGCGACATTTTTCCGCGCGAGGTCCAGCGCCCGGTCGGGCGTGCCAAACGCCAGTTCATGCTCGATCGCATGGCCATAGGCCGCCTCCGGCAGCAGCCGCAGCCGCGCTTCCCAAAGCGCTCCGGCGCGCGCAGCCCAGCGCAGGCTGTTCGCACGGTCGCCGAGGTGGCGATAGAGCATGGCGGCGGCGTCCATGACCTCGGCGCTGTTGCTCGCCTCGGCGATGGCCGCCATCCGCGCGGCGGCGCGGGCGGGGTCGCCGGTCAGGGCTTCGGCCTGCGCGCGGTGCGCCGCGATCAGCCAATAGCCCGGGAACAGCGCATCGGCGCTGGCGAACCATCGGTCGGCCTCTTCCCAGCGGCCCTGCGCCAGCGCATGCCCCCCCATCTGCATGGCGGCCTCGGCAAGGGAGCGCGGTGCGCTCGGCCGCTTGTCGCTCATCATGTCGAGAATCGCGGCATCGGCGTCCGCGAAGCGCGCCTGTGCCATCGCGAGCCCGGCGCGGCGGTAGTCCACGGCCGGCCCGTCGCGCAGCCCTGCGGCGCGGCGATATTGCCTGGCGGCTTCGACCATGTCGCCGCGATAAAAGGCGATATCGCCGACAAGGCCGGCGATGCCCGATTGCTGCAGCCGGTCCGGCGGCACGGCGGCTCCCTCGATCAACGCGATATCGCGCTCGACGGCCGCCAGTCGATGGGTCGAAAAGGCGAGCGTGGCGTGGGCGACGAGCGGTCCAGCGCCCTTGGGCGCTTCGGCCATGGCCTCGTCGAGCAGGCCGCGCGCTTCGGCCAGCATGGGATAGCTGCCGGTCAACCTGGCCTTCGCCATCAATCCCTGCGCCAATATCTCCTTTGGCCCCCATTCGCCGGGCAGACGGCGCATCTGTTCGCGACCCAGGGCGATGCGACCGTCGGCGTCGGCCAGCGCATGGGCAAAGCTGGCGGGGCCGAAACCGGGCGTCGGCATATGCTCCGGCGTGGGCCGTTCGACCGGCGCCGCGCCACGCGCATCCAGCAGGGCCCCGACCGCGACGATCATCAGCACGACCGCGAGCGGCAGGAAATAGCGCAGGCGACCGGCCTGCCTCGGGCCGGTCGAGCCCCACTGCCACCGAACCGACCGGGACGTGGTGGTCGTCCCGATCGGCAAGGAAGGGCGCATCAGTTGGGCCGGGCGCACGGGGTCAGGTTCAGGGCCCCCAGATCATCGGCCAATGCATTGGTCAGGCTGGTCAAACTCCGCGTGATTTCCGGAACGAACACCCCCTGCACATCGTCGGATGGGTTGAGGGCGTTATAGCCGACCTTGGCCCCCGGACTGATCAGCGCCGCAGAGACGGCCGGCATGCCCGTGCGATCGACCCGGACATAGCGGCTTGCCTCGTCACTGCGGAAGTTGAAGGATGTCCCACCCGGATCCGCCAGCGGCGGGGTGCCCTGCGGGAGCGCCAGATAGGGAAAATTATCCCTGAAAGGTCGGTCGTTGGCGGGCGGGTTCACCGGAACGTTGAAGAAGGTCAACGGACTATGCTTGGTGAGGTCGAGGAAGATCACCGCCAGCGTCACATCCGCCACTGGGTCGGGCAGCCGCCGTCCATTGGGGAAGCCCGGCGGTGCCGAAAGCGTCAGTTTCAGCGTGTCGGGCACGACGGCTTCCGCCACCGTAATCCCCGCCCCGGGGATCGTCTGGTTCAGGCAGTTGGTGACGTTGAAGCCCGTGGGGGTGGGGGTGGGGGTCGGCGTCGGGGTCGGCGTCGGGGTCGGCGTCACTGAGATCGGCGGTGTACCGCCATCGTCGCCGCTGTTGCTGCAAGCGCCCAGCCCGAGCACCATGAGCGTTGCCAGGGTGACAGCCGAGGCGCGGCGGAATGACGCGTGTTTGATTGTCTGCGGAGTCATGACAGCTGCCCTCCAAAACGTCCGGTCGTCGCCCAGATGTCGATCAGATTGTTGCCGTTGGCGATCCTGTCGCGCGGGATTTCGATCACGACGCCGGTGATGTTCTGGGCGCCGAACCCGTCGCGCGTTCGCATGAAACTCAGCGTCCCGGTTGCCCGGGTTTCCCGCAGTCCCTGGACGTCGAAAAAGAAGGGATCGTCGAACAGGCCGGCGCGCACCTTCACCCCGTCCTTGACCAGGTCGGTTTCGACCGGACCGATCAGGTCGCCGGTCACGCCGGGAAGGCCGCTTACCTTGATCCCGAATTGTCCGGGCGTCGTCCCGGGCCCGAAACGCACGAGGATCGGGATGTCGGGGGTGGTCCGCGGCGGCGCGTTCGATATGTTCAACGTATACAGGACGTCGCGGTCGTAATTCGCCGCCAAGGTCGTCGCTTGCGGTCCGGCGAATGTGATGACCAGAACGACCGAAGTGGCGGTATGCCAGGCATAGACATCGGCGAGATCGGCCGCGCGGTCCGGTGTCGTATCGGATAGCGGGTCGGTCAGGGTCGGCGGATCAAGATGGTCCGCGGCGGTTAGAAATTGCCCTGGCAATATCACTGCCAAGACGCCGGCGGAGGCGAGCGCGCCCGCCGCTGCCATAAGTTGGTATCTTTTCCTCACCCTATTGCTCCTTGCTGCGAATTGAAAAATTCATTCAGCAACAAGGGAGTGGCGGGAACGGTTGGGTCACGCCAATCCCTTCTTCCTGAACAGAAGAAAGCTTCTCTGGCTTTTGGCGTACCCGGGGGCATCTTCGGTCAAATCGACCACGCTGTCACGGAAAATCGTGCCGCATCCGCAAGTTGGCCGGTCGAAGCAGGGGATTCGAGGTCGGGATGGAGCCCGCCTGACGCGCCGGAGCCGCGTCGGCGGAGACCGATCCGGGCTGGCAGAGGCGCGCAATTTCGCCGTTTCGCCGACGAAGCCGTCTAGATAGCGGTTCGATGAAGATGGATGGAGGCCCGAGCCGGAATCGAACCGGCGTGCGCGGATTTGCAGTCCGCTGCGTCACCACTCCGCCATCGGGCCTCATGCCAAATTGCCGCATTCGCTGACGAACGGGCCGGGTGTTGGACGGACCGCGCTAGTGATGGGCTTTGACCGGCTTGTCAAGGATTCGCCAATTGGGGGGAGGGATTCGCCAATAGGCGGGATTCGCCGATGGGACTTGGCGGCGTCCATCGGGACAGCTATGCGCGGCGCTACGGACGCTCATGCTGTATTAGCATTGCAATACAGCATGGCTTGGGCTAGAGCGGGCCGCAAGTGAGAGTCATTCCAGGAATCGGACAGCGCTGATGGCGACGATATTGAACGAGGGTAATGCGGCGGAGATGCGGGCCGCGATGGTCGACAGCCAGCTGCGCACCAATGATGTCATCGATCCCGCGATCGTCGGCGCGATGGGCGCGGTCGCGCGCGAGGCCTTTGTGCCGCCGGCGCTGGCCAGCGTCGCCTATATGGACCGCGCGATCCCGCTCGGCGAAGGCCGCGCGCTCAACGCGCCGCTGGTCACCGGGCGCATGCTCGTCGCCGCTATGGTGCGGCCCGGCATGCGCGTGCTGCTGGTCGGCGCCGCGACCGGTTACAGCGCCGCCTGCCTGGCGCTGCTCGGCGCCGAGGTCTTCGCGCTCGAAGAGGCCGCTTCGCTCGCCGCCATGGCGCCCGCGAACGACCGGATCCACTGGATCGCGGGACCGCTCGCCGCCGGGGCGCCCGACAAGGGCCTGTTCGACCGGATCATCGTCGAGGGCGCGATCGACGCGCTGCCGCCGGCGCTCGCCGACCAGCTCGTCGAAGGCGGGCGGCTGATCGCCGCGACGCGCGACGGCGCGGTGACCCGCCTCGCGCAGGGCGTCAAGACCGGCGGCACGCTGGCGCTGCGTCCCTTCGCCGACATGGATGTCGCCCCGCTGCCGGGTTTCGCCAGGCCCGCCGGGTTCCAGTTCTGATCGTCCCGACTCTCCTCCTTCCAGGCTGATATGATGACGCACGACCGCATGACGATATCTTCCGCTCGCCGCAGCCGCTGGCTCGCCGGCCTCGCGGTCGGGGCGATCGCCTTCTCGGGCGCGGCGCACGCCGAAACGCTGCAGGGCGCGCTCGCCAAGGCCTATGAGAATAACCCGACGCTGACCGCCGCCCGCGCCGGCCAGCGCGCCAACGACGAAAATGTCCCGATCCGCAAGGCCGACGGCCTGCCGTCGCTGGGGACGGGTGTCGATTATCAGGAAAATCTGGTCCTGCCCGGCAACAGCTTCTTTTCGCCCAAGCGGACGCTGTCGGTCGGCGGCCAGCTGACCGTGCCCATCTATCAGGGCGGCGCGGTGCGCAATGCGGTGAAGGCCGCCAAATATCGCGTCGAGGCCGGCCAGGCCGACCTGCGCGCGACCGAGGCGAGCATCTTCGCGCAGACCGTCGGCGCCTATATGGACGTCATCCGCGACCAGGCGATCGTCCAGCTCAACCAGAAGAATGTCTCGGTCCTGCGCACCAATTTGCAGGCGACCAGCGACCGTTTCGAAATCGGCGACCTCACCCGCACCGACGTCGCCCAGTCGGAGGCGCGGCTCGCGCTCGCCGAAGGCAATCTGCGCGTCGCCGAATCGAACCTGATCAACAGCCGCGAATCCTATATCCGCCTCGTCGGCGACGCGCCGGTCGATCTGGAACAGCCGCCGCAGCTTCCCAACCTGCCGACCACCGCCGAAGACGCGGTGGCGATCGCGCTGACCAACAACCCCGACATCGAGGCGGCGAACCAGCTCGTCAACGCCAGCCGCGCCGACATCGGCGTCGCGCGTTCGACGCGGCTGCCCAAATTGTCGTCGTCGGTCAACGGCGGCTACAACAACAACCTCCATTCGGTGACCAGCGCGACATCGGAAAATACCACGACCAGCACCCAGGCGACGCTGTCGCTGACGATCCCGCTGTTTCAGGGCGGCCGCCCGGCGGCGCAGGTCCGCCAGGCGCAGTCCCGCAACAGCCAGGCGCTCGAAAATTACATCGCGACCGAACGCAACGTCATCGCCCAGACGCGCGGCGCCTATGCCGCCTGGCAGGCGAATGAGCGCATCATCACCGCGACGCAGCAGGCGGTGAACGCCAACGGCCTGTCGCTCGAAGGCGTGCGCGCCGAAAACAGCGTCGGCACCCGTTCGATCCTCGACATTTTGAACGCCGAACAGGAATATCTGAACACCCAGGTCCAGCTCGTCTCGGCGCGCCGCAACTCCTATGTCGCCGCCTTCTCGGTGCTCGCCGCGATGGGCAAGGCCGAGGCGCGCGACCTCGGGATCGAGGGCGGCGCGCTCTACGATCCGGCGGTCAACTACGACCGGGTGAAGGGCAAGGTCTTCGACTGGGATGATGATCCGAAGCCGCAGCAGGTCGCGACCGGCACCCGCCAGGTGCCCGCCGCCGACGCCAGCGTCCCCGCCGGCAATCCGCTAACCCCACAATAAGGCTTGGCAAGCATCGCCCCACGCCGGTATGAACATGGTTAATCGCCCGGCTTTCGGGCGGTGCCACAGGGGGCCATAATGGGCGACATGTCGCGGGAACCGTCGATGGAGGACATTTTATCGTCGATTCGGCGCGTCATCGCCCGCGACGAAGCCCCCGGCGCCGTCCGCGAAGCCCGCGCCCCGGCGCCGGTCGAGGAAATCCTCGAACTGCACGATGAAGAAGCCGAGGCCGACCGCCCCGCGCCCGAGATCGCGCCGGCCGCCGAAGAAGCCGAAGAGCTGGTGTCCCCCGCCAGCGCCGACGCCGCGCGCCAGTCGCTCGAAGCGCTGACCGCCGCCATCGCACCCGCCGTCACCGCCGCCGTGGCGACCGCCCCGGCCGCCGGCCGCACGATGGAAGACGTCGTCCTCGACGCGCTGCGCCCGATGCTCAAGGACTGGCTCGACGCCAACCTGCCCGAAATGGTCGAGGCGATGGTGGCGAAGGAAATCAGCCGGATTAC
This sequence comes from Sphingopyxis sp., assembly GCF_050725615.1. GTDB lineage: Bacteria > Pseudomonadota > Alphaproteobacteria > Sphingomonadales > Sphingomonadaceae > Sphingopyxis. The sequence goes on from NZ_JBOHHU010000096.1 coordinate 6,812, forward strand.
CGGGCGGCGGCTCTAACTACCCCGCCCAATCCTCCAGCAGATAACGCGCGATCGCCAGCGGCGGCGGCGCCATGAAGGGCGCGCCCATGTCGCCCGCCAGCGCCGCGCGCACCTCGGCGCGGTCGACCCACATCGCCGCTTCGATCTCGGTCGTATCGAGCGTCAGCGCCGGATCGTCCGTCACCGCGCGCGCGCCGATCATCAGCGACGAAGGGAAGGGCCAGGGCTGGCTCGCCACATAGGACACGTCCGACACGCGGATGCCGGCTTCCTCGAACAATTCGCGCGCCACCGCTTCCTCGAGCGATTCGCCCGGCTCGACGAACCCCGCGAGCGCCGAGAAGAAGCCCGGCGGGAAACCGCCCTGCCGCCCGACGAGCACGCGATCGCCGCATTCGGCGAGCATGATCACCACCGGGTCGACGCGCGGGAAATGTTCCGAACCGCAGCTGTCGCACTTCCGCCCCCAGCCGCCGCGGAACAACGCGCTCGGGTTCCCGCACACCGCGCAGAAGCGGTGCCGCGCATGCCAGTCGACCAGGCTGCGCGCGCCGCCATAGAGCGCCGCCTCCTCGCCCGACAGCAAGGGCAGCAGCCGCATCACGGTGCGCGAGCGCGCATCGATCCGCTGGCTCGGCGCGGGTTCGCGCACGAAATGCGGCACCCCGGCCTCGTCGAGCCCGAGCAGCATCGGGGCGCGGTCGTCGCCGTCGCCGAGCGGCTCCCAACGGAGCCCCCCGCACTCGCCCGGCACGAAGTCGATCCCGTCGAGGACGAGACACAAGGCGCGCGGATCGGCGACCGCCGTAGCAAACGCCGCCGCATCGGTGCGGATCTGGTCGGCACGGTCGAGCCGCGCCCCGGTGAACCCCAGCGGCATCAGCCGACGATGTCCTTGACGACCGTCTCGCCGAACTTCGCCTGGAAGCTCACCGTCTCGGGCGGCATGATCTGCGTGTAGCCGCCGACGCGATAGCCGAGCTTGCGGTGGACGAAGCCGATCGTCCCCGCCGCGCCCGCCCAGCCGAACAGCCCCTCGCCGCCCGGCGACGTCGGCAGCGACACGCGCCCGCCGGCGCCGAAACCCTGCCCCTCGACGAAGCTGCCCTTGCGATCGACGCTGTCGTCGAGCAGGTTCGACATCGCGAGCCTTGCGGTCTCGACCTTCATCACCCGTTCGCCCCGCGTCTCGCCTTCCCCCAACAACATCGCGAGGAAACGATCATAATCGCGCGCGCTCGACACGAGGCCGCCGCCGCCGAACGGATAGGGCGGCTTGTCGAGATAGATCGAACTGGTCGCCGGGTCGAAGGGGATCAGCGCCCCGCCGAACGCCGCATAATTGCTCGTGAAGCGCCCGACGTCCTTCGCCGCGACCATGAAGCCGGTGCTCGCCATGCCGAGCGGCCCGAACAGCCGCGCCTGCAAAAAGGCGTCGAAGCTCTGCCCCGACACCACTTCGATCACCCGCCCCATCAGGTCGAGCCCGATCGAATAGCTCCATTTCGTCCCCGGCTCATAGACCAGAGGCAGCGCCGCGAGCCGGTCGGCCATGGCGGCGAGACTGGGAGCGGGCGTGACCGGCGGAAAGCCCGGGAGCGGCAAGCGGCTCGCCTGTCCGCCGACGATGCCATTATCGTCATAGGCCTTTTTGATCGGCCCCTTCTGGATGATATTATAGCCGAGCCCCGCCGTATGCGTCAGCAGGTGGCGGACGGTGATCATCGTCTTCGCCGGGCGCACGTCGGTGATCGACCCGTCGGGGGTGTTCTGGACCGTCATCTTGGCAAAGGCGGGCAGGAAGTCGGCGATCGGCTGGTCGAGTTTCATCTTGCCGTCTTCGATCAGCAGCATCGCGGCGATGCCGGTCACCGGCTTGGTCATCGAATAGAGCCGCCACAGCGTGTCGGGGCCGACCGCCACCCCGTCACTCAGCGATTGCACCCCGGCGCCGAAGAAGCTCGCCTCCTCCTGCCCCTTGCCGATCGCGGCGAGCGTGCCGGCGAGTTCGCGGCGCTCGACAAAGCCTTTGATGAAGGCGCTCGTCGCGGGATAGAGCTGCGCCCCGCCTTCCTTATACGCCCACGCCGCCTGCGGCAGCAGCAGCCCGGTTCCGCCCAGCGCCAGCCCGCCGAGCATCGCCCGGCGCGAAACCATCATGTTCATGTCCTAACTCTCCAGCATCTTGTCGGTCAGTTTGCGATAGAGCGTCGGCAGTCCCGCCGCGTCAAGCTCCGCGATCGGCCACCACGTCCCTTCCGCTGCGTCATCGGGGGTTTCGCCGCGCACCAGCATCAGCCGCAGGTCGAAATGGGTAAAGCTGTGATCGACCGCGACGATTCCCGACTCGGCGGGCGCGGCGTCGCTCCATTCGCCCCCGGGCAGCGCGCGCATCCCGCCGAGCATGCCCTTGCCGGGGCGCTGGACCAGCCAGACCCGTCCCGCACGCTCGATCCAATAGGCCACCCCGAAACGCTGCGGCTTCGCCTTCTTCGCCGGCTTGACCGGGATGCGGTCCAGATCCGCCCGCCCGCGCGCGCGGCAATCGGCGATCAGCGGGCAGATGCCGCAGGCCGGGCCGCGCGGGGTGCAGATCGTCGCCCCCAGGTCCATCATCGCCTGCGCAAAATCGCCCGGCCGTTCGCTCGGCACCAGCGGCGCCAGCTCGGCCTTGATCGCCCGCTTCGCCGCCGGCAGCGGCGTCAGGATCAGCCGGTGCCGCGCAATCACCCGCTCGATATTGGCGTCGACCACCACCGCCGCCCGCCCGAAGGCGATCGCCGCCACCGACGCCGCCGTATAGTCGCCGATCCCCGGCAGGGCGCGCAGCCCCGCCTCGTGATCGGGAAACCGGCCGCCATGGTCGGTCATAACGGCGCGTGCGCAGGCGAGCAGGTTGCGCGCCCGCGCATAATAGCCGAGCCCCGCCCACGCCGCCATGACGTCGGCGTCGTCGGCCGCCGCCAGATCGCCCACCGTCGGCCAGCGCGCGATGAATTTGCCGAAATAGCCGATCACCGCCGCCACCGTCGTCTGCTGCAGCATGATCTCGGCCATCCACACAAGGTACGGATCGGGCGCCGCGTCGCTGCCCGGCGGCGCTCGCCAGGGCAGCACCCGCGCCGACCGGTCGTACCAGCCGAGCAGGCGCGATGCGAAACCCTCGACGATAGGGGAAGTCTGGACGCTCACCCCCCGCCTATGGCATGGCGCCAGACGTGACGAAAGACGCGGGACAGGACGAGCCGGCCAAAAAGGCAAAGGCGAAGAAGGCGGCGAAACCCGCCAAGCCGAAACTGCGCGTCTATGAACGCCCGCGCGGCGGCGAGGCGCGCGCGATTTCCGACCTCGTTCCCGAAATCGGCCGCACCGCCTTTCGCAAATTCGGCTTCATCCAGTCGTCGGTGGTCAGCCGCTGGCGCGAGATCGTCGGCGAAAAACTCGCCGATGTGACCCAGCCCGCGATGATCCGCTTCCCGGCGGGGCAAAAGGCCGGCGGCACGCTCCATCTGACGATCAGCGGCGCCCACGCGCCGATGCTCCAGCATGTCGCGCCCGACCTGATGGCGGCGGTCAACCGCTTCTTCGGCTATGCCGCCATCGCGCATGTCCGCATGACCCACGGCCAGGTCACGCCCGCGCCCGCCGTTCAGCCGCCAGCAATGCTCAAACCCGTACCCGCCGAGCTGGGGGATAGTTTGCGCGACATCGGCGACCCCGAGCTTCGGACCGTCCTCGAACGGATGGCCGCCGGGCTCGGTGCCGCCCCCAAACTCCCCCGCATCAGTTGAGGAACCCCAGGTCGCCATGCTTGCCGCCCGTCTGAAAAATCCCGCCATCCTGACCGCGCTCGCGGTCGGCGCGCTGCTGATCTTCCCTGCGGCATCGCCCGCCAAGCCCGCCGCCAAGGCGGCGCCCAAAGCCGCGCCCGCCGCGCCGCGCTGGTCGGCGACGATCACCACCAGCGCAATCGGCGCGCATGTCGTCGGCAATCCCAACGCCCGGATCAAGCTGATCGAATATTTCAGCTACACCTGCAGCCATTGCGCCGATTTCGCCAAGGCGTCGGCGGTGCCGCTCAAGACGCTCTATATCGACAAGGGCCTCGTCCAGTTCGAATATCGCAACCTCGTGCGCGACTCGGTCGACATGACCGCGGCGCTGCTCGCGCGCTGCGGCGGGATCAAGGCCTTCGCCGGCAATCACCAGGCGATCATGCTCGCGCAGCCGGCCTGGCTCGACAAGGTCGTCAAGGCGACCGACGCCCAGAAGACGAGCTGGTTCCAGGGCACCACCGGCGAACGCGCGCGCAAGATCGCCGCCGACACCGGGCTCACCGCCCTGATGAGCGCGCGCGGCTATACGGCAGCGCAGCAGAACGCCTGCCTCGACGACGCGGTCGCCCAGGCCGAACTCACCGGGATGACCAACATCGGCCTGCGGGGCGATCGCATCGCCGGTACCCCGGCCTTTTTCCTCAACGGCCGCCGCGTCGAAGTGACCGCCTGGCCGGCGGTCAAATCGCAACTCGACCTCGCGCTCAAACCCTCCTAAAAGCGCCGCATTCCCCCGATCCGGAGAAACACAGACCATGATGCGTACCCTGCTCTTGACCTCGATGGCCGCCCTCGCCCTTGCCGGGTGCGGCGACAGCAAGACCGACACGACCAAGGAACAGGCGGCGATCGCCAAGGTCGCGGCGCCGGCGGGCAAAAGCTGGTCGCAAACCGTCGTCAAGACCGCCGAGGGCGGCTATCTGATGGGCAACCCCGACGCGCCGATCAAGCTCATCGAATATGGCTCGTTGACCTGTTCGCACTGCGCCGATTTCTCGAACGAAAGCCATGAGGAACTGTCGCGCGACTTCGTCGACACCGGCCGCGTCAGCTTTGAAATGCGCAATTATGTCCGCGACGCGATCGACGCGACCGCCGCCGCGATCATCCACTGCGCGCCGGCCGAACGCTATTTCCCGCTCGCCGAAAACACCTTCGCCTCGCAGGCCGAGATCTTCAAGAACGCCCAGGCCAATGAACAGGGCTATGCCGCCGCCATGGCGCTGCCGCCCGCGCAGCGCTTCCCCGCGCTCGCCAAGGCGACCAAGCTCGACACCTTCTTCCAGGCGCGCGGGCTGACCGGCGACCAGATCAACGCCTGCCTCAGCAACATCGCCAATATCGAAGCGCTCGAAAAGGGCGTCAACGCCGCGAACGAGCAATATAATATCGCCGGCACGCCGACCTTCATCATCAACGGCACGGTCGCCGAGGGTGTCGGCACCTGGCCCGTCCTGCGCGACCGCCTGCGCACGATGGGCGCCCGCTGACATCTCGATCCTCCCCCAGCGGGGGAGGGGGACCACCCGAAGGGTGGTGGAGGGGTACAGGAGGTTTACGCTGCGTCGGACGGGCGCCGAACCTTTCGGGCGACCCGCGCGTGGCCCACGGCTTCAATGGCAAGGCAAACCGCCTGTACCCCTCCACCAGCTTCGCTGGTCCCCCTCCCCGTTCCGGGGAGGACCAACCCCCTTGCGACTCCCCCGCCCGCGCGGCATGACGGACGCCAAGGGGGACAGGTGACACCAAGCTTGCATCATCTGCGATTCGGGCGACTGCGCGGGAGCCACCCGTGCAGATAAAACGCCTGCGCCTGACCGGTTTCAAAAGCTTCGTCGAACCCACCGAATTGCGCATCGAACCCGGGCTGACCGGGGTCGTCGGCCCCAATGGCTGCGGCAAGTCGAACCTGCTCGAAGCGATCCGCTGGGTGATGGGCGAATCCTCCCCCAAATCGATGCGCGGCGGCGGCATGGAGGATGTCATCTTCGCCGGCACCTCGCAGCGCCCGCCGCGCGACTTTGCCGAGGTCGCGCTCCATTGCGACAGCGAGGGCGAGATTGTCGCCGGCCTGTCCGACGCCACCGAGGGACGCGAGCTCGAAATCATCCGCCGCATCGAACGCGGCGCCGGCTCGGCGTACCGCGCCAACGGCCGCGACGTGCGCGCCAAGGACGTCGCCTTGATCTTCGCCGACGCCGCGACCGGCGCGCACAGCCCCGCGCTCGTCAGCCAGGGCAAGATCGCCAATGTCATCTCGGCCAAGCCGACCGACCGCCGCGCGATGCTCGAGGAAGCCGCCGGCATCGCGGGCTTGCACGTCCGCCGCAAGGACGCCGAACAGAAGCTTCGCGCGACCGAGACCAACCTCACCCGCCTCTCCGAAATCGTCGCCGACATGGAGGTGCGCGCCAATGCGCTGCGCCGCCAGGCGCGCGCCGCCGAACGCTACAAAAAGCTAACTGACGAGATTCGCATCGCCGAGGGGCGGCTGATCTACGCGCGCTGGCGCGACGCCGCCGCCGCCGCCGATCAGGCGAAGCGCGACTGCGACGCCGCCGAGGCCGCCGTCAAGGCCGCCCAGGACAAGCTCGACACCGTCGCCCGCGCGCAGACCGAGGTCGCGACCCGCGTCGCCGAGGCGCGCAGCGCCGCGCAGGCGCAGCGCGACGCGCTGGCCGAGGCGACCGCGACGCAGGTGCGGCTCGCGGGTGAGGAACGCGCCGCGCGCCAGCGGCTCGACGACCTCGCCGCGCAGCAGGCGCGCCTCGCCGACGACCGGGCGCGCGAGGGCGAATTGGCGCGCGAGGCGCATGGCGCGCTGACCGATCTCGACGCCGAGGCAAAGACGCTCGCGCAGCAACTCGCCGTCCATGACGCCGGCAAGGCCGCGCTCGTCGAGGCGAGCCAGGCGGCGCAGGCTTTGCTCCGCGACGCCGAGGTCGCGCTCGCCCAGGCGCGCGCGCAGGCCGCCAGCGAAGCCGCCGACCGCCGCATCGCCGTGTCGGCGCGCGACAGCGCCCACACGGCGGTCCAGCGCCTCGCCAACGACAGCCAGCGCGTCGAAGCCGAGGTCGCCGCGCTCGGCGACAGCGCCGACCTCGCGCAGCGCCAGACCGACGCCGCCACCGCCGCGACCACCGCCGAAGCCGCGATCGCCACCGCCGAAGACGCGCTGCAAGGCGCCGAGGCCGATCGCGAAGCCGGGGCCGCCGCGCTCGCCGAAATCGAAGCGGGCCTCGCCGAAGCGCGCGCCGCCTTCGCCGCATTGGAAGGCGAGGCGACCACCCTCGCCCGCGCCCTCGCCGCCGCGAAATCCGACGCCAATCCGGTGCTCGACCAGCTCCGCGTCACCCCCGGCTATGAAGCCGCGCTCGCCGCCGCGCTCGGCGACGATCTCGACGCCGGTACCGATGCCGAGGCCCAGCGCAGCTGGCGCGGCGCCGACAAGGGCGCGAACGACCCGGCGCTGCCCGCCGGCACGACCGCGCTCGCCGATGTCGTGCAGGCGCCGCCGGCGCTGCTCCGCCGCCTCGCCCAGGTCGCGGTCGCCGACGTCGACGCCGGCCAGCCGCTCGCGGTCGGCCAGCGGCTGGTGACCAAAGACGGCGTGATGCGCCGCTGGGACGGCTTTGTCGCGCGCGGCGACGGCGCCACCGCGACCGAGCGCCTCATCCGCCAGAACCGCCTCGACGACCTCGCCGCGCAGCGCCCGCAGGTCGAACTCGGCGTCATGCAGCTCGGCGACCGCCGCGACGCCGCCGCCGCGTCGCTCGCCGAAGCGACCGCCGCCGTGTCGGCGACCCGCCGCGCGCTTGCCGAGGCCGACGAACGCCGCCGCACCGCCTTGCGCGCCGCCGATCAGGCGCAGGCCGCGCTCGACCGCCACCGCGACGCCGCGAGCCTCTTCGACCGCCGCCGCGCCGAACTCGCCGCCGCGACCGCCGAGGCGACGAGGGACCTCGCAACCCATGAAGCCGCGCTCGCCGCGCTGCCCGACGACCGCATCGCCCGCGCCGCGCTCGACGCGCAGGAAGCCGCCGCCGAGCGCGCGCGCACCGACGCCGCCACCGCGCGTGACGCGCAGACCGCGCACGAACGCGCCTTCGCTGCGCTCAGCGAGCGGCAGGCGGTCGTCGCCGCCGAGATCAAGAGCTGGAAGGCCCGCGCCGGCGAGGCGGCGCGCCGCGTCACCGACATGGACAAGCGCGCCGAAGCGCTCGCCGCCGAAGCGGCCAAGCTCGCCGACGTCCCGGCGCGGCTCGCCGAACAGCTGGCCGAGGCCGAAAGCCGGCAAGCGAACCTGCGCGAACAGGTCACCGCCGCCGAGGCGCAGGAACGCGCCGCAGAGGCCGCGCTGCGCGAGGCCGAGGCGGCGCTTGGCACGATCCGCGAAATCCTCGCCAGCGCGCGCGAAACCCGCGCCGGCGCGGTCGCACGCTCCGAAAATGCCGAGCTGCGCCGCATCGAAATGGGCCGCCTCTCGGGCGAACGCTTCGCATGCCCGCCGCCCTTGCTCCCGCAAAAGGCCGGCTTCGAAAGCGCCGGCGTCGGCGAGGCGAGCGCCGAATCGGCGCAGCACGACCGGCTGATCGCCGACCGCGAACGCCTCGGCCCGGTCAACCTCGTCGCCGCCGACGAACTATTGGAGCTCGATACCGAACGCGAAAAAAGCGCTGCCGAGATCGAGGAGCTGCAACAGGCGGTCAACCGGCTGCGCGGCTCGATCGGCAACCTCAACCGCGAGGGCCGCGTCCGCCTGCTCGCCGCCTTCGAGACGGTGAACACCCATTTCCAGCGCCTGTTCACCACCTTGTTCAACGGCGGTCAGGCGCATCTCGAACTCGTCGATTCGGACGATCCGCTCGAGGCCGGGCTCGAAATCATGGCGCAGCCGCCGGGCAAGCGCCTCGGCACGCTGACATTGCTCTCGGGCGGCGAACAGGCGCTCACGGCGATCGCGCTGATCTTCGGCCTCTTCCTCACCAACCCGGCGCCGATCTGCGTCCTCGACGAGGTCGACGCGCCGCTCGACGATGCCAATATCGAACGCTTCTGCGACCTGCTCGACCGCATGAGCCGCGAGACCAACACCCGCTATCTGATCGTCTCGCACAATGCGGTGACGATGGCGCGCATGCACCGCCTCTATGGCGTGACGATGGTCGAAAAGGGCGTCAGCCGCCTCGTCTCGGTCGACCTCGGCGGCGCCGAGGAACTGCTCGCGGCGGAATAGGCAAGGGCGGTCGCATCTATTCACCGTAGCCCTGAGC
>NZ_JBOHHU010000097.1:0-15885 GCF_050725615.1 Sphingopyxis sp.
GTCGCACGGTTGACCGCAAAATTGCCCATGCGGGTCGAGGGCATGCGCCCCTTGCTGCCATAGACGCGCTTCGGATTCTCGCCGCACGCCATTTTCAGGCCATAGGGCGCGCCGGGGAATTTCATCCCCTGCACCGTCCGCGACGGCACATTCTTGAGCGTGATCGAGCGCCCGCCCATCAGGTTCGCGCTGCCGGGCAGGATTTGCAGCGACGTCACGCCGCCATTGGCGAGCGCGCGGCTGAACCCCGGGTCTTGCGGCCAGACGCTATGCTCGGACCAGACTTCGGGGGTCGTCGGCGAGGTCGCCTCATTGCCGTCCGAATGCGCCTCGACGCTCGGGCTCGGATAGTCGCCGAGGTGGCTGTGAATGTCGATGACCCCGGGGGTGAGATATTTGCCGGTGCCGTCGACGACATCGGCGTCGGTCGGCAATTCCATGTCGGGGCCGCCGACACGGTCGACCTTGCCGCTCGACAGGACGATCGACCCATTGTCGATCCGCCCGCCCTCGCCGTCGAAGATCGTGACGTTCCGCACCACGGTCAGCCGCGTCGGATATCCCTTGTAGGTCGAGGGATAGGGGTCCTTGTTGAACTTCACCGGCTTTTCGGCGGCAGGCTTGCTGCTCGCCGTCTCGACATCGCCGCCATTCGCGGTGCAACCCGCGAACGCCAGCGACACTGCGGCCAACAGGCCGGCTTTCACGCCCCGGATCATCGTTTATGCCCCCTTGGGTTCGGGATGGACGCCCGCAGCCTGCGGTTCTCCCAATTCGCTGTCGCCCGCCAGCTTGTCGCCGTCCTTCAACAGGTCGAGATGCATCCAGCGCTTCACGATCGGGCTGAGCAGCAGCACGACCACGCCGACGCCGATCGCGACCCAGCCGATCTTGTCATAGATGGCGAGCGTCTTGGCCTGCACCATCTCGCCGCTCTCGCCGCCAGTGGCTTCGCCGATCTTGCCCGCGACGAAATTGCCGACCGCAGTCATATAGAACCACGCGCCCATGATCAGGCTCGCGAGGTACGACGGCGCGAGCCGCGTCATTGCCGACAGCCCGACCGGCGACAGGCAAAGCTCGCCCGTCGTGTGCAGCAGATAGATCAGGAACACGAAGATCACCGGGGTCAGGTTGACCATAACCCCCGCCTGGTTCGGCGCCATCGTGCCGAATGTGTTGGCGCCCCAGACAAAGACGAGGAAACCGGCGCCGACCTGCAGCAGTGCCAGGCCGAATTTCGCCGGCGCCGACGGCTCCATATTCTTGCGGGCCAGGCTGATCCAGAACCAGGCGAAAATCGGCGCGAAGATCATAATATAGATCGGGTTGATCGACTGGAACAGCGACGCCGGGACGCCGCCGATATCGACGAACTTCTTGGTATATTGGTTGAGCGAGCCGCCGGCCTGTTCGAACAGGCCCCAGAACAGCGGGTTGAGCGCGATGAGGAACAGGATGGCGAACATCCGCTCGCGCGCCACCTTCTCGAGCTTGAACGCCTCGAAGAGGACATAGCCGAGCAGCGCGATGCCCGACACGAGCAGCAGCATCTGGATCACGTCGCGATACTGGATGAGGCCCCAGATCACCGCGACCGACGCGACGCCGATGATGTAGAGGAAATATTCCAGCTTGATGCCAAAGGTCGGCGCCTTCAGCGCCTGCGGGTCGGGCGCTTCGCCCTTGCCGAGCAGGAGCGGCTTGAACGCGATGAAGACGAGCAGCCCGATGACCATGCCGATGCCCGCAAGGCCGAAGCCATAGGCCCAGCCCACGGTCTCACCCAGATAGCCGACGAGGATGGTGCCGATCGCCGCGCCCGAATTGATGCCCATGTAGAACAAAGTATAGGCGCCGTCGCGGCGCTTGTCGGTCATCGGATAGAGTTGCCCGACGATCACCGAGATATTGGCTTTCAAAAAGCCCGAGCCGACGATGATGAACGCCAGCGCGGCCCACAGGAACCCGATCTGCGCATTGCCCTGACCGCCGTCGCCTTCGACCGCCATCAGCGTATGCCCCACGGCGAGCAGCACGCCGCCGAAGATCACCGCCTTGCGTTGCCCCAGATAGCGGTCGGCGAGCCAGCCGCCGAGCACCGGGGTGATATAGACGAGGCTGGCATAGGCCCCGAGGATGCCATTGCCCTCGGCCTCGGTGAAATCCCAATGGGCGACGAGGTAGAAGACGAGGATGGCGCGCATGCCGTAATAGGAGAAACGCTCCCACATTTCGGCAAAGAACAACACATAAAGACCGCGGGGATGGCCGGCGAATTCCTCGGTTCGTCGGCTGGCGATCATCGCGCCGGCCATGACAAAGGCACTCAACACGGCGAGTGCGATGGCGAAAACCCAATCCCCCTCGCCCCATTGTCCCATCGGTTTGATATCGAACACGCGATCCCCACTTTCATTGATTTTGTCCGCAGCCGTTCGCCGCGATGATCGGGCAACCTAGCGCGAAAATTGCGTATGGGAAGAATCTAATTGCGCGTGAAACCGGTTGCGACGAGCCGATTGTCGTTGCGAATGATTCGCAACACTTGCATCAAAGCGCTGGAAAGGCCACATGCGGCGCCATGTTCAACGATCGCTCCTCGCTGCTCGCCCATCTCGCCACCCGCCGCTCGGGCAAGGCCCGCGACATGGTTGCGCCCGGCCCCGATGCCGCGACCTTGCACGACATCATCGCGCTCGCGCTGCGCACCCCCGACCATGGCAAGCTTGCCCCCTGGCGCATCGTCACCGTCGCCGACGACCAGCGCGAGACGTTCGCGACGCTGCTCAAGACCGCATGGGTCGCCGAGAACCCGGGCGCGGCGGGGCTCGACCTCTCCGCGCTCGATCAGTTCGCGCATCAGGCGCCGACATTGCTCGTCCTGCTCTCGACCCCGGTGGAAGGCGTCAAGATCCCGGTCTGGGAACAGCAGATGTCGGCGGGCGCGGTCGGCATGAACCTGCTCCACGCGGCGCACGCGCACGGCTTTGTCGGCAGCTGGCTGACCGGCTGGGCCGCCTACAGCCCCGATGTCGCCGCCGCGTTCGGCGCACGCGATGGCGACGCGATCGTCGGCTATTTCTTCCTCGGCACGGCGGGCGGCCCCCTCTCCGAACGCCCCCGTCCGGAATATGACGACGTCGTTCGCGCTTGGGACATTTAATTTCAAACACCGAGTCTAAAAGCTAAGATTATGATTTGACTGTGCTGCTGTCTTATGGCATTAAGGCGGCATGCTCGATCAGTCCAAACCCGTGTACCAGCGCCTGCGCGATGTCATCGCCAACGCCATCCTCGACGGCAGCTTCGGCGACGGCGACATGTTGCCGTCGGTGCGCAGCCTCGCCGCCGAAGAGGGCGCCAACCCGCTCACCGTCGCCAAGGCCTATCAGACCTTTCAGGACGAGGGCCTGGTGACCGTGAAACGCGGTGTCGGCATGTTCGTCGCCGACGGCGCGACCGAGCGTCTGCGCACGTTGATGCGCGAAGATTTCCTGGCGAATGTGTGGCCCCCGGTCGCCGACCAGATGCGCCGCATCGGCCTCGACGCGCGGACGTTGCTGGATCTGACCGAGGCATAAGGTCAAAGGACAGGGTTCCTACGGCCACTCGATCCAAACACGACATCTCTTTCCTCGTCACCCTGAACTTGTTTCAGGGTCCATGGCCTGACGTTCCCTTCAGCGCAGCGTCTGACGAGAACTTTGGCGATGGATGCTGAAACAAGTTCAGCATGACGGGACTAGAAGGTCGGCACAACGCCGACGCGAATCCCTACCGCCCGATCTGCTCCATCTTGTCGCGCAAATCGATCGCGCCCTGCGCATCGCCGCGCTGCGCGAGCAGGTCGGCGTAAAGCCGCATGATCTCCCCATTCAGCGGCTGCAAACGATAGGCCAAAACGATCATCGCGGTCGCTTTCGCGCGGTCGCCCCGCGCCGCATAGGCTTTCGACAATTCGCGCAGCACGACGACGTCGCGGTTGCCGACCCGCTGGCGCACCCGCTCGAAATGGGTGATCGCATCGTCCCAATGCTGCAGGTCCATCGCCAGCGATCCGGCCAGCTGGTCGGCGGCGATGCTCGACGGCTGGCTGTCGCGCAGCGCGAGGATCGTCGCCCCCGACCCCGCCGCATCGCCCGCGCGGTACAGCGCATTCGCCAGCCGCAATGTCGTCCGCTCGCTCGCATCGAGGTCGCGCGCGGCGCGGAAGCTCTGCACCGCCAGCCGGTAATCGCCCGCCGCCAGCGCCGCATCGCCGTGCAGGATATGGGCATCGGCCACCCCGCGATTGGCATCGCGCAGCCGGGTCGCGCGCTGGAGCGCACGCGCGGCGTTGCCGTTCGCCATCTCGGCCTCCATCGCCGGGATCACCTTTGCGGGGTTGAGCGGTTCGGCATCGGCCTCTCCCGACAGATTAAAACCGTCCGCCGCGAAAGGCGCCGCCTCGCCCGGGGCCAGCGCCGCCGCGCGCGCCTGATAATCGGCCGACGCCGCCGTCCGGCCAAGTTCGGCCGCGACCCGCGCCGCGAGCAGGAGCGACCAGCTATCGGCATCGCTCCGCGACACGATCGGCGCCAGCGCCTCGGCCGCGCCATCGGCATCGCCCCCCGCCCATTCGGACACCGCCAATATGCGGCGTGCGGTCAGATTTTCGGGCTGCGCCTCGATCAACCGGTCGGCCCAGGTCGCCGCCACCGCCTCGCCGCCCAGCTCCAGCTCGACGATCGCGCTGAGCAGCATGAAGCCCGGTTCCTCGTCGAGCCGCCCGCGGGTGCGCTGGAGCAGGCTGCGCGCGAGCCGGTAATTGCCCGCGCGCGCCGCGAGCACCGCCTGGAGATAATAGATTTGCGCATTGCCCGGCACGAGGTCCGCCGCATGGCGCAGCGACACCAGCATATCGCGGTAGCGCCCGAGGTCGCCGAGCGTCGCCGCCTGGTCGATCAGCGCGCCGGCATTGTCGGGATCGGCCTGCAAGGCCGCGTCATACCATGGCAGCGCGGCGGTCAGCCCTTGCTGCGTCCGCACCAGATTCGCCTTGAACGCCAGCGCCGCGCTGTTCGCCTTGTCGAGTTCGATCGCATAATCGATCGCGTCGCGCGCGCCGAGCGCATCGGCATTGGCGTCGCGAAAGCGCGCAACATCGACCCACAGATCGGACGAGCGCGGCAAATCCTGCACCGCGCGGTCGAACGCGTCGCGGGCCGAACCAAGGTCGCCATTGTCCAGATGGACGTTGCCCGCGACCCACGCCGCCTCGCCGATCATCTCGGGCGCGATCGGCCCGGCATCGAGGATGCGAAAAGCGCGATCCCCCTCGCCCTGCATCGCCGCCGCTTTCGCCGCGAGCGGACGCAGCGCCGCTTCGTCGCCGCCCGCGCCGAGCGCGGCCTTCACCGCCGCTTCGGCGCCGACGCCGTCGCCCAGCTTGAACAGGACGCGCGCCAGCGCGACCTGTTGCGCGAGCTGGTCCGGGTTTTCGGCGAGCGATGCCTGCAGGTCGACGCGCCGCTGCTCGAGGTCGGCGCGCGGGCTCGCCGGACGCGGGCCATTGCATCCTGCCAGCAAGAGCGCGCCGAGCAGCGCACCGGTCCAGATGCGCAGGCGCCGCAACTCAGGCCGCCTGCATCCGATATTGCTTGAGCAGGTCGTAGAGCGTCGGGCGGCTGATCCCGAGCAGCTTGGCCGCCGCCGAGATATTGCCCTCGCTCTGCATCATTGCGCGGCGGATCGCGACGCGGTCGGCCGCCTCGCGCGCGCTGCGCAGGTTGAGCCAGGCCTCTTCGCCCTCGGCCGCGTCGCCGCCACCCGACAGGTCGAGGTCGTCCTTCGCGACCAGCTTGCCGTCGGCCATGATGACAGCGCGCTTGATGCGGTTTTCCAGCTCGCGAACATTGCCCGGCCAGCGCCCCTCGTCGATCGCCTGCAACGCGTCGGGCGCGAAACCGCGCACTCCCGGATTCATCTCGGGCGCATATTGATGCAGGAAATGCCGCGCCAGCAGCACCGCATCGCCCGGCCGCTCGGCGAGCGCGGGGATTTTCACCACCATCTCGGCGAGCCGGTAATAAAGATCGTCGCGGAAATTCTGCGCGGCGATCATCGCGTCGAGGTCGCGGTGCGTCGCGCAGACGATCCGGGTATCGACCGCGATCGCCTTGCGCCCGCCGATGTGCTCGATCGTGCGTTCCTGCAAAAAGCGCAGCAACTTGACCTGCAACGGCAGCGGAATGTCGCCGACCTCGTCGAGGAACAAGGTGCCGCCATGCGCCAGTTCGATCTTGCCCTCGGTGGTCTTCACCGCGCCGGTGAACGCGCCCTTCTCATGCCCGAACAATTCGCTTTCGAGCAGATTCTCGGGGATCGCGGCGCAGTTGATCGCGACGAAAGCGCCGTCGCGCCGTCCGCTCGCCTCGTGCAGTCCGCGCGCGAGCAATTCCTTGCCGGTGCCGCTCGCACCGAGCAGCATCACCGACACGTCCAGATTGGCGACGCGCTCGATCGTCCGTGCGACCTTCAGCATCTCGGGGGCGCCGGTGATCATGCCGCCGAGGACGCGATTGTCGCCGCTGCCTTGCTCGGCGAGCCGGGCATTCTCGACCTCGAGCTCGCGGACATGGAAAGCGCGGCGCACGATCAGCCCCAGCTCGTCGATGTCGATCGGCTTCTGGTAAAAATCCCACGCGCCCTGCGCGATCGCGTTCAGCGCGCTGGCGCGTTCGCCATGCCCCGACACGACGATGACCTTGGTGTCGGGCTTCATCTCGAGGATCGCCTTCAGCGTCCGGAAACCCTCGGTCGCGCCGTCGGGATCGGGCGGCAGCCCGAGGTCGAGCGTGACCACGGCGGGCTCCTCGGCGCGCAACAGGTCGATCGCCGCGCCATGGTCGCCGGCAATCAGCACCTCATAGCCGTCATAGGCCCATTTGAGCTGCGTCTGCAGCCCCGGATCATCCTCGACCACCAGCAGCTTTTGCGGTGCTTCGGCCCCGTCGTTCTTCATCATGCCACTTTCATCCAGTCACCCGCACCCGCCGCGCCGCGCTCGCCTGCGGCGGGCAGCCACAGCGTGAAGCGGCTGCCCTTGCCCGGCTCGCTCGCCACGTCGATCGCGCCGCCCAGC
The DNA here is from genome assembly GCF_050725615.1 of Sphingopyxis sp. Lineage (GTDB taxonomy): Bacteria > Pseudomonadota > Alphaproteobacteria > Sphingomonadales > Sphingomonadaceae > Sphingopyxis. The sequence continues at coordinate 7,127 of NZ_JBOHHU010000097.1, forward strand.
GCCTGCGACAGCTGCAGCGCTTCAAAGGCGCCCAGCCCGAAACCCGATTCCTTCGTCGACACAAAGGGCTTGAACAATTCGTCGCGGATGAACTCGCGGGTCATGCCCATGCCCTGATCGAGCACGTCGATGCGCACCCGCCCGCCCTCGCGCGCCGCGATCAACTGCACCGGCGCATCGGCTGGCGAGGCGTCGATCGCATTGGTCGCCAGATGCTCGACGATCTGCCGCACCGACGCCGCATCGGCCCAGGCGGCAAGCCCCGCCTCGCAGCCGATCGACAGCGCCCGGCGCGGACGCATCTGCACCGCGATGGCGTCGAGCAGCGGCTCGACCAGGACCTTTTCGGCATCGGCCGCCCGCCCGCGCTCGCGCGGCGACAGGCGCGCGAGCAGGTCGGACAGCCGCCCCGCCGACAGCTTCAGCGTCTCGACCATGTCGGCGCGGAACGCCGGATTGTCGGCATGCCGCTCGGCATTGCGCGCGAGCAACGCGAGCTGGCTGGCCAGATTCTTGATGTCGTGCATGATGAAGGCGAAGCGGCGGTTGAACTCGTCGAAGCGCTTCGCCTCCGACAGCGCGACCTGGCTCTGCGATTCGGCGAGATAGCTCGCCGCCTGCCGCCCCGCGATGCGCAGCACGTCGAGATCCTCCCAGTCGAGCGCGCGCGACACCGGCGGGCGATGGAGGACGACGACCGCGATCATGCGCTGGAAATGCAGCACCGGGACGATCACCCACGCGCGCAGGTCGGCGACCAGCCAGTCGGGAATCGCCAGCGTCTCGCTGCCATCCCGCGCGCCGCGCCGCGCCGCGTCGAGGTCGACGATATGTCCCGTCTCCTGCAGCATGAAGGCCGATCGCAGCGACAGCGCCGCACCGGCGTCGATCCCCGCCTCCCAATGCCAGCGGTCGGCGACGCGATAATCGCCCTGCGCATCGGGCAGCATCAGCAACGCGTCGGGGCTGCCGGTCAGTTCGGCAAGCGCCTTGGCCACCCGGCGATAGAGGTCGCCCCCGCCATTTTCGGCGCCATCGCCTTCGCGCGCCAGCGTCGCGGTGAAGCGCATCCATTCGGCGCGATAATCATAACGATGCTCGAAAAAATGCTTCGAGATCATCACCGACAGCCAGGCGCGCGCGCGGCCCGAGACGAAGAGCGCGCCCCCCGCGCCCAGCGCAACGACCAGCGACAGCCCCTGCGCCAGCTCGCCATAATTTCCGCCTGACATCCGCGCCACCGCACCGACGAGCCCGATCAGCACCAGATAGCCGGCGCCGCCGATCAGCAGCAGGGTGCGCGTCGCCGCGGTGCGCGACAACTGCATCCGCTCGCGCCCGACATCCATCGCGGCGACGACGAAGGTCGGCGCGGTCAGCAACGCGACGGCGGGCGTCAGGAGGATCAGGGTCGTCGCGGAACTTCCGGTGAGCGCGCCGAGCAACTGGATATTGAGCTCATAGGCCCACAGCATCGCAAAGCCGCCCGCGACCGCGAGCAACGGCGTGCGCAGCCCGGCGCTGGCATGACGCACCCCGCTGTCGACGAGCAGCAGCCCGCCCGACGCGACGATCATCGCCACCATCGCGAGCCCGGGCCCCGCCCAATCGGTCGACAGCCCGCCCTGGCGCAGCCAGACCGTGCCGCCGAACAGCAGCGCGACCAGGCTGAGGGTCACCAGCAGGCGCAGGATCAGCCGCAGCGGGCGCGACATCGGCGCCCGCGCGTTCCAGAAGGTCGCGCCGAGCCAGCCCAGCACCGCGATATTGCGCAGCGCCCGCCCGACCAGCGCCTCGGACGAGCCCGGACCGAAGACATAGGCCGACGCGCACCACAGGCCCATCGCCGCCGCCGCCGCGACCAGCCAGCCGAAACTCGGCATCAGCGCCGCCATCCGCGCCCGCGGCCGCGTCAGCAGCCACAGCGTGACGCCGCCAAAACAGGCGAGCGCCAGCCCGGCGAGGATTTGCGACAGATGGGCGAGCAGGCCCATGTTAGCGCGCGCCCTCGGGCCACAGCACCACGCGCACCGTCTGCAGCAGGATCAAGAGGTCAAGGAAAGGCGAGTAATTCTTGGCGTAATAGAGGTCATATTCGAGCTTCACCCGCGCATCTTCGACCGACGCGCCATAGGGATAATTGATCTGCGCCCAACCAGTCAGCCCGGGCTTCACCATATGACGCTCGGCATAATAGGGCAGCTCGCGCTCGAGTTCCTCGACGAAGCTCGGTCGTTCGGGGCGCGGCCCGACAAAGCTCATCTCGCCCTTCAGCACGCACCAGGTCTGCGGCAGTTCGTCGATGCGCAGCTTACGGATGATGTGGCCGACGCGGGTGATCCGCGGATCATTCTCGCTCGCCCAGATCGCCTTGCCCGCCGCCTCGGCATCGGTGCGCATCGAGCGGATCTTGACGATGTCATAGGACTCGCCGAACAGCCCGACGCGCGACTGGCGATAAAAGATCGGCCCCTTGCTATCGAGCCGCACCGCGATCCCGGCGATGACGATCAGCGGCAGGCCGACGACCAGCACGGCGAGGCTCGCAAAGATGTCGAACAATCGCTTGCTGACCTTGCCGATCCGCTGTCCCGCCGAAAAGCCGTCGGAGAAGATCAGGAAGCTGGGGTTCGTCGTCGCCAGGTCGACGCGCCCCGTCTCGCGCTCCAGAAAGCTTGCGATGTCATTGACATGGACGCCGGTCGTCTTGACGCGCAGCAGGTCGGCGAGCGGCAGCGCGTTGCGCCGTTCCTCCATCGCCAGCACCACCTCGCCCGCGCCGAGCGCGACCGCATGTTCGGCGAGGCTCGGCACCGCGCTGTGCGACACCGCATCGGCGATCGCGGTTTCGCCCTCGGCCATCGCGACAAAGCCGGTGATCGTCAGCCCGCTTCCCGGCTCGTCGGCCAGCGCCCGCAACCGCGCCGCACGCGCGCCCGCGCCGAGCACCAGAATGCGGCGCCGGAACTGGTCCGCCCCCGCCGTCTGGGTCATCGCCAGCCGGATCAGGAACAGCAGCGAGATCGCAAAGCCCATCGCGTAGATGCTGTTCGCGCGCCACAGGGTCGCGGTCGGCAACAGGAAGCCGGTGAGCGAGAGGAAGATCACCCCGAGCGAAATCGCCGCGAGCAGCCGCGCGGTGGCGAAACCCATCGAGCGCAGCGCCTCGGTCCCGTACATGCCCACCGCCATCATCGCGAGCGAATTGGAAATCGCAAAGGTCAGGATCGGCAACCAGCGGTCGGCGAAATCGCCCGCGTCGAAACCCGCCTGATGCGCATAAAGATGCCACGCCCCCTCGGCCGAGCCGAGCAGCGCGAAAAATTCGATCAGCGCGAGCCAGACGACCGCGTGCGGGACATAATGTTTGAACAATCGGAACATGAAAATGCCGTGCCCTTTCGGGCCCTCACCCTAGGGACGAGGCGTGAAGTGTCGGTTAATTTTACACATCGCCCTGCACTGCCGTGGTTGGCGAGATTGGCGAACAGCAAACTTATTTGGTTCGCGCGAAGACGCCAAGCCGCGAAGAAGAAGGGATTTCACGCAGAGGGCGCGGAGATAGCAGAGGCCGCAGAGAGACTGGTTCACGCGGCGGCGCGGCGGCGCGAAGGTGGGGCGACGCGGAGAGAATGGAGATGATTGGCGGCTTTGCCGCCTTTTCTCTTCTCTGCGGTCTCTGCTATCTCTGCGTGCTCTGCGTGAACCCCGTCTTCTTTCCTTGCTCGCTACGCACCCCCGCCCCAATCAAAGGGATGACCCCCGCGCTTCAACAGGTTAGACCCGCGCCATGACCCTCCAGATTCAACCCGTTATCCTGTGCGGCGGCGCCGGCACGCGGCTGTGGCCCGAATCGCGCGGACAGCGCGCCAAGCAATTCCTTCCGCTGACCGGCAGCGAAAGCCTGTTCCAGCAGACCGTCGCGCGCACCCCGGCGGGCGGTGATTTCCTTCCCCCCGTCATCCTCTGCGGCGAAAGCCATGTGACGACGGTGCGCGAACAGCTGGGCGCCCGGGAGGCGCAGCTGCTGGTCGAACCGATGCCGCGCAACACCGCCGCCGCGATCGCGCTCGCCGTCGCGCAGGCCGACGCCGACACGCTGCTGCTGGTGATGCCCAGCGACCATGTCATCGCCGACGTCCCCGCCTTCCACGCCGCGATCGCCAGGGCGGCGCGGCTCGCGCGGGCTGACTGGCTCGTCACCTTCGGCATCGCGCCGACGCATCCTGACACCGGCTTCGGCTATATCGCCAGCGGCTCGGCCATCGGCGACGATGGTTTCGCGGTCGAACGCTTCGTCGAAAAGCCGCCGCTCGAAGAGGCCGAGCGCATGTTGTTCGCGGGTGGCTACAGCTGGAACGCCGGCATCTTCCTGTTCCGCGCCGGGCGGATGCGCGACGCCATGCTCACCCATTGCCGCGCAATTTTCGAGGCCGCCGACGATGCGCTCGCGGCGGGCCTGACCGACGGCGACGCGCGCTACGCCGACGCCCCCAAATTCGCGGCCGCCCCGTCGGATTCGATCGACTATGCCGTGATGGAAAAGGACGACCGCGTCGCCACCGTCCCCGTCTCGATGGGCTGGTCCGATCTCGGCAGTTGGCAGGCGGTCCATGCGCTCGCGGCGTGCGACGCGGTCGGCAACGCCGCAACGGGCGACGTCTTCCTCCACGACAGCCAGGGCAATCTGATCCGCGCCGGCGGCAAGCGCGTCTCGCTGATCGGTATGGAGGGGGTCGCGGTGATCGTCGACGGCGACGACATCCTCGTCATGCCGCTGCAGCGCTGCCAGGACGTCCGCGCCGCCGCGAAGGCGCGCGAATAGCCGCATGACCGGGTCGCACCGCTTTGCCGATGCGCCGCTCGGGCTGCTCGACCATCGCCCGCACGAACTGCGGATGCGTCATTGCCACGACGACGCCTTTGTCGCGGTGGTGCTCGAGGGTGGCTATCAGGAGGCGGGCGACGAAGGCCGCTTCAACGTCCGCGCCGGCGACGCGCTGATCCACCACGCCTTTGAATCGCATCTCGACCGCGTCGAGGCCCGGGGCGCGCGCGTCCTCGTGCTCGACCTGCCGCCGCAACTCGCCGCGACGCCGCATATTCGCGGCCATGTCGCCGATCCCGACCGGCTCGTCCGCGTCGCCGCCAACGACCGCGCCGCCGCCGCGCAGCTCCTTGCCGAACACTATACCCCCGCTCCCTCAGCGCCGCTCGACTGGCCCGACCTGCTCGCCCGCGACCTGCGCGATCTCGATCCCTTCGCGCTGTCGATATGGGCCGAAACCAGGGGCGTGCGCGCCGAAACATTAAGCCGCGGTTTCCGCAGCGCCTATGGCTGCACCCCCAAGGCCTATCGCGCCGCCGTCCGCGCCCGCGCCGCCTTCGCCGCGATCCGCACCACCCGCGATCCGCTCACCGCCATCGCCCACCGCCTCCATTTCACCGATCAGGCGCATATGACCCATGCCGTGACGCGGTTGACGGGCGCAACGCCCGGTTGGTGGCGGCGAAGTCAATTGGCTACAAGACCCGCCTGATCCGACTGTGTAGGAGCAGGACAACACACCAATTGGAGTCCTCCCCATGCTCGACCGCCGCACCGTCCTCGCCACCCTCGCCGCCACCTCGGCCATGGCCGGCGTCCGCGCTCCCGCGCGCGCCATGCTCGCCGAACCCGCAACCGAAGGCGAAAAGCTCACCGCGCTCTACGAACGCCTCTACGACCGGATGGTCGACGAAAGTCCCGAATTCGCCACCGCGCTCGGGCTCGACAAGGACAAGCGCGCGGCGCTCAAGGCCAGGCTCGACGACCGCTCGCCCGCCGGCATCGCCAAGGGGCATCAACTCTACCGCGACGGCCTCGCCGCGCTCAAAAAGATCGACGCCTCGAAGCTGTCGGGCATGGACCTCGTCAATTACGAAACCTTCCGCGGCCCGTGGGAGGGGTATGTCAAAGCCTATGACACATTCACCTACGGCCTCCACAGCTGGCCCGAACCGCATCCGGTGACCCAGCTCAGCGGCATCTATCGCTCGACCCCCGATTTCCTCGTCAACCAGCACAGCATCGCCAACCGCGCCGATGTCGAGGCCTATCTCGCGCGCTGCGCCGATTTTGCGGTCCAGATGGACAATGAGACCGGCCGGATGCAGGCCGATCATCGGAACGGAATCATCCCGCCCGATTTCGTCATCGACCGCACCCTCCTCCAGTTCGCCAGCATCATGGCGCCCGCCGCCGACGCCAATATCCTGACCAGCAATATCCGGACGAAGACCAAGGATATCCCCGGCGATTGGGCGCAGCGCTGCGCCGCGCTGGTCGACGGCAAAATCTATCCGGCGATGCAGCGCCAGGTCGCCGAGCTCAAGGCCGTCCGCGCCCGCGCGACCCACGACGCCGGGGTCTGGCGCCTGCCCAAAGGCGATGAATATTACGCCTATGCGCTGCGCTTCGCGACGACGACCGGCATGTCGGCCGAGGAGGTGCACAAGCTGGGTCTCGACCGCATGGCCGAACTCAGCGCCCGCGCCGACGCGATCTTCCGGGAACAGGGGATGACCAGGGGAACGGTGGCCGAACGCCTCCGCGCGCTCGGCAAGGACCCGCGCTTCCTCTATCCCAACACCGATGCGGGCAAGGCCGAACTGATCGCCAAGCTCAACGACCAGGTCCAGGAAATCCAGCGCCGCCTGCCCGAAGCCTTCGGCAAGCTTCCCAAGGCCAAGGTCGATATCCGCCGCGTGCCGCCCGAGATCGAGGCGGGGGCGACCGGCGGCTATTATCAGATCCCCGCCCCCGACGGCTCGCGTCCCGGCGCTTATTATATCAACCTGCGCGACACCGCCGAAAACCCCAGCTGGTCGCTGCCGACGCTGACCTACCATGAAGCGTCGCCCGGCCATCACCACCAGATCGCGCTCGCGCAGGAAGCGACCGGCATCCCGCGGCTCCGCCGCCTGCCCGCTTACTCGGTCTATACCGAGGGCTGGGGCCTCTACGCCGAACAGCTCGCCGACGAGATGGGCATGTATGACAACGATCCCTGGGGCCGGCTCGGTTATCTGCAAAGCTATATGTTCCGCGCCGCGCGCCTCGTCGTCGATACCGGCCTCCACCATTTCCGCTGGAGCCGCGAAAAGGCGATCCAATATTATGACGACGCGCTCGGCACCCCCGGACCGTCGAACGTCACCGAGATCGAACGCTATTGCGTGTGGCCGGGCCAGGCGACGAGCTACATGGTCGGCCAGACGAGCTGGATCCGCATCCGCGAAAAGGCGAAAGCGACGCTCGGCCCCAAATTCGACCTGCGTGCCTTCCACGACACCGCGCTGTCGGCCGGCGCGATGCCGATCGACGTGCTCGCGGGGCTGATCGAACGCTGGACGGCGGCGCAGCTCGGCTAGAGCGGCTCGGCATACGAAATTCGGATTGCCGCGCCCGTACCGCTGTGAAAGGAAGCCCTTGAGGAGGGGCTTCGCGTGACCCAAACGACAACCACCGGCACCGACCGGCGCCTCTGGGCGTTCGTCCTCGGCGTCTTCGCCGTTACCGCCGGCGTCCTGCTGCATCTGCCCATGTTCTGGATGGGCCGCGATATGGGCTTTCGCATGGTCGACATGCCGATGGACCATGGCATGATCGCGGGCATGGTTCTGATCATCGCCGGGGTCGGCGTCGCCGCTTTCGGCCTGCTCCCCAGGAATCTGTCGCAGCAGATGGCGGCGTCGAGCCAGCTCGCGGTTTCGGCGCCCGAAGATGCGCCGCTCTCCTGGGCGCATTGGCGCTTGATGGGCGTGCTGGTCATCGCGCTGGTCATCGACATTATGAAGCCCGCCAGCCTCGGTTTCACCATTCCCGGCATGATCGACGAATATGGTGTGCCGCGCGCGACCGTGTCGCTGGTGCCGTTCGTCGCGCTGATCGGCACCGTCGTCGGTTCGTTCCTGTGGGGCGTCGTCGCCGACATCTATGGCCGCAAGGCGTCGATCCTGCTGTCGGCGGTGATGTTCGTCGGCACCTCGATCTGCGGCGCGATGCCCTCGCTCGCCTGGAATATCGGCATGTGCTTTATGATGGGCGCGGCGGCGGGCGGGATGTTGCCCGTCACCTATGCCTTGCTCGCCGAAATGATGCCGAGCCGCCATCGCGGCTGGAGCCTCGTCCTCGTCGGCGGCCTGGGCGCGGTCGGCGGCTACGCCGCGGCCAGCCTGATCGCGGTGTGGCTCGAACCCGTGTTCAGCTGGCGCATCCTGTGGCTCGCCAACCTGCCCAGCGGATTGATGCTGGTGATCCTCGGAGCCTTCATCCCCGAGTCCGCCAAGTTCCTGATGGCGCGCGGGCGCCGCGACGAAGCGCACAAGGTGATGAAGCAGTTCGGATCGACGATGCACCGCGTCGCCCCCGACGAACCGCAGCCCGGCGGCGGCCCGGCTACCGCGCCGATCGGCCGGGCGTTCGCCGGCAAGCTCGCGGCGCTCAGTCTCACCGCCATCTGCTGGGGCCTCGTCAATTTCGGGCTGCTGCTGTGGCTGCCGGTCGAGTTGATCGCGCGCGGCTACAGCATGGAGGTGTCGAGCCGGTTGCTCGCCGCCTCGGCGCTGATCGCGCTGCCCACCGTGTTCGTCGTCGCGTGGATCTACCACGCGTGGAGCACCCGGAAATCCCTGCTCGCGGTGATCGTTCTGACCTTGCTCGGCCTCGCCGGGGTGCTGTGGCTCGCGCTCAGCGACAGGGCTTCACCCGTCCTGCC
>NZ_JBOHHU010000098.1:0-15480 GCF_050725615.1 Sphingopyxis sp.
CCTTCAGCCCATAGGACAGGCCCCCGGCCACGCCGACGCTTCCCCCGGCCTGCAGGACGCCGTCCCAGTCGCCCTGCGCCGCAGGAACGCCAAAGGCCGCGACGACGAGCGCATCGCGCGCGAGGGACCCGGCGTCGTCCCATCCCTTGTCGCTGGCGTGGGCGGCAGGTGCCAGCGCCAGCATCATGGCTCCACCAAGGGGGATCAACGATTTCCGCACGACATATCTCCTCGCTGGAGCTCCGGCACGGTCAAGCGCGCCTTGCCTCGGAGATGGTGTGCAGCGGCGAGCGCGGCCTCGCGCTCGGAAGGCACGGGGCAACGACGCTGCGTCGAGGGGCAAGTCGACCATTCCCCAGAGCTAGGCTCGGGCGTGAATCATGCCCATAAGCAGGCGCTCAAAGGGACCGGCATAAGCGGGAGTGCTATGCCGCCACCCGGGGTCTATCCCGATGTGAGGAATGTGGCCCTGCGCCAGTCGATGGCGTCGTCAGGCCAGTTCGGTCAGGTCCAGCGCCTCCAGCAACGCCGCCCGCGCGCGCCGCACATCCGTCGTCAGCCCTGCCGACGCCAGGTCGGCCGCCGCGATCGCTTCGGGCCAGCGCTGCGCCACCACCTCCGAAATCCGGTCGAGCCTGTCGGCGTCGGCCATAAAGCGCGGATCGACCGTCGCCGGATCGGCGACGACGCGCAGGCGCAGGCAGGCGGGGCCGCCGCCATTGGCCATCGACTGGCGGACGTTGACCGGCAGCAGCTTGCGGATCGGGCCGTTGCCCGCGACATGCGCTTCCAGCCATTGCCACACCGGCGCGGTGTCCTGCGCCTCGGTGGGCAGGACGAGGCCCATGCCGCCGCCATCGGGCAGGCTGACGAGCTGCGCGTTGAACAGATAGGATTTGATCGCGTCGGGCAGGCTCACTGCGTCGGATGGCACTTCGACGATTTCGACCGAGGGGAAAACGGCGCGGATTTCGGCGTGCGCGGCCTCGCGGTCGTGAAAGGCGCTTTCATGGGTGAACAGCACCCGCTCGTTGGCCACCGCGACGACGTCATTGTGGAACGCGCCGCCCTGGATTGCGGTGTCCGACTGGCGGATGAACAGGGTGCGTTTCGGATCGAGTCGATGGGTGCGCGCGATGGCTTTCGACGCGTCGAGATGCTGGCGCGCGGGGAAGCGGCCGCCGCCGACACCATAGACGAAAATCTCGACGCCCGCGTCGCCATGGCCGTCGCACAGCCGCATATGGTTCGCCGCGCCCTCGTCGCCGAAGGGGGCGGGGACGGGCGCGTGGACCGCGAAGGCCGGGTCGGCGAAGGCGAGGCGGAGCTGCTTCAGCGTCCCCGGCCATTCATGGCTGCGATGCGGCATCGTCACCAGATTGGCGACGGTCAGATGGCATTTGCCGTCGCCGCTGTCGGGGGCGGGGGAGACCGTCGCGGCGTTCGCCGCCCACATCGCCGAGGCCGACCAGGCCTGCGCGCGCAGATGCGGTTCGGCATCCTCCAGCGTGGTGCCCAGCGCGCCGAGCCAGGGCGCGTCGGGTCGATCGAGCGGCGTGAAAAAACCCTGCGGCAATCCGAGCGCCAGGTTGTGACGCATCTTGTCGATGCCCTGCAGCGCCGCCGCGCGCGGCTGCGACACGTCGCCCGCATTGCTCGCCGAGGCGATATTGCCCCGGCTCAGCCCGGCATAATTATGCGTGGGACCGATGATCCCGTCGAAATTGATCTCGGTCAGCATCAGCGGGCGATCCAGCTGATCGCATCGCCGACGTCGACGCCGAGCAGCTTCGCGGCCGCGCCATCGAGCGTATCGCCGGCGCCGACCTTGCCGAAGCAGCAGCGGAAATCGGCGAGCCGTCCGGTGGCGACCAGCGCATCGGCGCCGCCATCGTCGCTGGCGTCGGCAATCGCCGCCACCGCGCCATGCCGCGCGTCCTTGATGCTCGCGACCTGATCGGTGCGCGCGGTCATCGTCGGGCCGCCGTCGAAGATGTCGACATAGTTTTCATAAGCGAAATTCTCATTTTCCAGCATCCGCATCGCGGCGCGGCCGCTGGGGTGCGGGACCCCGATGACGCTGCGGGCATGGTCATTCAGCATCGCGATATAGACCGGATGCTTGGGCATCAGGTCGGCGATGAACTGGTTGCCGTGGACCGCGTTGAACTGGTCGGCTTCCTGGAAGCTCATCCCGAAGAATTTGCCCGCGACCCCGTCCCAGAAGGGCGATCCGCCGGCTTCGTCGATCACCCCGCGCAGCTCCGCCAATATCCGGTCCCCGAAGCGCGCGCGGTGACGCGCGATGAACAGATAGCGCGAGCGCGCGAGCAGCAGCCCGAGCCCGCCGGCGCGCGCTGCGGGGTGGAGGAACAGCCCGCCGACCTCGGATGCGCCATTGAGGTCGTTGCTGAGCATCAGCACCTGCGCGTGAAAGGTGCGCCCCAATTGCTCGCTATGCTTGCTGTCGGTGCCGATGCGATAGGAATAAAAGGGCCAGCGCTGGCCGACCTGTCCGAAAATCTGGCAGGTGCCGCGCACTTCGCCGCTGTCGAGATCCTCGAGCACGAGCAGGTAGAGTTCGTCCGAGGGGTATTCCTTCTCGCACGCGAAACTGGCCTCGGCGCGTTCGAGCTTGGCGCGCAGCGCCTGCCGGTCGGGGGGCAGGTTGGTGAAGCCGCCGCCGGTCAGTTTCGCCATCTCGTAAATGCTCTGCAAATCGCCCGGCTTGGCTGCCCGGATCACATAATTCACACCGTCCCCCGTTCTGCTATTCTTGTCATGGTGAGCGCCGACAATTGCGCCCGTTCGGCCAGGCTGTCGACGATCAGAAATTCGTCCGAAGAGTGAATCGCGCCGCCGCGCGGGCCCATGGTGTCGACCACCGGGATGCCGCACGCGGCGATATTGTTGCCGTCGCACACGCCGCCGGTCGCGTTCCAGCTGATCGGCGGCAGGCCGAGCGCGGCGCCGCAGTCGCGCACCAGTTCGAACAGCCGCGTCGCGGCGGCGTCGAGCGGCTTGGGCGGGCGGTTGAAACCGCCGTGGAGGTGGCAGTGGACGTCGTGGTCGCGCTGGATGTTGGCGATAGTGCCGCGCAGCATCGCTTCGGCCGCCACCATTGCCTCGGGGGTTGAGGGGCGCATGTTGACGCGCAATATCGCCTGGTCGGGGACGACATTATTGGGGCCGCCGCCGTCGATTTTGGCAGGATTGACTTTTAATTCCAAGGATTTGAGTGCGTTGAGCCGGACCGCGAGATCGGCGGCGGCGACGAGGGCGTTGCGCCCTTCGTCGGGGTTGCGCCCGGCGTGCGCCGAGCGGCCGTGAATGATGACGCTGAAGTTGCCGCTTCCGGGCCGCGCGCCCGCCAGCGTGCCGTCGGGAAGCGCGGGTTCGTAGGTCAGCGCGGCGGTCTTGCCCTTCGCCAGTTCGGCGATCAGCGCGGCGGAGGCGTGGCTGCCGGTCTCCTCGTCGCTGTTGATCATCACGTCGTATCCGACGCGCGCGGCGAGCGGCGAGGCTTCGAGCGCGGTCAGCGCCGCGAGGATCACCGAAATGCCGGCCTTCATGTCGGCGGTGCCGGGACCGTTGAGCACGCCGGGCTCGCGCCATTTGAGCGTCTGGAACGGATGATCGGCGGCGAAGACCGTGTCCATATGGCCGGTGAGCAGCAATTGCACCGGCGCGTCGGGGCGCACCCGCAGGTGAAGATGGTCGCCGCGCTGCGTGGTGCGGATGTTGCCGCCGGCATCGACGCTTTCGACTGGATCGGGGGCGACCAGCCGGATATCGCCGGGCAGCACCGCAAAGGCGTCGGCGAGCTGCCCCGCGACGGTCTTCAGCCCCGCCAGATTGCCGGTGCCGCTGTTCACCGCCGCCCATCGCTCGACCTGCGCGAGCATCGGGGCGTCGGCGGCGCGTTCGAGGGTGGCGCTTTCGCTGGCGGTGAGGCTGGTCATCGCGCCGCTATAGCGGGCGATGCGGCGCTTTGGCACCCCCGCGACGATAAATCGGTGACGGCGGCGGCGAAGGTCGGACAGAGCGCCGGTCCGGGCGTCCGCTCCGGTCGATTGGCTTGCGCCGCGAGTTGCGATAGAGGCGGGTGCATGATCGCAATCGCCCGTCCTGCGCGCATGGCTGCCCAATGGTGGATCGGTCGTGGCTGACGCCCCGGTATCCGGCGGCTATGTCTATAAGCCGCACGAACGCCCGATCATGCCGGGATCGCCCGCAAACCCCGACCATCCGGGGCGGCGCAAGCTTTTCTACCTGTTCATCGGCATTTATCTCGCGATCGTCGGGGGGTTCCAGAACGGGCTGCTGCTCGCCAACCTGACCGTGCTGCAGGGCCATCTCGACCTCACCCCCGTCGAGTCGGGATGGGTCACCGCCGTCTACAGCATGACCAACGCCTGCATGAGCATATTGCTGTTCAAGGTGCGGCAGGAGTTCGGCATCCAGCGCTTCGTGCGCGCGACGATGTGGGCGCTGCTGCTCGCCAATTTCCTGCAATTGTTCGATGCGGGATACCGGATCGAACTGGTGTCGCGCGGCATATCGGGGATCGCGGCGAGCGGGCTGTCGACGCTCGCGGCCTTTTACATGATGCAGGGCATGCCGGCGAAGGCGCGGATCGGCGGGCTGCTGCTGGCGATCGGCATTTCGCAGGTCGGCCTGCCGCTGGCGCGCGCGATTTCGCCGCTGCTGCTCGCCGACGGCAATGTCTATAATTTGTTCGTGCTGCAATTCGCGATGTCGCTGGTCGCGGTCGGGCTGGTCAATGTCCTGCAACTGCCGCAGGGCGATACGGTTCGTTCGTTCGGCAAGCTCGATCTCGTGACCTTTCCGCTGCTTGCGGTCGGGGTCGGGCTGCTCTGCGCCTTCTTCGTCCAGGGCCGCATCGTGTGGTGGACCACGCCCTGGCTCGGCGGAACGCTGGCGGCGGCGATCCTGCTGATCGGCATCGCGTTCCTGATCGAGCATAACCGCGCCAATCCGATGCTCCACACGCGCTGGATGGGGAGCAGCGACCTGCTGAAATTCGCGCTGACCGGCGCTTCGGTCCGGGTGCTGCTGTCCGAGCAGAATTTCGGCGCCTCGGGCCTGCTCACGGCGGTCGGCATGGGCAACGACCAGCTTGTCACCTATTATGCGATCCTCGCGGCCGCGACGCTGGCGGGCGGCGTGCTGGCGGTGGCGCGGCTCAATCCGCTCGACCTGCGGCGGCCGATCCTCATCTCGCTCGCGGTGATCGCGGTCGCGGCGCTGGCCGACACCCATTCGGGGCTGCTGACGCGGCCCGGCAACCTGTATCTGACGCAGGCCGCACTGGCCTTTGCGGCGGTCTATTTCATGGGGCCGATGCTGATGGAGGGCTTTGTGCGCGCGCTCGCCAAGGGGCCGTCGCACGTCATCAGCTTCCTTGCCGTCTTCAACCTGTCGCAGACCTTGGGCGGGCTTGCCGGGGTCGGCGCGCTGTCGGCGTTCCACACGCTGCGCACCAAGCAGCATCTGATGACGCTGGGCAGCAGCCTGTCGACGAGCGACCCCGGCGTGGCGCAGGCGATCAATGCGCTCGCGAACGGCCTTGGCGGCGTGATGACCGACCCCGCGCTGCGCGGCGGGGTCGCGGGCGCGCAGGTGGTGCAGGAGGTGGCGCGCGAAGCCGCGATCCTCGCCTTCAACGATATTTTCTTCGTCATCGGCAGCCTGTCGGCGCTGGCCTTCGTGGTCATGTTCGCGCGCTGGCTTTATGACCGCCGGCGCGGGATCAACCCGCTGGCGAAGGAACTCGAAGCCCTCCAGAAAATGTTGGCAAGGAACCAATGACCGACAAGACCACAGCCGATCCCGCGCCCGCCAGCCCGCCGGTTCCCGCCGAAACGGAAAAGCCCGCACCGACGCCCGCGCCCGCGCCCGAACCGGCCACACCGCCCGCCGATGCGGCGACCGCCGAAAGTGCCGAAGCCAGCGGCTGGCGGCCCGATCGTTCGCGACGCCGGATGGTGCTGTTCGGGCTGGTGATCCTCGCCGGGGTGCTCGCGGCGCTCTATGCTTGGGGGCTGCCGCCGTTCCGCGCGTCGAGCCAGACCACCGACAACGCCTATGTGCGCGGCCAGACGACGATCATCGCGCCGCAGGTCGGCGGCTATGTGACCGAGGTGCTGGTGCAGGATTTCCAGACGGTGCAGGCCGGGCAGGTCCTGGTGCGGATCGACGACAGCATCTATCGCCAGCGCGTCGCGCAAGGTTCCGCCAACATCGCCGCGCAAACCGCGAGCCTCGACAACAGCGCGCAGAGCCAGCGCTCGGCCGAGGCGCAGGTCAAGGCGCAGGACGCCGCCGTCGCCAGTGCGCGCGCCCAGTTGCAGCGCGCGCAGGCCGACATGCGGCGCGTGGGCGAGTTGGTCGATGCGGGGTCGGTGTCGCTGCGCGAACGCGACCAGACGCTTGCCGCGCTGCGTCAGGCCGAGGCGGCGGTCCGCCAGGCCGAGGCGCAGCGCCAGATCGCGCTCGAACAGGTGCGTTCGGTCACCGTCGGGCGCGGCGGGCTTCAGGCCGGGGTCGAAAATGCCAAGGCGACGCGCGGGCTGGCCGACATCGACCTCGATCGCACGGTCATCCGCGCGCCGCGCCCGGGCAAGCTCAGCGAAGTCACCGTGCGCGTCGGGCAGCTTGTCAATCCGGGGACCCAGATGATGTATCTGGTGCCCCAGAAACATTGGGTCGTCGCCAATTTCAAGGAAGCGCAGACCGCGAAGATCCGTGTCGGCCAGTCGGCGACATTGCGCATCGACGCGCTCGGCGGCGCCGAGCTGAAAGGCGTGGTCGAAAATATCGCTCCGGCGGCGGGCAGCGAGTTCAGCATCGTCAAACCCGACACCGGATCGGGGAATTTCGTCAAGGTGCCGCAGCGTATCGCGGTGCGCATCCGTATCGAACCCGGCCAGAAGCTCGCCGAGCGGCTGGGACCCGGCATGTCGGTGATCGCAACCGTCCGCACCGGGGCCGAGTGATGCGGCGCGCCCTCCCGTTCGCGGTGCTGCTGCTGGCCGGCTGCGCCCCGGCGATCACGCCGCGCCCCGATGCCAGCCTGGTCGCGCCGCCCGCCGACTGGCGCACCGCGATGCCCGCGACCGGTCCGGTCGAGAGCGCCTGGTGGGCGGGCTTCGGCGATGCGCGACTGTCGGCGCTGGTCGACCAGGCGCGCGCGAACAACAGCGATCTGGCGATCGCGGCGGCGCGGGTGGCGGAGGCGCGGGCGCAGGAACGGGTCGCGCGCTCGCTGTTGCTGCCGACGCTGTCGGCCAATGTGCCCGGCGCCGAGGCGCGCAGCGTCAACGCCTTTGGCCAGCCAAGCGAGAGTTTCTCGGCGCAGCCGGCGTTCCAGGCCGCCTATGAGATCGACCTGTTCGGCCGCAACGCCGCGACGGTCGACGCGGCGCGCGCCAATGCCGCCGCCGTCGCGGCGGCGCGCGAGTCGGCGATGCTGTCGGTCAGCGCGGCGACCGCGAGCAGCTATATCGTCCTTCTCGCGCTCGACGAGCGGCGCGCCTTGCTGGTGCAGACGCTGGCGTCGCGCGGCGAGGCGCTGCGCATCGCGCGCGACCGCGCCGAGGCGGGCTATACCTCGCGGCTCGAACTCAGCCAGGCCGAGGCCGAATATCGCGCCACCGAGCAGCAGATACCGGCGATCGAGGCGGCGATCGCGCGGCAGGAAAATGCCCTGTCGCTGCTCGTCGGCGACACGCCGCACGCGATCGATCGCGGCGCCGATTTCGACGCGCTCGTCACCCCCGGCGTGCCCGCCGTGCTGCCCTCCGACCTCGTCCGCCGCCGCCCTGACATCGGGCAGGCCGAATATGCGCTCGCCGCGACCGACGCCAATCTGCGCGGCGCGCGCGCGCAGTTCCTGCCGCAAGTCCGCCTGTCGGCGTCGGCGGGGGCGGCGATCTCGTCGCTGCTCGACGATCCGATCTCGGTCTGGTCGATCGGCGGCAGCATCCTGGCGCCGATCTTTTCGGGCGGGCGGCTGCAGGGCCAGTTCGATGCGGCGACCGCACAGCGCGACCAGGCCGCCTTCGCCTATCGCCGCACCGTGCTCACCGCCTTTCGCGAGGTCGAGGACCAGCTGGCGGTGATCGACCGGATCGGGGTGCAGCAACAGGCGCTGCTCGCCCAGCGCGCGGCGGTCGCCGAAACATTGCGCCATGCGACCAACCGCTATCGCGCCGGCTATTCGCCCTATCTCGAACAGATCGACGCGCAGCGCGCGCTGTTCGCGGTCGATATCGCGCTGATCCAGCTGCGCACCGACCGGCTGACCGCCTATGTCGCGCTCTATCAGGCGCTGGGCGGCGGGGCGCCGACGACTTAAGCCGTGCGCGCGAACCAGATGACATGGCGGCCGCCCTTGCCGTTTGCGCGCGCGCGCACCGCCGCCTCCTCGACCGCGAAGCCTGCGTCCTTGAGCTGGCGCGTGAAGCGGACGTCGGGTGCGGCGGACCAGATCGCGAGGATGCCGCCGGGACGCAGCGCCGCTTTGGCGCGTGCGAGGCCGGCGGGCGAATAAATGCGGTCGTTGCCGGTGCGGGTCAGCCCGTCGGGACCATTGTCGACGTCGAGCAATATCGCGTCGTAGCGCCGCGTCGCGTCGCCGATCACCGCGCCGACATCGCCCAGCACGAGGTCGACGCGCGGATCGTCGAGGCAGCCCGCCGTCAGCGCCGCCATCGGGCCGCGCGCCCAGTCGATGATCTCGGGCACCAGTTCGGCGACGGTGACGCGGGCGTTCGCGCCGAGCCGCGCGAGCGCCGCGCGCAGCGTGAAGCCCATGCCGTAGCCGCCGATCAGCAGGTGCGGGGCGGCGTCGTCGCGCAGCCGGTCGCACGCCATGTCGGCGAGCGCTTCCTCCGACCCGCTCAGCCGGCTGGTCATCAATTCGCTGTGGCCGAGCGTGATGAAATAATCGTCGCCGCGCTGAAACAGCCGCAGCGGATCGCCGCCGGGGACGGGGGCGGTGGCGAGGAGGATGCGCGGGGTCATGCGGCGGCCATAGCGAGCGGCGCGGGGCTTTGCACCCCCGGCGCCAACGCCTGACCCGTCCGCCTTATCCGATGGCTTCGAGCATCGCTTCGAGCGTGGGCCGCATGCGCCGGATTTCGTCGCGATGGGCGGCCGACAGCGCGGCGAGCGCGGCGTGCGCCCGCGGCGTCAGTCGCAGGCGCGCCCGGCGCCGGTCGTCGGTCGCGGCGATCCGGTCGATCCAGCCCTGGTCCGCCAACCGGTTGACCAGCCCCGTCGCGCTGTGCGGTTTCAGCATCAGCCGCCGCGCGACCTCGCCGACCGTCGGCGCGCCCGACGCCGCCGCGCGAATCGCGAGCAACGCCTGATGCTGCTGCGGGGTCAGGCCCTGGTCGGCGGCGCGGCGCTCGCTGAACGCCTGAAATTCGCGCAGCGCATGGCGGAAATCGGCGAGGGCGGCATAATCACCATCGGTCAGCGGCGCGGCGGGATCGGCCATCGGCAAGGCTCCATCGAATTATATCGCACTACGATGCGTTGTTGAGTTATATCGCATTGCGATATATTGGCGCGACCGCCTGTTCAACCATAGCGGAATCGCCATGCCCGTCCCACCCGCCGCCCATCCTCTTGCCGACCATAGCGCCGACCGGCGCATGGTGCTGCTCGCCGGCATGGCGCTGGGGATCGGGGCGGGGGCCGCGCTCGGCGCGTGGGTGCTGCTCAAATCGATCGCGCTGGCGACGAACCTGTTCTGGTTCGGCCGGATATCGACCGCCGATGCCGCGATCACCGACATATCGGTCGGCCTTTTCATCGTGGTGATTCCCGCGCTCGGCGCGTTGATCATCGGGGTGATGGCGCGGTTCGGTTCGGACAAGATCCGCGGCCATGGCATCCCCGAAGCGATCGAGGCGATCCTCTATGGCCAAAGCCGGCTGTCGCTGAAGGTCGCGATATTGAAGCCGATATCGGCGGCGATCTCGATCGGCAGCGGCGGGCCGTTCGGCGCCGAGGGACCGATCATTATGACCGGCGGGGCGATCGGCTCGCTGTTCGCGCAGCGCTTCCACCTGAGCGCCGCCGAGCGCAAGACCTTGCTGGTGGCGGGGGCGGCGGCGGGCATGACCGCGATCTTCGGGACGCCGCTCGCCGCGATCCTGCTGGCGGTGGAGGTGCTGCTGTTCGAGTGGAAACCACGCAGCTTCGTGCCGGTGGTCGTCGCGGTGCTCGTCGCGATGGCGGTGCGGCCGCTGCTGATCGGCAGCGGCCCGATGTTTCCGTTGACGGCGGCGCTGCCGCCGGCGGGGCCGGGGCTGGCGATCGCCGGGCTGCTCGGGCTCGCGGTGGGGCTGGAGGCGGCTTTGCTGTCGGCGCTGCTCTACCGGATCGAGGATGCGTTTCACCGGCTGCCGATCCACTGGATGTGGTGGCCCGCGCTCGGCGCGCTGGTCGTCGGCCTCGGCGGGTTGATCGACGCGCATGTGCTGGGCGCCGGCTATGGCAGCATCCAGGCGCTGCTCGACGGATCGCTGGCGACCCGCGTCGTCTTCGCGCTGCTGGTCGTCAAGGCGGTGGTCTGGCTGGTCGCGCTGGGATCGGGCACGTCGGGGGGCATATTGGCGCCGCTGCTGATCCTCGGCGGCGCGGCGGGCGCGCTGGCGGGCCAGCTCTGGCTCGGCAATCCGGGGGTCTGGGCGCTCGTCGGGATGGCGGGAATCCTGAGCGGCGCGATGCGCGCGCCGCTGACCGGGGCGCTGTTCGCGGCCGAGGTGACGGGCCTGTTCGGCGCATTGCCGCTGACGATCGCCAGCGCGTGCGGCGCCTATGCGGTCAGCGTGCTGCTGATGAAGCGCTCGATCCTGACCGAGAAGATCGCCCGGCGCGGGCGGCACATCCACCAGGAATATGTCGTCGACCCGATGGATATGGTGCAGGTGCGCGACCTGATGACGCCCGAACCCGCGACGCTTCCGGCGGCGATGATCGCCGGCGATGTGCTCGACTTCTTCGCCGGGCCGGCAGCGCATCGCAGCTATCCCGTCGTCGATACGGAGGGACGGCTTGTCGGGCTGGTGTCGCGCAGCGACGTCCTCGGCTGGCGCGTCGCCGACATGCCGGCCGACCGGGCGCTCGCCGACCTGGTGTCCGACGCCGCCCAGCCGGTCGCCTATGCCGACGCGCCGATCGGGCAGGTCGCCGACCTGATCGTCGAGACCGGGGTCGGGCGCATTCCGATCGTCGATCCGGCGACGCGCAAGGTGCTGGGCATCCTGTCGCGCCACGATCTGTTGAAGGCGCGCCGCGACCATCGCCGCGCCGAAACCGCGCGGTCGCGCTGACCTGCGCCACCCCATTGCCAAGCCGCGCGCTTCGCGGCATAGGGCGGCGGCCCTTTCCTCCCCGGGTCCACTGGCGCACCGCGCCGAACCAAAGGGTGCTGCAATGACCGAATTTCTGGACCGCCACGGGCTGTCGATCGATGCGCGGCTGGTCGATTTCGTGCAGGATCGCGCGCTGCCCGGGACCGGGCTCGACGCCGACAGATTCTGGGCGGACTTCGCCGCGCTGCTCGCCAAATTCGCGCCCGAGAACGCCGCGTTGCTCGCCAAGCGTGAGGATTTGCAGGCGAAGATCGACGCCTGGCATGGCGAACGGGCAGGGCACGATCCGGCGGCCTATCAGGCCTTCCTGCGCGAGATCGGCTATCTCGTCGCCGAACCCGCCGCCTTTCAGGTCGGCACGCAGAATGTCGACCCCGAAATCGCGACCATGGCCGGGCCGCAGCTCGTCGTGCCCGCGCTCAACGCGCGTTTCGCCCTCAACGCCGCCAATGCGCGCTGGGGCAGCCTTTACGACGCCTTTTACGGCACCGACGCGCTCGATGCGCCGGCGGCAAAGCCCGGTGGCTATGACGCGGCACGCGGCGCGGCGGTGATCGTGCGCGCCAAGGCTTTCCTCGACGAAGCCGTGCCGCTCGCGGCGGGAAGCTGGGCCGACTGGACCGGTGGTACGCCCGCGCTTGCCGACCCCGCGCAGCTCGTCGGGACGATGGACGGTGGGCTGTTGCTCAAGCATAATGGCCTCCACATCGAACTGGTGATCGATCCCGCGAGCGCGATCGGCCAGACCGACCCTGCGGGCATCGCCGACGTGCTGCTCGAAGCCGCGCTGACCACCATCATCGACCTCGAGGACAGCGTCGCGGCGGTCGACGGCGAGGACAAGGTGCTGGGTTACACCAACTGGCTCGGCCTGATGCGCGGCGACCTCACCGAAAGCTTCGCCAAGGGCGGCGCGACCGTCACGCGGGCGATGGAGCCCGATCGCGACTGGACCGCGCCCGATGGCAGCGGCTTCACGCTGCCGGGGCGCAGCGTGATGTTCGTGCGCAATGTCGGCCATCTGATGACGACCCCGATGGTCAAGCTGTCGGATGGCAGCGAAGCGCCCGAGGGGATTTGCGACGCGGTGTTCACCAGCCTCTGCTCGCTCCACGATTTGAAGGGTCTCGGCACGCTGCAGAACAGCCGCGCCGGCAGCATCTATATCGTCAAGCCGAAGCAGCACGGCCCCGAAGAATGCGGCTTCACCGACCGGCTGTTCAACGCGGTCGAGGACATGCTCGGCCTGTCGCGCCACACGATCAAGGTCGGGGTGATGGACGAGGAACGCCGCACCAGCGCGAACTTGGCTGCGTGCATCCATGCGGTGAAGGACCGCATCGTCTTCATCAACACCGGCTTCCTCGACCGCACCGGCGACGAAATCCACACGTCGATGCGCGCCGGGCCGATGATCCCCAAGGGCGAGATGAAGGCGAGCGACTGGATTGCGTCCTATGAGGACCGCAACGTCCGCATCGGGCTTGCCTGCGGGCTTTCGGGCAAGGCGCAGATCGGCAAGGGCATGTGGGCGATGCCCGACCTGATGCGCGCGATGCTCGACGCCAAGATCGGCCATCCGAAATCGGGCGCGAACACCGCCTGGGTGCCGTCGCCGACCGCCGCGACCTTGCACGCGCTGCATTATCACCAGGTCGATGTCTTCGCCCGCCAGCGCGAGATTGCGGGCGAGGCGGTGCCGTCGCTCGACCGTCTGCTCAATATTCCCGTCGCCACCGGCCGCAACTGGAGCGAGGCCGAGGTCGCCCGCGAACTCGACAATAATTGCCAGGGCATCCTCGGTTACGTCGTGCGCTGGATCGACCAGGGCGTCGGCTGTTCGAAGGTGCCCGACATCGACGACATCGGCCTGATGGAGGACCGCGCGACGCTGCGCATCGCGAGCCAGGCGCTCGCCAACTGGCTGCTCCACGGCGTCTGCACCGCGGCGCAGGTCGACGCGGCGCTGGTCCGCATGGCGGCGAAGGTCGATGGGCAGAATGCGGGCGATGCGCTCTATGAAAAGCTGACACCCGACGGCATCGCCTTTCAGGCGGCGCGCGCGCTGATCTTCGAGGGGGTGACCCAGCCGTCGGGCTATACCGAACCGCTGCTGCACGCCTATCGCCAGAAGAAGAAGGCGGCGGCGTGACGCTCTCCGCTTCGTGCCTGTGCGGCGCGACGCGGTATCGTTTCGACGGGCCGGTGGGCGAGGTGGTGCTGTGCCATTGCGGCCAGTGCCGCCGCGCGAACGGCGGCGCGTTCAACGTCGCGGTGCTGGCCGATGTCGCCGATGTCCGCTTCGACGCGCGCGACCGGGTGCGCGAATATGAAAGCTCGCCGGGCAAATATCGCGCCTTCTGCGCGGGATGCGGCGCACCGGTGTACAGTCGGCGCGACGATTTGCCGGACGTGCTGCGGCTGCGCGGCGGGTTGATCGCCGATCTGCCGGCGCCGCGCGATCTGATCGTCAGTCACCGCGACGACGGCTGGGACTGGCTCGGCTGACGGCGCTCGGCCTGCGGCGGCGACGGGTAGGTCGACGGCCGTTTTTGCGCCACCATCGGAAAGCTGTTGCCGCCATGATAGGTGACGGCGCCGCACATCCGGTTGCCATTGGCCGCGAGGGTGCCGTCGAACAGCACATCGCCGTCGCGCGAGGCGACGACCATGTGGATGGCGTTGCCGGTGAGCGTGATGCTGCGCAGGACCACCGGTGCGGTCCGCACCGGAGTGAGCGATCCGCGATAGGCGTCGCCGACGAAGCCGATCGACATCAGCCCGAAACTCGGTTCGCCGCCGACCGCCATCAGGAAATCCCAATTGCCGTGGAGGTTCGGGGTCTCGCCGCCCTCCGCCGCCGTCGCGCCGCATTCGAAGCGCATGTCGACGCCCTCGCTGGCCGCCGCCGGAACCGCTGCAAAGGCCAGCGCTAAGCCCGTGATAATCGCTTTCATCCTGTCCTCCTTGTCGCCATTTCATGCCGGCCGGTTGGCGCGGTGCGATGCCGGTCGACAAGGCGGATAATCGTGAATAGCTTCCGCAATTTCGCGAGCGGTGGGGCGATGCAGTTGGCGATGCGTGAACGGCGGACGTTGGGGACGTGGCGGGTGCCGCTGAGCGCCGTCGCCTTTGGCGCGCTGCTCGGCGTCATGGGGCCGTTCGGATCGCAAACCGCGCTTGGCCCGGTCGCCCGCTTTGCCTTCTGGATGGTCATCGCGCTCGTCGGTTTTGGTGCTGCGGCCGCTGCGGGGCGTGCCCTGCCGTCCGCTGTGCGGGATGAGCGGACGATCAGGCGGCTGTTCGTGGTGGCCGCCGTATCGGCCGTACCCATGACCTTCTTCGTCGCCTGGGCGATGGGCGTGGTCAGGCCGGGCCGGACCTTCAGCCCGCTCCAACTGCTCGGGCTATTTCCCTATGTGGCGCTGATCCAATTGCTCATCGCGCGCGTCATGGCTCCGGCCGAGCCGGTCGCCGCAGCCACACCTGTGGACCAGCCCGCCGCTGCTCCCGAATATCCGGCCGAATTGCTGGCGCGGCTTCCTGTCGCCTTGCGCCGCGACATCCTCGCGCTCGAGGCCGAGGATCATTATCTGCGCGTGCACAGCCTGCACGGCACGGCGCTGATCCTGATGCGGCTGGTCGACGCGGCGGCGATCATCGATCCCCGGCTGGGCTTGCGCGTGCATCGTAGCTGGTGGGTGGCGAAAGACGGGGTCGGCGCGCTGGAACGAGCGCCCGGACGGGCCATCGTCCGGCTGCTCGATGGCACCGAGGTTCCCGTCAGCCGGACCTATCTGGCGGCGGCGCGAGAGGTTTTGACGGATTAGCGGGGTCGTGTGGGGGCTCGGGCGCTGGTTTCCCGTCATCGATTCGCGCCGGCGACCGCTTGCCGTCTCAAGCGGTGGATGGCTGGGGGCACGGCCGCTAACGAACGGTAGCGGACATAGAGATCCTCCCCGCTTGCGGGGAGGGGGACCGCGCCCGAAGGGCGTGGTGGAGGGGGCTCTCGGCCTGACGCGCCGCGCGAGGGCGCCAACCCCCCTCCGTCAGCCCTACGGGCTGCCAC
>NZ_JBOHHU010000099.1:0-15192 GCF_050725615.1 Sphingopyxis sp.
GTCGAAGGGCGCTTCTCGGATAGGCGCCCTTCGACAGGCTCAGGGCTACGGTGACGAGCGATTCCGTCCGAACGGACTCAATCCGCCGTCGTCGGGAACACACCCTGCTGCGCGCCGGCGCGCACCATATTCTCGGTCCCCGGCGCGGGCGTGCCCGGCAGTTCGAACGGCACCGGCGCCGGCGGCGGCAGGCTGAGCTTGTCAGCGAACAGCAAGCGCCCCGGCCCCAGCTTGTAGAGGATCATCGGCAGCAATTCCTCGCCGAACACGAAGCATCCCTCGCTGCGCCCCAGCTTGCCTTGCGTCGCGATCAGCGACGGTTCGGCGTACCAGGCGCCATGGACGACGATCGCGCGCGCGTCGGCGTTGTAATTGTCGGGCTCCAGCCCCGCGAGGCGCATCGACGATCCGTTGCTGCCCCAATAATAGTCGCTGGTCCGGTACGCGCCGCGCGAGGTCGCGAGCGACCCGATGCGGTTCGAAAAGCTCTTGAGCCAGCCGTCGTGCTGCGGGTCCGATCCGCGACCGTGCGTCACCGGGAACATGTCGACCTTGCCCGCGACCATGTCGACCAGCGCGAAACGCGGGCGCGACGACGGCAGGCCGAAATCGACGATGCCGACGCGGTCGGTCTGCGAAATATTGCGGCCCTGCAACGCCATCTGCTGCTTCGCCACGGCCGCATAGTCCACCGCCGGCGGCACGAAAGGCGCCGGCTGCTGGATCCAGCCCGGCATCGTCTGCGCGCGCAGCGACGTCGCGGCCAAAGCGCCTGCGCCCGCTACGGCGGCCAACATCGATCGGCGATCGATCATCTTTGTCACGTGCAACCCAACCCCGTATGCCGCCTCTGGCGGTCCCTCGTCGGGGCATTAGCCGCAGCTTCGGCCTGAAAGGCAAGCAGCTTCATCGTCTTCATACCGCGAGTTGTGGCATATTTGCTGTGAACGGCGGGTTTACATCGGAACGCTCGCGGCGATAGGAGCGGAGGCATGAAAGCAACCATCTGGCACAACCCCGCCTGCGGCACCTCGCGCAAGACGCTCGCCGCGCTGCAAGAAACCCCCGGCGTCGAGCTCAGCGTCGTCGAATATCTCAAGACGCCCTATGCGGCCGACAAGCTGCGCCAGCTGTTCGAGGCCGCCGGGATCGGCGCCCGCGACGCGCTCCGCCTGCGCGGCACCGACGCCGCCGAGCGCGGCATGACCGAATGGGCGGAGGACGCGATCATCGCCGCGATGGCCGCAAACCCGGCCTATGTCGAACGCCCCTTCGTCGAAACCGATAAGGGCGTGCGGCTGTGCCGGCCGATGGAGACGGTGCAGGACATCCTCTGACCCGCACGATCGATCGGGCGGCAACCGGTCCTTTACGCTGACTCACTATCATCGGGGCGACCAGCGAGGAGCGCTCCCATGAGTCTCGAAGATTTCAGCCGGGAAGTGATGGGCAAGCCGCCCAAGAACCGCAGCATGATCGAACGCTGGACCTATACCGACGAGGATGGGTGCAGTTTCGACCAGCAAGTCTGGGTCACCCGCCTGCCCTTCGGCGTCGGTATCGCGGCGGTCGCCGCGCTGTCGCTGGTCGCCTGGGCGAACGACGATCCGGTCTGGCGCGATCTGGTCGCAAAACTAGGGGTCCTCGTCGACCTGGCCAAGGGGGCGATCGGCTGATCGGGCGCAAAGCCGGCCTTCGATACCCGCCCCGTTTCCCGCTGGACAGAATCGCGCGCGCCTCGCTACCGCCTGCGCCATGGGTATCACCGCAACCATTATGAACACCGCTACCGGCCAGCCGATCCAGAAGATGAGCTTTGGCCGCATGCCCAAGCCATGGGCCAGCTTCACGCTCGAAACCGGCGAACTGGTCACCGCCGAACGCATCGACGTCGGCAAGCCCGCGCCGGGCAAATTCGTCGCGCCGGTCAACGTCTGGGTGACCGTCAAGCCGAAGGGCTGAGGCCCGCGTCGGTCGCGCCTAAAGGCGCAGCTCTTTCTTGTCCCATGGCGACGACGCGTCGCCGGAAACCGAACCGCCCTCGCCGCATGGCGTCAGCACCGCGGGCGCGGGCTCGCGCAGCGTGAACACGCCGTCGTTGACGATCTCGATCGCGCCCGACGCCGATTTGCGCTGCATCACCGTGATGCAATAGTCGCTGTGGTTCGGCCAGATCGCGTCGAACTGCGCCGACGGCACCGCAATGTCGGTGCTCTCGCCCGCATCATAGGGATCGATCTCGAACGAATCGCGGCGCCCCTTGCGGCCGTGGCTCGCATATTGGATCGGATAGGCGGCGGGCTCATAGGCGGCGGAGGAAAAGCCGAATTCGGTCCAGTCGCTGATCCGCCAGGCCACTTCGCCGCCGGCAAAGCCGGTCAACACCGGCAGGAACAGCAGGATCAGGATCTTCTTGGCGATCCCCATCGGCTCGTGCGGCCGCATGATGGTGAGAATGGCTAGCGGGATCCCCAGCACAAAGCCAATCAGCCGCATCGCATTGAGAAAGGTGCCGTTGATCGGGGTAATCAGCGACGTTCCCGAAAACAGCGCCTCAATGCACAGCAGCGCCAGCAGCCCGCCCACGATGATTCCGGCCAGGCGCAACGCCGACATGCGATCGGCCGGTTCGTCGGCCTCGAAAGCATAGCCCGGCTGCACATCGGATTCCGGCGCACCCGACGGCGCGCCCATCAACGCGCTCCGCCGCCGTCCGAAACCCCCGCCGGTCAGATTGTCGCGCGTATCCATGGTCGTGCCCCCTTCACGGCATAGTTACGCGGCAAGCCTTGATATCGCGTTACTTATCCGGCCCCAATGCGCCCGCCGGCGATCCGGAAACGCGTCACCGGCCCCGGCATGGCGTCGAACAGCGCCGCCTCGGTCCCGGTGAGCCAGGCCTGCCCGCCCTGCCCGGCCAGCCGCTCATAGAGCGCCGCACGGCGCATCGGGTCGAGGTGCGCGGCGACCTCGTCGAGCAGCAGGATCGGCCGCTGGCCGCGCGCGCGCGCGACGCAGTCGCTGTGCGCGAGGACGAGCGAGAGCAGCATCGCCTTTTGCTCGCCGGTCGAACAGCGCGCCGCGCTGCGCCCCGTCGCGGCATGGACCGCCGCCAGGTCGTCGCGATGCGGCCCGGCGGTGGCGCGTCCTGCGGCGGCATCGATGCGGCGGCGACCGGCGAACAGCGCCTTGAGCGCCTCGACATCGTGCGGGGCTTCGCGAACGGCGCCCTCGCTATCGACCAGGGTCAGCAACGGCCGGGCAAAGGGCGCGTCGGGCTGTCCGGCGAGTTCGGCCGACAGCGCCGCCAGCGTCGCCTGCCGCGCCGCGTCCATCGCCGCGCCATGCTCGGCGAGCTGCGCTTCGAGGCTCGTCAGCCATTGCTGGTCGGCGGCCGGCAGGTCGGCGAGCAATTTGCCGCGCGCGCGCAGCGCCGCCTCATAGCGATTGCCGTGCTGCGCGTGGCGCGGGTCGAGCGCGAGGACGAGCCGGTCGAGGAAGCGCCGCCGATTGCCCGCGGTCTCGACAAACAGCCGGTCCATCGCCGGGGTCAGCCACAGCACCGCCAGCCACTCGCCAAGCGCCGTCGCCGCCGCCGCAGCGCCATTGATCCGCACGATCCGCCGCCCCGGATGCGCGGGTTCGATCCCCGTCCCCAGCGCGACCGGCGCCAGATCGTCGCCCGCCGACACCTCCGCGAACACCGCAAAACCGCCGGTCGCCCCGTCGCGCACCATGTCGGGCAGCGCCGCCCGGCGCAGGCCGCGCCCCGGCGCGAGCAGCGAGACGGCCTCCAGGATATTGGTCTTGCCCGCACCATTGTCGCCGTGGAGCGCGACCAGCCCCGGCCCCGCCGCCATTTCCGCCGCAGCATGATTGCGAAAATCTGTGAGGGACAGGCGGGCGAGCGTCATCGTCCTTTCGCCTAGAATATTTCGGGTCGCGAGGGAAACGGGTCTTGCTCCCCTCCCGCAAGCGGGAGGGGAATCCTTGGTCAGCTCATGTTACAATTTTCCAATCATCGGGAATTAATCCCTATTGACAGGATTTTTCGCCACGAAATAATCGATCAAAACCCGAAAATCGGCGGTTAACCGCCAATGAATGAAATTGGCACGCCTCCTGCATTACCCTTGGCATCCACCGGACAGGCCGGGCGGAAGAAAAAAGGAAGGACAAAATCATGGCCCATTTCAACGCAGACTCGCTTCGCAGCTACGCCGTTGCCGCTTTCGCTTCGGTCTATTGCTCCGCGATGCTCTTCATGGTCGCCGTCGGTCAGACGGGCGCGCATGTCGGTCAGTTGGTCGCTTGACCAACTGACCCGCCGCCACCGAAAAACGCCGGCCACCGGGCCGGGATGGAAAGGAAAGAAATGACACAGGGTTTTCGCAAGAATCGTCGCGATGGCATGGTCTTCGGCGTCTGCGCCGGCATGGCCGACCGCTTCGGCATCGACGTCTTGTGGACGCGCGTCGGCTTTGTCGCGCTGACTTTGCTGGGCTTCGGCCTGCCGCTGCTGCTGTATATCACCATCGCGATCCTCGCGCCGTAACCAGCCAGCACCGGGCCGGCCGCCTTTCAGGCGCAGTCGCACCGGCCCGCACATTTCCACAGATCAAAGGCTCGCCGGTCTATCGCCCGGCGGGCCTTTTCATTTGGCCCCCGTCATCCCTTGGGCCGCACGGTGAAGTCATAGGGCAGGTACAGGAACACCTCGGTCGGGCTGGCCTGCGCCCAGGCGAGTTGTTCATTGAGACCGCGGACATCGACCCCATAATCGGGGCCGAAGGCCGCCGCAGTCTTCAGCCCCTCGGCCGCCACCAGCCGGACGATCTCGGCGCGATACTGGTCGGGATTCTTGATCGTCAGCGTGATCCCGCCGCGTTTCTCGATCAGCGCCCGGCCGGTCGCCGGCACGCCCTTGACGAAACCGTCGATCCGCTCCTGCGCGCTGCCGACCGAGCCCGCGAGACCCGCTTTGACGAACAGCCCGATCTCACTGGTGTCGGGGCGCGAGCCGCGCTGGAAGACCAGGCCCTTGTAATTGGTCAGCGTCACCTTGGTCAGCTCGAAATCGCCGGTGACGAGTTCGACGCCCGAACTTTCGGCGCGGCGGATCGCCGCCTCCAGCATCGCGTGGATTTCACGCTTGCGGACATCCTCCTCGCGCGAGTCAGAGGTGAACTGCACCCGCTGGATCGCGCTGTCGGCGGTCCGCCGCAAACCGACGACCGGCTGCACATCGGCGAGATAGCCCGCCGACGCGCGCTGCGCGGTCACCACCACCTCGCCCTGGATATTGCTGTTGTCCTGCGCCAGTGCGCCGCTGCCGCCCGCGACCAGCGCTATCGCGGCCGCCACCGCTGCCATCCTGCTCATGCCCATCATACCCTCCTTCGCCATTGCTCTGCGACCCGGCGCACGGCGTATCAGGTCGCGGGCTGCGCGAACATGAACGAAAAAGGGCCCGCCGGTTTCCCGGCGAGCCCTGTTTCGTTCTGGCTTCGCTGATGCGAGGCCGAGAGGCTTAGGCCTGCTCGTCGCCCTGGATCAGGTAATCGCCGGCGTCGGCATCGCTGCCGTGGGTTTCGCCTTCGACAGCCGCCAGCGGATCGTTGCCGATCGCCGCTTCGGGACCTTGCGCCAGTTCGGCGGCATGTTCCTCGGCGGCGGTCTGCGGCGCGATCAGATGCTCCTGGTTCGCGGCGCGCATCGAGGCGCGCAGCGCGGCATCCTTCGACGACGCGGTAACGCGAACGCGGTTCATCGCCGCCCCGGTGCCCGCCGGGATCAGGCGGCCAACGATGACGTTTTCCTTCAGGCCCTGCAGCGAGTCGATCTTGCCCTGCACCGAAGCCTCGGTGAGAACGCGGGTCGTCTCCTGGAAGGACGCGGCCGACACGAAGCTGCGGGTCTGCAGCGACGCCTTGGTGATGCCCAGCAGGACCGGGCGACCTTCGGCCTTGCGACCGTTCTTCGGCAGCTTGGCGTTATATTCCATCATCTCCAGATAATCGAGCTGTTCGCCCGGCAGCAGCGTGGTGTCGCCGCCTTCGGTGATCTCGACCTTCTGCAGCATCTGGCGAACGATCACCTCGATGTGCTTGTCGTTGATCTTCACGCCCTGCAGTCGATAGACTTCCTGGATTTCCGCGACGAGATATTCGGCCAGCGCCTCGACGCCCATGACGTCGAGGATGTCGTGCGGGTTCGGCGAGCCCGAAATCAGCGCGTCGCCGCGCTTGACCTGGTCGCCTTCCTGCACTTCCAGCACCTTCGACTTGGGAATGAGGTACTCGATCGAATCGCCTTCTTCCGGAACGATCGCGATCTTGCGCTTCGCCTTGTAATCCTTGACGAATTCAATGCGGCCGCTGATCTTCGCGATGACGCTGTTGTCCTTCGGAATGCGCGCTTCGAACAGCTCGGCAACACGCGGCAGACCGCCGGTGATGTCGCGCGTCTTCGACGCCTCGCGGCTGACACGCGCCAGCACGTCGCCCGCCTGCACTTCCTGGCCGTCCTCGACCGACAGCATCGTGCCGACCGCGAGCAGATAGCGCGCGGCTTCGCCCGACTGGTCGTCGAGCAGGGTCAGGCGCGGCTGCAGGTCTTCCTTCTTCGACCGGCCCGCCGAACGATATTCGATCACGACGCGCTGGGCGATGCCCGTCGCTTCGTCGACCTGTTCGATCAGCGTCTTGGTGTCCTGAAGGTCCTGATACTTCACGATGCCCTGCTTTTCGGTGATCAGCGGCATGGTGAACGGATCCCATTCGGCAATCCGGTCGCCCTTCTTCACCTTGTCGCCGTCCTTGAACAGGATCTGCGCACCATAAGGCAGCTTGTGCGACGCGCGTTCGCGGCCTTCGCTGTCGATCACCGCGACTTCGCCCGAACGCGACAGCGCCAGACGGCGGCCGCGCTGGTCGACGATCGTGGTCATCTCGCGATATTCGATCGTGCCGTCGGAGATCGATTCGGCGTTCGACTGCTCGTTGACCTGCGCCGCGCCACCGATGTGGAAGGTACGCATGGTCAGCTGGGTGCCGGGTTCACCGATCGACTGGGCGGCGATGACGCCGACCGCTTCGCCGATGTTCACCGGGGTCCCACGCGCGAGGTCACGGCCATAGCATTTGCCGCAAACGCCCAGCGTCGCTTCGCAGACCAGCGGCGAACGGATCTTCACCGACTGGACTTCGGCGTCCTCGATCCGCTGCGTCGTCGCTTCGTCGAGCAGGGTGCCGACCGGAGCCAGCACATTGCCGTCCTTGTCGACGACATCTTCCAGCGTCGTACGGCCCAGGATGCGCTCGCCCAGCGAGGCGATCGTCGAACCGCCCTGGATGATCGCGCGCATTTCCATGCCGCGTTCGGTGCCGCAATCTTCCTCGATCACGACGCAGTCCTGCGACACGTCGACCAGACGGCGGGTCAAATAACCCGAGTTCGCCGTCTTGAGCGCCGTATCGGCCAGACCCTTACGGGCGCCGTGGGTCGAGTTGAAATACTCGAGAACGGTCAGACCTTCCTTGAAGTTCGAGATGATCGGCGTTTCGATGATCTCGCCCGACGGCTTGGCCATCAGGCCGCGCATACCGGCGAGCTGCTTCATCTGGGCCTGCGAACCACGAGCACCCGAGTGCGCCATCATATAGATGGAGTTGATCGGGGCCAGACGGCCCGTCTTCGGGTCCTTCGGCTCGGCGCGGATTTCGTCCATCATCGCGTTCGCGACCTTGTCGCCGCACTGCGACCACGCATCGATGGCCTTATTGTACTTTTCCTGCTGCGTGATCAGGCCGTCCTGATACTGCTGCTCGAAGTCCTTCACGAGGGCGCGGGTCTCGTCGACCATGCCTTCCTTCGATGCCGGGATGATCATGTCATCCTTGCCGAAGGAGATGCCGGCCTTGAACGCGTTGCGGAAGCCCAGCGCCATGATGGCGTCGGCGAACAACACGGTCTCTTTCTGGCCGGTGTGGCGATAGACCTGGTCGATCACGTCGCCGATTTCCTTCTTGGTCAGAAGGCGGTTGACGACGTCGAAGGGCACGGTGTGCGACTTCGGCAGGCATTCGCCGATCAGCATGCGGCCCGGGGTCGTCTCGAAGCGGCGCAGATATTCATTGCCCTTCTCGTCGGTCTGCGGGACGCGGCTGATGACCTTGGTGTGCAGCGTCACGGCGCCGGTGAACAGCGCCTGATGCACCTCGGCCATGTCGGCGAGCAACATGCCCTCACCGGGTTCGCCCGCACGCTCCATCGACAGATAATAGAGACCCAGCACCATGTCCTGCGACGGCACGATGATCGGCTTGCCGTTCGCGGGGCTCAGGATGTTGTTGGTCGACATCATCAGCACGCGCGCTTCCAGCTGGGCTTCCAGCGAAAGCGGCACGTGGACCGCCATCTGGTCACCGTCGAAGTCGGCGTTGAACGCGGCGCAGACCAGCGGGTGAAGCTGGATCGCCTTGCCCTCGATCAGGACGGGTTCGAACGCCTGAATGCCAAGGCGGTGAAGCGTCGGGGCGCGGTTCAGCAGGACCGGGTGCTCGCGAATGACTTCGTCGAGAATGTCCCAGACTTCCTTGCGTTCCTTTTCGACCCACTTCTTCGCCTGCTTCAGGGTCATCGACAGACCCTTGGCGTCGAGGCGCGCGTAGATGAACGGCTTGAACAGCTCGAGCGCCATTTTCTTCGGCAGGCCGCACTGGTGCAGCTTGAGTTCGGGACCGGTCACGATGACCGAACGGCCCGAATAGTCGACGCGCTTGCCGAGCAGGTTCTGACGGAAGCGGCCCTGCTTGCCCTTGAGCATGTCGGACAGCGACTTCAGCGGACGCTTGTTGGCGCCCGTGATCGTGCGGCCGCGGCGGCCGTTGTCGAACAGCGCGTCGACGGCTTCCTGCAGCATGCGCTTTTCGTTGCGGACGATGATGTCCGGCGCGCGCAGTTCCATCAGGCGCTTCAAACGATTGTTGCGGTTGATGACGCGGCGATAGAGATCGTTGAGATCCGACGTCGCGAAGCGGCCGCCGTCGAGCGGCACCAGCGGGCGCAGTTCGGGCGGGATCACGGGGACGACTTCCAGGATCATCCATTCGGGGCGGTTGCCCGAATCGATGAAGCTTTCGACGACTTTCAGGCGCTTGATGATCTTCTTGGGCTTCAGCTCCGACTTGGTCGTCGCCAGATCTTCCATCAGGTCGGCGCGTTCCTGTTCGAGATCGAGATTCTCGAGCAGCACGCGGATCGCCTCGGCGCCGATGCCAGCGCTGAACGCGTCTTCGCCATATTCATCCTGCGCATCGAGCAGCTCGTCTTCGGTCAGCAGCTGGAACTTCTCCAGCGGCGTCAGGCCGGGTTCGAGAACGATATAGGCCTCGAAATAGAGGACGCGCTCGAGCTGCTTGAGCTGCATGTCGAGCAGCAGGCCGATGCGCGACGGCAGCGACTTCAGGAACCAGATGTGCGCGACCGGCGCGGCGAGCTCGATATGGCCCATGCGCTCGCGGCGGACCTTGGTCACCGTGACTTCGACACCGCATTTTTCGCAGACGATGCCCTTGTATTTCATGCGCTTGTACTTGCCGCACAGGCATTCATAATCCTTGATCGGACCGAAGATGCGCGCGCAGAACAGGCCGTCACGCTCGGGCTTGAACGTGCGATAGTTGATGGTTTCGGGCTTCTTGATCTCGCCGAACGACCACGAACGGATGCGCTCGGGGCTGGCGATGCCGATCTTGATCATGTCGAAGGTTTCGGGCTTCGCGACCGGGTTCATGAAGTTGGTAAGCTGGTTCATTCTCATTCTCCGTTCAGGAGCAAAATCAATTCGATCATTCGGTTGGCTGGCGGCGGGACTCGAACCCGCAGTTTCCTCCTTGGAGAGGTGCGTTTACCAATTCCGCCACGCCTGCCCCTTGATCACTCCGCGGCTTCGGGAAGGGCGTCCGGACCTTCGTCGGGGTCCTGCTCCGCATAGGAAGACAGTTCGACGTTGAGGCCCAGCGAGCGCATTTCCTTGACGAGCACGTTGAAGCTTTCGGGAATGCCGGCCTCGAACGTGTCGTCGCCCTTGACGATCGCCTCGTAGACCTTGGTGCGGCCGATCACGTCATCGGACTTCACCGTCAGCATTTCCTGCAGCGTGTACGCCGCGCCATAAGCCTGCAGCGCCCACACTTCCATTTCACCGAAGCGCTGGCCACCGAACTGCGCCTTGCCGCCCAGCGGCTGCTGGGTAACAAGCGAGTACGGCCCGATCGAACGCGCGTGGATCTTGTCGTCGACCAGGTGATGGAGCTTCAGGATATACATATATCCCACCGTCACCTTGCGGTCGAAGCGGTCGCCGGTGCGGCCATCGTACAGATCGACCTGGCCCGACCGGTCGAGACCGGCGCGTTCCAGCATCGCCGACACATCGCCTTCGCGCGCGCCGTCGAACACGGGAGTCGCAAAGGGCACGCCGACCGACAGATTGCCGGCAAGCTCGACGACCTGATCGGTCGTCCGCGCCTTGATGTCGTCCGCATATTCGTCGCCATAGGCGTGAAGCAGCGCTTCGCGCACCGC
This sequence comes from Sphingopyxis sp., assembly GCF_050725615.1. Lineage (GTDB taxonomy): Bacteria > Pseudomonadota > Alphaproteobacteria > Sphingomonadales > Sphingomonadaceae > Sphingopyxis. The sequence goes on from NZ_JBOHHU010000099.1 coordinate 10,591, forward strand.
TTCCGGCGGCGACCCGGCCTCGGGGTCGGGGTTCGCCATGCGCCAATCCTCGAGCGCCGCGGTGATCTGGCGACCGAAGCCACGCGATGCCCAGCCGAGGTGCGTTTCGAGGATCTGTCCGACGTTCATGCGCGACGGCACGCCCAGCGGGTTGAGCACGAAGTCGACATGCGTGCCATCTTCCAGGAACGGCATGTCCTCGATCGGCAGGATGCGGCTGATGATGCCCTTGTTGCCGTGACGGCCGGCCATCTTGTCGCCCGACTGCAGCTTGCGCTTCACCGCGACGAAGACCTTGACCATCTTGAGCACGCCCGGGGCGAGTTCGTCGCCGCGCTGCAGCTTTTCGACGCGATCTTCATATTTCGCGCTGATCCGCTTGATCGCGTCGTCATACTGCGCCTTGATCGCTTCGAGGGCGGTCTGGGCATTGTCTTCGACGACCGCCAGCTTCCACCAGTCGGCGCGGTCGAGTTCGACCAGCATCTCCTCGGTGACCACATCGCCCTTCTTCAGGCCCTTGGGCACCGCGCTGGTCGTCTGACCGATCAGCAGGTCCTTCAGGCTGGAGAAGGTCGCACGGTTGAGGATCGCACGCTCGTCGTCGGCGTCCTGCTTCAGGCGCTCGATTTCCTCGCGTTCGATCGCGATCGCGCGCTCGTCCTTGTCGATGCCGTGGCGGTTGAAGACGCGGACTTCGACGACGGTGCCCGACACGCCCGGCGGCAGGCGGAGCGACGTGTCGCGCACGTCGCTGGCCTTTTCGCCGAAGATCGCGCGCAGCAGCTTCTCTTCCGGCGTCATCGGCGATTCACCCTTGGGGGTGATCTTGCCGGCCAGAATGTCGCCCGGGCCGACTTCGGCGCCGATATAGACGATGCCCGCTTCGTCGAGGTTGCGGAGCGCTTCCTCGCCGACGTTCGGAATGTCGCGCGTGATATCTTCGGGGCCAAGGCGCGTGTCGCGCGCGGTGACTTCGAATTCCTCGATGTGGATCGAGGTGAAGACGTCGTCCTTCACGATGCGTTCGCTGATGAGGATCGAGTCCTCATAATTATAGCCGTTCCAGGGCATGAACGCGACGAGCACATTCTTGCCCAGCGCCAGTTCGCCCAGCTCGGTCGACGGACCGTCGGCGATGATGTCGCCGGTCTTGACCACTTCGCCCACCTTCACCAGCGGACGCTGGTTGATGCAGGTGTTCTGGTTCGAACGCTGGAACTTCTGCAGGCGATAGATGTCGACGCCCGACTTGCCGGGTTCGACCATATCGGTCGCACGGATCACGATACGCGTCGCGTCGACCTGGTCGATGATGCCGCCGCGGCGCGCCGCGATGGCCGCGCCGGAGTCGCGCGCAACCGTCTCTTCCATGCCGGTACCGACGACCGGGGCTTCGGCCCGGATCAGCGGCACGGCCTGGCGCTGCATGTTCGATCCCATCAGCGCGCGGTTGGCGTCATCGTTTTCCAGGAACGGAATGAGCGATGCCGCGACCGAAACCAGCTGCTTCGGCGACACGTCCATCAGGGTGATCTGACCCTTGGGCGCCATCAGGAATTCGCCTGCTTCGCGTGCCGAGATCAGGTCGTCGACGAAGCTGCCATCCTCATGCAGGTCGGCGTTCGCCTGTGCGACGGTGTGCTTCTGCTCTTCCATCGCCGACAGATAGACGACGTCGGTGGTGACCTTGCCGTCGATGATCTTGCGGTACGGGGTTTCGATGAAGCCGTATTTGTTGACGCGCGCGAAGGTAGCGAGCGAGTTGATCAGACCGATGTTCGGGCCTTCCGGCGTTTCGATCGGGCAGATGCGGCCATAATGCGTCGGGTGAACGTCGCGGACTTCGAAGCCCGCGCGCTCGCGCGTCAGACCGCCCGGCCCAAGCGCCGACACGCGGCGCTTGTGGGTAACTTCCGACAGCGGGTTGGTCTGGTCCATGAACTGGCTGAGCTGCGACGAACCAAAGAATTCGCGCACCGCAGCCACGGCCGGCTTGGCGTTGATCAGGTCGTTCGGCATCACCGTCGACACGTCGACCGACGACATGCGCTCCTTCACGGCGCGCTCCATGCGGAGCAGGCCGACGCGATACTGGTTTTCGAGCAGCTCGCCGACCGAACGGACACGGCGGTTGCCGAGGTTGTCGATATCGTCGATTTCGCCCTTGCCGTCCTTCAGGTTCACCAGTTCCTTGACCACGGCGAGGATGTCCTCGCTGCGCAGCGTCGTCACCGTGTCCTCGGCGTCGAGGCCGAGGCGCATGTTGAGCTTGACGCGGCCCACGGCCGACAGGTCATAGCGCTCGGGGTCGAAGAACAGGCCGCCGAACAGCGCTTCGGCGGTTTCGCGCGTCGGCGGTTCGCCGGGGCGCATGACGCGATAGATGTCCGACAGCGCCTGGTCGCGATCCTCGGCCTTGTCGGCCTTCAACGTGTTGCGGATCCACGGACCGGTGTTGTTGTGATCGATGTCGAGCAGCACGAGCTTGTCGATGCCCGCCCCGTCGATCTTCTCGAGATTGTCGGCGGTCACTTCGTCGCCGGCTTCGATATAGATCTCGCCGGTGGCTTCGTTGATCAGGTCATAGGCGCTGTAGCGGCCGAAGATTTCCTCGGTCGGGATCAGCAGCGTGTCGAGACCATCCTTCGCTGCCTTGTTGGCGAGGCGCGGGCTGATCTTGTGGCCGGCGGCGAAGACGACTTCGCCGGTCTTGGCGTCGACGACGTCGAACGCGGGCTTCGACCCGCGCCAGTTTTCGACCATGAAAGGCACGCGCCAGCCATTCTCGGCGCGCTCGAAGACGAGGCGGTCATAGAAGGTGTTGAGAATTTCCTCGCCCGTCATGCCCAGCGCGTAGAGCAGGCTGGTGACCGGCAGCTTGCGCTTGCGGTCGATACGGACGTTGACGATGTCCTTGGCGTCGAATTCGAAGTCGAGCCACGAACCGCGATACGGGATCACGCGCGCGGCGAACAGGAACTTGCCCGACGAGTGGGTCTTGCCGCGATCATGGTCGAACAGCACACCCGGCGAACGGTGCATCTGCGACACGATGACGCGCTCGGTGCCGTTGACGAAGAAGGTACCGTTGCCCGTCATCAGGGGCATGTCGCCCATATAGACGTCCTGCTCCTTGATATCGAGGACCGAGCGGGTGTCGGTTTCGCTGTCGACTTCAAAGACGATCAGGCGCAGCGTGACCTTCATCGGCGCCGCATAGGTGATGCCGCGCTGACGGCATTCCTCGACGTCATATTTCGGGTCTTCGAGTTCGTAATGGACGAAGTCGAGCTCGGCGGTGCCGGCGAAGTCGCGGATCGGGAACACGCTGCGCAGCGTCTTTTCGAGGCCCGAGACATAACCCGTCGACGGATCCGAGCGCAGGAACTGCTCATAGGATTCGCGCTGCACCTCGATGAGGTTGGGCATTTCCACGGCTTCGTGGATGTTGCCGAACAGCTTACGGATTCGCTTGCTTGCGGTTGCTTCGAGGGCCTTGCCCACCGACTTCGCCTTGGTCGCCATAAGTGATTGTCTCGCCTTGTAAAAAACCGTCTCGCGAGCGCATCGACGCGAAAAAAGCCGCAAGCAACCGTTGCCGGTTTACCGCAGCTTTCCAACGCCTGTCGAAATCCCCACCGACCTATCCGTACAGCCCGTTGCGCAAAGTCAGGCTCTATCTCGAACGATGGGGTGTGGCGGCGATATAGGATCGGGGCCCCATTTTGTCAACGCGGCGCCAGCCGGAATCTCAGGACGCGAGCCCGTCGATCTTGCGTTCGATGGACTCGAGCCGCGCCGCGATGTCGCCGCCGCCGCGCGCCGCCCCGGGCAGGTTCAGCACCGGCATCACATAGATGGCGACGCGCCGCCGGATTTCCAGCGGGTCGTCATAATCCTCGCCGCCCAGCACCAGCATCTGGTGGAGCAGCCATTCGGTCAGCCGGTCGAGATCGTCGGGCGGGGTCCAGGCGCCCGACGCCATCGCGCCTTCGAGCATCCGCCCCACCACCGCCCCCGTGATCGACTTGTGCGCGGTGAGGAAGATCGAGAAGTCGTCGTGCAGCAGGCCATCCTTGGCGACCTTGTGGATCCACGGCGTGTTGCAGATGCTTTCGATACCGCCCGCGATCACCTGTTCCAGCCGGTCCTCGATCGGCCCCAGCCCGACCGCGATCTGACCGCTACGCTCCAGATAGGGGCCCGCCAGATGCTGGAGCAAGGCGAGCAGCAGGCCCTCGCGATTGCCGAACCAGCGATAGAGCGTCGCGCGCGATACCCCCGATTCGCGGACGACATGGTCGATCGTCGTGTCGTGAAAGCCGACCCGGGTGACGACCATGGCGGTCGCGTCGAGCACCGCCGCCTTGGCCGCATCGCCGACCACAAAGCGCGGAATCGGGCTGATTGTCGCGATATGCGCCTCCGTCCTGAGACCGTCCGGCTAGCATATCGCATCCCGTGAGGCAAATACTTGCGCTTGTCTCACTTAGTGTGATAAGTCGCCGATATTGTCTCGCGGATCGACAGACCGGCACAAGCCGGTGGCGCGCGACGAAGGGAGAGAGAGAGATGAAAGCGACACGCGGACTGCATCTG
>NZ_JBOHHU010000100.1:0-15003 GCF_050725615.1 Sphingopyxis sp.
CGGCCGCCCCGTCCCGCCCGGCGCCCGCCGCGCCGCCGCCCTCGCCCTGGGCGCCGCCGTCCGCCGAAACGCTAGATCGCTGGAAACCCAAGGCCGAAGGGCCCGTGCCCGCGCCGCCAGCGGACACGCCCGAACCATCGCCCGCGCCGCAGGAGGAGCTTCCCGAACCGGCGCCGGAGGAAAAGGCGGTTCCCATCGCGGCCTCCTTCGCTGCGGCGAGCGCGCCGCTTCCGGCAGTGTCGGGGCCCGCGCCCGACGAAGAACTGACGGAAGAGGAAGAAGCCGGGGAAACGGCGGCCGCAGCGCCCGCCGAGGCCGAGGCCGAAGCGGATGTTCCGGAACCCGAAGCGGAGCCGGTCGCGGCACGCGCCGCCACGCCGCCGCCAAAACCGCCCGCACCACCCGCGCCTCCCGCCAGCATGGCGCAGCGGTTCGAGAATCTGTTCGGCAAGACGCTGCCGATCTGGGCCGGCGGCATCACGCTGGCCATCGCGGGTGTCCTCATCGTCCGTTACGCGATCGACGCGGGCTTCTTCGCGCGCGTCTTCACGCCGGGGGTGCAGGTTATCGCGGGCATTCTCTTCGGCCTCGGGCTGATCGGCGGCGCCGAATATGCCTGGCGCAACGAGGACAAGGTGCGCGACCTGCGCGTGCCGCAGGCGCTGTCGGGCGCGGGCATCGCGACGCTTTACGCGGCGATCTTGGTCGCGGCGAATGCCTATGGGCTGATCGGACCCTTGGCGGCCTTCATCGGCCTCGCGGTCGTCACGGCGGCCGCGCTTGGCCTGTCTTTGCGTTTCGGCGCGCCGAGCGCCTTGCTCGGGCTCGCGGGCGGCCTTGCCGCCCCGGCGCTGGTCGGGGCGATGGAGCCCAATGTGCCGCTGCTCGCGGTCTATCTCGGGCTCACGATCGCCGGGCTCGCGGGCGTGTCGCGGATGAAGCGCTGGCCCTGGCTCGCGCTCGCGGCGATGGTCGGCGGGGTCGGCTGGAGCCTGTGGATGGTGCTCGCGACGAGCGCGCTCGACACGCTGGGGTCGCTGTCGATCGGCGGCTTCGTGCTGCTGCTCGCGCTCGCCTTGCCGATGCTGGCGTTCGACGGCCCGCGCGCGGCGGTGCTGCGCGCCGGGTCGGCGATCGTCGGCGCGCTGCAACTCGCGCTGCTCGTCGGCTATGGCGGCTTTGCGCCGCTCCATTGGGGCCTGTTCGCGCTGCTCGCGACGGCGGGCCAATGGCTGGCATGGCGCGAAAAGGATTTCGCGATCGTCCCGTCGATCAGCCTCGCGCTGTCGGTGATGCTGCTCGCAGTGTGGCCCGATCCGGGCACTTACTGGTTCCTGTTGATCGGGCTGGCGCTGGCGGCGATCCACGCGCTGCCGTTGCTGGCACGACTGTGGAGCGTGCCGAAGGCGCTGCGCCGCACGCTCGAGCTGTGCGGGCTGGTGCTCACGGCGGTGCCGCTGACCAAATATCATTTCTGGGACATCGCCGATACGACGCTGGCGCTCGTCGCGCTCGGCGGTGCGGCGCTCGTCGGCATCGGCATCGCGCGCGGCTGGACGGTCGAGGACCGCGCGGCGGATACCCGCTTCGCCTGGTTGACCGCGACCGGCGGCGCCTTGCTCGCCCTCGCGGGCGCGCTTGTCCTGCCGCACTGGATGACGCCCTATGCCATCGGCGGCGTCGCGGCGATGCTGCTCTTTTTCGGCAAGGCGGCGAAGGACCGGCGGATCGAGCCGATCGCCGCCGCCTTCGTCGGCGCCGCGCTGGTGTCGCTGATCGCGACCCCGCTGGCGCTCGCCGAACTCCCGCGCCTCTTCGTCGGCGCCGGCGACGGCTTCGCCACCCAGGCGCTGCTGCGCTGGGCTGGCCTCGCCGCCCTGCTCGCGCTGTTCGCGGGCAAGGCCGAGGACCGCTTTTTCCGCTCGGCATCGCTCGCGATCGCGGGTGGGCTTGCCTATGGGATGCTCGCGCAGGTCGTGCCGGGGTGGAGCCTGACGCTGGCGATGGGCACGGTGGCGGTCGGGCTCTTCCTGCTCGCGCGGCGCGGTGCATCGCCGTCGATCGAACTCCTGTCGGCGGGCTTTGGCCTGCTCGCGCTGATGTTGCTCGCCGCGACCGGACCCAATCTGATCGCGCAGTGGAGCCGGCTGTTCGGCAGCGACGCGGTCGTCGGCGCCACCGACGTGATCCGCTGGGCGGGCATGACCGCGTTGCTCGCGCTGTTCGCGGCCAGGGCGACCCAGCCCATCCTGCGCTTTGCGGCGCTGACGATCGCGGGCGGCCTTGCCTATGGCACGCTGGCGCAAGTCGTCCCGGGGTGGAGCCTGCCGCTGGCGATGGCCGGCGTGGCAATGGCGTTCTTCGCCATCGCCCGGCGGCGCGCGTCGCATCCGGTCGAATTGCTCTCGCTCATCTATGCCCAGCTTGCCGTGCTGCTGCTCGCGGGGACCGGACCGCAGCTGGTGGCGCAATGGACGCGCCTCTATGGCAGCGACGCGGCGGTCGGCGCGACCGAACTGCTGCGCTGGGCGGGCCTCGCGCTTGCCGGCCTCGCCTATGCGCTTTGGTCGGACAGGCCCGTCATCCGGCGCGCGGGTCAGGTCTCGGCGGCGCTGCTCGCCTATGGCGCCTTCGCGCAGGTGGTGCCCGGCGCGTATCTGATGCTCGTGCCCGCAATCGGCGGCGCGGCGACCTTGCTGGCCGCGCGGCGGATCGCGCTGCCGCGCGTCGATGGCGCCGCCGCCAGCTTCGCCGCGCTCAGCCTTGCCTGGGCAGCGCCTCCGGTCGCGGCCTGGGCCCTCGAGGCGCTGATGTCGATCGCGGGGCAGCCGATGCTGCTCGCCAGCCCGATGCTCGCGGTCGACCAGTTGCTGCTGCGCCTGCTGGTCCCCGCCGTGCTGTTTGCCGGACCTTTGCTGCTCCTCCGAGAGCGCCTGCCGCGCTGGCTGTGGCTGGCCGGGCTGGCGATCGCGGGGGTCGCGGGGGGTATCGCGGTGCATTGCCTCTATCGTCTCGGCTTCGCGGCGGTGGCGGGCGGCGATTTTGTCGCCACCGGCGTCGGCCAGCGGCTCATCTGGGAGCTGTTGCTGATCGGCGGCGGCTGGCTCGCGATGACGCGCGGCTGGACCGGGCTCGCGCGGTCGCTCGTCCTCGCGGGGACGGCGCATGCCATCTGGTACGGGCTGATGCTCCACAATCCCTTATGGACCGAGCAGGCGGTCGGCGGCTGGCCGGTCGCCAATTGGCTCGTCCCGCTGTTCCTGCTGCCCTGGCTGGGGCTCACGCTTATCGGCCGGCTGTTCCCCGCTGCGCCCGCGATATACGGGCGGGCGGTGCAACTCGTCACGATGCTGCTCGTCGCGGGCTTCGCCTGGGCGACGCTCCGGCAGCTGTTCCACGGCACGCTGCTGATCGAACCGGGGGTAACCGCGACCGAGAATATCCTGCGTTCGATCCTGATCCTCGCGCTCGCAATCGGCTTCCTCTTGTGGGGCATCCGCAAAGGCCGCCACGACTGGCGCATCGCCTCGCTGATCCTGATGCTCGGCGCGGTGGGCAAAGTGTTCCTGTTCGACGCATCGGGGCTCGAAGGGCTGTTGCGGATCGGGTCGTTCGTGGTGCTCGGCTTCAGCCTGATCGGCATCGGCTGGCTCTACAGCCGCCAGCTCGCGCGGCCGGCGGCGGAGGATGAAGCGAAAGCGGCGTGACCATGTTGTTGGGACTGGTCGCCGCGATCGGCGTGCTGCCATTCCTGATCGGGATGACGCGCCTGAAAGGCGAAGCGGCACGGCTCGACATGCGCGGCCTTGCGGTCTCGACCCTGCTGTGTGCGCTCGCGTTCAGCCTGACCTTCCTCATTCAGGAACTCGGCCTCGTGATCCCGAAGGCGCTGGTGCCGGGGCTCGACCCGATCCTCTATCACAATGACCATGGCTGGTCGGGCGACGCCCCGATCGCGGAATTGCTGCAGGGCGGCGGCGCGGTCGCGACCTTGTTCAGCGGGCTGCTCTTCCTGTGGCTCGCGGGGCGGATTTCGCCGGCGCGGCCGACCTGGCGGCTCTTCGCCTTCTGGATGGCGTTCCAGGGGCTGTTCCAGTCGCTGAGCCAAGTCGCGATCGGCAGCCTATTGCCGGGCAACGACGCCGGGCGCGCATTGGCCCATCTGGGGACAACGCCCGCGGCAAAGGCCGGGTTGCTGATCCTCGCGGTCGCCGCGATGCTGGTCGCGGGACGCGCGCTGGCCCGGCGCTATCCCTTTGGCGGCAGCGGCCGGACGACCGCGCTGCAACTGACGGCGACCCTGTTGCTCGCGGTTCTGCTGGTCGTCCCGTTTCGCGTACCGCGCGAACCGATCGAGGTCGTGCTGATCCCATTGATCGTCCATCTGATCGGGCTGGGCTGGCTGACAGTGGGATTGGGTTTCCGCCGCGAAACCGCGCAGGCGCCCGCGAAGCCGAGCATCGTCGGTCCGCTCGCAGCACTGGCCGCGTTGCTCGCGCTTTTCCAGCTCGTCCTGCGGCCGGGCATCGCGTTCTAATTGTAGGAAAGGTGGGACGATTCTGTTGCCCGGCTCGTCCCCAGCCGCTGGTATCCGATTCTGTTGCCCGGTTCGGTCCGAACCGCGTTCTATTTGAATAACCTTAGGCCGTGAGGCTTATCGGTTACGCAGCCAGAGCGAGTGCTTCGTTATCGTTAGCACTTATTGGTTTTGAGCCTTGAACGGGTTACTCAGCCCGGGCAAAAACACCGTCTTTGAACACACGTCGATCCTAGTTCGGCCCCGTCAGAAACCCGCGCGTCCTTGCGAAATCGCGGGTTTGTGGTGGAGCCGCCGGGTACTGCCCCCGGGTCCGCTGTGCCTATTCCACGGCATCATTTATCACCATAGTCGACCGAAACCGACCCCGCCCATATAGGAAGCCCGCCCGCGCTTGGAAAGGGCGCGGACGGGCGAAGCGTTGAAAAGCAGTGGAAAATTATTTCTTGCGCAACTCGTCGCGGATTTCGGTGAGGATATCGACCTCGGTCGGACCGGCCGGTGCGTCGGGGCCGCGGCGCAGCACCTTGTTCACATATTTGACCAGCAGGAAGATGATGAAGGCCAGGATCAGGAAGTTGATCACGGCGGTGATGAAAGCGCCATAGCCGATCATCGCGACGCCCGCCTCTTTCAGCTTGGCGTAATCGGTCGCGGCGATCCCGTCGGGCACGCTGCCGAGCAGGATGAACTTGCTCGAAAAATCGACCCCGCCGAAGATCCAACCGACCAGCGGCATGATGAGGTCCGCAGTCAGCGAGCCGGTGATCGTGGCGAAGGCGCCGCCGATGATGACACCGACCGCAAGGTCCATGACATTGCCCTTGGCGATAAATTCCCTGAACTCTCCCAACATCTTGATGCTCCCCATATGGTTGGTCCTGCGCCGCGAACCTGCCGCGCGGATTGCACAAAGGCAAGCGCCATCCTATGTACTGTATTGTTGCGGCAAAACGCCGCCGGAGGGAGCTTGATAACCATGTCCACTCGTTCTGCCCGTTGGTTGATCGTGCCGGTTGCGGCGATGTCGCTGTCCGCCTGCGGCATCAACAGCGTTCCGACCAAGGAAGAAGCCGCCAAGGCCAAATGGGCCAATGTCGAGAATGAATATCAGCGCCGCGTCGACCTCTATCCGAACATCGAGGCCCTGGTGAAGGGCGCGATGAATCAGGAAAAGACGGTGTTCGTCGGGGTCGCCGAGGCCCGGTCGAAAGCGTCGTCGATCCAGTTGACCGGCGACGATCTGAAGGATCCGGCGAAGGTCGAACAATATCAGCAGGCGCAGGACCAATATGGCAGCGCGCTGAGCCGCCTGCTGGTCACGGTCGAGCAATATCCCAATCTCGTGTCGCCCAAGAATGTCGAAACCGCGCAAATCCAGATCGAGGGCACCGAGAATCGCGTCAGCCGCGCGCGCGAGGAATATAATGCGGCGGTGCAGGACTATAACACGACGATCCGCACCTTCCCGGACATCATCGGCGCCAAGATCGTCCATGGAGCGCAGCCGATGGTGCCGTTCAAAGCGGTGACCAAGGGCGCCGAGGAAGCCCCGAAGATGAACCTCGGCAATTAACGATGCGCGCCGGCGCGGTCGAGACAGCACTGGTCGCCACAATGTTGCTGGCCGGGTGCAAGGCGGCGCCGGCCTCGCAAGCCACGGCGTCGCCGGTCGATAGCGAATGCGCATCGGTCCCGCAGGTCGCACTGGCGGGGCGGGTGACCGACGCGGCCGGCATCCTGGCTGCGGCCGAGGAAAGCCGGCTGGACGCTCGCCTCGCCGCCTATGAACAAAAGAGCCGCCACCAGATGGTCGTCCTGACGACCGCGAGCCTCGCCGGCCAGCCGATCGACACCTATGCCACGTGCACCGGCAACCGTTGGGGCATCGGGCGGAAGGGCCAGGATGACGGTATTTTGATCCTTGTCGCACCAAATGAACGCCAGGCGCGGGTCGCGACCGGATCGGGCATGAGGACAATATTGACCGACGCGAAGGCGGCGGGCGTCATCGAAAAGATGCTGCCGCACTTCAAGGCGCGGGACTATGCCGGCGGCGTCGATGCCGCAATCACCGCGGTCGCTGCGGAAACGGGAGCAGAACGATGATCGGGCGGTTTCTGGCGCTGTTGACGATGCTGGCGGCCATCGCGTTGTCGCCCGCGACCGCGCAGACGATCCCCAAGCTGACCGGCCCGGTCATGGACCTCGCCGACCAGCTCGATCCGACGCAGGAAGCGGCGCTCGACGCCAAGCTTCGCGGTTACCAGTCGGCGACCCAGCAGCAATTTGTCGTCGTCACCCTGCCCGACCTCGAAGGCTATGACATCTCCGACTGGGGATACCGGATGGGCAATGCCTGGAAGCTGGGCGATGCCGAACGCGACGACGGGCTGATCCTGATCGTCGCGCCGAAGGAACGGCGTATGCGGTTCGAGGTCGGCGACGGCATCGAAGGCGTCTTTCCCGACGCCATGGCCTGGACCATCATTCGCGACGACATCACGCCGCGGTTCAAGGCGGGCGATATTCCCGGCGGGATCGATGCCGGGGTCGATGCCGCCATCAAGCAGTTGCAGCTGACCCCCGAAGAAGCCGCCGCGCGCGCCGCCGCCGCCGACAAGGCCGAACGCGACCGCGCCGACGACGGCGACATCGGCGGGCTGATCTTCGTCGGTTTCATCGTCTTTTTCTTCTTCATCCTGCCGATCCTGTCGAGCATCGGGCGCAAGGGGCGGCGTCGCCGCAAGAACAGCCCCTGGGGCGCCCCGATCATCATCTGGGGTGACAATGACTGGGGCAGCGGCAGCGGCGGATCGTCATGGGGCGGCGGCGGCGGTTCGAGCTGGGGCGGCGGCGGTGGCGGCTTTGGCGGCTTTTCGGGCGGCGGCGGCAGCTTCGGCGGCGGCGGCGCGTCGGGCGGCTGGTAGGGGAGCGCGAGAAATGCCACGCAAGGTCAACCATGTCAGCGCCGCCGACCATGATATCGTCACCGCCGCAGTCGCGGCGGCGGAGGCGCGGACCAATGGCGAAATCGTCACCGTCATCGCCGCGCAGTCGAACGATTATGACGATGTCGCGCTCGTCTGGGCGAGCGTCGCCGCCTTCATCGCGATGTCGGTGATCGCGCTGTTCCCCGATTTCTATCGCACCCTCTATGACCGGCTGACCGGCGGCTGGGGCTATGATCTCACCGCAAACGAATGGCTTGGCACGGTGATCGCGATCGGCGTGCTCAAATGGATCGGCATGTGGCTGATTTTGCTATGGCGCCCGCTGCGCCTTTGGCTGACCCCGCGCACGATCCTCGCGGGCCGCGTCCGCGCCCGCGCGATCGACCTGTTCAAGGTCGGCACCGAGGCCAAGACTTTGGGCCGCACCGGCATATTGCTCTATGTCAGCCTGAAGGAGCATCGCGCCGATATCGTCGCCGACGAGGCGATTGCGGCGAAGGTGTCGCCCGACGTCTGGGGCGATGCGATGGCGGCGCTGATCGACCATGTCCGCGCCGGCCGCCCCGGCGAAGGCATGGCCGAAGCGGTGCGCCAGATGGGCGTCGTCCTCGCCGAGCATTTCCCGCGGGGCAGCGAAAATCCGAACGAACTGCCCGACCGGCTGATCGAACTTTGAAGCCATAGACGAAAGGACCCACCATGCCCCGCCCGACCGCCGACACGCCCATCGAGACGCGGTGGGAAGGCCGCTTCATCACCGTCAAGCAGCAGGGGACGTGGGAATATGTCTCGCGCTCGCGCGGCATCCATGCTGCGGTGATCCTGGCAATCGACGACGCCCCCGACGGGCGGCACATCATCCTGGTCGAGCAATATCGCGTGCCGATGGGCATGAACTGCCTCGAAATGCCCGCAGGACTGGTCGGCGACGACACCGCCGGCGAAGCCGCCGAACTCGCCGCCGCGCGCGAACTCGACGAGGAAACGGGCTATGCCGCCGCACATTGGCGCAACGTCGGGGAATTCTACAGCTCGCCGGGCATGGTGACCGAAAGCTTCACCCTGCTCGTCGCGACCGGTCTGACGAAGATCGGCGAAGGCGGCGGGGTCGACAGCGAGGACATCACCGTCCACCGCGTCCCGCTCGCCGGAATCGAGGATTTCATCGCGGCCAAACGCGCCGAAGGCTGCGGCATCGACGTGCGCGTGGCGACGCTGCTGGTGGGTGGCTTGCTCGCGGGACTCTAACGCCCCTTGAACCGCCACCTCAGCAACGGGCGCGCCAGCAACAGCCCGGCGAGGAAGCCGCCGACATGCGCCCAGATGGCGATATTGCCGAAATCGGCGCCGCCGGCAAAACCGATGAGCAGTTGCAGCCCGATCCACGCGGCGGCGAGCCACAGCGCGCGCACCCAATGGCCTGGGATCGGCCCGATCGCGGCGGTGCGCGTACGGCTGAAGATCAGCGCATAGACCGCGACCAGCGCCGATATCGCGCCGCTTGCGCCGATCACCACGACAAGCGATCCGGGATCTGCGATCCATTGCGCGAGCGCGCCGGCATAAGCCCCGACGACGAGCAGGAATGCCGTCGCCGACGACCCGAGCGGCGTTTCGAGCTGGCGGCCGATGAACAGCAGCATGATCATGTTGAAGACGAGGTGCATCACCCCGGCGTGCAGAAAGGCTGACGACAGCGGCGTCAGCACGAAGGGCAGCATCGTCCCCGGCGGCGCGATCAGTTCGCTACCGAACCGCCCGGGGATGAAACCGGCGCCGATGAAAGCCTGATGCTCATAGCCCGTGATCGCGAGCAGCACGAAGATGACGACACACGCCATCGCATAGCCGGTGATCACGGGGGTCCGGGCGGCGTTCATCGACGCGGCGCCGATCAGACGAATTCGATCTTGGTCACCACATAATATTTGTCGCCGGCGGGCACCGTCACCTCGATCTCGTCCTCGACGCGGCGACCGATCAGCGCGCGGCCGAGCGGCGAGTTATAGCTGATCTTGCCGTCCTTGGCGTCGGCTTCGGCCTGGCCGACGATCTGGTAACGCACCGGCTTGTCGTCCTCGTCGGCGAGGGTGACGGTCGCACCGAACACGATGCGGTCGCCCGACAGCGTCGTCGGGTCGATGACCTGCGCCCGCGACAATTTGTCCTCCAGGTCGCCGATCGTCGCTTCGACCTGGCCCTGGCGTTCCTTCGCGGCATGATATTCGGCATTTTCCGAAAGGTCGCCGTGCGCGCGCGCTTCCTCGATCGCATCGACGATCAAGGGTCGCTCGGCCTTGAGCGCACTGAGCTGCGTGCTCAGCTTCTCATAGCCTTCTGCCAGCATCGGCACCTTTTCAACGCTTGCCATTATCCTGTTGTCCTTCGTCAATAATTCAGCGCCAGCGAAACTTCGCCGGGCGGCTGCGCCGCTGTTTCCGTCAATGTCGGGGGGTGGAGCGGTCCGTCAATAATAGTCCTGAAGCGGCTTTACTTCAAGACTGTGCGCGCGCAGCGCGCCGATCGCATGGGTCGCGGCCTCGCTTCCCGCTGCCGTCGTGTAATAAGCGACATCGGCCGCGAGCGCCGACGCGCGGATCGATTGCGAGTCCTGCAACGACTGCCAGCCCTCGGTGGTGTTGAAGATCAGCTGGACATCGCCATCCTTGATCCGGTCAACGATATGCGGGCGTCCTTCGGCCACCTTGTTGACGCGTTCGACCGCGATACCCTGTCCATCGAGATAGTCGGCGGTGCCGCCCGTCGCGATGACCCGCCAGCCCCAGGCGCGCAGCTGCTTCACCGCATCGACGATGCGCGGCTTGTCGCTGTCCTTGACCGACACGAACAGCCGGCCGTCGGTCGGCAGGCGGTCACCCGCACCGAGCTGCGCCTTGGCAAAGGCCAGGTTGAAATTGCTGTCGATTCCCATGACTTCGCCGGTGGACTTCATTTCGGGCGACAGCACCGGGTCGGTGCCGGGGAAGCGTGCGAAGGGGAAGACCGCTTCCTTCACCGCGACATGCGCGATGTCGCGGTTGATCTTCGGCAGGTCGGCCAGCTTCTCGCCGGCCATCACCCGCGCCGCGATCTTGGCGATCGGCGAGCCCACCGCCTTGGCGACGAAGGGCACGGTACGGCTGGCGCGCGGATTGACCTCGATCAGATAGACCTCGTCGCCCTTGACCGCGAACTGGATGTTCATCAGCCCGCGCACTTCGAGCGCGCGCGCCAGCGCATCGGCCTGGCGTTCGATCTCGGCGACGATCTCGGGGGGCAGGCTGTACGGCGGGATCGAACAGGCGCTGTCGCCCGAATGCACCCCCGCCTCCTCGATATGCTGGAGCACGCCCGCGACGACGACGTCGGTCCCGTCGCACAAAGCATCGACGTCGACCTCGATCGCGTCGCGCAGATAACGGTCGATCAGCACCGGCGAATCGCCCGACACCTGCACCGCCGTCTCGATATAATGTTCGAGCTGCGCCTGGTCGTCGACGATCTCCATCGCCCGGCCACCAAGCACGTAGCTCGGGCGCGTCAGCACCGGGTAACCGATGCGCGCCGCGACTGCGACGGCTTCCTCGCGGCTGCGCGCGATGCCATTCTCGGGCTGCTTGAGGCCGAGCTTGTTGACCAGCGCCGCAAAGCGCTCGCGGTCTTCGGCGAGGTCAATCGCGTCGGGCGAGGTGCCGAGGATCGGGATGCCGGCATCCTCCAGCGCCTGCGCGAGCTTGAGCGGCGTCTGGCCGCCGAACTGGACGATGACGCCGACCAGCGTGCCCTTCGACATTTCGACCGCGAGGATTTCGAGGACGTCTTCGGCGGTCAGCGGTTCGAAATAGAGGCGGTCCGAGGTGTCATAATCGGTGCTCACCGTCTCCGGGTTGCAGTTGATCATAATCGTCTCATAACCCGCTTCCTCGAGCGCGAAGCAGGCGTGGCAGCAGCAATAATCGAACTCGATCCCCTGCCCGATGCGGTTCGGGCCGCCGCCGAGGATGACGATCTTCTGACGCTCCGACGGGTTGGCCTCGCACTCGGGGGCGCCAAAGGTTGGCGCCTCATAGGTCGAATAGAGATAGGGGGTCTGCGCCTGGAATTCGGCGGCGCAGGTGTCGATCGTCTTGAACACCGGCCGCACGCCGAGCTTGTGGCGCAGCGCGCGCACTTCCATTTCGGTGACGCCGCCGGTCATCGCCTTCACCGCCTCGTGGATCAGCCCGCTGCCGCGCGCGGTCGCGCGGGCGGCGCCGGGGCGCAGATGCGCCGACTTGAGCGCGAGATAGGCGAGGCGCTTGTCGGAGAAGCCCATCGCTTTCAGCGCGCGCAGCCCCTCGGCATCGCGCGGCAGGCCGTTTTCCATCACCGCATTTTCGGCGGCGACGATCTCGGCGATGCGTTCGAGGAACCACATGTCATAACCCGCGACGCGGTTGATCTCGGCGAGCGGCAGGCCCTCGCGGATCGCCTGCGCGGCGTTGAGCAGGCGGTCGGGGGTGCGCTGGGCGAGTTCGCTGCGCAACTGGTCGTGGCTCGCGCCGACGAGGCGATCGACGAAGTTGAAGCCCGAAAGCCCCGTCTCCAGCCCGCGCAGCGCCTTTTGCATCGATTCATGGATGGTGCGGCCGATCGCCATCACCTCGCCGACCGACTTCATCGCGGTCGACAGCGTCGCCTCGGCGCCCTTGAACTTTTCGAAGGCAAAGCGCGGGATCTTGGTGACGACATAGTCGATCGTCGGTTCGAACGACGCCGGGGTGACCCCGGTGATGTCGTTCATAATCTCGTCGAGCGTATAACCGACCGCCAGCTTCGCCGCGATCTTGGCGATCGGGAAACCCGTCGCCTTCGACGCGAGCGCCGACGAGCGCGACACGCGCGGGTTCATCTCGATCACGATCAGGCGGCCGTCCTTGGGATTCACCGCGAACTGGACGTTCGACCCGCCGGTCTCGACCCCGATCTCGCGCAGGCACGCGATGCTCGCGTTGCGCATGATCTGATATTCCTTGTCGGTCAGCGTCAGCGCCGGCGCGACGGTGATGCTGTCGCCGGTGTGCACGCCCATCGGATCGACATTTTCGATCGAACAGATGATGATGCAATTGTCCTTGCGGTCGCGCACCACCTCCATCTCATATTCTTTCCAGCCGAGGAGCGATTCCTCGATCAGGACTTCGGTGGTCGGCGACGCGATCAGCCCGCCGCGAACAATATGCTCGAACTCCTCGCGGTTATAGGCGATGCCGCCGCCGGTGCCGCCCAATGTGAAGCTCGGGCGGATGATCGAGGGCAGCCCGGTGCGTTCGAGCACCGCAAACGCCTCGTCGAGCGTGTGCGCGATGCCGCTGCGCGCGCTCTCCAACCCGATCTTGGTCATCGCGTCGCGGAATTTGATCCGGTCCTCGGCCTTGTCGATCGCTTCCGCATCGGCGCCGATCATCTCGACGCCATATTTGGTGAGCGTGCCGTCGTTGAACAAAGCCAGCGCGGTATTGAGCGCGGTCTGCCCGCCCATCGTCGGCAGCACCGCATCGGGGCGCTCCTTGGCGATGATCTTCGCGACGATCTCGGGCGTGATCGGCTCCACATAGGTCGCGTCGGCCAGATCGGGATCGGTCATAATCGTCGCGGGGTTGGAGTTGACGAGGACGATGCGATAGCCCTCCTCTTTCAACGCCTTGATCGCCTGCGTCCCCGAATAGTCGAACTCGCACGCCTGACCGATAACGATCGGGCCGGCGCCGATGACGAGGATGGATTTTATGTCGGTTCTTTTGGGCATTAGATAGAAAATCCAAATAGAATAGCGAGAGCGGTAAGAGCAGCAATTGCAAAGGCTCCGATGGTTTGCTCAGCGGCCTTTAATGCGATCCATTTTAGGCAGGCCTTGGCCATTGGCTCGATCCAGTCAATCCGAACGGCTTCTTGCATAATTGCTTGCTCAAGAAGCCAAACTTCGCGTTTCGCTTCTTCGACTTCATCAATAGACAAGTCGCCAAAATCATTGCTGGAAGCCAAGTGAGCACTTAGATCGGATAGCGCCGACCGTGCTGACACTGAATTTTCCGAATTGTGATCGACTGTGACGAGACGATCAGCAGCAGGTATGTTCGCACTGTTATGCTCGACTGGTGCAGCAGATGTCTCCTGCGGAAAATATCGATCCCAGACGTCGTCCAACCAAGCGCTGCCGAACTGAGAGTACTCAAATAGCAACGGATATAGCTTACGAGCATTAAACTTCTGGTCGCTAGTACGCGCAAATCGCGCCGCGAAGAGATGCCTTTCAATGCGGATGAAGTCGCTGGTGGCTCCAAGCTGCGACTGAGTCATCGCGCCGAGATGCTCGACAGCACGAAGCGCATTTCTGATATCATCAGCGTCAAAAGAACCTTTGCGGGCATGCAACACTGCCTCAATCAAATTGTCGCTCTTCCCCGCGTAAGTAGTCATACTATTTTCGTGGAGAACCTGCATCACGGCCGCAGCCAAGATTTGGAGCTGATCCGTGTTAAGGCTGTGCATGGCAACCTTTCCACGAAGCTCCAAAATCGCTGGTGCCGTCAAATAGGCTCGTTCGTGCCTCAATTTCAATCACTGCACATTCCGATCGACGCCGATCTGCGGGTCGGTCCCACCGACCTCGGCGATGAAGTCGAGCACCGGGCGCGCCGTACCCTCAACCCACGCCGCATCGGGCACGATATCCTCATATTCGAAGATCAGATGGTGCCGCCCGACCCCGCGCGCTTCGGCGAGACCGCGCGCCTCGGCGAGCTGCACCGCCTCATAGGGCAGACGCCGCGCGCAGGTGATGTTGAGCCGCACCCCCGCGCCCCAGCGCTCGGGATGCGCTGCGACATCGGCCGCCAGCGCGTCGAGCTGATCGGCAAAGCTCATTTCAGCCCGCCCACGAACTTCTCGAACAGATAGAAGCTGTCCTGCGGCCCCGGGCTCGCCTCGGGGTGATATTGCACGCTGAACGCATTCTTGCCGGTGATCGCGATGCCGCAGTTCGACCCGTCGAACAGGCTACGGTGCGTCTCGACCACACCCTTGGGCAAGGTCGCGGTGTCGACCGCAAAGCCGTGATTCATGCTGGTGATCTCGACCACGCCGTCGGCGAAGTCACCGCCGACGCGCTGCACCGGGTGGTTCGCGCCGCGATGGCCCTGATGCATCTTCACCGTCTTGGCGCCCGCCGCGATGCCGAGCAGCTGGTGGCCGAGGCAGATGCCGAAAATCGGGACATTGCGCTCGAGCAGCCCCTTGATCACCGGCACCGCATAGTCGCCGGTCGCGGCGGGATCGCCCGGACCGTTCGACAGGAACACGCCCGCAGGACGCAACGCGACGATCTCGTCGAGGCTCGTCTTCGCGGGCACCACCGTCACCCGCGCGCCGGCCTTGACCAGGTTGCGGAAGATATTGTCCTTCGCGCCATAATCGACCGCGACGACATGCGGCTTCTCTTCTCCCCTCCCGCTTGCGGGAGGGGTCGGGGGA
>NZ_JBOHHU010000101.1:0-14980 GCF_050725615.1 Sphingopyxis sp.
GCCGGCATCAGCGCGCCGCCAGTTGGCGCAGCCGCCGGTCGTCGAGCTGCGCGAGGGCGTCGCCGCGCGCCGCCTCGCGGCATTGGCGCGCGGCGCGGCGGCCCGCATGGCTCAGATGTTCGACATCGTTGCGGCAAAAGGCGCCGACCGCGCGGTCGATCCGCCGCTGCGCCGCGGCGACGCCGCGCGGGGTCGTCAGGTCGATATCGTCGAGGCCGATATGCAGCGTCGCCGGAGGTTCGGCGGCCAGCACGGCGGGCGACAGCGTCGCGGCGGCGAACAGGCCGATCATCATCGCATATTTCATGGGCTTTGCTCCTTCGATCACCGGCGCTGCGGAGGGGAGCGCGCCGATGGACAGCGGATGCACGGCGCCGGCCCGCTGGTCGCGGCGGGTTCGGAAATCGGCTAGCCCGTTTCGGAATCGACCGGTGGTGCGGCGTCAGCCGTCGGGATATTGGTCGATGCAGGTCTGCATTTCGGCCCACAATGCCGGGCTGGCCGACAAGGTCACCGAAAACCGCTTCTTGCCGAGAATGACGATGTCTGCGGTTCCGCCGGACTTCAGGAGCGGCCAAAACTGGCGCTGGGAAGCGCCGAGCAGATAAGAGGTGACCCCGTCCTCTTCGCCGGTCTGGCCACTGAAAAAGGGGATCAGCGCGCGGCCGTCGATGATCATCGCCGTGCCGGGATAGCTCGCCGCGCTCACGCCCTGCGCAAAAACCGCCGTAGACCCGCCATCGGGTGTCTCGGCCCATTGGTATCCGCGATTATGCGGTTCGAAAACATCGCCTTCGGCCTCATCGTCGAATTTGGGGAACGCCTTGCTTTTGACGACGATATGCCCGTCGTTGAAATTGTTGAAGCCCAGAACCAGCTCGGCCCCCTTGCCCAGCGGTCGCCGCGCGATGCAACTGTTGTAGCGCGACTGAAAGGTCCAGCCGTCGCCGAAACTCAGATCCTTGTGCGGAATCGGCGGCGGCTCGGTGCCCTGCCGCTGCAGCGCGACGTCACCGGCGAATTTCTCGGGCGACGCGAGCGCGAGCAGCCTGGTCATGTCGCGATAGGCGTCGGCATGACTGTCGCGCAGCTTGTCGCACGCCTTCATCCGCAGCAGCAGATGGTCGGCGCGCGCGCTGCCCTCGGCGGACTGCGCGACGACCGCCTCGCCTTCCTCCTTATGCACCGCGTCGAAGGCGGCGGCCTGCTCGGCCTCGCTCATCGTCGACCCGTCGCTGCCGAGCGCGAACCAGGTCAGCGCCATCGCCTCGCGCGTTCGCGCCGCCTCGGGCTCGCCCGCGACGAGGATGCCCATCAGGCTGTTGAGCACCCCGCAGCGCGCCACGTCCCGATAGGCGAGCGGCGGCGGCGCATCATCGGCGGCGGCCGACGGAGCGGCGAGCAACAGGGCGGGCAGGATCGGCAGGGCATAGCGCAGCATGGCAAACTCCATCGGCTGCGACCCCGAGCGCGCTAGATGCTTGTGCCGAGGGCTGCTGTCAATCGAGCATCGGAGGGGCGCGAAGAAGAAGAAATTATGGTCTCACACAAAGACACAAAGAGGGCAGCGCCTCTCGCTGGCGCGGCGACCGATCGCGCGGAGCGCTTTTTTATCAGTTCGCCTGCGGCGATGACTTTCGGCCGCATATCCGGCGCAACATCTTTGTGCCTTTGTGTCTTTGTGTGAGATTTTCCGTAGTGCGCCGCCTGCGGATCAGAACTGCCGTATCACCGCAAGAAACGCATCGCCCCACGCCTCGAGCTTCTTGGCCCCGACCCCGGGGATCGCGCCCATCGCGTGGAGATTGTCGGGCTTTTCGCTCGCCATCGCGCGCAGCACCGCGTCGTGGAACACGACATAGGGCGGCACCCCCGCTTCGGCCGCCAGCTCGCGCCGCGTCGCGCGCAGCGCGTCGAACAGCGGATCGCCGATCGGGTTCGGCGCCCCGCCCGCACCGCCGCGCGTCTCGCGCTTCGTGCGTTTCACCGGCGGTTCGGCCATCAGCACCTCGGCCTCGCCCTTCATCATCGCGCGCGCCGCCGGGCCCAGCATCAGCCCGCCATGTTCGGTGGTGTCCAGCGCCTCGCGCGCCATCAGGCTGCGCACCAGCGGCTTGATCAGCCGCGCCTCCTCGCCCGCGACGATGCCGAACACCGACAATTTGTCGTGACCGCGCGACAGGATGCGCTCGTCGCTGCGCCCGGTCAGCACCGCCTCGACATGGCCGACCCCGAAACTCTGCCCGGTGCGATAGACCGCCGACAGCAGTTTCTGCGCCAGCACCGTCGCGTCGATCCGCGCCGGCGGCTCGAGGCAATTGTCGCAATTGCCGCAGCGCTCGGGCGGGTTCTCGCCGAAATGGCGGAGCAGCAGCGCGCGGCGGCAGGTCGGCGCTTCGACCAGCGCGCCGAGCGCGTTGAGCCGCGCCCGTTCCCCCGCGACGCGCGCCTCGGGCAGTTCGGCAAGCCGCGACCGCGCGGTCGCGAAATCGCTCGCGCCCCACAGCATCAGCGCCTCGGCGGGGTCGCCGTCGCGCCCGGCGCGGCCGGTCTCCTGATAATAGGCCTCGATCGATTTGGGCAGCCCGGCGTGCGCGACGAAGCGCACGTCGGGCTTGTCGATCCCCATGCCGAACGCCACCGTCGCGGTGACGATGCCGTCCTCCGACGCGACAAAATCATGCTGCACGCGCGCCCGGATTTCAGGGTCGAGCCCGGCATGATAGGCCGCGACGCGCCGCCCGGTCGCGGCGGCAAGCTGGCTCGCGAGCTTCTCGGTCCCGCTGCGCGTCGGGCAATAGACGATCCCCGGACCCGGGTTGGCGGTAATGAAATCGGTGAGCTGGCGCGCCGGCGTCACCCGCCCGCGCATCGCATAACGGATGTTCGGCCGATCGAAGCCCGCGAGGATCAGGCCATCGTCGGGAATGCCGAGCTGGACGAGGATATCCTCGCGCGTGTGCTTGTCGGCAGTCGCGGTCAGCGCGAGGCGCGGCACCGCCGGGAAGGCGTCGAGCAGCGGGCGCAGCAGGCGGTAATCGGGGCGGAAGTCATGCCCCCATTCGCTGACGCAATGCGCCTCGTCGATCGCGAACAGCGCCGGCGACCGCGCGTCGAGCAAGGCGCGGAACCCCTCGCCGGTCGCGCGCTCGGGCGCCACATAGAGCAGGTCGAGGTCGCCGTCGCGATAGCGCTGGCGCGTCTCGGCGAAATCGGCGTCGACGCTGGTCAGCGCCGCCGCGCGAATGCCCGCCGCGCGCGCGCCGCGCAACTGGTCGTGCATCAGCGCGATCAGCGGCGACACGACGACGACGCAGCCGGGGAGCGCGACGGCCGGCAATTGATAGGTCAGCGACTTGCCCGCCCCCGTCGGCATCACCGCCAGCGTCCGGTCGCCCGCCATGACGCGATCGACGACATCGCCTTGGGCCCCACGAAAATGGTCGAAGCCGAAGGTCGATTTGAGCAGCGGGAGGAGCGCGTCGGCGGTCATCGTGGCGCGATAGGGAAGATGACGGAGCGGGGGAAGCCCTCTTGCCGCATCACCCCCGCATCACCAGCGCGCGCTCGGCCATCCGAGTCGCGGTCTCGCGTTCGGCCATCACGACATGGTCGGCGCCATGGCGCACCAGGTCGTTCACCTCCTCATCCGAATGCGCGCGCGCGACGATCGTCAGCTGCGGGTTGATCGCCCGCGCGCGGCGCACGATCACCCCCGCCTCGACGCCCTCGGGGATCGCGATCAACAGGGTCGAGGCGGCTTCGAGCCCGGCCTGGCGGAGCACGCCGTCCGCCGTCGCATCGCCGACGATCACCCGTGCGCCCGCCGTTCGGGCGGCCGCTGCCATATCCTTCTGGTCCTCGATCACCGTCAGCGCCTCGCCACGCCCGCACACCAAGGTCCCGATATGGCTGCCGACGCGGCCGAAACCGATCAGCACCGTGCGCGCCGGCGCTGCGGCGGGCGCCGCCGCCGCGACTTCGGCCGCCGGCTCCGCGTCGGCGCGGATACGCCGGACCGCGAGGGTGAACAGCAAGGGGTTGAGCAGGATCGAGAGGATCGACCCGGCGAGGATCAGGTCGCGCGCGGTCTCGTCCATCACCCCCAGCCCGACGCCGAGCCCCGCGAGGATGAAGGAAAATTCGCCGATCTGCGCCAGGCTGACCGACACCGTCATCGCGGTCTGCGCCTTGTGGCCGAACGCCCGGACGATCGCGAAGGCAGCGAGCGATTTGCCGAAGACGATGATTGCGACCGTCGCGAGCACCGGGCCCGGCTGTTCGACCAGCACATGCGGATCGAACAACATGCCCACCGACACGAAGAACAGCACCGCAAAGGCGTCGCGCAGCGGCAGCGTCTCCTCGGCCGCGCGGCGGCTGAGCTGCGTCTCGCCGAGGATCATGCCGGCAAAGAAGGCGCCGAGCGCAAAGCTGACGTCGAACACCACCGCCGCGCCAAAGGCGACCCCCAGCGCGATCGCCAGCACCGCGAGCCGGAACAATTCGCGCGACCCGGTATGCACGACCCAGTGGAGCAGCCAGGGCAGGATGCGCCGCGCGACGATCAGCATGAAGGCGACAAAACCGACGACCTTGACCAGCACGATGCCCGCCGACTGGAGCAGCGCCGCCCCGCCGGCCTCGTCGCCGCGCGATCCGAAAAAGGCGGGCAGCAGCACGAGCGCGAGCACCATCGCCAGATCCTCGACGATCAGCCAGCCGACCGCGATGCGGCCCTTTTCGGTTTCGACCATGTCGCGCGCCTGCAGCGCGCGCAGCAGCACCACGGTCGAGGCGACCGACAGCGCGAGGCCGAAGATCGCGCTGCCCGCCAGCGTCCAGCCCTGCCACAGCCCGAGCGCGATCCCGAGGCCGGTCGCGACCGCCATCTGGACGATCGCCCCCGGCACCGCGATCTTGCGCACCGACAGCAGGTCTTTCAGCGAAAAATGCAGGCCGACCCCGAACATCAGCAGGATGACGCCGATCTCGGCCAGCTGCATCGCGAGGCCGGTATCGGCGACGAAACCCGGGGTGAAGGGGCCGACGAGAACCCCCGCGAGCAGATAGCCCGCGATCGGCGAAATGCGCAGCCGATGCGCCAGCGCCCCCATCAGAAAGGCGACGCCGAGGCCGGCGACCACGGTGCCGATCAGGGAGGTGTCGTGCGGCATGCCCCATGCCTAGGGGGCGCGGGCGCGGGGGGTCAAGTTGTGCGGCGCAAAAAAGGTGACGGGCGACCCGTCAGGCCGCCTGCGCGCCCAGGCCGCCGCCCGCTTCCGCCAAGGCGGCGGCGCGTCCGGGGCGACCGATCAGGAAGCCCTGCGCCTCGTCGCAGCCTTCGCGGCGCAGCACGTCGAGCTGTTCCTGCGTCTCGATCCCTTCCGCCAGGATCGGGATCGACAGGCTTTTGCCCAGCGCCAGCACCGCGCGCAGGATCGCGGTCGACTGGATATTGCCTTCCAGCTCGGCGGCGAAGAAGCGATCGAGCTTGATCTTGTCGAACGGAAAGGCGCGCAGCGTTTCGAGCGACGAATAGCCGGTGCCGAAATCGTCGAGCGCGACCCCGACGCCGAGCGCCTTGATCTGGCGCAGCACGTGCAGCGCGCGTTCGCGGTCGGCGATGATCGCGGTCTCGGTCAGCTCGATCTCCAGGCGGCGCGGCGGTAGGCCGGTGTCGAGCAATGTCTGGTGGAACAGGCGCGGCAGGTCGGCGTGCGCGAGCTGCAGCGGCGACACATTGACCGCGACCTTCGACTGGTGCGGCCAGCCCGCCGCATCGATGCAGGCGCGGCGCAGCACCCATTCGCCGAGCGCGAGGATGAAGCCGTTCGATTCGGCGATCGGGATGAATATGGCGGGCGGGATCGCGCCGCGTTGCGGGTGGGTCCAGCGCAGCAGCGCCTCATAACCGGTGACCGCGCCGCTCGTGACCGAGGTCTGGACCTGATAATGGACGTCGAGCTCGCCCTTGTCGATCGCGCGGCGCAGGTCGGCGGCGAGTTCGCGCTGGTCGCGGATCGCTTCGTCGAGCGCCGAATCATAATGGAGCGGCACCGGCGCGGCGTCGGCCTTGGCGCGGTACATCGCGAGGTCGGCGTTGTTCGCCAGCGCCTCGGCGGTGGCGGCGTCGTCGGGGAAGATCGCGATCCCGATGCTGGCGCCCAGCCGCGCCTCGAAATCGTCGAGCGCCAGCGGCGCCTTGAGCTCGGTGTCGAGCCGCGCGGCGAACACCGACAATTGCGTGGGCTCGGCAAAGCGGATCATCGCGACAAATTCGTCGCCGCCCAGCCGCGCGACGAACTGGTCAGGGCCCAGCATCGCCTGCAACCGCCCGGCGATCCGCGCCAGCACCTCGTCGCCCGCCTTGTGGCCATGGAGGTCGTTGATTTCCTTGAAACGGTCGAGGTCGATCGCGCAGAGCCCGACGCGCTCGCCATTCGCCGTAGCCGCCTCGATCTGCCGCGCCAGCTCGGCGCGAAAGGCGGTGCGGTTGGGCAGGCCGGTCAGCGCATCGCTCATCGCCATCCGGGTCAGCTCGCGCATCGCCTCCGAGCGCG
The DNA here is from genome assembly GCF_050725615.1 of Sphingopyxis sp. Taxonomy (GTDB): domain Bacteria; phylum Pseudomonadota; class Alphaproteobacteria; order Sphingomonadales; family Sphingomonadaceae; genus Sphingopyxis. The sequence continues at coordinate 6,564 of NZ_JBOHHU010000101.1, forward strand.
TCTGGCGGTCGAGCATCGCGGCGAACACCCCCGCGGCGATCACGATGCCGCCGACCAGCACGGTGGCGAGCGCCAGCGCGTTGAACTCCGACGGGCGCAGCGGGGTATCGTCGAGCGCCATCGGGGTGATGCGCATCGCGGTCATCGCCAGGAAATGCAGCAGCGCGATCGCCGCCACGATCAGCCCCGTCGCCACCGGCACGCGGTGGCGCACCGCGCGGTGCGTCCGCAACAGCGCGATCGCCGCCGCCGACAGCCCGACCCCGCACAGGATCGCCGCGATCACATAATTCATGTCCCAGCTGACGATGCCGTCGACGCGATAGGCGCTCATGCCGACAAAATGCATCGCGGCGATCGCACCGCCGAACAGCGCCCCACCGACCGCGCCATAGGCATCGTGGCGGCCCCGGGCGGCGACCGAGAAACCCGCAAAACAGCCGATCATCGCGACCATCAGCGACACGATCGTCAGCACGGGGTCGAGCGTCACCGGCGCCTTCGCCTCAAAGGCGAGCATGGCGACAAAATGGGTGCACCAGATCGTCGCGCTGGCGGCGGCCGAGATCAGAAAGGCCCAGGCCAGCCCCTGCCCGCGCGCCGCGCCGCGCGCGCGCTCGAACATCTGGACGATCGAAAAGGCCCCGACGCCGCAGATCAGCACCGCCAGCACAACGAGCCACGGGTCGTGGTCGATCGCGATACACATCGCCAGCCTGATCAAAATTCCACCTTTCGCCGCATCCACCGCAACAAAGGCGGGTTGGTCCAGCAGCTCAAATGGCGGAAATTACTTACAGATTTGTAAATTTGACTGACGGTGACACACCGCCAGACCGGTCGTCAGCGTTCGGTCATCGCGTCGTCCAATCCAACGGCCGCGTCGGCTCCGAAGAGCCAGCGGCCCAGCAACCATCCCGCGAGCGCGCCCGCCAGTTGCGCCGCCACGAACGCCGGGACATCGACCGGCGCGATGCCGGCAAAACTGTCGGAGAGGCTGCGCGCGACCGTAATCGCCGGATTCGCGAAGCTGGTCGACGAGGTGAACCAATAGGCGGCGGTGATATAGAGCGCCACCGCCGGCGCGATCCACCCGGGCCGATGCCGCACCGTTCCGATGATCGTGAGGATCAATCCGAAAGTCGCGACAAACTCCCCCGCCCATTGCCCCGCTCCGGTGCGGCCATGCTGCGAAATTTGCATGATCGGCAAGTCGAACATCAGATGCGCCGCCCACACGCCCGCGATGCCGCCGACGAGTTGCGCGCCGACAAACAGCATCGCGGTTCGGGGCGCGGTCGCGCGATCGAGCATCGTCACCAGCGTGACGGCGGGATTGAAATGCGCTCCCGAAACGGGCCCGAGCATCGCGATCAGCACGAACAATATCGCCCCGGTCGCGAGCGCATTGGCGAGCAGGGCGAGCGCCACATTCCCGCCCGACAAGGTTTCGGCCATGATCCCCGACCCGACCACGGTCGCGAACAGGAAAAAGCTGCCGACCGCTTCGGCCGCGACGGCGCGCCTCACGCCGCGCCTTCCATCCGGCCGATGTCGTTCAACGCGCCGCGCAGCGCGACCGCGTCCATCGTTTCGAGCGGCAGCGCGAGCAGCGCGCGCACGCGCATGTCGAGCAGCCGCCAGGTCTCGGCAAAGGCGGCATCCTCGGCCGCTTCGCCGCCCTCGACGTCGGCGGGATCGGCCAGCCCCCAATGCGCGCGCACCGGCGCGCCGATGAACAAGGGACAGGCCTCGCCCGCCGCATTGCCGCACACGGTGATCGCGATGTCGATGCGCGGGGCGCCCGGCGCGACGAATTCGTCCCAGCTCTTCGAGCGAAAGGCCGCCGCGTCGAAGCCCTCCGCCGCGAGCAACCGCAAAGCCGCCGGATGCGGCGCGCCCTTCGGCCGGCTGCCCGCGCTGAAAGCGCGAAGCCGTCCTTCGCCGCGCCGTCCGATCAGCGCCTCGCCCAAGATGCTGCGCGCCGAATTGCCGGTGCACAGCACGAGCACCGCCAGCCCCTCCCCCGCCATGGCGTCAGCAGCAGCCGGTGGGCGTGGACGCCTTCGCCGCTGCGGGGACGCAGCAAGCGCCTTCGGCGGCAGCGGGCGACGCCAGCGGCGCGAAATCGGGGCTGTCACCGTACACGGTCGCCTCGCCATTGGTCAGAAAGGCTTCCCACACCACCCCGTCGGGGTCGGCGATCCAGCTCTTTTCGGATTTGGCGTAGCAGCAGGTCGTCGCGCCCTCTTCGAGCACCGGCGCGCCCGCGTCCTTCAGCCGCCCATAGACCGCCGCCAGTTCGGCTTCGTCCTCGACCTGCAGCCCGACATGCTCGATCCCGCGATGCGCCCCATCGCGTACCGAGATCGCGAAATTGATCCGCGGATCGTCGAGCATCCATTTGGCATAATCGGGCTTGGTCACGCTCGGCGTCGCGCCGAACAGTCCCGAATAAAAGGCGATCGACTTACCCAGATCGGCGACCCCGACATGCATGTGAAACCGGCTCATGCGCTTTTCCTTTCATCTTGCGGCTGCACGTCGCACGCGGGCGCGCAGACCGCCCCGCCGCCGCAGCAATTTTCGGTGAGAAAGCCGACGAGCGCGTTCATCGCGGCATAATCGGCGGTGTAGATCAGCGAGCGCCCCGCGCGCCGCTGCCCGATCAGCCCGGCGTTCGACAGTTGCGCGAGGTGAAAGGAGAGCGACGACGCGGGCACCCCCAGCGCCCCGGCGATCGCACCCGCCGCGAGCCCCTCGGGACCGGCCTGCACGAGCAGACGGAACAGCGCGAGCCGATGCTCCTGCGCCAGCGCGCCGAGCGCGCGCACGACATTGTCCGATTCCATCCCGGCCTCCATGATTCGATAATCGTCGAAATATGGAAGTGATTGATGGACGTCAAGCTATATTTCGAACATCGTCGAAATGTCGGGATGGGGCCTAAACCGTCCCCTCCTCCTTCTCCGCCTGCTGCCGCGCCCACATATCGGCATAGAGCCCGCGCATGCGCAGCAATTGCTCGTGCGTGCCCGTCTCGGCGACGCGGCCCTTGTCGAGCACGACGATGCGGTCCGCGCCCGTCACCGTCGACAGGCGGTGCGCGATCACCAGCGTCGTGCGGCGCTCGGCAATGCGCTCGAGCGTGTCCTGGATCGCCGCCTCGGTGCGGCTGTCGAGCGCGCTCGTCGCTTCGTCGAGGATCAGCACCGGCGGATTTTTCAGGAGCGTGCGCGCGATCGCGACGCGCTGTTTTTCGCCGCCCGACAGTTTCAGCCCGCGCTCGCCGACCTCGGTGTCATAGCCCTGCGGCAGGATGCGGATGAAGCCGTCGATCGCCGCGCCCTCGGCCGCCGCCGCGATCGCCTCGGCGCTCGCCCCCTCGTGGCCATAGGCGATATTATAGCCGATGCTGTCGTTGAACAGCACCGTGTCCTGCGGCACGATGCCGATCTCGGCGCGCAGGCTTTTTTGCGTCACCCGCGCGATATCCTGATCGTCGATGGTGATCCGCCCGCCCTGCGGATCATAGAAGCGGAAGAGCAGCCGCGCGATCGTCGACTTGCCCGCGCCCGACGGGCCAACAATGGCCAGCGTCTCGCCCGCGCCGACCGCGAAGCTGACCCCGTTCAATATCGTGCGGTCGGGCTCGTAACCGAAGACGACATTGTCGAACGCCACCGAGCCGCCGTTCACGACGAGCGGCCCGGCGTCCGGCGCGTCGCGGACTTCGGGCGGGGTATCGATCAGGCGGAACATCGCCTCCATGTCGATCAGCCCCTGGCGGATCACGCGATAGACCATGCCGAGCATGTCGAGCGGGCGGAACAGCTGGGCGAGCAAGGTGTTGACCAGCACCACGTCGCCGACCTGATATTGCCCCTTCGACCAGCCCCACACGGTATAGCCCATCGCCCCCGCCATCGCCGCGTTGGTGATCAGGCTCTGCCCGATATTGAGCCAGGCGAGGCTGTTCTCGCTCTTCACCGCGGCGCGCGCATATTGGTCGGCGACGTCGCGATAGCGCGCCGCCTCGCGCTCCTCGGCGCCGAAATATTTGACCGTCTCGTAATTGAGCAGGCTGTCGACGCTGCGCCCGACGGTCAGCGTGTCGAGGTCGTTCATGCGGACGCGCAGCGCGTTGCGCCAGTCGGTGACCTTGCGCGTGAAGATGATATACACGATCACCATCAGCGCGGTTGCGCTCGCCAGCCCGAAGCTGAACTTGGTCCAGAAGATGATCAGCACCGCGGCGAGTTCGATCACCGTCGGCGCGATGTTGAACAGCAGGAAATAGAGCATCGTGTCGATGCTCTTGGTCCCGCGCTCGATCACCTTGGTCACCTCGCCCGTCCGCCGCGCGAGATGGAAACGCAGGCTCAGCGCGTGGAGGTGGGTGAAGGTCGCGATTGCCAGCTCGCGCGTCGCATCCTGCCCGACGCGTTCGAACACGACGTTGCGCATATTGTCGAACAGCACCCCGGCGAAGCGCGCGCCGGCATAAGCGAGCACCAGCCCGATCGCGAGCGCGACGCCCTCCTCCATCCCCGGCGCCATCTTGTCGATCGCGGCGCCATACAGAAAGCCCATCGACAGCTGCACGCCCTTCGACGCGAGCACGATGAGCCCGGCGAGGATGATCCGGACCTTATGCTCGGTGTGCCCGGCGGGCCACAGATAGGGCAGGAAACGCCGCAGCGTCGCGAGGACGGGTGGTTCCTTGGCCGCGTCGGCGGAAGTTTGCGTATCGGGCGGCATCGGCGGCCTATGTAGGGTGGCCGGGGTGCCGCGCCAAGCGGCGTTGGCTCGACCTTCGAGCGCGGCGCCATTTTAGTTTCGCGCAAAGACGCGAAGAAAAGAAAGTAAAGACTCGCACGAAGCCACAAAGCCACAAAGCGGCCCACCTCTCATCCGTTTGTGCTGAGCTTGTCGAAGCACCGTCCTCATCTTCGAGGTCGCGAAGAAAGAACGGCCCTTCGACAAGCTCAGGGCGAACGGCGGCTGGGAAAGCCCTCTTTGTGGCTTTGTGGCTTTGTGCGAGATTTTCTTTTCTTCGCGCCTTCGCGAGAGTCGCTGTCTACCGCGAATCGCGATAGCCCGCACGGCGCAGCAGGCGGTCGATCAGCCGCCGTTCCTCGCTCGTCGGGCCGGGCAACTCGGGTTTGTCCGGGTTTTCGGCGCGGCGCCCGAACAGCGGACGGCGCGGGGTTACGACGGGGGAGAATCGCATGGGACGGGGTCTGCCTTTTCGGTGCGGCATCGCCCCCGGCGCCGCAAATGACCTGGTCCCTGCCCCCACTCCTCGCAGCTTATGCTTGCCCTTTGGTTAAGGCGGGTGGTTACTGCTTGCGTTCGGGGACCGTGAACGTCCCGGTCACCCGGCCGCCCGCGCCCGGCACGACATTGCCGTCGGGGCCGCGCGTCGCGCCGCGCCCGTCGACCGTCGCGCGGCCGCTGTTGAGGTCGATCACCATGCGCCCGCCGTTCAGGCGGTTGCCGCGCTGGGTCAGCTGGACATTGCCGACCATCGTGATCAGCCGCCGGTCGAGGTCGTAGATCGCGACATTGCCCGACGCGCGCTCCTCGCCCTTGGTCACCACGACCCCGCCGGTCGCGTCGAGCCGGTTGACGTCGGTGCCGCCCTGGCGGCTGTAGGCGACGGTCATCCGCTGCGAGGTCACGGTCATGCCCGCCTGCGTCACGCGCACCCCGCCCGACAGCACGACGCGGTCGGCGCGGTCCTGCACCTCGATGCTGCCGGCGCTGAAATCGACCGGGGCGTTGCTGTTATGATTGGCGAGCGCCTGCGCCTGCGCCGGGGCGCCGCCGCTGCCGCTCGACAGGATCGCCATGCTGGTCAGCGCGAAGCTGCCGCCCGCCACCATCAGGCTGCGCAGTCCCCACAGGCGCGACGTTGCGGTCATTTCAGCACTCCCTGATTGATCCTCAGCCGGGCGTTGCCCGACAGGCGGACGACGCGCGTGTCGAGGTCCGCCGACAGCGCGTTGGCCGAAAAATTGCCGATGTTCAATGCGCCCGTGACCCCGCCGCTGCCGGTCAGGCTGCGGCTCTTGAGGTCGATCGCGACATTGCTCGCGTCGATCCGGTATCCGTTGGCGCCGCGCACGCGCACCGCGCCGGGCACCGCGACCTGTTCGGTGTCCATATTATATTGCCCCGCCGCCGCCGCGATCGTCGCGGGGCCGTCGGTCAGGTTGATCGCCCCCGACAATTGCTCCATCCGCACGATCGGCTCGGCCGAGCTTTTCTGGACCGCGCTGCCCGCGACCAGCGCGAAGGGCTGGCCCTTGGTGTCCTGACCGCGATATTCGGCGCGCGTCACCTTCATCCGCTCCTTCGCCACCTCGACCTTGTCCTTGGACAGCAAGAAACTGACCTCGGTGCGCTGGGTGAAGGGCGAAAAGATCAGCACCGCAGCGACCACCCCGATCACCAGCGGCAGCCCGAAGCGCAGGATGCGGATGACGCGATCGTGGTTCGACCCGCTCGCCGCCCACAGCTGGCGCATCGTGCGATCATGGTCGGCGCGGGCGGACATCGAATCGGGCCTCAGCTATGCGCGAAAATATCGGCCTCGGGCCAACCCGCGAGGTCGAGCGCGGCGCGCGTCGGCAGAAAATCGAAACAGGATTGCGCGATTTCCATGCGCCCCTCGCGCACCAGCCGCGCGTCGAGGATCTCCTTCATCGCGTGGAGGAAACGCACGTCGCTCGCCGCATAGTCGCGCTGCGCGTCGCTGAGCTGCGCCGCCCCCCAGTCGCTCGACTGCTGCTGCTTCGACACTTCCTGCCCCAACAATTCGCGCACCAGTTCCTTCAGCCCGTGGCGGTCGGTATAGGTGCGGATCAGCCGCGAGGCGATCTTGGTGCAATAGACGGGCGCGGTCACGACGCCGAGCGCATGTTGCAACGCCGCGATGTCGAAACGCGCAAAATGGAACAGTTTCAAGCGGTTGGGGTCGGTCAATATCGCCTTCAACACCGGCGCGTCATAGGCGCTGCCGGGCGCGAAGCGGACGAGATGCTCGTCGCCCGACCCGTCGCTGATCTGGACGAGGCACAGCCGGTCGCGCAGCGGGTTCAAACCCATCGTCTCGGTATCGATCGCAACCGCACCCGGACCCAGCACGCCCTCGGGCAGATCCTCTTCGTGGAAATAGACTGTCATGCGCCCGCCTTAGGCCAAGCCGCCTTGCTGCTCAATGACTGGTTTCGCCCGCGCCACGCCCGCCGGACGGCGACGCGGGACGCGTGCGACGGACGCTGCCCGCATTGCGACGGACCCCTTGAATTTTCTGTTCGCAGGAGCCGTTCAATTAGGTTATATATTGCGCCGTTAGCGGCACGGGGCGAGTCTGTGCCAAGGGTGAACTGCGTCTCCGTCCGGCGCAAGGAGCCGGTGGTAACGGAGCGTGGACGACCGAAAGCGACTATCAGACAATGAGTTTCAACAAAGACCGCCGTGGCCATCGGGGGCGCGGTAAGCGCGATGATTTCGGCAATTTCGACAGCTTCGAACCGGCGCCCTATGGCGGCGACAGCTATGGCGGCGGCGCGCCGCGCGGCGGATTCGGCGACCGGGACCGTGGGGGCGGTTTCGGCGGCGGTGATCGCGGCGGCTTCGGCGGCGGCGATCGTGGCGGCGGTGGCGGCTTCGGCGGCGGACGTGGCGGCGGCATGCCGGCGCAGGTCGTCGGTGAGGGCAATGGCACCGTCAAATTCTTCAACCCGTCGAAGGGTTTCGGCTTTGTCGCACGCGACGATGGCGGCGAAGATGTGTTCGTGCACATCAGCGCGGTCGAACAGGCCGGGCTGCAGGGCCTGGCCTCGGGCCAGCCGCTCGGCTTCACCCTCGTCGAACGCAATGGCAAGGTTTCGGCCATCGATCTGAAGATCGAAGGCGAACCGATGCCGATCGAAGACGCTCCGCGCCGGGACGATCGCGGTGATCGCGGCGGCTTCGGCGGCGACCGTCCTGCACCGGGCGGCGCCCGCGGCCGGCGTCAGCTGACCGGCGAACGCACCTCGGGCACGGTGAAGTTCTTCAACACCACCAAGGGCTTCGGCTTTATCGCGCGCGACGACGGACAGGCCGATGCCTTTGTCCATATCAGCGCGGTGCAGCGCGCCGGCATGACCGGCCTCGAGGAAGGCGACCGCGTCGCCTTCGACATCGAAGTCGATGATCGCGGCAAGTTCGCCGCGGTGAACATTCAGCCGCATCAGGACTGATTTCGGTCCCGGACGGAAAAGGAAAAGGGCGCCGCGAGGCGCCCTTTTTCATTGGGCGGAGAGCGCGCGCGCACCCTAGAGAGTGTCCTGTTTAGATTGAACCGTAGCCCTGAGCCTGTCGAAGGGCGCCTATCCGAGAAGCGCCCTTCGACAGGCTCAGGG
>NZ_JBOHHU010000102.1:0-14811 GCF_050725615.1 Sphingopyxis sp.
CCCGCCTCCGCTTCCTTCAACACCCCGATGATCTGCTCTTCCGAAAACCTCAAACGCTTCATCTGTCCGTCCTTCCTTCAAGGCCGGACTCTAATCACTGTTGGAGGAAAATCAGGGGGTCACGTCATGCGGTACGCATATGCGGTACACTAATTCATCCTTTGAGAAGATATTTGTATCAGGATTTCAATAATTTATATGAGCGCGATGTGATGGGCATATTTTCCCTCCGTCTCCGCCACCACCCTCCTTCTTCATCGCCAAGTCGGATGCGAGCGGTTGTCCGCCGGGCTTCACGGCGTCGGCGCGTGCGACGGCGAAATTGGGGCTTTGGGCCGGGCTCCGCGCCGCTAAGACGGTCAGGGGGGCGACGATGCGCTATTTTCTCGATACCGAGTTCAACGGCTTTGGCGGCGAGCTGATTTCGATCGCGCTCGTTCCCGAGAATGCGGCGCTCGCGCCCTTTTATGCCGCGATCCCGGTTGCGGACCCGACCGCATGGGTGCGTGCCAATGCGCTGCCCGTGCTGGACGCCGAACCGCAGTCGCGCGATATCGTGCGCGACCTGTTCGCCGCCTATCTGATGAACGATCCCGCGCCGCTGCTCGTCGCCGACTGGCCCGAGGACATCGCGCTCGCGGCGCGGCTGTTGATCAGCCGACCGGGCTATATGAAGCCGGTGCGCAGCCTGCGCTTCGAACTGGTCGACCCCGACATCATCGGCCCGATGGCGGCGAGCGCGGTGCCGCACAATGCGCTTCACGATGCGCAGGCCCTGCGCGCGACGATGCTCGCCTGGGAAGCGCGGATGGCGCGCTAAAGTTTAGCCGAGGCTGGGTTCGAAATGCGCGACCATGTCGAACATGTCGCCGCGAAAGACCTGCCGCACCGTCGTCACCGCCGCATCGCCGCGCCAGGTGCTGCGTTCGAGAATCAGGCAGGCGGTGTGTTCGGCGATGCCCAGCGCGCGCGCTTCGGCGGCGGTGGCGCCCGCCGCGTGGATGCGGTGCCGCGCCGAGGTCCAGGGGATATGCGCGAGCAGCCAGGTGCCGGGTGCGACCGCGTCGAACCCTTCGTCGGCGGCGTCGGGCACCGTATCGACCGCGATCGTGCGGCTTTCGAGCGCGAGCGCGATGTCGCCCTCATAATGGAGTCCCTCGATCCGAAGCTCCGGGCCCGCCCGTTCGCGCGACAACAGTCGCCAGCGATAGACATGGCCGCGCGCCGCGATCAGTTGCGCGAGGTCGGGGACTTCGAGCACCGCCGAATGGACATGCTGGTCGGCGACGAACGACCCGGCCTTGCGCCGCCGCTCGATCAGCCCGGCGCGATGCAGCGCGCCCATCGCCTTGCTCACCGTCGCGCGCGAGCAGCCGTGGAGCGCCGCGAGTTCATGTTCGGACAGCAGGCGGTCGCCGGGGCGGAGCGCTCCCGAGCGGATATCGCCCTCGATCGCGGCGCGGATGCGGGCGTCGAAGCTCATGCGAGCAGCGCGCCGACCACGGCGCGATAGCGATCGGCGACGGCGTCGCGGGCGACATGGCGGCCCTGCGCGACCCATTTCTGTCCGCCGCGCCAGACGCAATCGATCGCATTGCCGCGCGCGGCGAAGACCCAGCGATCGAGGATGGTCCGCATATCGGCGCCTGCGAAGACCGGGTCGGTGGCCGCCAGCGTGAACAGGTCGGCGGGCTGCCCGACGGCGAGCCCGGTGCCCGCCCCCGTTGCGCGCGCGCCGCCCGCGAGCGCTTCGCGAAACAGGCGTTCGCCGATCGACGGGACGGCCTCGCTGCCGAGCAGCGCGCGGCGGCGGTCGCGGAGGCGCTGGCTATATTCGAGCCCGCGCAGCTCGCCGGCGACGTCGATCAGGATATTCGAATCGGTCCCGATTCCGATCTGCCCGCCGGCCGCGAGATAGCGCGCTGCGGGAAAGATGCCGTCGCCCAGATTGGCTTCGGTGACCGGGCACAGGCCGGCGACGGCGCCGCTCGCGGCCAGCCGGTCGCATTCGCTGTCGGTCAGGTGCGTGGCATGGACGAGGCACCAGCGCGCATCGACATCGGCGTGGTTGAGCAGCCATTCGACGGGGCGCTCGCCGCTCCATGCGAGCGATGCTTCGACCTCGCGGACCTGTTCGGCGGCGTGGATATGGATCGGGCCGCCGTCGGCGAGCGGCAGGATCGCCGCCAATTCTTCGGCGGTCACCGCGCGCAGCGAATGCGGCGCGATACCGAAACCGGCGTCGGCGGGCAGCTTCGCGCGGCTCGCCTCGACCAGCGTCGCGAAGGTGTCGACGTCGGACAGGAAACGCCGCTGGCCGGGCGCGGGCGGCGCGCCGCCAAAATCGCCATGCGCGTAAAAGACCGGGAGCAGGGTGAGGCCGATGCCGCTCTCCTCCGCCGCCGCAACCACCGCGCCTGCGGTTTCCGCGGGATCGGCGTAGCGCTGGCCGTCGGCGTCGTTGTGGAGATAGTGGAATTCGGCGACGCGGGTGAAGCCGCTTTCCATCATTTCGACAAAGACCAGCGCGTTGATCGCGGCGATGTCCTCGGGGGTCAGCCGGTCGAGGAAGCGGTACATGATTTCGCGCCAGCTCCAGAAATCATCGTCGGGACGCCCGCGAAATTCGGAGAGGCCGGCCATGCCGCGCTGGAAACCATGGCAGTGAAGATTGGCGATGCCGGGGAGGGCGATGGCGTGGCGTTCGTCACCCGGCTGTGCCGCGACTCCAGTTGCCACGGCGGCGATGCGGCCCGCGTCGATCGCGACCCGCACGCCTTGCGCCCAGCCGCCGGGTAGCAGGGCCTGTTCGAACCAGAGTGCCGTCATCAAAAATGCTCCCTCATTGTCAATTATTATGTCTAGACATAATCGGGCGATCAGGCAAGAATGAACTATGGATCGAATCTGGACCAATGCCCGAATCGCAACGCTGGCCGGAAATGGGCTGGGGCTGATCGAACAAGGCGCGATCGCCGTCCGCGACGGACGCATCGCCTGGGTCGGGGATGTGGCGGATGCCCCCGATGCGGCGGAGGTCATCGATTGTGAAGGCCGGCTGATCACCCCGGGACTGATCGATTGCCACACCCATCTCGTCCACGGCGGCAGCCGCGCCAACGAATGGGCGATGCGGCTCGAAGGCGCGACCTATGAGGAGATCGCGCGCGCGGGCGGCGGCATCGTATCGACGATGCGCGCGACGCGGGCGATGGACGAAGCGGCGCTGGTCGCCAGCGCGCTGCCGCGCCTCGATGCGCTGATCGCCGAGGGTGTGACGACGATCGAGATCAAGTCGGGATACGGACTGACCCTCGACGACGAAATCAAGATGCTGCGGGCGGCGCGGGCCCTGGGCGCGGCGCGCGACGTCCGCGTCGCGACAACGCTGCTCGCGGCGCATGCGGTCCCGCCCGAATATAAGGGCTATGCCGACGCCTATGTCGACCTGGTTTGCGAGCAGATCATCCCGGCGGCAGTCGGGCTGGCCGATGCGGTCGATGGTTTCTGCGAAGGCATCGGCTTCACCCCGGACCAGATCGCGCGCGTGTTCGACGCCGCCCGAGCAGCGGGCCTGCCGGTCAAGCTCCACGCCGAGCAGCTGTCGCACCTTGCCGGCGCCAGTCTGGCGGCCTCCTATGGCGCGCTGTCGGCCGACCATCTCGAACATATCGACGCCGCCGACATCGCGGCCATGGCCCAGGCGGGCACGGTCGCGGTGCTGCTGCCGGGCGCCTATTATTTCATGCGCGAGACGCACAAGCCGCCGGTCGAAGCCCTGCGCGCCGCCGGCGTGCCGATGGCGCTCGCGACCGATTGCAATCCCGGCACCTCGCCGACGACCTCGCTGCTGCTGATGCTCAACATGGGCGCGACGCTGTTCGGCCTGTCGGTCACCGAATGTCTGCGCGCGGTGACGATCAACGCCGCGCGGGCGCTCGGGCTGCAGGCCGACATCGGCACGCTCGAGCCAGGCAAGGCGGCCGATCTCGCGATCTGGACGATCAGCGAGCCGGCGGAACTTGTCTATCGCATCGGTTTCAACCCGCTTCACACGCGCATCAAGGACGGAAAATGCAGCTAAATCCCGGATCGGTCAGCCTCGCCGAATGGCGCGAAATCTATCAGGGCGGCGCGGTGCGCCTGTCGCCCGATTGCCGTCAGGCGATCGCCGAAAGCGCCGCAGCGGTCGAGCGCATCCTGGCACGCGGCGAAGCGGTGTACGGGATCAACACCGGTTTCGGGAAGCTGGCGGCGGTGCGGATCGAGGCGGGCGATCTCGAAACGCTCCAGCGCAACATCGTGCTCAGCCATGCGGCTGGGGTCGGCGCGCCGATGCCGGTGCCGGTCGCGCGGCTGATGATGGCGTTGAAGCTCGCCAGCCTGGCGCGCGGCGCGTCGGGCGTGCGCCCGGCGACGATCGCGATGCTCGAGGCGATGCTCGACAAGGGACTGACCCCGGTCGTCCCCGCGCAGGGATCGGTCGGGGCGTCGGGCGACCTCGCGCCGCTATCGCATATGGCGGCGGCGATGATCGGCGAGGGCGACATCTGGGTCGGGGATGACCGCATCGGGGCGGCCGAAGCGCTCGCCGGCGCCGGGTTGGCGCCGCTGGTGCTCGGCCCCAAGGAAGGTCTCGCGCTGCTCAACGGCACGCAATTCTCGACCGCTTACGCACTCGCGGGATTGTTCGAGGCCGAGCGGCTCTACCGCAGCGCGCTCGTCACCGGAATCTTGTCGACCGAGGCCGCCAAGGGGTCGGACACGCCGTTCGACCCGCGCATTCACGGGCTGCGCGGCCATCGCGGGCAGATCGAAACCGCCGCAGCGCTCGCCGCGCTGATGGCGGGGTCGGGCATCCGGGCCAGCCATATCCTTGGCGATGTGCGCGTGCAGGACCCCTATTGTCTGCGCTGCCAGCCGCAGGTGATGGGTGCGGTGCTCGATCTGCTGCGCCAGGCCGCAACGACCCTGCTCGTCGAGGCGAACGGCGTCTCGGATAATCCGCTGATCTTCCCGGGCGCTGGTCCGCTTGGGGACGAGGCGCTGTCGGGCGGCAATTTCCACGCCGAACCCGTCGCCTTCGCCGCCGACATGATCGCGCTGGCGCTGTGCGAGATCGGCAGCCTGTCCGAGCGGCGCACCGCGATGCTCGTCGATCCGGCGCTGTCGGGCCTCCCCGCCTTCCTCGTCGCCAAGCCGGGCCTCAATTCGGGCTTTATGATCCCGCAAGTCACGGCGGCGGCGCTGGTGTCCGAGAACAAGCAGCGCGCCTATCCCGCGAGCGTCGATTCGATCCCGACCTCGGCGAACCAGGAGGATCATGTCTCGATGGCGGCACATGGCGCGCGCCGACTGGCCGAGATGGCGGCGAATGTCGACGCGGTGCTCGCGATCGAATTGCTCGCGGCGGGGCAGGGGTGCGATTTCCATGGCGGCCTGACGTCGAGTCCTTCGGTCGAACGGGTGCGCGCCGCGCTGCGCGCCGAGGTGCCGACGCTCGACGAAGACCGCCATATGGCGCCCGATATCGAGGCCGCGAGCGCGATGATCCGCTTGGGCAAGCTGGTCGAACTGGTGAGCGAACTGCCGGGCCTCGCCGGATGAGTTGGCTCCACGTCGCGCGCGCCGAAACGCCCTTGATCCTGGCGTTCCCGCACGGCGGCACCGACATTCCGGCGCAATATCTGCCAGCCTATCGCTCGCGCGACCGCGCGCTGTTCGACACCGATTGGCATATCCGCCGGCTTTATGACGGGCTCGCCGAGGCGACATGCGTGTGGACCGATGTGTCGCGCGCGGTGATCGATGGCAACCGCGACCCCTCGGGCGCGTCGCTCTATCCCGGACAGGCGACCACCGGTCTTTGCCCGACCGAGACCTTTGACGGCGAACCGCTCTATCGCGATGGCGAGGCGCCCGATGTCGAGGCGCGGCGCGACGCCTATCACGCGCCCTATCACGCCGCGATCGCGCAGGAGATCGCGCGGCTGCGCGCGCGGCACGACCGCGTCGTCGTCTACGACTGCCATTCGATCCGCAGCCTGGTGCCGCGCCTGTTCGCGGGCGAACTCCCCGAACTCAATATCGGCACCAACGGCGGCGCGACCTGCGATGCCGCGCTGAGCGACGCGGTCATGGCGGCCTGTGGCGACCGCTCGTCGGTCCTCGACGGCCGCTTCCGCGGCGGCTGGACGACGCGCCATTATGGCCGCCCCGAAACCGGCGTGCACGCGATCCAGATGGAGACCGCGATGCGCGCCTATCTCGACGAAAGCCCGCTCGCCGATGGCGGCTTTCCCCTGTGGGACCCGGCGCGCGCGGAGGATCTGCGCACCGATCTGCGGCGCATTCTCGCCGCCTGCCTCGATTTTGCGAAAGGACAGATATGACCCGTCTCGACAACAGCCGCGTGATCCGCCCCGCCACCGGGACGGAATTGACCGCGAAAAGCTGGCTCACCGAAGCGCCGCTGCGCATGCTGATGAACAACCTCCACCCCGACGTCGCCGAGCGGCCCGAGGAACTGGTCGTCTATGGCGGCATTGGCCGGGCGGCGCGCGACTGGGAAAGCTATGACCGGATCGTCGAAACGCTGCGGCGGCTGAACGATGACGAGACGCTGCTGATCCAGTCGGGCAAGCCGGTCGGGGTGTTCCGGACCCACGAAAACGCGCCGCGCGTCCTGCTCGCCAATTCCAACCTCGTCCCCGAATGGGCGAATTGGGACCATTTCAACGCGCTCGATAAAAAGGGCCTGATGATGTACGGCCAGATGACTGCGGGCAGCTGGATCTACATCGGCAGCCAGGGCATCGTGCAAGGCACGTACGAAACCTTCGTCGAAATGGGCCGCCAGCATTATGGCGGCGACCTCAAGGGCCGCTGGCTGCTCACCGCCGGGCTTGGCGGCATGGGCGGCGCGCAGCCGCTCGCGGCGGTGATGGCGGGCGCGAGCTGCGTTGCGATCGAATGCCAGCCCTCGCGGATCGATATGCGGCTGCGCACCGGCTATCTCGACAAGCAGGCGGCGAGCATCGACGAGGCAATTGCGATGATCGAGGCAGCCCATGCCGAGGGCAAGGCGATCTCGGTCGGCCTGCTCGGCAACGCCGCCGAAATCCTGCCCGAAATGGTGCGTCGCGGCATTCACCCCGACCTGCTCACCGACCAGACCTCGGCGCATGATCCGGTCAACGGCTATCTCCCCCTGGGCTGGACGCTCGACGAATGGTTTGCGAAGCGCGAAAGCGATCCCGCCGCCGTCACCAGGGCGGCGAAGGCGTCGATGGCAGTGCATGTGCAGGCGATGCTCGACATGCAGGCGGCCGGCGTACCGACGACCGATTACGGCAACAATATCCGCCAGATGGCGAAGGATGAGGGGGTCGAAAACGCGTTCGATTTCCCCGGCTTCGTCCCCGCCTATGTGCGCCCGCTGTTTTGCCGCGGCATCGGCCCGTTCCGCTGGGCGGCGCTGTCGGGCGATCCCGAGGATATCTACAAGACCGACGCCAAGGTGAAGGAATTGCTGCCCGACAACGCCCACCTCCACAACTGGCTCGACATGGCGCGCAAGAGGATTCAATTTCAGGGTCTGCCCGCGCGTATCTGCTGGGTCGGGCTCGGCGACCGCCACCGGCTCGGCCTCGCGTTCAACGAAATGGTCGCGTCGGGCGAACTCAAGGCGCCGGTGGTGATCGGCCGCGACCATCTCGATTCGGGATCGGTCGCCAGTCCCAATCGCGAGACCGAGGCGATGAAGGACGGCTCCGACGCCGTGTCCGACTGGCCTTTGCTCAACGCCTTGCTCAACACCGCGAGCGGCGCGACCTGGGTTTCGCTGCATCATGGTGGCGGCGTCGGCATGGGTTATTCGCAGCACAGCGGCATGGTGATCGTCGCCGACGGCACCGAAGCGGCGGCGAAGCGGCTCGAGCGCGTGTTGTGGAACGATCCCGGCACTGGCGTGATGCGCCACGCCGATGCGGGTTACGACATCGCGATCGACTGCGCGCGCGAAAAGGGGCTCGACCTGCCGAGCCTCTAGGGCGGACACATGGAAGCGACCGGAAATGCGGGATTAGTTGTTGTAATTGAGAATCGTTCTCGATAGTGGCGGCGCAACGCTCCTCTTCAGAACGATCTCATGCACGCACCCTCTCCCCAGCGCCCGGCGACCCGGAAAAGCCGGAAGGCCTTCTGGCTGAAACAGCTGCATATGTGGCACTGGATGAGCTCGGCGATCAGCCTGATCGGGCTGGTGCTGTTCGCGGTGACCGGCTTCACGCTGAACCACGCCGCCGACATCGAGGGCACGCCGGTCGTGACCGAAAAAGCGGCGCAGGTTCCGGCCGCGCTGCTGGGCCAGCTGGCGAAGGCGGAGCCTGCCGACGCCAAGGCGCCGCTGCCCAAAGCCGTCGCCGATTGGGTCGAGGAACATTTCCCGGTTCGCGCGGGCGAGGCCGAATGGTCGGCCGACGAGGTCTATCTGCCGGCGCCGCGACCCGGCGGCGACGCATGGGTGGCGATCGACCGCGTCACCGGCGACGTGACCAGCGAAGTCACCGATCGCGGCTGGATTTCCTATCTCAACGACCTCCACAAGGGTCGCAATTCGGGCGGAGAGTGGAGCCTGTTCATCGACATCTTCGCCTTTGCGTGCCTGATCTTCGGGCTCACCGGGCTGGTGCTGCTCTGGCTCCATTCGGCCAAGCGCAAGAGCACCTGGCCGCTGGTCGGCGCGGGGCTCGCCATCCCGGCCGCCATCGCCATCATCTTCATCCATTAGGGAGTTTGTCCATGCAGTCAGCCACGCGTACGATCCTGATCGGCGGCACGCTGAGCGCCGCGCTCGCCGCGCCGGTGCTCGCCGCAGCGCCGACGACGATGGACGTCACGGTCAATATTCCGCAGCTCAAGGTTGCCGAATATCACAAGCCCTATGTCGCCTTCTGGGTCGAGAAAGCGGGCGCCAAGCCCAAAACCGTCGCGGTCTGGTACGACCATGACATGAAGGCGAACGAGGGCACCAAATGGCTGCGCGATGTGCGCCAGTGGTGGCGCGCCGCCGGACGTTCCATGACCTTTCCCGCCAATGGCATCACCGGCGCGACCCGTGCGCCGGGGGCGCAGAAGATCAGCTTCACCCGCGCCCAACTCGGCGCGGCGGCGCCGGGCGACTATGTGCTGGTGATCGAAGCCGCGCGCGAGGTCGGCGGCCGCGAATTGCTGCGTATTCCCTTCACCTGGCCCGCCAAGGCCGGGGCGGGCGGACGCGCCGCGGGCAAGACCGAATTGGGCACCGTTTCGGTCGCCTTCCGCTGATCAATCGAAAGGGCAGGACGATGAAAAAGCAGCTTTGGGGTTTTGCGGCGGGCGCCGTACTGGCGGCGATGATCGCGGTTCCGGCGAGCGCCCACCGCCAGTGGATGATGCCGTCGTCGACGGTGCTGTCGGGCGATGATGTGTGGGTGACCGTGGACGCCGCCGTGTCGAACGACCTGTTCTATTTCGAGCATCAGCCGATGCGCCTCGACGCGCTGAAGGCTTGGGCGCCCGACGGCAGCGAAGCCGTGATCGAGAATAAGGCCACGGGCCGTTATCGCAGCACCTTCGACGTCCATCTGACGCAAAAGGGCACCTGGCGGATCGCCTCGGTCGTCGATGGCGTGATGGGCAGCTATGACCTGAACGGCAAGACCGAGCGCCTGCCGCGCGGCACCACGACCGCCAACCTCGCCGAAAAGATCCCGGCCGGCGCGACCAATGTGCGGACCGCCGAATCGAACAACCGCAACGAGATTTTCGTGACTGTGGGGGAGCCGACGACGACGCTGTTCACGCCGACCGGCAAGGGCATCGAGCTCGTCCCGGTGACGCATCCGAACGACCTGATCGCGGGCGAAGCGGCAACCTTCCAGTTCCTGCTCGACGGCAAGCCGACCGCCGATCTGCCGGTCACCGTCATTCCAGGCGGCATCCGCTATCGCGACCAGCTCGGCCAGATCGACACCCGGACCGATGCCGAGGGCAAGGTTGAGATCATCTGGCCCGAAGCCGGCATGTATTGGGTGAATGTCACGACGCCGCGCGCTGAAGGCGAGAGCGAAGGTCCGCCGCCCGCCGACGCGCCGCCGACGCGTCGCGCGAGCTATGTCACGACGCTGGAAGTTCTGGCGCCCTGACCGACCGCGTCCTGATTCCCCGCGCGCTGACGCCTGCCGCTTTTGCCGGGCACGGCGCCGGGGCGACTATCGAGACTTTTGCCGGCGAAACGATGGGGACCAGCTGGTCGCTGCACGCCGTGACGCCGCCCGCAGGCGCGGCGGAAGGCGTGCAGGCGGCGTTCGATCGCGTCGTCGCGCAGATGAGCCAGTGGGAGCCGGAGTCCGCCCTCGCGCGCTTCAACCGCGCGCCGCCGGGCGAGTGGCACGAAATCCCGCCTGAGTTTGCTGCGGTGGTCGCGGCGGCGCTCGACATCGCATCGGGCAGCGACGGGGCATTTGATCCCGGCCTTGGCGCGGCGACCGAGGCCTGGGGCTTCGGCAGCGCCGGCCCCGCCGGCCCCGCCGCCGCCATTCCAAAGGCCGAACCGGCACGCGAGGCTCCGGCGCGCATCGAATATGACGCCGCGAGCCGGCGCATCCGCCGCAGCGAAGGCGTGCAACTCGACCTGTCCGGCATCGCCAAGGGCTATGGCGTCGACCTCGCCGCCGACTGGCTGCTGGCGCAGGGCGTGCGCCATTTCCTGCTCGAAGTCGGGGGCGAATTGCGGGGGGAGGGGATTCGTCCCGATGGCCAGCCCTGGTGGGTCGATGTCGAAGTGCCGCCGTCCTGGCCCGGCGCCGGATGGCGTATCGCGCTCCACGATTTGGCGATCGCGACCTCTGGCGATTATCGGCGCGGTCTGGAAATCGATGGCCAGCATTATTCGCACAGCTTCGACCCGCGCACCGGCCGACCGATCACCAATGGCGTGCGGTCGGTGACCGTCGTTCACCGCAACTGCATGATAGCCGATGGCTGGGCGACCGCGCTCACCGTGCTCGGTGCCGATGCGGCGATCGCGCTTGCCGACGACAAGGATATGGCGGCCTGCGTGCTGGCCAATGGCCGCGAATATATCTCGCGTGCGTGGGCCGCGATGCTCGACTAGCTGTCGGCCCAGCGCCGCAGCAAATTGTGATAGACGCCGGTCAGCCGCACCACCGTCGGGTCGCCCTGACCGAGCCCCATCGCCGCGCCCTGCACCCCCATGTCGAGGTCGAACAGCAGGTTGCGCTGTCCCTGGTCGCGCACCATCGACTGGATCCAGAAGAAGCTGGCGATGCGGGTGCCCGATGTTACCGGCTCGACCCGGTGAACGGTGGTTGCAGGGTAAAGCACCATATGGCCGGCGGGCAGCTTGATCCCCGGCGCCTCGGCCATACCCTCGACGACCAGTCCGCCGCCTTCATAGCTGTCGGGCTCGGACAGGAAGAGCGTCGCCGACAGGTCGCTGCGCAGCCGGAAATCGGTACCGCGCCGCTGGCGCACCGCATTGTCGATATGGTCGCCGAAAGTGCCGCCGCCGGCATAGCGATTGAAATAGGGCGGATAGATTTTGAGCGGTAGCGCGGCGGCGATGAACAGCGGGGTGCGCCCCAGCGCATCGAGCACCAGCCGCCCGGCCTCGGCCGCGGCGTCGCTGAATTCGGGAAGCTGCTCGTTGCGCTTGGCGAGCGCCGCCTGCGGGCCCGAGGTTTCGTTGCCGTCGATCCACGACGCGGCGTCGAGGATGGCGCGCAGCCTGGCGACGCCATCGGCGTCGAGCACATCGGGAATGATCCGGATCATGCGGGCGCTTCTAGAGCGAAAAGGGCGGGAACGGCAATCGCTGCGCCCGCCCTTTCGATCAGAAGTTGTAGAAGAGGCTGAACACCGCCGAGCGCGCGTCGCCGGGGGTCGCCCAGCCGCCGGTCACGGCGCCGCTCGTCGCATTCACATTGTTACGCACGCCGGTGTAATAATCCTCGTTCGTCAGGTTGGTGACGTTGAGCTGCGCCACCACGCCGTTCTTGAAGTCGTACGACACGAACGCGCGGTGGATCAGATAGTCATCGACCATGAACCGCGTGCGCTGCAGCACGTTGCGCTGGTTGGTCGCAAAGCTGCCCTGGTAGGTCAGGCCATAACCGACCTGCAGCCCGAACGGGAACACATAGGTGGTGAACAGGCTGCCCGAATGCTTGGGCGTCTGGATCAGCCGGTCGCCGCGCTGCGGATCGAGGATTGCGGCGCTGTTGCCGCAGCCGGTCGCGCCCGGCGTCGCGAGGCAGAAATCCGACACGCTCTGTCGCACTTCGCTGTCGAGATAGGTGTAGTTGGCGAAGACCGCCCAATTGGGCGTGACATTGCCGGTGACCCCGAGCGCGAGGCCGTCGACCCGCGAGCGGCCGTCGAGCACCTGCAACGACGACGGCAGATTGGGGTCGTTCGACGGGGTGCGGAAATTGCTGCGTTCGTTGCGGAACAGCGCGGCGGTCAGCAGCAGCTTCTTGTTGGCGAGTTCGGCCTTGGCGCCGATTTCAAAGGTGCGGGCTTTTTCGGGCGCGACCGCGCACGGATCGGCGCCACCGGGGGCGGCGATCACGCCGCAGCCGAGGCGAACCGTCGCCGACGACGGCGTCTTGGCATTGCCATAGGCGGCGTAGAGGCTGACATTTTCGATCGGGTGGAACACGCCGCCGAAGCGATAGGAGAAGAGATTTTCGTCGCTGACCTGGATCGCCTGCGCGGCGGTGGTCAGCGGCGTCGTGCCCGGCGGATAGGTGGCGAGCGGAATGTTACGGAATTCTGACCGCGCCTTTTCATAGCGCACGCCCGCGTTGAGCTCGAACATCGTGCCGAGTTCGAGCGTATCGAACGCATAAATGGCAAGATTGCGGCTCTTGGCCTTCGAGCGGGCGGTGACGGTGAAGTTGATCGGGCCGGTGTAGACGGTGTCGGGATTGGCGAGGTTGATCTGCGGCAGCACGACCGCCTGACCCAGCGCGTTGCGGGCGAGGCTGGCGGTGGTGATCGCATAATCCTCGAACGTCATCGAGCCGCCGACGACCAGCGTGTTGCGGATGCCCCCGCTCTCGCCGCTGACCACGGTCAGGTCGGTCTGGTTCTGGATCAGATTGTTGACCTGATCGCGGACCAGCCCGCGCGGGCCGTTGGGCTGGAAGAAACCGGGCGCCACGGTGACCACCAGCGGGTTGGCGGCGGTGCGGAACACGCCATTGGCATCGACGACGTTGGTCAGCGACACGGTGCAGGCGCTGCCCGTGGTCGCGTTGGCGATCGATCCGATCGGCTGCTGGTTGTTGGCGAGGCAGAAGGTGCCCTGCGGCGCGCTGGTCTGGCTGTACTGACCGACCCGCTGCCAGCGAGTCAGGTTGCGGACCGAGACATTGTCGCTGAACGCGTGGCGGAAGGTGGCGGTCAGGCGGTCGACCTTGGTCTTTTGCTTGTCGAGGTTGACGATGCCGAAATAATCGCTGTCGTCGACGCCGGGCAGCGGCCCGTCATTGAGCGTGCTGAGGAAGAAGGGAACGCCATAGATCGGCGTGTTGTTGTCGTCCTGATGGCTGTAGGCGAGGGTCAGGCTGGTGTCACTGTCGACGCCGATGGTGATCGACGGCGCGACGCCCCAGCGCTTGAAGCTTTCGACGTCGCGGCCGGGCACGTCATTCTGGTGGTACATGCCGTTCAGCCGCACCGCGATCAGGTCGTTCAGACGCCAGTTGCTGTCCACCGCGCCGCGGAAATAATTGTCGGTGCCGACCGCGCCCTGCACCGTCGTCGCGTTGCGCGAGAAGGGGATCTTGCTGACGAGGTTGATCGTGCCGCCGACGCTGCCCGATCCGTTGAAGACCGAGTTGGCGCCGTTATAGACCTCGATCTGCTGGATGTTGAAGGGGTCGGTGCGGCTGTACTGCGCGCTGTCGCGAACGCCGTCGATGGTGATGTCGTTGTTCGCCGAATAGCCGCGCAGGTTGATCGAGTCGCCATAACCGCCGCCGCCTTCGCCCGCGCCAAAGGTGATGCCGGGGATCGTCGACAGCGCGTCGCGAAGGGTGAGGAGATTCTGCTGGCGCAGCGTTTCCTGCGAAATGACGGTGACCGTCTGGGGCGTGTCGACGACGGGGGCGGTCGACTTGGGCGATTCGACCTCGGTCGCAAGGCTGCCGGACACGACGATGTCGTTGCGGCTGCCCGGCGCATCCTGCGCGGTGTCGGCTTCGGCGGCCAGCGCCGGGGCGCTGATCAGGCTTCCGACGCAGGAGAGCGCGAGGAAAGATGCGGACGTCGATGATTTCACGATAACCCCCTGTTGGTTTGGTTGATCGCGCCGCTATTGAGAGTCGTTCGCACTGTCAACGGATATTGATAATCGTTCGCGATATTGTCGCAACTTTGTACCAATATTCCCGAAATCGGCGATCAGCGCCGCTCGAGCCACCAGGTCTGGCGCCAGCCATAGTCGCTGGCGATCGCGCGACCGGCGGAGTCGGTCGCGGGTCTGAACCGGAACCGTTCCTCGATCAGGCGGCAGGTCGTGGCGTCGAGCGACGCGTCGCCGCTCGACCGGGTCACGCGGCAGCGGCTCACCCGCCCGCTGGCCTCGATCGTGAAGCGCACCTCGACTTCGCCGCCGACCTCGGCGCGCCGCGCCGCCCTGGGATAGTCGCGGTCGGCGATCGCGCCGCTGCGCCAGGCGGGGCGGGTGCCGCCGCCGGTGCCGTTGCCCGCTCCGCCGGCCCCGAAGCCATCGCCGCGGCC
>NZ_JBOHHU010000103.1:0-14275 GCF_050725615.1 Sphingopyxis sp.
GGCGACGCGCAACAGCTGATCGACGCCATGACGTCGTCGGAAAAGCCGGGAATCCTGTGGCTGTGCGGGCGCGACCGTTCGGCTCCCGATGTCAGGGGCGCGCGGCTGGATGCGCTGCCCTGCTATGCCGTGGATCCGATCGAGCCGGCCGCGATCTGGCATGGGTTGATCGCCGCGCCGGCGGTGATCCTCGCCCATTCGGCCCGTAGCGCGGCGCGGATTGACGAGCTGGTCGCGGCCGATCGTCGCCATCTGGCGCTGCTCGCGATCAGTCCGGCGGTCGCCGCTGCGGCGGGGAGCGGCTGGGCCAGTGTTACCGTTACGGGGCGCCCCGACGACGCGGCGATGGTGACAGCGGCGCATGATTTGTGCCAAAAGGCGCAAAAATAAGGTCGTTTGAAAGAGACATATGGCAATCGAAAGCAGCGAGACCCCCGTCCGGCTGGGCGCGGAGCCGTCGGGCAAAGGGCCATCTTTCCGTAGCTTGGCCATCGCCGCGCTGCTGTTGTTGCTGATCGGAATCGCGGGTGGCGGCTGGGCGATGAACCGCTGGCTGGCGGACGACGGCGCGGCGCCGAAGGCGAAGGTGGTCGAAACCGCCACGCCCGGCGGCACGCTTGCGGTCGTGGGCGCGGGCGAAGCGCCGGCACCGACCGGCGCGCGTGAGTTGCCGCTTGGTGGAGCGTCAGCCGACGGCGCCGATGCGCTGCCGGCGCGGGTCGCCGAACTCGAACAACGGCTGTCGCGGATCACGCTCGAGGCCGCGTCGGCGTCGGGCAATGCCTCGCGCGCCGAGGGGCTGCTCGTCGCCTTCGCGGTGCGCCGCGCGCTCGATCGCGGACTGTCGCTCGGTTATCTCGACGCGCAGTTGCGGCTGCGCTTCGGCGACGACCAGCCCAATGCGGTCAAGACGATCATCGAAACCTCGCGCGACCCGGTCACGCTCGAACAATTGCGCGCCGGACTCGACACGATCGCCCCCGAACTCGTCGGGCGCAACGGCGACGATGCGAGCCTGTGGACCGGACTGCGCCGCGAACTCGGCGAGCTGTTCGTCGTGCGCGCCGCCGGGACGCAATCGCCGCGCGCCACCGAGCGCCTCGACCGCGCGCGCCGTTACCTCGCCGGCGGCATGGCCGACAAGGCGATCGCCGAGGTCGAGGCGATGCCCGGCGCGGGTGCGGGCGCGGCGAACGAATGGCTGATCGACGCGCGCCGTTACCATGAGGCGCGGCGCGCGCTTGACCTGATCGAGACCGCGGCGATATTGGAGCCGCGCGGCGGCCCTGTCACCGCAGTGGCCGGAAAGACGCCGGCCGCGACCACCCCGTAGCGCGCGTTCCGGTCCCGGGGCGCTCGCGAACAGAGAAAGCCCCGTTCCATGGCCCTCGCCGATCCGCAGCGCGTCGTCGCGCTCGACCCGCTCGATCCCCTGATGCTCGACGCCCAGCTGAGCGAGGAAGAGCGCATGGTGCGCGATACCGCGCGCAGCTATGCCGAGGCCGAGCTGTTGCCGCGCGTCACCTCGGCGTTTCTCGACGAACGCTTCGACCGCGAGATCATGTCCGAAATGGGCGCGCTCGGCCTGCTCGGCGCGACGATCGACCCCGAATATGGCGGCGCCGGCCTCAGCTATGTCAGCTACGGGCTGATCGCGCGCGAGGTCGAGCGGATCGATTCGGGCTACCGGTCGGCCTGCTCGGTGCAGAGCAGCCTCGTGATCCACCCGATCAACGCCTATGGCAGCGAGGAGCAGAAGCGCAAATATCTGCCCGGGCTGACCTCGGGCGAACTCGTCGGTTGCTTCGGGTTGACCGAACCGGATGCGGGCAGCGACCCCGGCGGCATGCGTACCCGCGCCGAAAAGATCGCGGGCGGCTACCGCCTCAAGGGCGCGAAGATGTGGATCACCAATTCGCCGATCGCCGACGTCTTCGTCGTCTGGGCGAAGTCCGACGCGCACGACGGTGCGATTCGCGGCTTCGTGCTCGAAAAGGGCATGAAGGGCCTGTCGGCGCCGAAGATCGAGGGCAAGGTGAGCCTGCGCGCCTCGGTCACCGGCGAGATCGTGATGGATAGCGTCGAGGTCGGCGAGGATGCGCTGCTGCCGCATGTGTCGGGCCTCAAAGGCCCGTTCGGCTGCCTCAACCGCGCGCGCTACGGCATCGGTTGGGGCGCGATGGGTGCGGCCGAATTCTGTTACGAGGCGGCGCGCAATTACACGGGCGAACGCAAGCAGTTCGGCCGCCCGCTCGCGGCGAACCAGATCGTGCAATTGAAGCTCGCCAACATGCTCACCGAAATCGCGCTTGGCCTGCAGACCGCGCTGCGCGTCGGGCGGCTGATCGACGAGGGGCATGTCGCCCCCGACATGATCAGCCTCTTGAAGCGCAACAATTGCGGCAAGGCGCTCGATATCGCGCGCGTGGCGCGCGACATGCATGGCGGCAACGGCATTTCGGCCGATTATCATGTCATCCGCCATGCGGTGAACCTCGAGACGGTGAACACCTATGAGGGCACGCACGACGTCCATGCGCTGATTTTGGGGCGCGCGATCACCGGCATTTCGGCTTTTGCCTGAGCCTCAGGGTGTAAGACCGCTGCAGGGCATCCGCGTCGTCGAACTGGCGCGGGTGCTCGCGGGGCCGTGGTGCGGGCAATTGCTCGCCGACCTCGGCGCCGAGGTGGTCAAGGTCGAGCGGCCGGGCGGCGGCGACGACACGCGCGAATGGGGACCGCCCTTCGTTACCGGCGCCGACGGGGCGAATCTTGGGGCGGCCTATTATCACAGCACCAACCGCGGCAAGCGGAGCGTGTCGATCGATATCGCCAGCGCCGAGGGGCAGGCCGTAGTGCGCGCGCTGCTCGCCGATGCCGATGTCGTGATCGAGAATTACAAGGTCGGCGGGCTCGTCAAATATGGCCTCGATCCGGCGCGGCTGCGCGCCGATTTTCCGCAGCTCGTCATCTGCTCGATCACCGGCTTCGGGCAGACCGGGCCTTATGCGCACCGCGCGGGCTATGACTATATCGTCCAGGCGATGAGCGGTTTCATGTCGCTGACCGGCGATCCCGATGGGCCGCCGCAAAAGGCCGGGATCGCCTATGCCGATATCTTCACCGGCATGTATTCAGCGGTGGCGATCCTCGCGGCGCTGCGACGCCGTGACGTCAGCGGTGCGGGCGCGCATATCGACATGGCCTTGCTCGATTCGCAGGTCGCGGTGCTCGCCAACCAGGCGGCCAATTATCTGGCGAGCGGCGTGGCGCCGAAACGCATGGGCAACGCCCATGTCAATGTCGTGCCCTATCAGGTCTTTGCGACCGCTGACGGCCAGCTGGTGATCGCGGTCGGCAACGATGGCCAATATCGCAAGCTCTGTGCGATCCTGGGCGAGCCGCAATGGGCCGATGATCCGCGTTTCGTGAACAATGCCGCACGGCTCGCGAACCGCGCCGAATTGATTCCGTTGCTCGCGGCCAAGATCGCCGCATGGGAGGCTCAGCCGCTGTCGCTGGCGCTCGAAGCGCAGGATGTGCCGGCCGGGCCGATCAACGACCTCGCCGCGGTCTTCGCCGACCCGCAGGTGATCGCGCGCGGAATGCGGTTTCGCCCCGAGGGCGCGTCGATCGACGGGGTGGCGAGCCCGATCGTCATCGACGGCGAACGCATGGTCGCGCCGGGCGGGGCGCCAGCGCTGGGGAGCTGATTTCGGGCGGGAACGCGCCGTTCCGTTTTCCGTCACCCCGGGCTTGACCCGGGGCCTGCCTTGTCTTTGATCCGACGGCGACAGAAGGAAGGCGGGTCCCGGGTCAAGCCCGGGATGACGATGAAAGAGGCGTCCGCCTCTCACCCCGAAGCCGACAGGCGCGGTCACAAAAAAAGGGGCGCCGCAATGGACGCCCCTTTCCCCCTTTTTTCAGGATGATGGCTGCGGTCAGAATTTGACCGTGCCGGTGACGAACACCTGGCGCGGGTTGCCGTAGAAGGCGGTCAGCGTGCCTTCGGTGCCGAGCGCCGAGGTCGGCAGGCCGTTGGCGCCGAGGACCGGCACGCCGGTGACCGGGTTGATGTTGATGAAGGTATAGCCCGACGTCTTGTAATGCTTGTTCGTCAGGTTCTTGCCGAACACGCCGAGGCTCCAGCGGCCTTCGGGCGCGGTGTAGACCAGGCTGGCGTCCCACAAAGCGAAGCCGTTCTGGTCGATATAGGGATTGGGGATTTCGAACTGATTGGTCTTGCTGCGGTACGACAAAGTCGTGCCGAAGCTGAGGTCGCCATCGCCGATCGGGGTCGCATAGGCGAGGGTGCCGCTGGCGGTCCATTTCGGGGTGTTCTGCACCCGGCGGAACTGCGAAACGTCGGTTGGTTCGGGCCGACCGGTCGCCGGATTGACGATGTTGGCGATAAATTCCTTATATTGCGCATCGATGTAGCCGAGCGCGGTCGACAGCGTCAGCCTGTCGCCCGATGCCGCCATATCCTCGGCGAGCCGCGCGCGGCCCTCGAACTCGAGGCCTTTGAAGGTCGCCTTGCCGGCGTTCGACACGACGCCGCAGAAGCTGGGCAGGCCGCCGACGCGGCAAGCGACCGAGCCGGGGATCTGGACGTCGGTATAATCGGCGTAGAAGCCGGCGATCGCGACGTTCAGGCGGCCGTCGAACAGGCTGCCCTTATACCCGAGTTCATAGCTTTCGACCTGTTCGGGCCGGAAGCTGAGGAAGGCCGAGATTTCGGCATCGGTCGGCTTGCCCGGGATGGCGGCGGGCGCATTGACGCCGACGCCGCGCGGGTCGAAGCCGCCGCCCTTGAAGCCCTGCGAATAGCTCGCGTAAATCGTGTGGTCGGGGGTCGGCTTGAAGGTCAGCGACGCACGCGGGGTGAATTTGTTGAACTTGCGGCTGCCTTCGAAATCGGTGCCGGGGGCGCCGAAGGGCACACCCGCGCCGCCGAACACCGGCGAACCGCCGCCAAGATAATTCTGGCGCAGGATCGATGCTTCGCGCTTGTCCCAGGTGTAGCGGCCGCCGACCGACAGGCTGAGCTGGTCGGTGAAATCATAGGTCGCATCGCCGAACACCGCGAGCGTCGTGGTGTCGACATCGGCCTCGGTGAAGGCGGTCAGCCCGGCAAAGGTGTTGAAGATGCGGACGTCGAACAGGGTGTCGGCGGTTGCGTCGAGGTAATAGAAGCCGAGCAGGCCCTTCAGCTTGTCGCCTTCATAGAGCAGCTGGAATTCCTGGCTGACCTGTTCGTTGAAATAGAAGCCGGGGACGTCGACGTCGACCGCAGGCAGCGCGTCGAAATCGATCGGGGTCGCCGACTTGTCCTTGCGCCAGGCGCTGATCGAGCGCAGCGTCACCGAGTCGCTGAGGTTAGCGGTGACGTTCATCGCGAGGCCGTACGCCTCAATCTCCTGCTTTGGATCGACGAGGCCGCCGCGGCTGTCATAGACGCTGTCGAGGACCGGGGCCTTGGTCGCGAGGCTGGGGATCAGGCGGTGGCCGCCGCGCGGATCGCTCTTGTCCTTGCTGTAATCGCCCGAGATGCGGATCAATACCGGTTCGCCATAACCGCCGAGTTCGACGGTGCCGCGACCGGCCCAGACATCCTTGTTGTAATTTTCGAGGCCGGTGGTGAGATTGTCGCCAAAGCCGCCGCGCGACAGCCGCGCGACCGAACCGCCGACGCGGAGCAGGTCGCCGATCGGGGCGCTGGCGGAGACGACCAGATCGGCCTGGTCATAGGTGCCGTAGGTGCCCTTGATCTTGAGCGAGAAGTCCTGCGGCAGCTGCTTCGTCACATATTTGACCGCGCCGCCGATGGTGTTGCGGCCATAGAGCGTGCCCTGCGGCCCGCGCAGGATTTCGATGCGTTCGACGTCATAGATGTCGAGCACGGCGGCCTGCGGGCGGTTGAGATAGACGTCGTCGAGATAGAGGCCGACGCCCTGTTCGAAACCCGACACCGGATCCTGCTGGCCGACGCCGCGGATGAAGGCGGTCAGCGTCGAGTTCGAGCCGCGCGACACTTCGAGCGTGGTGTTCGGGGTGGTCTGGCCGATTTCGGTGATGTCGATCGCGCCGGCCTTTTCGAGCGCTTCGCCCGAATAGGCGGTGACCGCGATCGGCACGTCGATCAGCCGTTCGTCGCGGCGGCGCGCGGTAACGACGATCTCGTCGCCATCGTCGGTGCTCGCTCCGTCCTCCTGCGCGAAGGCGGCGGGGGTGAAGGCGAGCAGCGACAGTGCGCTCGTGGCAAGGCAGGCGGCGCGCAGGGCGCGGGCGGTGTGGCGCATGATGTCTCTCCCTGTCGGGGCGGCCAGATCGCCACCCCATCGATTTTCTGGGTCTCTATTTTCTTGGGGCCCGGTCTTGCCAAGCCGCGCCTCGCCCAATAATGAAACATGAACCAAGTTTCAACTTGGAAAATTTATCGGCTGTCTTTTGGCGGCGGGTGATGCGAAAAAGCCACGCTGGCCGTGTCGTTCGAGCGACGGGACGGACGGCACGGGGGAGGACGGGAAGGCAGATGATGGACCAGCCGCGAGTTTCCGCGCCCGGCAAGGGGGGCGAGGCGGGCAATCCCGACAAGGTGCCGCGGACCGAACGCGGGCGGCGAACGCTGCGCAAGCTGCTCGATGCGGCGGCGGTCGAGTTCGGCGAGCGTGGGTTCCACGATGCGTCGATCAGCGGCATCACGCGCCGCGCCGGGACCGCGCTCGGCAGTTTTTACACCTATTTCGATTCGAAGGACGAAATCTTCCAGGCGCTCGTCCGCTATATGAGCGAGCAATTGCGCGACCATGTGACCCCGCTGGTCCAGGCCGCGCCCGACGGCATCGCCGCCGAACGCATCGGGCTTGAATCCTTCCTCGGCTTCGTGCGCGAGCATAAGGAAATCTACCGGATCATCGACGAGGCCGAATTCGTCGATTACGCCAGCTATCGCCGCCATTATGAAACCACCGTGGCGCGCGTCCGCCAGCGTCTGGAAGCGGGGGCCGCGCGCGGCGAGATTCGCGGCGATGTCGGCGAAGTCCACGCCTGGGCGATCGGCGGGATGAACGTGTTTCTCGGCATGCGTTATGGTCTGTGGGACGAAGGCGCCGATATCGAGGAGATCGCGCGGGTCGCCAATGACCTGCTGGCGAACGGGCTGGCGCCGAAGGGTTGAGCGGGGCTTAGGCCCGCGTGATCAGAAAAATCGCATGTTCGGCGCGCCAACTGGCGGCGGCGTCGCTCGCCGGCTTGTCGCCGCTGAGATACCACGCCGCCGCGACGCCAATCCCTTTCGCCCCGATCAGGTCGCGAAAATCGCTGACCGTGACATGGTGGATGTTCGGCGTCTCGTACCAGGCGACCGGCAGCAGCCGCGTCACCGGCATCCGTCCGCCCCAGAGCAATGCGAGCCGCACCCGCCAATGCGCGAAATTGGGGAAGCTGACGAAGGCGCGCGGCGCGATGCGCAACAGCTCGTCGATCACGCGATCGGGGCGCTCGGTGGTCTGCAGCGTCTGCGAGAGGATCGCGTAATCGAACGCGTCATCGGGATAGTCGGCGAGGTCGCGGTTGGCGTCGCCCTGCACCACCGACTGGCCGCGCGCGATCGCCGCGGTGACGTTCGCGGGGTCGATCTCAAGCCCGCGTGCATCGACGCCCTTGGCGCGCAAGGCCTCCATCAGCTCGCCGTCGCCGCAGCCGACATCGAGCACCCGCGCCGATGACGGCACGGCGTCGGCGATGATCGCGAGGTCGGGGCGCAGCGCCATCAGAAACCGCTCCCCAGCGCGCCCGCGACAAGGCGGTCGAGCGCGGGCACGTCGAGCAGGAAGCTGTCATGCCCATAGGGCGCCGACAGCTCGACGAAGCTCGCCGCGGCGCCGACGCTCTGCAGCGCCTGGACGATGCGGCGCGATTCGGCGGTGGGGTAGAGCCAGTCGGTGTCGAAGCTGACGAGCGTGAAGCGCACGTCCTTCGCTTTCGCAAAGGCGCCCGCGAGGCGGCCGTCGTGCGGGTCGGCGAGGTCGAAATAGTCCATCGCGCGGGTGATGTAGAGATAGGCGTTGGCGTCGAAGCGGTCGGTGAAGGCGAGCCCCTGGTGCCGGAGATAGGATTCGATCTGGAAATCGGCGTCGAAGCCGAAGCTTTTGATGTCGCGCGCCTGCAGCCGGCGGCCGAATTTCTCGGTCAGCCCGGCTTCGGAGAGATAGGTGATGTGCGCCGCCATGCGCGCGACCGCGAGGCCCTTGGTGGGCATGCAGAACTTGTCGTAATAATTGCCGTCCTGCCAGTCGGGGTCGGCCATGATCGCCTGGCGCCCGACCTCGTGGAAGGCGATATTCTGCGCCGAATGGCGCGCCGCGCTGGCGATCACCAGCGCGCGTTCGAGCCGTTCGGGATAGGCTGCCGCCCAGGCGAGCGTCTGCATGCCGCCCATCGAGCCGCCGACGACCGCGTGGAGCCGGTCGATGCCGAGATGGTCGAGCAGCATCGCCTGCGCGCGCACCATGTCGCCGATGGTGATGACGGGAAAGGCCATGCCGAGCGGCGCGCCGGTCACCGGATCGGGGGTCGCGGGGCCGCTCGACCCCATGCAACTGCCGAGCACATTGGCGCAGATGACGTGAAAGCGGTCGGTGTCGATCGGCTTGCCGGGGCCGACCATGCGCGCCCACCAGCCGGGCTTGCCCGTCGCGGGATGGTCGCTCGCGACATATTGGTCGCCGGTCAGCGCGTGGCAGAGCAGGACCGCGTTCGACTTGTCGGGGTTCAGCGCGCCATAGCTTTGCCAGGCGATCGTGACCCCGTCGAGCGACTGGCCGCTGTCGAGCGGCAGCGGGGTGGGGATCGTCACGCTCTGGTGCGATATCTGGTGGAGCGCGCTCGCCATTATGCGCGCGGAGCTAAGCGGGTGCGCGGGGGCTGTCAACGTGCTGGACTCGCGGCGCTCACGCGCTAAACGCCGCCGCATGACCGACACCACCCCGACCCTCACCCCCAAGCCGTGGATCAGCGGCATCGCCCCCTATGTGCCTGGCAAGTCGGCCGGCGCCGACGGTCGCCCGCTGATCAAGCTGAGCGCGAACGAAAACCCGCTCGGCACCGGGGACAAGGCACGCGCGGCGTTCGCTGCGGCACAGGGTGCGGCGGACGCGCTGTCGCGCTATCCCGATCCGGGGGCGACCGAGCTGCGCGAGACGATCGCGGCGAAGTTCGGGCTCGATCCGGCGCGCATCATTTGCGGCAACGGGTCAGACGAATTGCTCCACCTCGCGGCGGGAACCTATGCCGGCTTCGGCGACGAGATTCTCTATGTGCGCTATGGCTTCGCGGTCTACGAGATCGCGGCGCGGCGCGTCGGGGCGGTACCGGTCGAGGCCGACGACAAGGATTATGCGACCGACGTCGATGCGTTGCTCGCGGCGGTGACCGACAAGACGCGCGTCGTCTATCTCGCCAATCCGAACAATCCGACGGGCACGCTGGCGACGCGCGAGGAGGTCCAGCGGCTCTATGCCGGGCTGCCGAAGGATGTGCTGTTCGTGATCGACCAGGCCTATTCGGAATATCTGTCGGTCGACGAGGACGATGGCGGGCTGGAGCTGGCGAAGACCGCGCCCAACGTCTTCGTCACGCGCACCTTTTCGAAGATCCATGGCCTCGCCGCCGAGCGCATCGGCTGGGGCTATGCGAGCGCGGAGGTGATTGCGGCGCTGCACCGCATCCGGCTGCCGTTCAACGTCACGCGTGCGGGGCAGGCGGCCGCCGTCGCGGCATTGGGCGACGAGGACTTTGTCGCAAACAGCCGCGACCATAACGCCGAATGGCGCGCCTGGCTGACGGGCGAGATCGAAAGCCTCGGCAATCATGGCCTGCGTGTCGTGCCGTCGGCGTGCAATTTCCTGCTCGTCCTGTTCGAGGGCGATGTCAGCGCCGAGACGGTCTACAACCGGCTGATGGAAGCGGGCTATATCGTGCGCTGGCTGCCGGGACAGGGGCTGCCCAATGCGCTGCGCATGACGATCGGCACCGAAGACGAGACGCGCGGGCTGGCGGCGGCGATCCGCGCCGCGGTCGAAGGCTGATGGGAATCGAAAAGGTCGCGATCGTCGGGCTCGGCCTGATCGGCTCGTCGCTCGCGCGGGCGATCGCCGAGCACCTGCCCGATGTCGTCGTGACCGGCCACGACGCCAGCGCCGAGGTGCGCGGCGAAGCGCGCGCGCTGGGGCTGTGCGATGCGATCGTCGACGATGCGGCCGAGGCGGTCGCCAATGCCGATCTGGTGATCCTGGCGGTGCCGGTCGGGCGGATGGCCGATGCCGCCGCCGCCATCGCGCCGGGGCTGAAGCCCGACGCGATCATTTCGGACGTCGGTTCGTCGAAGACGAGCGTCGCCGAGGCGCTGGCGAAGGCGTTGCCGCACCATGTCGTCATTCCGGCGCACCCCGTCGCGGGGACCGAGAACAGCGGGCCGGCGGCGGGCTTTGCCAGCCTGTTCGAGGGGCGCTGGTGCATCGTCACGCCCGGCGCGAGCGCGTCCGCCGGCGCTGTTGCGGCGCTAACGGGCTTTTGGGAGGCGCTGGGCGCCAAGGTCGACGTCATGGACGCCGCGCACCATGATATGGTGCTCGCGGTGACGAGCCACTTACCGCACCTGATCGCCTATACGATCGTCGGCACCGCGAGCGAACTCGAAGAGGTCACCGAGAGCGAGGTGATCAAATATTCGGCGGGCGGCTTCCGCGACTTCACGCGCATCGCGGCGAGCGATCCGGTGATGTGGCGCGACGTCTTCCTCGCGAACAAGGATGCGGTGCTCGCGACCTTGCAGCGCTTCAACGAGGATCTGACCGTCTTGCAACAGGCGATCCGCCGCGGCGACGGCGCGAAGCTCGAGGACTGGTTCACGCGCACGCGCGCGATCCGGCGGTCGATCATCGAGCAGGGCCAGGACGATGCCGCGCCCGATTTCGGGCGGCGGCATTAAGGCACGTCGCCCCCGCCTGCGCGGGGGCGACGACTATTTTTGCGGGGCTTTGTAGCCCGCCAGCAACGCGTCCGGCGGGTTCAGCGCATTGATCGCGCGCCAGACCCGTTCCTCCGCCTCCTCGCGCGGCAGGCCGGCGGGGATGGTTTCGCCGACCTTGTAGGTGATCGTGCCCGGCCATTTGACCCAGCGCCGCGGCGGATAGGCGAGGCCGCTGTCCACCGCGACCGGGATCACCGGCACCCCGAGCATCCGGTAGACGCCGGCAAAGCCCGCGCGCAGCGGCGGCGCATCGCCATGCGGCACGCGGGTGCCCTCGGCGAACAGCACGAGCGGGCGGTCGGCGGCCAGCGCGGCCTTGGCGGCGGCGAGCATCGCACGCATCGCCTTGCTGCCGCCGTCGCGGTCGACCGGAACGAGGCCGTAAAAGCGCGCAGCCTGACCCCAGACCGGGATGTTGAACAATTGTTCCTTGGCGAAGACTGCGGGGTGTTTGAACAATCCCGGCTGCTCGATCGTCTCGAACGCGCCCTCATGCTTGAAGACGTAAAGGACGGGCATGTCGGGCATGTCGCCGTCGACGATGATCCTGTGCCCGAGCACGAAACGGCAAAAGAGGCGGTGCCCCTTCGCCCAGACGCGCACGAACCAGATCGTCGCCTTGTGCGAGATCGGCAGCGAGATGACCGCGCCGATCGAACTGAAGCTGCTGATCAGGAAGAAGAGCAGCCAGAACAGGATCGAGCGGATGAGGGCGATGGTATAGCGCATCAGAGCCCGAGCAGCCCGCCCGCTAGGCCGGCCAGATATTTATGATATTCGCGAAACAGGGTCGCGAAGCTCGGCTGGCTGCGCACCGCGTCGGGGATGATCGTCACCTTGTCGCCGACCGCGCGGCCGATTTCATATTCGGCGCGGCGCATATGCCAGTCGGTGGTGATCAGGCGGACGCTCTTGTAGTTGCGCCGCGCAACCCAGGTCGCGACCTCGGTCGCGTTTGAGCGCGTATCCTCGGCCTCGAACCCCAGCGCGATGCAGCAATCGAACAATTGCTGCGGCCGTTTATATTCGGCGGCGAGCTCGCGCGGTTTCACTTCGCGCGCGACGCCGCTGATCAGCAGGCGCTTGGCGTCGCCCGCCTCGAGGCGTTCGAGCGCGCGGTCGATGCGCCCCGGACCGCCGGTCAGCACGACGATCGCATCGGTCTTCTGGTTCGCGGCGGGCAGCGGCGGCAGCAGCGCGAACCACGCGAAACCGAGCACCCAGGCCAGGAACAGGAGGGAAATGAGGCGCTTGATCATAAAATCTTCTTGAGCGCGGAGAGCAGGGTGAGCCGCGCGGTCAGGGCTGCGAGCGCGATAGCCAATAGCGGCAGCGCCAGCAAGAGCGCCCAGCCCGTCGGCCCGAGCGACGCCGTCGCGGCGAGTCCCGATGTGACCCCCGACCATTGCCAGCCGATCAGCAGCATGATCGCCGCCGCGACGACGCTGCCCAGCGCGATGCCATAAGCGGTGTCGATGGCGATGCGGCGCTGGAACAGCCGGGTGATCTGGCGGTCGGTGGCGCCGATCAGGTGGAGCATCTCGATCGTCGCATAATGGGTGCCGAGCGCGGCGCGCGCGGTCATAATCACCACCGCGCCGCTGGCGAGCGTCATCAAGAGGACGAGACCGGCGGCGACCCAGGCGAGGCTGCGGATCAGCCGGGCGACCGGGCCGAGCCATTCGGCGTGCGGAATGACGCGCGCACCCGGCGCCGCCTGCGCCACGAGCGCGCGCAATTGTGCCAGCTGGCCGGCGCGCTCGCCGCCGACGAAGTCGATGTCGACGAGGGCGGGCAGGGGCAGCGAGCGCAGCACCGGATCGTCGCCGCCCGCGCTGCCGAGCCATTGGCCGAGCGTCGCGAGCAGTTCGTCCTGCCCGACCTGGCGGGCATCGCGCACAAACGGCGCGGCGCTGGCGCGGCGGCGCAGCTCGGCGGCCTGCTCGGCGCGGGTCACCGGATTGGCGGTGACGATCTGCACCGTGACGCGGCCGGCAATCGCGTCGCCGATATTGTTCGCGGCGCGGGCGAGGCCAACCCCGGCGCCGGCGGCGAGCAACGTCAGCATCATCAGGATCGCGATCACCCACGGCGTCGGGCCCGACAGGCGGCGATCGGGGAGCAGGCGGCGGTGCTGGACGGGAACGCGCGGGATGATCAAGGCGTCACACCCGGTTCGCAGGCGGATAGCGCAAGGCGCCGGTGGGGTCGGCGAGCCGGCCTTTCTCGAGCCGCATCATCTGCGCATTGTCGATGCGGCTGATCAGGTGAATGTCGTGGGTCGCGACGACGACGGTGGTGCCGAGCCGGTTGAGCGCCTCGAACAACCCCAACAGCCGCATCGCCATTTCGGGATCGACGTTACCCGTCGGCTCGTCGGCGACGAGCAGTTGCGGGCGCGCAATCACCGCGCGGGCGATCGCGACGCGTTGCTGCTCGCCGCCCGACAGCGTCGGGGGAAAGGCGTGGGCGCGCTCGTTGAGGCCGATCCAGCTCAGCATCTCGCCGACCGGGCCCGACAGATCCTCCTCGCTGACCCCCGCGATGCGCAGGGGCAGCGCGATATTGTCGCGCGCGCTCAAATGCGGGATCAGGCGAAAGTCCTGGAACACCACGCCGATGCGGCGGCGAAAGCCGGGCAGGCGGTGGCGTGGCATGTTGACCAGATCCTCGCCGAACAGCCGCACGAGTCCGCGGCTCGGCCGCTGCGCCAGATAGAGCATCTTGAGCAGCGACGTCTTGCCCGCACCCGACGGGCCGGTGAGGAAATAGAAGCTGCCGGGTTGCAGGTTGAAGCTGATATCGGCGAGGATTTCGGCATCGGGGCCGTAGCGCAGTCCGACGCGGTCGAACTCGACCATCGCGCCGCCGGGACGCGGGCTGGCGCCGTCCGTCATGGCGTCACCGCACGTCGGCGCGCGCCCCGGAAAGTTCGTGGCAAAGGTGCAGCGTCGGCGCCCATGCGCCCGCCTGTCGCACGCCTTCTCCACAAGGACAAGCGGCGAGTGGGTGGCGACGCGCGACGCAGCGCTTGCCACGCGCGAATCGCCGTGTTTAGAGGGGGACCATGATCCTTGCCTGCCCCGCCTGTCACACCCGTTACGTCGTTCCCGATACGGCGATCGGCGCCAACGGGCGCACCGTGCGCTGCGCCAATTGCCGCCACAGCTGGTTCCAGGAGCCCGCAGCGCCGAGCGAGATGCTGCTGACCGACGCCGCGCCGGCCGCACCCGCCGCACC
>NZ_JBOHHU010000104.1:0-13625 GCF_050725615.1 Sphingopyxis sp.
CTCTATGGTCGCAATGCCACGGGCGGCGTCATCAACCTCATCACCGCCAAGCCTAAGCTGAACAAGTTCGAGGGTAACATCAAGGGCGAGGTCGGCAATTACGACAGCCGCCGCATGACCGGGATGCTCAATATCCCTATCGTTCCAGACCAACTTGGCCTCCGTATCGCCGGCTCGATGACCGACCGCGATGGATATGACTATAATTCCGTCACTAAGAACCGCGTCAACGGGCGCGACCTTTGGTCGCTCCGCACGACACTCGGCTTCGAGAACGACTGGCTGCGCGGCAGTTTCATCTGGGAGCGTTTCCGCGAAAAGGACAACCGCTCGCGCACCGGAAAACAGCTATGCCACCGCGATGACAGTCCCGATATGATTGGATCAACTTCAACCGGTCCAGCCGATGGTTCGTTTAACGAAGTGCGGCGAGCCTATCTTTCCACGGGTTGTAAGGCGGGCAGCCTCTATGACGATGCAGCCTTTGGAACCCCCAACGGGTTGGGGGTTGCCTATATTAGCGGCTTGCACGTAGCTAATATCTTGGGCCCTGTAGGCTATGATCCCGTCACTAACCTTCAGGTCGGACTGCTCGGTTATAAGGACCCATACGGTGGTCTAATGCAATCGCGTGACCTGCGCGAAATAGCGTCCGTTCGTGACCCTCGCTATCGTGCCAGCTCGGATATTCTCTCCCTGAACCTCGATATCGATTTCTCGGACAGCTTGATGCTGTCATCGCAGACCGCATGGAACTGGGACAAGGTCTATAGTTTCCAAGACTACAATCGCTTCAACACCCTACCAATCTTCAACGACACGTCGACTCTCATGAGGTACACACCCGCAGGCTATGTGATCAGCCCGAACCGCAATCTAGCACCGGGCGGGATTCTTTGCGATCCGCAGATTGGTTGCTCCGATACCTTGGCGACCTTCGATGTTTCTTCGGCCTATTCGAAGCAGTTCGCGCAGGAGATGCGGCTCCAATCCTCCTTCGACGGGCCGTTCAATTTCAGCGTTGGTGGGAACTATACTAAGTTTCGAACGCAGAATGACTATTATGTGATGAGCAACGTCCTCACAGCGTTGGCGCGTTTGTTTCCGTTTAATTTGACGAATGATATCACAAAATGTGGCCTGCAAGACTTTTCGCCTAACTTTACCGGCGCGAACTATCCCCTGATACCGATCGAAAATTCCCGCTGTCCCTATATTGACCCGAACCCGGTCGAGAACATTGATGGCCAAGGGCATAATTATTTCCGCAGTTCCAACCCCTATAAGCTCGAAAGCTGGGCCGCGTTCGGCGAGGCTTATTACGAGATCAATCCCGACCTCAAGCTGACCGCCGGCTTACGCTATACGCGCGACAAAAAGCGGTTCACGCCGGTTCCGAGTCAGTTGCTTTTAGCGCCCACCATCTATGCGGGTGGCTTGACGGGCATTGGCTATCCGGCAGATCCCGACATTGTCCAACGCTGGGGCGAGTTTACAGGTCGCGTCGGTCTGGATTGGAAGCCGCAGTTGAGCTTCACCGATCAAACGCTGCTTTATGCCTTCTACAGCCGCGGCTATAAGGCTGGCGGTGCGAATCCTCCGACGCCGGGTTTTGCGACGGGCCAACAATTGTTGGACGCGGGCCAGATCTCGCAGCAGGTGTTCGATGACACTGAATTCTATTGTTCGTTTGGCGTGTGCTTTCTCCCCGTCCTTGAACTGACGGCGGTAAATTACGGCCCAACGTTCAAACCAGAATTCGTGAACGCGTTCGAAATCGGCATGAAAAACACGATGATGGGCGGGCGACTCACGCTCAACGCCGGTGCCTTCTATTATGATTATAGCAATTACCAAGTGTCTCAAATTCGCGACCGAACCGCAGTCAATGAAAATTTCGACGCCAAGGTTTGGGGCGCAGAGCTTTCAGCGATTTTCGAGCCAGTCGACCGGCTGCGCTTTAACGCCAATGTGGGATATCTTAAGACGCGGATCGGTAAGGGCGCACAGTCGATCGATCCGATGAATCGGACTCTTGGCAATCCGGACTATACGGTGTTCAAACCCTGGGTCCAATTGCCCTCGAACTGCGTGGCGCCAACTCAAGTCGTAGAGAATTGGTATAAGAACTACAATGCTGCTCAATATGTGTGGAATGTGTGCGGAGGTTTGAACGGATTGCTCAACGGGCTTTTCGGACCGCAATTGAAAGATCCTGCGACGGGGCAACTCTATGATGTCGCGAACTATCCGGAGATCAACGGGGGCGCCGGTTTCTATACCGAACTGGAGGGTAAAGAACTTCCCAACTCTCCGCGCTGGACCGTCAACCTTGGCGCGGAATATACCATTCCCTTCGACGGTGACTGGAGCGCCACAATTCGCGGCGATGGGTACTGGCAGGCGAAGAGCTGGGCTCGCGTTTATAATCTAGCACCCTATGACCGTCTGCGCGACTGGACGAACTTCAACATCTCGCTGCGCGTCGATGGTCCCGATGACCTGTCGATCGAAGCATATGTGAAAAATGTATTCAATTCGACGCCGATCACCGATGCTTTCCTGAACAGCGACGACAGCGGCCTGACGACTAACGTCTTCACGCTCGACCCTCGCATCATCGGGTTCAGCATTTCGAAGAAGTTCTGATCCTCTCCGCCCACCACTGGGGGACACCTCGGGCCGATGTCTGTTTGCTCCCGAGCAAACATCGGCCCGGTTTTTCGGAAAGGTTCGTTCGCAGCTTTCTCGGGCACTCCCCTCAACTCCGGAGGGAAACTCGGCCGCCGTTCTGTCACCCCGGCCGGGCGGCGGCCATCTTCCGACCGACGACAAGGAGACCATGATGAGCGATATGTCGCAAACCCCGTCCGGCCTCGTCATCGAGAAGCGCAACTGGAAATTCGGCCGCGACATGCTGCCGCGCCGTTGGTGGCACGGTGGCGATCCTGCCCGGACCGCTTTCTATAATGCCCTTTCCTCGACTTTCCCGGTCGGCGAGAAATTCTTCATGTCGGCGGTGCGCCATTATCGCGACGAAGCGCCCGAAGCGCTCCAGCAGCAGATCGACGATTTCATCTTTCAGGAATCGACGCACTCGCGGGAGCATGTCTTCTTCAATCGACAGGCGCGCGATGCAGGTTATGACCTGACTTCATCGGAAGATCGTGCGGCACGAACGATCGCCTGGGCCAAGCGCCGTCCGCCGATCATGCAACTCGCCGGAACCTGCGCGCTCGAACATTTCACCGCGACGCTCGCCAATGCCATTCTGGCCGATCCCGCACATCTCTCAGGTGCCGATGCAGAAGCGCAGCGCATGTGGCGTTGGCACGCGATCGAGGAAATCGAACATAAGGCGGTGGCATACGACACGCTGTTGCTCGCGACGCGTGATCGTTCGCCGTTCCGGCGCTGGACCTTGCGGAGCTTCACCATGCTCGCGGCTGGTGTCCGCTTCCATTACGTCGTCTTTCGTAACACCGCCGACCTGTTGAGGCAGGATGGAAAGCACAACCTGCGGACGTGGGCAGGACTGCTTTCCTACCTCTATGGAACGCCCGGTCTGATGCGCCTCCTGCTGCGCGACCTGTTCGCCTATTTTCGTCCGAACTTTCATCCCTGGCAGCAGGACGACCGCGCGCTGGCGCAGCGCGCTCTCGCGACGATTTCGCCGCCGCTCGTCGCGCCGATGCCGAAATGAGGTTGGTCGTGCGGAAGCTTCTATTCTCAGTTTCGTTCATCGCGGCCGCTGCGGGAGGGGTGGCGGCAGCAGCACCGCAGGGGAGCGGCGCCATCACCGGTCTGTGGTCGACCGGCAGCCAGGGAGGACGCGTCGAGATCTATCGCTGCGGCGCAGCCTTCTGCGGCAAGGTGGCCGACGCCGCTCCCCTGCGTGCCAATCCCGACCATCGAGACGTGAAGAACCCCGACAAGGCGCTGCGCGACCGGCGGCTCAAAGGGCTGGTCGTGCTGCACGGCTTCGCGGGCGGCCCCTCCGAGTGGAAAGGCGGCCCGCTCTATGACCCTGAAGCGGGCGAAGGCGCGGCGAAGGGCTATCTGGCACTCCGGGGGGACGGCAAACTGGAGGTGAAGGGTTGCAAGGCGGCAATCTTCTGCAGAACAAAGGTCTGGACGCGCGTGCGCTGAGCCTCGCGGCGGAATTTCTTGTTGAAATCCAGAAGGCGGACGACCTGCCCGCGATCGACGGCGCGCTCGGAGCGGTCGCGCACGAGATGGGCTATCGCTATTATGCGATGATCCATCACGACGATCACCGCGTCGGCTCGTCTGGCCTGATCAACATGAACAATTATCCGCCCGACTATGCCGTCGAATACTTTGCCGGCCTCTATCATCGTGACGATCCGGTCATTCACGCCTGCATCGCCGCCAACGCCTGCTTTACATGGTGCGAGATTGCGAGCCTGATCGAACTCGGGCCGCGGCACCGGGCCTTTCTCGAACGCGGAGAATATCATGGCGTTACCAACGGTATCACCGTCCCGGCCTTTGTCCTGGGCGAGCGCAGCGGATCGTGCAACTTCTGTTCCCCGCGCAAGCGGGGAGGCTTTCAGCACCAGCTCGACGCCGTTCACTCGATCGGCGGTTTCGCCTTCCAGAAGGCGCGGCGGATCGTGAACGGCGGGCGACTTCGGCAAGTCCGCGTCGCCCGCCTTCGTCCCCGCTGGCGCGATTGCGTCGTGCTTGCCGGACAAGGCAAGAGCAACACCGACATTGCGACCATCCTCGGCCTGACCCCGGCGACCATCAAGACCTATATCGAAGGCGCTTGCGCCAGCTACGACGTCGGAAACCGCACCCAGCTCGTTCTGGCCGCCGTCCTCGACGGCGAGATCGGCATCCACGAAATTGCGCCGCGTCAACATCGCCACCTGGCGACCTGATATTCGGCGGCAAGTTTCGCTTTCCTCGCGTGACCACACGCAAGGGAGCGACACCAATGATCCATATCGTCGAAGGGCTCGGCTCGCCCGCCGATCAGCCTTTGCTCGAATCCATGTTCGAGGACCGCAAGCGGCTGTTCATCGACCTGCTCGACTGGGATTTGACCGTCGTTGACGACCGGCTTGAGGTCGACCGTTTCGACGACGCCTATGCCACCTATATCATCGCCGCCGATCGCGCCGGCCGTCATCTGGCGTCGATGCGGCTGCTGCCCTCGACGCGGCCGCATCTGCTCGGCACCCTGTTCGAGCGGCTTTGCACCGACGGCGTTCCGGTCGGTCCCGACATATTCGAGATCACCCGGCTTTGCCTGCCGCCCAACCTGTTGCGGCCCGAACGGCTGCGGCTTCGCGACGGGCTGATCCGCGCGATGGTCGATCATGCGCTCGACCGCGGCATCAACCGCTTTACCGGCGTCGTCACCGCGCGCTTCCGCGAACAGGTCCTCGCAATGGGCTGGCACGGCGAAGCGTTGGGACCGGGGCAGGATTTGGGCGGCGGTCGTCTCGGCGCCTTCGCCGTGACGATCGAGCCGGCGACTCCCACCCATCTCGAAGCGAACGGCCTCCATGCGCTTCCTGCCTTGCCGGAAACGATCGCGGCGGGATCGGCGGCATGACCGGGCCTTTCTCCCCCGATAGCGCACCCGTCAGGCTCGACCGCGACGGCTTTTGCGTCATCCGCAATCTGGTCCCAGCCAACCAGATCGACGCGATAGACTCTTCGCTCGACTATGATTTCGCGGCGACGCCCTATTGCGTCGGCGACTTCTTCGGCGAGCGAACCAAGCGGTTCGGGCGGCTGCTCACCCGCGCACCGGCAACCCGCGCGCTGGTGATGCACGACGCCATTCTTCCGCTGGTCGAAAGCATTCTGTCGCCGAACTGCGACCGCATCGCGCTCAATCTCACGCAGGCCGTCGA
The DNA here is from genome assembly GCF_050725615.1 of Sphingopyxis sp. Classification (GTDB taxonomy): domain Bacteria; phylum Pseudomonadota; class Alphaproteobacteria; order Sphingomonadales; family Sphingomonadaceae; genus Sphingopyxis. The sequence goes on from NZ_JBOHHU010000104.1 coordinate 5,892, forward strand.
AATTCACCCCCGCGCGCTCGCACAATATGCGCACCGCGACCATGACCTTTGGCCCGCGATCAAGGGTGGGCATCAGTTTCAGGTCAATGTCATGTGGCCGCTGTCGCCCTTCACGGCGAAGAACGGCGCGACCCGGTTTTGGCCGGGCAGTCATCGGCTCACCTATGACGGCGATGCGAGCGAGAGCGCGGCCGTCGCCGCGACGTGCGAACCCGGCGACGCGCTGGTCTGGCTCGGCGGGACGCTCCACGGCGCGGGCGCCAATGTCAGCGATGAACCGCGGCGCGGGATCATCGTCAGCTATTGCCTCGGTTGGCTCAAGCCGTTCGAACTGCAATGGCTGGTCTATCCGCCCGAGGTTGCGCGGCACTTCGACCCCGATCTTGCCGCGCTGGTCGGCTACGCCCAGCATCGTCCCAATCTCGGCAATGTCGAAGGGCGCTGCCCCTCCTGGCTGCTCGCGGGCGAAAGGCCCGACCATGTCGCGGCCGTCGATGCGCTGCGGCCCGATCAGGCCGACGCCCTTCGCACCTATGTCCACGCGCAGCGCGATCATGCGCGCGATTGAGGCGCGCCCGATCCTCCCTCGTGGGAGTTGGCGCGACGCGTGCGCCTATTCCGGGCTCGCAGCGACCGGCGCGCGTGGCCTCGCATGGGAGCTGCTTCGCCGCGATCCCGCCTATCCCGACAGGGCCGATCCGGGCGACGGTGCACTGGTCGTTGCCGATAGCGCGTTCGTCGCGCGCTGGGGGCTGCACTTTCGCTGAAACGCCGGTCCGCTCTGCGCCCAGCGCCCGCCTGCTGTGGTCGGGCGCGTTCGACCCATCCGTTCTGCTAGCGAGGCCCGTTACGGGGGCGGCCAGCGCGCCTCGCGCCCTCTCGGTCACGCCCTATTTGGCGGTTGCCGGCGATCGATGCCTCCATGCCGTCATCGGCGGAGTTCACCACGGCATTCGGCTCGACATTATGGGAAGCCGATCACCGCCGCTCGACCAGTTGATATTCCCTTTCACTGTCGCCATGGCGCCGAGGCAGCTAACTGACTTCCGGCGGCTGGTCGCTCTCGCGCGCGGCCAGCCGCTCGCGCCGCATAGGGCGACATCCCGCTTCTATCGTATCGTGCAAATGCTGCGCGTTATTGACGCCTTGGCCGAGGGGTCATCCTTGCGAGTAATCGGCGAGACATTCGTTCGCGCAAGCGATTGGCCCGGCCGCGGGGAATCGACCAAATCGGCTGCGCGCCGACTTGTCGATTCTTCCCGTCGATTATGGGCGGGCGGTCCCGCAATCATGTTGTCCGGCTCGACCAGGCTTCACAGATCGGCAGTATCGTCCGAACCATAATTGGCTTCGTCGAACAGGTCTCGCGGACGAACTCCCAGTGCCTCGCAAAGGCTCCAGATCGTCAGCAAGGTCGCATTCTGCTCGCCGCGCTCGATCAGGCTGACATGGGCACGATCGACGCCCATGCGAGCCCCTACCTCTTCCTGGCTGAGGGCCGCAGCTTTGCGGTAGCGATGCACATTGCCGCCAACGAGACGCCTTATATCCATCCTGATCTTAGAGGACAGACGAGCATTTTAATGCTATGCACTATAATACGCGAAACGAATGAGCCTGCGCACGATAGGGATAGGGGAACGAATGGCGGTTTTTCTGAACGGATGCCGGGTCGGCATCGCGGAGCGGGCGCCGGACGGCCTGACCATGACCGATTACGATCGCGTCCAGATGCTGACCTATGCGCGGTTGCTCGACGCCGAGCGCGACGAATATGACTGGACCGATGTGGCGCTGGAGGTGCTGGACCTCGATGTCGCCGCCGACGCAGCCGGCGCCAGGCACTGCTGGCAATCGCACCTCGATCGCGCGCACTGGATCGTCGGCGAAGGGCTGGCCGCGGCAATCGTGAGCGACGCCAAATCGTGCAGGAACCGCGGGTCCTGAATCATGGCGTCGATGCGCGCCGGGGAACCCTTGGCCCATGCGCGCGTAACCACCGCAACCTCACCTCCTACCTCCCCCCCCTCAGGAGGTGAGGCCACCCCTCCATCCTGATTGATCCGGGCCGCTCGCGAGGGGTGTCGGATTTGCGCTTTGGCGAATCCGACACCTCCGCGGTGCCGCGCCATCGCCCATGTTTCCGGTTTCGCCGACGTGGCGCTGCGGAGCAGGAATCAGCATGGAAGAGCAGGACAGCATCGAACGCGCGAAGGAGGCCAGGCGCGGCTCCCCCTTTCTGAGTCCCAAGCAGGCCGCCCATTATCTCGGCGTCTCGCTGCGGACCCTGCAGGTGCATCGCACCAACGGCACCGGGCCGCGCTTTTTCCGGCCCTGCCAGCGCGTCCGATACCATATCGATGACCTTGACGCCTGGTCGCTCGAACGGGCGGGGGCGCACGGCCGTGATTGATGCGGCACCAGCCAAGCGGCGGCGGCGCGCGCCGTGGATAGTCGGCTGCGCCGGCCTCGCGGCGGCGCTTGCCGCGACGCTGCTCGCGCCGCCGCGCCCGCGTCTCCTATGGAACGCCAGCGCCAGCGCGCCCGTGGGCCTCTATGCGGTCGGCGACGGCGCGCAGCTCGCGCGCGGTGACATGGTGATCGCGCGCCTGCCGGTCGAGTTCCGGTTGTTCGCGGCGCGGCGCCATTATCTTCCGGCGAACGTGCCGTTGGTGAAGCGCGTTGCCGCCGCGGGGGGCGACGAGGTGTGCGCCGCTGGCGCGCGCGTGAGGGTCAACGGGCGGCTGGTCGCGCGACGTCTCGATCGCGACGGCGCGGGGCGGCCGATGCCGTGGTGGTCGGGATGCGCCGAGTTGGGGACGGGCGAGGTTTTCCTGTTGATGACCGATAGTCCCGCGTCGTTCGACGGGCGCTATTTCGGCGTTACGGAGGCGGACGATATTGTCGGCAAGGCACGGCTGATATGGCGGCGGTGAGGGTCGCTCTTGCCGCGCTGGCGCTGGTCGCGGCTTCGCCCGCCGAAGCGCAGTCGGTCGATCGCTGGCGTCCCTATATCGAGGAAGCGTCTGCGCGCTACGGTGTTCCCGTCGCATGGATCGAGCGCGTCATGCGCGCCGAAAGCGGCGGACGCACGACGCTGGACGGCCGCCCGATCGTCAGTCGCACCGGGGCGATGGGCCTCATGCAGCTCATGCCGGGGACATGGGCCGACATGCGCGCGCGGCTCGGTCTTGGGAGCGATCCCCATGCGCCTCGCGACAATATATTGGCCGGAACCTATTATCTGCGGCTGATGTATGACCGCTTCGGCTATCCGGGGCTGTTCGGCGCCTATAATGCGGGGCCGGCGCGCTATTCCGCCTGGCTCGCGGGCCGTTCCCGGCTTCCCGGTGAGACACGCGCCTATATGGCCAGTGTCGCCGGGTATCGCGAAACTGGGTATCCCGGTTCGCGCACCGATGCGTTCGTCGCGCGGCAGGATCGGGTCGCGCGTGAGAAGCCAGGCGCGGCCGTGCAGCAGATATTTTTCATCCGATATTAGAGTCGGCTGGGCGGCCTTCTCATCGGGGAACGGGGCTTTGCGGCGGGCGCGCGTTCGCTATTCCCACCATTTTATGCGCGTCGGTATATCTGGACCGAACCGAACGGGTATCGCGCGCCGCAATCAGTCTTTCATACCCCTTTCACCAGTCCGCCGGTGCCGGAGAAGAGGTCGATGAAGCCCGTGCAGGGCGGATCGGCTAGCAGGAGGTGGCGCGTCGCCGCGGCGAGCCCGGATGATCGTCGCGGTGCCCTCGCACGCGGCCCGAATGATCGCCGCGATACCGAGGCCTGCGCCGGCCACGGCGGCCATGATCGGGAAATATATCTGCAAATAGGCGTGCATCGGGCGTTCCATTCGTCTGCGTCGCACCCCGGATAAGCAGATTTGCAGGGTGCGCGTTACCGCCGTCATGCCCGACAATCCTGTTCGGTTGAATCGGACGGGCACCACGAGGCTCGCTTGTACCGCGCGCCGGTGCGGCGCTCCAAATAGTCAGCGCGCTAAGTCCGATCGCGAGAAGGCCGAGAAAAGCGAGGGCCGGCGAAGGCAAGGGGGAGCGTCCGGCCCGTAAGTGCTGACCAATCTCTCGAGGACTCCGGATCGCGGTGCCGCCTCGCGCCTTGCGGCGCGACCGCGCTCTATGCCGCCGCCTTCGCCGCCGGCACCGGGCCGCGCTGCGTCCCGGCCTTTCGGTAACGATCGCTGGCGGGGCGGCGGACGCTGCTGCGCAGCGGCTTCATGATGGACCTTCCCCTGTCGCGCGGGTGGGCGGCGCTCCCTTCTGGGCCCGGCCCGGCGTTCCGCAAGCCGATCCTGCGGACCGGCTCCTCCATTGCATTTCGGCGCTTCGCGTGCGGCCCGCCTCCTGGCCGCGCCCGGCAGGTCGCATCTCGCCGCCCACCCCCGCTCCGGGGCAGGCCCGGTGGTTTTGGGGCGGCTGGAGGAGGATCAGATGCGCCAGACCCGCACACGCCGCGCGCGCCGTGAGGCCGGAGGGGCCAAGCCCCCGGCGACCCGCGCCAATCTCTACGAGGAGGTCACGAACCGCATCATCGCCGAGTTGGAAGCGGGCCGCGTTCCTTGGGTGCAGCCTTGGGGCCGTCCCGATGGCGCCGGCGCCGTCCCCGGCATCCCGCGCAACGCGCTGACCGGGCGTAACTACAGCGGCGTCAACATCCTCATCCTGTGGGGGGCCGTGATCGAACGCGACTGGCCTTCGCAATCGTGGCTGACCTTCCGGCAGGCGCTCGAAGCGGGCGGCAATGTCCGCAAAGGCGAGCGCGGCACCACCGCCGTCTACGCCGACCGCTTCACCCCCGAGGCGGAAAGGGAACGCGCCCGGCAAACCGGCGAGGCCGCGAAGAGCATAGCCTTCCTTAAACGCTTCACCCTGTTCAACGTCTCACAATGCGAAGGATTGCGCCCCGGCCTCGCCGCGGACCCCGCACCGCTGCCCGAACGCGAGATCGTCCCCGTCGCCGAAGCCGTCATCGCCGCGTCGGGCGTCGATTTTCGCGTCGGCGGCGACAAGGCTTTTTACGTCCCGAGCGAAGATTATGTGCAGGTCCCGCCGCAAACCGCCTTCTTCGATCAGGTCAATTATTACCGCACCGCGCTCCACGAATTGACCCACGCGAGCGGCCATCCCTCGCGGCTCGACCGCAAATTGCTGAATGCGTTCGGCAGCAAGGATTATGCGCGCGAGGAACTGGTCGCCGAAATGGGCAGCGCCTTCCTGTGCGCCGCGCTCGGCATCGTTCCGACCGTGCGTCACGCCGATTATCTCGGCAGTTGGCTCGCCGTGCTGCGCGAAGACACCCGCGCGATCTTCCGCGCCGCGAGTGGGGCGAGCAAGGCGGCCGACTGGTTGCTCGCGCGTCACGCCGAAGCCGGTGAGGCCAAGGAATTGCAGGGAGCGGCGGCATGATGCTTCTGACCCCCGATCTTCACGCCGCGTTGCGCGCCAACGCCGTCGCGCATTCGGATGCGCTCCAGCATGGACTGGCCGAACCCGATCCCGTTCCGCTGGTCAAATTCTTCAATCCTGTCGGCGCGGCGACATGGCTCGCGACCGAACTTCATGCCGATGGCGACACTTTGTTCGGCCTCGCCGACCTGGGTTTTGGCTGTCCCGAACTCGGCCCGTTCAGCCTGTCCGAACTGGCGGGCGTCCGGCTTCCCTTCGGCCTCGGCATCGAGCGCGACATGGCGTTCGCGACCGCGCACCGGCTGTCGATCTGGGCATCATGGTCACGCCGCGCCGGGACAATCATCATGGCCGAAACACTGCTTCGCCGCGCGTCCGGCGCGGCGAACGACGAGCTTCCGCCGTCAGGCGGATGACGCGCGGCGCGTTTCGCCGCAAACCAAGCCGGTCCGCCCAATCGCTAAACTCGACGGACCGGCGCTCTTGAGGAGCCGACCGATGAAACTCGACTTTATTCCGCTTGGCAAGCTGTCGATCAGCAAGGCCAATATGCGCTATGCGAAGAAAGCGCCTGACGTAGCGGACATCCTGCCGACCATCCGCGCGCGCGGCGTCATGGTGCCTCTGCTCGTGCGCCCGAACTGCGCCGATGGTGCCTTTGAGATCGTCGCGGGCGCGCGGCGCTTCACCGCCGCCAAGATCGTCGCCGACGAGCAGGACGGCGCGGGCGAGCCGCTGCCCTGCGCGATACTCGAGGATGGCGACGATGTTGCCGCGATCGAGGCATCTCTGATCGAGAATATCGCGCGGCTCGCGCCCGACGAGGTGACCCGTTGGGAAACCTTCACCCGGCTGGCGAAGGAAGGCCGCGAAATCGCCGATATTTCGGCGACCTTCGGTATCCCGGAGCAAGGCGTCAAACGCATCCTCGCGCTCGGCAATCTCTTGCCGCGCGTCCGCAATCTCTACCGCGACGAGGCGATCAACGCCGCAACCGTCCGCCACCTGACCTTGGCGAGCAAGGCGCAGCAAAAAGCGTGGCTGGCGCTCTACGACGATCCCGACGCTTACTGTCCGACCGGTCATCAGTTGAAAGGCTGGCTGTTCGGCGGCGCGTCGATCAAGGTCGATCATGCGCTGTTCGACGTCGAGGCGAGCGGGCTCGCCGTCATCGCCGACCTGTTCGGCGAGGACCGCTATTTCGCCGACGCCGAAGCCTTCTGGAAGGCACAGGATGATATGATCGCGGAGCGCCGCGACGCCTATCTGGACGAGGGATGGAGCGATGTCGTCATCGTCCCGCGCGGGCAATATTTCTCGACATGGGAATATTGCAAGGCACCCAAGCGCAAGGGCGGGCGCGTCTATATCGAGGTGCGTGATAATGGCGAAATCGCCTTCCACGAAGGCTATGTCACCGCCAAGGAAGCCAAACGCCTCGAACGCGGTGAGGCCATCGACAGCGGTCCGAAAGCGGTGCGCCCCGAGGTGAGCGGCACGATGCAGACCTATATTGACCTGCACCGTCATGCCGCCGTCCGTGCCGCGCTTTGCCATCACCCCAAGGTCGCATTGCGCTTGCTGGTCGCCCACGCCATCGCCGGATCCAATCTGTGGCGGGTGAAGCCCGAGGCGCAGACCTGCCGCAACGAAGCCGCGCGCGAGAGCGTCGAGACCTGCCCGGCCGAGGTCGCCTTCGACGCCAAGCGCCGCGCGGTTCTCGACCTGCTCGGCTTCTCGCCCGAGGAACCGACCGTGACCGGCGGCAATGGCGATGGCTTCGGCCTTGCGGGCCTGTTCCTGCGCTTGCTCGACCTTCCCGACCGCGCGGTGATGGACGTGATCGTCATCGTGATCGGTGAAACGCTCGAAAGCGGCAGCGCCGCCGTCGAGGCGGTCGGGATCGAGATCGGCGTCGATATGGCGCGCAGTTGGTCCGCCGACGACGCCTTCTTCGAGTTGCTCCGCGACAGGGACGTTCTGACCCGCATCGTCGCCGAGGTTGCGGGCGAAACCGTCGCGACCGCCAATGCGAAGGAGCCGGGCAAGGTCTTGAAGCGCATCGTTCGCGATCATCTGGACGGCAGCAACGGACGAACCAAGGTCGAGGCTTGGGTGCCGAAATGGATGAGCTTTCCGCCATCCGCCTACACCGCGCGCGGCGGCGTCGGCAACGTCGCCGCCCACGCCAAGGTGTTGGCGGCGCGCGGCGATCCGCCGCCCGAGCGCAAGGCCGCATGATGATGGCGGGCGGCGGATAACCGCCGCCCGCCTTTCTTACCTCTCAAAAATCGTCGCGCCG
>NZ_JBOHHU010000105.1:0-13590 GCF_050725615.1 Sphingopyxis sp.
GGCCATGATCGCCGAGCCGAGCCCGCGGCGAGCGAACGCCGATTCGGTGACGATCTGGTCATAGACGGCGGTGCCGCCATGGATGCCAAGAACGCCGCGCGCGGCGAGCGACCCGTCGCCATGCCTGGCCACCGCCTCGAAACGGTTGGCGCTTTCATCGACTTCGATCGTAAAGCCGGGGGTGGGCCGCGCCGCCGGCATGCGGGCGTCGGTCGCCATCAGCCACATCGCGTCGCGCGGCTGCCAGCGCGGCGGAATATGGGGGAGAATGGCGCCGCGCGGCGCGGCGATGTCGACATAGATATGGGGCGCCGCGACGGCGGCGAACGCATCGGCGGCCGCCTCCCCCGACACATTCCCCAGAATGAAGCGGCCGGCCTGATCGGGCTTGCCGACATCGAACCACAGCGCCGGAGGGGTGGTTGCGGCAACCGGATCGCCAAAGCCGCGCGCCGCGCAATAGCCGAAGGCCCATGTGAAATGATCGTCCATGGCATCGACCATAGGTCCAGCGCCGGGCAAGGAAAGCGGCAACGCAGCTTCCCGCTTGTCAGCATGCGCACGGCGGGAGTAGATCGGCGCCATGAGCGATTTTCGAACCCTGTCCGCCGACTATAGCGTCGCCCCCCAGATTACACTCGAGGATGTGGCCGAGGCCAAGGCCGCGGGCTTCGCGATGATCGTCAACAACCGGCCCGACGGCGAGGAACCCGCCGCGCCGCAGGGCGACGAGATCGCGCACGCCGCGGCGGCCGAGGGACTGGCCTATGCCGCGATCCCGGTCGGCCATGCGGGCTTCAGCCATCCGCAACTCGACGCGCTCGACACCTTGCTCGGCGATGCGACCGGACCGATCCTCGCTTATTGCCGGTCGGGCACGCGCTCGACGCATCTGTGGGCGCTGACCCGCGCGCGCGCGGGCGACGACGTCGATGCTATCGTCGAGGCGGCGGCGAATGCGGGTTACGATCTGTCCGGGCTGCGGCCGATGATGGACGCGCTCGCGGGCGAAAAATGAGCCTCGCCGACCTCATTCAATTGGGCGCCTCGCTCGTCGCGGTGCTGTTCGTCGCCTGGCTGGTCGGCAAGATGGGGCTCGGCGCCGATCCGCGCATCGTCGATGAGGCGCATGCCATTCGCCTCGCCGAAGAGGCCGAGGCGGGGTTCAGGGGCATCGAGGTCGCGCGCGACCGCGCGGGCTTCGCGGCGATCGTCCGCAATGAAGAGGGACGGATGATGCTGGTGCGCGCGCATGGCAATCATTTCGCGGCGCGCCCCGTCGACGGGCAGGTGGTGGCGCGGCTCGACAAGGATTTCCTGACCTTGGCCCCGCCCGAGCGGACTTTCGGCGCGGTGACGCTGAACCTCGGCAAGGAGGCGGGCGTGTGGGCGGCGCGGATGCGGAGTCTGGTGCATGGATAAATTGCCCGATCCGGTCGTCTATGCGGTGCCGGCCTTCATCCTGCTGCTGATCGCCGAGATGGTGATTGCGCTGCGCAAGGACAAAAGCCGCTACGAGGCGCGCGACACGCTGACCTCGCTGATGCTCGGCACGGTCAGCCAGGTCGCGGGCGCGCTGGTCGGCGCGGCGGTGGTCGGCATGTCGGTGTGGGTCTATCAGTTCCACCTGTTCGACATCGGCATCGATTTCAAAAGCTGGTGGTGGGCGTGGATCCTCTGCTTCTTCCTCGACGACCTCGCTTATTATGCCTTTCACCGCAGCGCCCACCGCGTGCGCTGGTTCTGGGCGAGCCATGTCATCCACCATTCGAGCCAGCATTATAATCTGTCGACCGCGCTCAGGCAGACCTGGACGGGTTTCTTCAGCCTGACCTTCCTGTTCCGGCTGCCTTTGTTCCTGATCGGCTTTCCGCCCGCGATGGTGTTCTTCTGCGCGGGGCTCAACCTGATCTACCAGTTCTGGATCCATACCGAGGCGATCAAGCGCCTGCCGCGCTGGTTCGAGGCGGTGATGAACACCCCGTCGCACCACCGCGTCCACCATGGCGTCAATCCGCGCTATTTGGATGCTAACTACGCCGGCGTCTTCATCATCTGGGACAAGATGTTCGGCAGCTTCGTCCCCGAACGCGACGACGAGCCGGTGCGCTATGGCATCGTCAAGCAGCTCGGCAGCTTCAACATATTGTGGGCGGCGGTCCATGAATGGGTCGGCATCGCCAGGGACGTCTGGCACGCGCCCTGGCGGCACAAGCTTTCCTATATGTGGCGCGAGCCTGGCTGGAGCCACGACGGCAGCCGCGCGACGAGCGCGATGATCAAGGAGCGCTGGGCGGCGGGGCGGCCGGTCGAGGAAGCGACGGAGTGAGCAAGCGAAGCGCGCCGTTCGGGGTCGCTGGTTGGCGACATTGGGATACTGCGGCACTTTGCGCGGGCGTTACCCCCTTGCTCGTACTCGCCCTCTACTACGCCGATATTGGGCCTGCAGAATTCCATATGATGCTTCTTGTGGTTTCCTTCATACTCTATCCGATCGCTACGACGTTCGCCCTGCGGCAGGGGGATGGCCGGTTGGCAGTTGCGGGCGGGCTGCTGTTTCTGGCGGCAATCGTTATAGCGTTGCCGTTGCTTCTGCTCGTGATGGCGTGCTTCATGGGGAATTGCATCTAGCGACACGGGCTCAATGCCTCTTGTCACCCCAGCTAATGACATTCATGTAAGCACCCGACGACCGCCCGCAGGCGGCGCGAGGGGAGCGGTATATGGATCAGTTCGACATCATCGTCATCGGTGGCGGCAGCGCGGGCAGCGCGGCGGCGGGGCGGCTCGCCGAGGACGGGACGCGCAGCGTGTGCCTGGTCGAGGCGGGCGGGACGAACGACATCGTCCGCATCAAGACCCCCGGCTTCATGCCCTTCATCCCCAAAAGCTCCAATTATCAGTACGACACCGTCGCGCAAAAAGGGCTGAACGGCCGCATCGGCTATCAGCCGCGCGGGCGCGGGCTCGGCGGGTCGAGCGCGATCAACGCGATGGTCTATATTCGCGGCCATGCCTTCGATTACGACCAGTGGGAAGCCTTGGGCGCGACGGGCTGGAGCTACGCCGATGTGCTGCCTTATTTCAAACGCAGCGAGGGCAATGAGCGCGGCGGCGACGATTATCACGGCGCCGACGGGCCGCTGAGCGTCATGGACCAGCGCTGGCCCAATGTGACGAGCCGGCGCTTTGTCGAGAGCGCGGCGGCGCTGCAACTGCCGCGCACCCCCGATTTCAACGGCGCCAACCAGGAAGGCTTCGGCCTCTACCAGACCACGCAAAAGGCGGGCGAGCGCTGGTCGGCGGCGCGCGCCTATGTCGAGCCTTTGCGCGGGCGCGCCAATCTCGATATCCGCACCAAGGCGCTGGTCGAGAAGATCCTCGTCGAGGACGGACGCGCGACCGGCGTCGTCATCCGGCGCGGTGGCCGCCGCGAGACGCTGCGCGCGCGCGGCGGGGTGATCCTGTCGGCGGGGGCGTTCGGTTCGCCCCAGATCTTGATGCTGTCGGGGATCGGCCCGGGCACGCATCTGCAGGAGCGGGGCGTCGCGGTGGTTGCCGACCGCGCTGCGGTGGGCGCCGACCTGCAGGACCATATCGACTATGTGTCGAGCTGGGAGACGAAGTCGACCGACCCGTTCGGCGACAGCGCCAGCGGAACCTGGCGGATGGTGAAGGCGATCCTCGAGCATCGGTTCCGGCGCACCGGCATTATGACGACCTGCTTCGCCGAGGCCGGCGGTTTCTGGAAATCGCGCCCCGACCTGCCGGCGCCTGATATCCAATATCATTTCGTGCCCGCGATGCTCGAGGATCATGGGCGGGCGAAGGTGAAGGGGCATGGCTTTTCGATCCATGCCTGCGTGCTGCGTCCCGAAAGCCGGGGGACGGTGCGCCTCGCGTCGGGTGACGCCGCCGCCGCGCCGGCGATCGATCCGGGCTTCCTGACCGACGATCGCGATATCGCGACGCTGCGCGCGGGAGTGCGGATGATGCACCGCATCGCCGCCGCGCCGCCGCTCGGCGATTATGCCGGGGTCGACAGGCATCCGGTGGATATTGATGACGATGCCGCGCTCGACGCGCTGATCCGGTCGCGCGCCGACACCGTCTATCACCCCGTGGGCACATGCCGGATGGGCAGCGATGAGGCGGCGGTGGTCGACCCGGCGCTCAAGGCGAAGGGGATCGACGCGCTGTGGGTCGCCGACGCGAGCATCATGCCACGTCTGGTGTCGGGGAATACCAATGCGCCGAGCATTATGATCGGCGAGCGCGCGGCCGATTTCGTCAAGGCGGCTTTGGCTTAGCCGCACGCCTCCGCGAGCACGCGCCCGGTCCTCGTCAACCCGTAGAGGCTGCTCGGCGGCCTTGTGTCGACCACTTCGCGCCGCACCAGCCCATGCTCGCCCAGCGCCGCCAGCCCCTGCGACAGCGCGCGCGGCGTCGCGGGTGCCAGCAGCCGCGACAGCGCGTTGAAGCGGTCGTGGCCCATGCCGATCCCCGCGACCAGCGGCAGCCCCCAGCGCGTCGCGCCGCCGGGCGGCAGGCCGATCGCCGCCTGCGCCTCCGCGATCGTCGCGGCGCGCAGCGCGGCGGCATGGCCGGCTTCGGTCAATATATATTCGGGGCGCAGCGGGTGGCCGTGGCCGGGGTTGCGCTGCACCCAGCCCTGCGCGGCGGCGGCATCGAGCGTGCGCGCCAGGCTGTCGCGCGACAGCTGCAGCCGGTTCACCAGCTCGACGAAGCGTGCGCCGCGGTGCGCCGCGAGGTCGGCGAGCAGGGGCACCAGCCAGCGGTGGCTGGTCAGCTGCGCGAGCAGCGGATCGAGGGCGCTTGACGGCATTTGCTAGTAACTATACAAACAAGACTGTAGAGGCAATGGGAATCGGACCGGTCGGTCTGTCACCTCGTCATTGCGAGCGTAGCGAAGCAGTTCAGAGCGGCCTTGCACAGCCCTGGATTGCCGCGTCGCCCCGGATCAAGCCCGGGCCTCCTCGCAATGACGATCATAGAGACCGGGTCAGATTCCCCAGAGACGGGAGCAATCTTATGGCGCTCAAGATCGGATCCGAACTCACCTGTTCGATGGGGGTCACGGACATGGACGCATCGATCGCCTGGTACGAGCGGGTGATGCTGTGCACCTTGCTCTACCGCGCCGACGACATCCGCTGGTGCGAGATGGCGACGCCGATGACGGGGGTGAACATCGGGTTCAGCGAGGTCGAGAGCGTCGGGCAGGGCGGCGGCGCGACCAATGTGTTCGAGGTCGAGGATATCGAGGCGGCGAAGGCGCATCTCGACGCCGAAGGCGTGCGGCAGGACGGCGACATCCAGCATATCCCGGGGCTGGTGAAGCTGCTGACCTTCTACGACCCCGACGGCAACGCCTTCATGTTTTCGCAGTCCGAGATGGCGGCATGACGCCGCTCTGGTGGGCCGCCGCGGCGCTGATCGCGCCCGTCGCGCCCGCAGCGCCCGCCGAAGCGCCGGCGCTCGCGGCGTGGCACGGCAGCTGGACCGGCGAGGGGCAGGCCTTCGGCAAGCCCGCGACCGCGACGCTGAACATCGCGCCCGGCGAGGGCGGCGCGACCGCGCTGACCTATCGGCTGACAATCGCGGGCGAGCCGCCGACGACCTATTCGGCCGACGCGACCTATGCCTTCGATGCGAAGGGGCGGCTGCGCGGCACCTGGGCCGACAGCTATGGCCGCAAGCGCGCGATCGCGGGCGGCGTCGACGGTCGAACATGGTGGACGCATTGGGGTAGCGCCGATGTCGAGATCGGCCGATCGACCTATAAGCTCGAAAGCGATGGCAGTCTGCGCGTCAGCGATTCGGTGCTGCAGCCCGACGGCAGCTGGCGCGTCTTTGCGATGCTGCACTATCGCCGCAGCATCGGCTGAAAAGCAGGCTTTGCGCGCGGGCTTATGCTGCGCACAAAAAAAGAGGGCCGGGACTTGCGTCCCGGCCCAGCCTTTCAGGCTCTCCCCTCCTGAAACTCTTGATGGTTGAATGCCATATTAATGACATGATGGGAAGGCCTAAATTTGCATCACCGCTGCCTATATTTTGTGCGGTTGCGAAGGCGGGCCGCCGCGAACGGCGCCCCGCCCCGATCTGTCAGAAGCTCTTGCGCGCGGTGATGCCGAAGGTGCGCGGCTGGCCGACGGTGTATCCGAGGCGCGCCCGCCCGCCGCGTTCGCGGTCGAACGAGAGCAGGGCATTTTCGTCGAGCAGATTGTTGACATAGATGCTCAGCGACAGGCCGTTCTCCATGTCGACCCCGGCGCTCAGGTTGACCAGCTGATAATCGGGCAGCTGGAGGTCGACCGTCGTCGAGGCGTTCGCCGGGGCGCCGCCGAAGGGCAGGCCATGGACGAAGGTGCGCGGGTTGTTTTCCTGGTCCGCCGGCTGGGTGTAACGGGTGCCGACATGCTGGAACGACGCCGAGACATAGGCTGAGGCGGTGTCCGAGACCGGGAATTCATAGCTGCCCGACGCCGACAGCTGGAACTTCGGCACCGACGGCAGGCGGTTGCCGTCGCGGATCCCCGTCGCCGTCGCGAGGACGCCGGGCAGGGTGGTGTCGAACTCGGCCTCGATCACGCTGCCCGACAGGTTGAGGTCGAGCCCTTCGACGGGCGAGAGCCCGAGCTCGAATTCGACCCCCATCGAATGCGCCTTGTCGACGTTGAAGACGATGCGCGACGAACAGCTGCCGGCGTCGAGCGTGACCTGGAGGTTGCGGATGTCGTTGTAGAAGGCGGCGGTGTTGAAGGTGAAGCCGCGACCCTGCGATTTCACCCCGACCTCATAATTCCACAACGTCTCGTCATCATAGTCCTGGAAACCGCCGAACAGCGCCGCGTCGCTGGCCGAGCAGAGCGGCAGATTGAGCGGATCATTGACCCCGCCGAGGCGAAAGCCCTTCGACGCCTGGGCGTTGACGCTGACATTGTCGGCGACGTCATAGCTCAGGAGGACGCGCGGGCTGATGCCGTTCGAGCGCGTCTTGTCGCGGCGGTTGTCGAGGTTCGAGAACAGCCCGCCGGTGATGAAACGCCGCGTCTCGACGAAATCATAATAGCGGCCGCCGACCGTCACGTCGAAGGCGTCGGTCAGCGAGTAGGTGCCTTCCCCGAAGATCGCGAGCTGCTTGATATTATAGGGCAGGTCGGCGTTGTACGGCGAATTGGCCGGGAAGCCGTTGGCGGTCGCCGCCGCCGTTCCCGCGCCCAGCGTCGCGTCGGTAAAGGCGTCATAGCCCGGGGTGGGCAGGCGCTGGCGATAGAAGCGGTCGGTGCTCGAATAGAAACCGCCGAACACCCATTGGAAGGCGCTGTCATAATCCGACGCCAGGCGGAGTTCCTGGGTGAAGGTCTTGAGGTCGGTGGTGTCGACGAGGTTCGACGGCAGCAGCACGCCGGCGGTCGGATAGCCGAGGTCGACCGAGACCGAGCCGGTCAGCGCGCTGGCGTCGCGGCTGACCAGGATGTCGCGGTTGGTGTAGCTGGTCACCGAGGTGACCGAGATCCCGTCGAGCTTGGCGTTCATCACCAGGTCGGCGATCAGCGTCTTGTCCTCGAACCCTTCGCGCAGCAGCAGATATTGCTCGCGCTCGTCATAGGTCACCTGCGGCCGCGTCGTGGTGAAGCGGTTGCCGTAGAGATTGTAGATGTCCTGGCGGTTGAAGCCGTCGGCGGTGACCTTTTGATAGACGATGCGCGGGGTGATGGTGACGTCGTCGACCGGTTCGAAAGTGACCGCGAGGCGCCCGCCATAGCGTTCGCCGCTGTTGACGTCGTTGCCGCCCGCCGGGCCGACCGCGTTGATGAAGCCGCCGTAACGGGTGTAATAGCCGACCGCGCGCACCGCCGCCTTGTCGCCGAGCGGAACGTTGATCGCGCCTTTCAGATGGCCGCCGATATCGTCGCCGTCGACGAGGTTGAGGTTGGCCTCGACGCTGCCCTCGGTGACGCCCAATTTGGGCTGGTTGGTGATGTAGCGGATCGTGCCGCCGACCGATCCCGAACCGAAGAGCGTGCCCTGCGGCCCGCGCAGCGTTTCGACGCGGTTGAGGTCGAACAGGTCGATGTCGGGGGTGAAGAGCGAAAGCGAGATCACGCTTTCGTCAAGATACACGCCGACCTGTTCCTTGACCCCCGGCTGGTCGCGGACGACCTGTCCGGCCGACACGCCGCGGACCGAGACCTGGCTCTGGCCGGGCCCGAGGTTCTGCACCGAAAGCCCCGCGACGTTGCGCGACAGATCCTCGAGCGTCACCGCCCCCGATTTCTGGATATCGGCGGCGGTCTGCGCGTTGATCGAAAAGGGGATGTCCTGAAGATTGGCGTCGCGCTTGGTCGCAGTGACGATGATGATGTTGCTGTCGTCTTCCTCGGCGGCGGCGTCCTGCGCGGCGGCGGGCGTAACGAAATTGGCCAGCGCGAGCGTCGAAAGCCCGGCCAGCAGCATAGTGCGAGCATGCATGGTGATTTTCCTCTCTGCGAAGCGCGGGACTATGTTGTCCCGTCGCGGGCGAAGGATTGCGCTTTTTGCAATCGATGCGCAATGGCGCACGATTCGTGCGCCGAAAAATGGCCGCGACCTGTGGCATTCCGGCCACAATCGAAAAACCAAAAAAATTGGCCGGGAGCTTTCGCACCCCGGCCAAAGTGGTTCGCAGGAGGAACCTGGGTCGGACCCCGCCGCCTTTTGAGAGGAGAGAGCGGCGGCGGGTGTCCGGTCTCGTCAATAATTATAGGCACGCTCGCCATGTTCGCCGAGGTCGAGGCCTTCGCGCTCCACCTCTTCGCTGACGCGCAGCCCGGTCAGCGCCTTGGCGACGTAGATCGCGATGACGGTGCCGACGGTCGACCAGATGATCGTGGTGACGACCGCCATGACCTGCGTGGTGAGCTGGCTGCCGAGCGCATAGTCCTCGCCCGCCGGACCGCCGAGCGCGACCAGCATGGTGAAGGCGGTGCCGACCGCGCCGACCATGCCGCCGATGCCGTGGATGCCGAAGGCGTCGAGCGCGTCGTCATAGCCGAGCTTGGTCTTGAGCTTGGTCACCGCGAAGTAGCAGATGACCGAAGCGACCACGCCGAGCAGGATCGCGCCGAGCGGTCCCGAATTGCCGGCCGCCGGGGTGATGGCGACGAGGCCGGCGATGACGCCCGAGCAGAAGCCGAGCGCCGACGGCTTGTGGCCGCCGACCTTTTCGGCGAGCATCCAGGCGAGCGCGGCAGCGGCGGTGGCGACGAAGGTGTTGATCATCGCGAGACCCGCCGAGCCATTGGCTTCGAGCGCCGAGCCGGCGTTGAAGCCGAACCAGCCCACCCACAGCAAACCGGTGCCGATCATCGTCATGGTCAGCGAGTGCGGCGCCATGATTTCCTTCTGGTAACCGATGCGCTTGCCGAGGATCAGCGCGGCGACCAGCGCCGAGACACCGGCGTTGATGTGGACCACGGTGCCGCCGGCGAAGTCGAGCGCACCCATTTCGAAGAACAGGCCGCCGGCCGCCCACACCATGTGCGCGATCGGGAAATAGACGATGGTCAGCCAGATCAGGCCGAATACGAGCATCGCCGAGAATTTCATCCGCTCGACGACTGAACCCAGCACCAGCGCGAGGGTGATCGCGGCGAAGGTCATCTGGAACGAGATGAACACATATTCGCTGATCACCTCGTCGGTGAAGGTCGCGGCGGTCGAATCGGGCGTGACGCCGGCAAGGAATGCCTTACCGAGGCCGGCGATGAAGGGCTTCAGAGGTTCGATCGTCGTGTCGGGACCAAAGGCCATCGAATAGCCCCACATCACCCACACCAGCATCGCCAGACAGGCGGCGGCGCCGACCTGCGTCATCGTCGAGAGCATGTTCTTGGTGCGCGTCAGGCCGCCGTAAAAGAGCGCGAGGCCCGGCAGGATCATCAGCAGCACCATGATGGTGGCGGTCATCATCCAGGCGTTGTTGCCCGGGTTGGCGACCGCGGGTGCGGCCTCGGCCGCCGGTGCGACCGCTGCCGCGGCGGCTTCCTGGGCCCAGACGGGCAGCGCGGCGAACAGCGCGAGGCCCGTGGCCCCGGCGGTCGCCGCCATCTTGTTTGCGAAATTCATGGAATCCCCCTTCATCACAGAGCCGCCTCGCCGGTCTCGCCGGTGCGGATGCGCACGGCCTGACCCACGTCGAGGACGAAAATCTTGCCGTCGCCGATCGACCCGGTTCCGGCGCTTTGCTGCAGCGTTTCGACCACGCGTGGCGCCAGCGCGTCGTCGCAGACGAGCTCGATCTTCACCTTGGGCACCATGTTGGTGGCATATTCGGCGCCGCGGTAGATTTCGGTTTGGCCTTTCTGACGACCGAAGCCCTTGACTTCGGTCACGGTCATTCCGGCGATGCCCAGCCCGGTGAGGGCTTCGCGCACCTCGTCGAGCTTGAACGGTTTGATGATAGCCAGGATCAGCTTCATGACGCCCCCTTTTGATTATTGGCATATGCTGCACTGCAACAGCCGTGCCAGATTGCGCGGGCGGGGCGTAAGTTAACATTTTGTGACGAATTGCGGCGCCGGCACGACCGATTGAGTCAGTGTTATGGGCAGGCGAGGCAGCGCGGTGCCTAAATTATGGGCAAGGATGATCGTCGCCCCCGCGTAGGCGGGGGTCGCTGTAGAGCTTTTTGGACCTCGTTGTGCAAACCGCAGGCGGCCCCCGCCTCCGCAGGGGCGACGGATATTATTGCGCCCGCTCGAACCGTGCCCAGATCGGCAGATGGTCCGACGCCCGCGCCGCGAGCGCGCTGCGATGCACCCCGGCCTCGACCGCTTGCAAATCGGGCGAGGCGAAGATGCGGTCGAGCTTGGCCACCGGGCGGCGGCTGTGGAAGCTGTGGCCGGTGTCGACGAGGCGGTGGCGCTCGCCGAAATCATGGAGGCAGCCGCCTTGGCTCCGCCACTCGTTGCAGTCGCCCATCAGGATGGTGGGCAGATCCTCGCCCGCCGACACATGGTGGAGGATCGCGCGCGCCTGTTGCCGCCGCCGCAGCCCCGAAATGTCGAGATGCATGCCGACCACCCGCAGCCGCGTGTCGCCGATGCGGATCGTCGCCGCCACCGCGCCGCGCGGTTCGAGCATCGGCAGGTGCAGCGCGTGGCTTTCCTCGACCACCGCGCCCTTGCGCACGAGCAGCGCATTGCCGTGCCAGCCGATGCTGTGCGGGCGGTTGTCGAGCGTGACGGGCACATAATCGCTATGCTCGTCGAACATATAGGGCGGGATCGCGCTGGCGCGGGTGCCGAAGCGGCGGTCGGCTTCCTGCAGCGCGACGATGTCGGCGTCGAGCTCGCCGAGCACCGACAACACCCGCCCGGGGTCGCGGCGCCGGTCGAGCCCGATGCCCTTGCGCATATTGTAGCTGGCGACCTTGATCATGGGAGAGCTTGCCAAACCTATCTGCCGTTCGTGCTGAGCCTGTCGAAGCACCGTCCTTGTTCTTCCGCAAGAAAGGAAAAACGGTCCTTCGACAAGCTCAGGACGAACGGAGGTTGGGTTGGGTTGCGTTTAGGGGGTCTGAAACTCCGCCATCAGGGCCTGCGCCTCGGCCAGATCTTCGTCCAGCACCATCACCCGCACCGGGATGAGCAGACCGACGCTTTCGGCGATATTCATGCCGGCGTCGAAACAGACGGCATGGACGCCGGCGCTTTCGAGCCGGCCGCGCAGCAATTCGGCCTCCACCCCGTTCGGCAGGCGCACCAGCTCGACGAGCGCCATCAGGCGGGATCGCCGGTGATGAAGCGGTCGGTAGCCCGCGTCGGCAGGCCGTCGATGCTGCGCGTGCGTTCCTGGAATTTTTCGACCCACAATGCCGGATCGGCCTGGCGATGATATTTCTGCAGCGTGTCGCGTTCGTGGCTCAATTCCATCATCGGCACGCCCCAGCCGCAGCTCGTCTGCACGCTGTCGATGTCGATGACGAAGATCTGGCGGGTGCCGGGGAGCAGGGTGAAAGGGCTGGCGACCTCGTTCCAATCATCGTCCTGCGGCAGCACCGCGCGGCCGCGGCCATAGAGGCGCAGGATCAGCGCGCTGCGGTCGAAGGCGCAGAACATGATGGTGATACGGCCGTCCGCGGCGAGATGCGCATGGGTCTCGTTCCCCGATCCGCCGAAGTCGAGATAGGCGACCCGGGCGTCCGACAGCACGCGGAACGTATCGCCATAACCCTTGGGCGACAGGTTGATCCGGCCGTCGACGGCGGCGGTCGCGGTGAAAAAGACCGGCTGCTTCGCGATGAAGGCGATATGCTTGTCGGTCAGGCTGTCGGTAAATTCGGCCATAGTCCCTCCGCGATGATGGGTCAGCCTATCACCAATGCTGGCCCGCTTCTATCGCCGCCTCCTCGCCCGCCCGGTTCGCCCGGCCGAGCGCGGCGTTGCGGTGCGGGAAGCGGCCGAAGCGCTCGACGACATCGAAATGCTTCCGCGCATATTCGTCGAACATCGGGTCGGCGAGCCGGCCGAACAGGCGCAGCGATTCGCGCTGGTCGGCGATATCCTCGCTATGCTGATAGGGGAGATAGGCGAATTGCCGCCGTTCGCAAAGGCCTCGGCGCTGCCGCGATCGATATTGCGCGGCACCTGGTCGAACAGGATCGTCGCCGCGAGCGCGGTGTCGGGATCGGTCAGGAAATGCTCGGCGGGCAGCGACCGCAGCGCCGCGCGCCAGTCGCCCGCGAGCGCGCGGACGGCGGCGTCGAAATCACCGCCGCCGCCATACCAGTCGTCCATGCCATGGGCGTCGAACCAGAAGGCGAGCAGCTGCGCCGCCCAGTCGGCGGGCGGCGCAGCGATCACTGGCTGGTCGTCGTCGGTCACGCGCGCTTATTTCGCGGCGGTATCGACCTTGCGATAGGGGACGAATTTGCCGAGCGAGACGAAGCCGCTGTACATATGGCTGGTGCGGTCGTGCAGTTCGACCGCATCGATGCTGCACAGCTGGCTGCCGATCGTCTTGGTGACGAGGATATCGTCATCGTCGAGCGAGCTGGCGCCGCCGCGCGGGATATTGACCCACAAGGTGCTGCCGACGCGATAGACGATCGCGGTGCCGTCGATGATCGTCGAGCTGCGCGCGCTCGACAGCGTGATGCAATCCTGCGGCTCGCCGGCGACGCGGCCCTCGAGCATCTTGGCGAGCTGCGCATCGGGGCTCAGCTTTTCGCGCGCGGTGGCGGGCACGGCGACGACCGCCGCAGCGGCGATAATGGTGGCGATAAACGGACGCATGGTTCGACTCCTGTCATTCAACACACACCCTCTATCGACACTATAGGGCGTCTCGTCTGAACGGCAACTGACTCGACCAGGCGTCCGTCGCACGCGGTATCAGCAGGCGGCGTCGGGAAGCGGGATGCCGAGCGGGCCCTTGCATTTCTTTTTCTTGGGTGGCGGCGCGTCGCCACTCGTGCTGCCGCTCGTGCTCGCACCGCCGCCGCTCATGCCGCCGAAATCGGCGCCGACCATCAGCATCGTGTAGGAGCGGAAGCGCACTTTCGCGGTCCAGTCGATATTCCAC
>NZ_JBOHHU010000106.1:0-13334 GCF_050725615.1 Sphingopyxis sp.
GCCCTGGATTGCTTCGCTTCGCTCGCAATGACGATGTGGAAAACCTCTTTCCTACATTATCTGGCCATGCTTTACCCATCGGCATGACCTGCCGGGCCGGTTGGCGTTAAGGCGACAAAGGAGACAGTTTCGGCGTTCATGGCCGTAACTTTTGTCTCCTTAAGACATCGAATTGGGGAGAATCGCGTGCATCCGTTCCGCTGGCTGACGATGGCGATGCTGGCCCTGCTCCTCGCCGCCTGTTCGGGCGGGGCGCCGCGCGATGCCGTCGTCGTGATCCCGCAGGGCGCCAGCATCGCCAAGGCGGGCGACATCGTCGAAAAGGCCGGTGCGGTGTCGGCGTCGAGTTTCCGCAACGAGGCGCGCTTCTTCGGCTCGTCCGACCCGATCAAGCCCGGCGAATATAAGATCGAGAAGGGGATGGACGCGGGCGACATCCTCGCGCTCTTCCAGTCGGGCAAGACGGTCCAGCGCCTCGTGATGATCCCGGAGGGCATGCCGTCGATCATGGTCTGGGACCGGCTGATGGCCGAAAAGCGGCTGACCGGCACCGTCCCGGTGCCCGCCGAGGGCAGCATCCTGCCCGACTCCTATGCCTTCACCACCGGCGAAAGCCGCGCTGCGGTGGTCAAGCGGATGCAGGCCGCGATGGACAGGGCCTTCGACGAATTGTGGAAAAAGCGCAGCCCGCGCAGCGCCGCGAAGGACCGCAACGAAGCGATCACGCTCGCCTCGATCGTCGAGAAGGAAACCGGCGTTGCGGCCGAACGCCGCACCGTGGCGGGGGTCTATACCAACCGGCTCGGCGTCGGCATGAGGCTGCAGGCCGATCCGACGATCATCTATCCGATCACCAAGGGCAAGCCGCTCGGTCGTCGCATCCTGCGCTCCGAAATCCAGGCGGTGAACGGCTATAACACCTACAGCATGGCGGGCCTGCCCCAGGGGCCGATCGCCAACCCCGGCAAGGCGTCGATCGCCGCAGTGCTCGACCCCGAGGCGAACGACTATCTCTTCTTCGTCGCGAAAGGCGACGGCGGGCATATTTTTGCGCGGACGTTGAGCGAGCATAATGCCAATGTGCAGAAGTGGTACGCGCTCCGCCGGGAGCGCGGGGAGATCGAATAGTGCGAGTATTGGGGAAATATCATTCCCTATGTTTCGCTATCGAAAAGCTTGCGTTCATCCTCGGGGTGCTGGCGCTTGCGTTCCAGGCTCATCTGATATTCCTCGCGATTTTCCTGTTTTCGGTACCGGCATTCCTCGTGACCTTCTTTTATCGATGTGCGGCTTGTGGAAAGCACGTCTATCGTTTCAATCAGGAAATGCGCGCTGATATCCCGCTGCGGGAAGGCTGGGACTATTTTGTTCATGGCCCCAATCATGTTTGCCCCCATACGCAGAACGACCGAGGGAAAACGCCATGACCACCGCCAAACTTTTCCTCCACGGCGTTCCCGACAGCCCCGCGATCTGGCGCCCGCTGCTCGCCGCGCTTGACCTTGGCGACACACCGGTGGCGGTGCCGGCCTTGCCCGGTTTCACCGCGCCGCTGCCGGCGGGCTTTCCCGCGACCAAGGAGGCCTATGCCGATTGGGCGGTGTGGGAGGCCGAGGCGCTGTTCGCGGCGCATGGTCCGATCGATATCGTTGGCCATGACTGGGGCGCTCTCATCGCGCAGCGGGTGGCGATGCTGCGGCCCGACCTGCTGCGCAGCTGGGCCGCGTCGAATGCGGTGATCGATCCCGATTATCGCGGCCACCGGCTGGCGCGGATCTGGAACACGCCGATCCTCGGCGAGCTGTACATGATGCTGAGCAACAAGCCCGCGAAACTCGCCGAGGGGCTGACAGCGGCGGGCATGCCCGCCGACATCGCCGAGGAAGAGGCCGCGCAATGGGCGTCGAAGGACAAGCGCCGCGCGATCCTGAAACTCTATCGTTCGGCGAAGGGGCTGAGCTTCGAGCATGACTGGGCGCGCGACATCGCCAGGCTGCCTGCGAATGGTCAGCTCGTCTGGGGCGAGGGCGATCCCTATGTCGCGCTGTCGGTGGCGCAGCGATTCGCGGCGAATACCGGGACGCCGCTGACGGTGATCGAAGGGGCGGGGCATTGGGCGATCGCCGAGCGTCCGGGGGAGGTGGCGGCGGCGCTTCAGGCCTTTTGGGCCGGGCTAAGTGCCGAGTAATATTATGTCATCGCTTTATACGATTATTGTGATGCATTTTATCGATTGGCGTTTTTCTGCGGCATTCACCAAATCGCCGTCCTACGAGACAGGGTGTCCCATGGATCACGGCCATCCCCCTCCCGCTTGCCGCGCCCATCCCTTCTCGTGATCGGCGACCCGGTCATCCCCCCTCCCGGCCGGGTTGCTGGCGCCGCGCCCATCATCGTAACCGCGACGATGGGTGCGGCCGACCAGCATGGCTTCGACACGCTCCGCGCCCGCCACTATCCCCCCGATCGCAACCAGCTGCGCGCGCATATCACGCTGTTCCACCAGCTGCCGCCATCGTGTCTCGGCGAACTCGACCGGCTGCTCAAGACGATCGTCGCCGATGCGCCGCCGCCGGCACTGGTCAGCGACATCTTCTCGCTCGGCGGCGGGGTCGCCTATCGCATCGACAGCCCCGAACTGCTCGCGATCCGTGCGCGCATCGCCGACTGGTTCGCTGGTTCGCTGTCGGCGCAGGATCAGGGCACCCCGCGCCTCCACATCACCATCCAGAACAAGGTCGAACCCGCCGAAGCCAAAGCGCTGCTCGCGCAGTTGCGGCAGGATTTCCGGCTGCGCCCGCTGGTCATCACCGGCCTCGCCGCGCATCATTATCGCGGCGGCCCTTGGGAAACCGCGCTCGAACGCAATTTTCGCGGGCGACGCTAAACGACGTCAGCGAGGATATTGACCGGGGGGCAGCGCCTATCTATAGGCGCTGCTCGCCCGCCCAATCTTGGACGCGGCGGCCTTTCGGGGCGGAGTAGCTCAGCTGGTTAGAGCACCGGAATCATAATCCGGGTGTCGGGGGTTCAAGTCCCTCCTCCGCTACCATCCTTTGATCCGGAAGCTTCCACAAGCGTCCGCATTTTTCCAAAAATCGAAAGAAAAGCAGAGGGTTGCGGGTGATTCGCGTCCGCATGCGCCCATGGTCTTCCACATGCAGCCAGATTTGGTGTGGGGGTATTTTGGGGGTATTTTCGCGGAGTGTCGGAAAGGAGCGATACCCCCAATGCCTCTCACGGAGACTCAGGCCCGAAATTCCAAGCCAAGTGATCGCGCCTACAAGCTGGCCGACGGGGAGGGCTTATTCCTGTTCGTCCAGCCGAACGGATCAAAGTTGTGGCGGATGCCGCTATCGACCTCGACCTTCTTCACCCACTCATGAAGCGTCTGCGGAACGCAGCCGATCTTCGCTGCGATCGATACGATGGCTGCCCACCGTGATGGATGATCGCCTTCGTGATCTAGGACCATCCGGACCGCACGTGCGCGAACCTCAGGTGCAAATTTGTTCGTTGTCTTACTCATCGTAGGCCCTTCCTCTCAGGAGTTAGGGCCGCCGAAGCGGGCAAGATCGGCGCCATCGGTCTTTCCGAAATGTCTGCGGAGACCATGCGCCGTGCCCATGCCGTCCACCCAATCGCCGCCATGCAGACGGAGTATTCCCTCTGGAGTCGCAACGCGGAGATAGCGGTCTTCGACGCCTGCGCGGAACTGGGGATAGGCTTCGTAGCTTTCTCTCCCCTAGGACGCGGACTGCTCGCGGGTGAGGTGTTCGGGCGCTTTGCCTCCGGTGATATTCGTGCAGAGATGCCGAGGTTCGTCGAACCAAATCTCAGCCGAAACCTGGCCTTATACGAAAAGCTGTCGAAGCTGGCCGTGTCGGTGGGATGTACGCCCGCACAGCTCTGCCTGCGCTGGCTATTGGCGCAGCGCGATTTCATCGTCCCAATCCCAGGCACCACGAGCAGAGCGCATCTGGACCAAAATCTCAGCGCCTTGTCGGTGGCTATGTCTCCGACGGTGCTCGAAGCTCTTGATCGTATTTTCCGTTTCGAGGCCGTTTCGGGTGCACGTTATGCCGCCTCTGCTCAGTCGCAGATAGACACCGAGACATTTCCGGGCGAGGCAATTCCAGGATAGCGGAAAACCGTTGCTGCAGGGCGTCGCCAGCTATCCGTGCGGTCAAATCGGAGCGCTTTGGATGTATGTGTTCAGATCCATCAGTGGAATTTGGTCTTGCTACACATCTGATCGGTAGGGCAATACGACTGGCCGTCGGCTGCGCGGTAATGCCGGTGAAGTATGATTGCTGGAACCATGATGGCGTCTCGCGAAAAGAAACAAAGGGCGGATCTGCCGACTAACGGTGATTCTGTGAGAAATGGCCGGGCGCGAAGGCGGCTGTCCCGCGAGGAATTGACCCCGGAAGCTAAGGAACGAATTTTTGCGGCAGCAGCGCAAGTCGTCGGCGTATATGGCTATATGAACGCCTCCATGAAGCGGATAACCCAGGCCGCTGGGATCGCCGAGGGCACGTTCTATCTCTATTTTTCATCTCGTCAGGCGCTGTTCGATGAATTGCTTCCCCATGTCGGCGCCCAAATGCTCCGCTTCGTCGGCGATCGCGTCAGGGGGACGGAGAATCTGTATGAGATGGAAGAGCGCGGTTTCAGGGCGTTTTTTGCGTTTCTGAAGAAGGAGCCCGGCTTTTTTCGCATTTTGAACGAAGCGGAGTCCGCCGCCCCTGACGCGCATCGCGCGCATTTCCGCATGTTAGGCGACAACTACCTGCGCGCATTGCGGCGTGGTGTTACTCGCGGCGAAATCCGGAATTTCGACGACGAGGAATTGGAAGCCGTCGCCTACATGCTGATGGCAGCGCGCAACTACCTTCACCTGCGATACGTCCGCGATAATCCGACCGCGAACGACATCCCGGAAAAGGTCGTGCAGACCTATATGAAAATCGTTCGAGACGGTCTGCGCTGAGGAACCGTACATCGCCGCGAAGACCCTGCTTATCTCGGCAGGAGGTAGCTCGGCCTGCTTCTAAAGACTCGAATCCCAATAGCTTTTTGGGTTTTGCTTGAAATTGCCTTGGTTCGAACAGGATGCCGAGGACACGCGCCGGCTTGGTTGTGGTTGTCCTCGGTTCTCGATGAGCAGATACTCACTGAATATTGACTCACCGAATGGCTTTGGCTAGACCAAGGGTTCCTGCCGGCGGCTGCGGGTGTCGCGGTCGAAAGGCTCTGGGAGAGGCGCGGGTGTATGAAACCTTATTCTGAATATCGAACCATTGCTTTTTCGCGGCGAGGTCGGGTTCTCGAAGTGACGTTGAACCGTCCTGATCAGCTCAACGCCATCGATGAGCTGATGCACACCGAGCTCGCCAGACTCTTTCCCGAGATTTCTGCTGACGCCGCTTGCGACGTCGTGATCCTGACGGGCGCGGGGAGAGCATTTTCGGCGGGTGGCGACATTCAGTGGATGCAGGCCATGGTCGATAATCCCGCGCAGTTCGAGCAGACAGCCCGTGAAGCAAAGCAGATCGTCTATGGCCTGCTCGATTGTGAGAAGCCCGTGATCGCAAAGGTCAACGGCTATGCTACCGGCCTCGGCGCAACGATCGCTCTGTTCTGCGACATGATCTTCGCGGCCGACCACGCGAAGATCGGAGATCCGCATGTCAGCGTCGGTTTCGTGGCCGGCGATGGAGGCGCGGTAATCTGGCCGCAGTTGATCGGCTATGCACGCGCAAAGGAATTTCTGCTCACTGGTGACCTGATCGATGCGCCGGAAGCGGCACGCATGGGTCTCGTCAATCGAGCGGTGCCAGCTGCCGACCTCGATGCGCAGGTCGCCCAATACGCCGAGCGCCTGGTGGCGGGAGCTACCAAGGCAATCCGGTGGACGAAGCTTTCCGTGAACATCGGCCTGCGCGAGCTTGCAAGCAAGATCCTTGATGCATCGCTCGCTTACGAAGCGTTGTCCAACGTCACGCCCGACCATCAGGAAGCGATCAACGCCTTTCGCGAGCGACGCGCTCCAGTCTTCGGTCATGCCATCGAGGCGCAACAATGAACTTTGATGAGAGCGAAATCATAGGGCATCTTCGCGCTACGCTCGAGCGCTTCGTCGAGAAGGAGATGCCGCGCAATCTTGTAGCGCAATGGGACAAGGCAAATCATTTTCCGCGCGATGTTTTCAAGAAGCTCGCTGATATTGGAATGATGGGACTGACCGTTCCGGAAGAGCATGGAGGCGCCGGTCGCGACATTCTCGCCACAATGATTGTGATCGAGGAGCTTTCACGGCGCAGTCTCGCAGTATCCGTGCCCTATATCATGGCCACCTGCTATGCGGGCATGAATCTCGATGAATGTGCAACCGAAGAGCAGAAGCGAGAGTTCCTTCCCCGCGTGGCCGATGGTTCGCTCATTTTCGCCTACGGATTGACCGAGCCCGATGCCGGAGCGGATCTGGCAAGCATCAAGACCAGGGCAGAACGGCACGGCGATGTCATCCGCATAAACGGCGCGAAGCGATTCTGCTCGGGCGCCGAGATTTCCGATTATATCTACACGCTGGTCCGAACCGGACCGGAGGAGGCCCGGCACAAGAATCTCTCCATCGTCCTCGTGCCTCCGACGGCTGCTGGAGTGACGATCGAAAGAATCGATTCGCTCGGGATGAAGGGCGCGGCAACCACCGATGTCACTTTTGAAGACGTGGAGGTTCCGCTGGCCAACCTGATCGGCGGTGAGGTAGGCTGGAATGCCGGATGGCGCATGCTGGTTGGCCCAGGGCTCGATGTCGAGAAGTTGGAGGTTGCGGCAATCGCCATCGGCGTGGCCCGGGCGGCGCTTGACGATGCCTGGAGTTACGCTTTCGAGCGGCGTCAATTCGGGAAGCTGATCGGGACCTACCAGTCGATCCAGCACAAGCTAGCTGAGATGAAAACGCAGCTGCACGCGGCACGGCTGACGGTGTACCAAGCTGCGTGGCTGGCCAACGAACATCGAGACTGCGGCGTGGAATCGTCAATGGCGAAGCTTTTTGCGACCGAAGTCTGCAAGTTTGTCGCCCTTGAGTGCCAGACAATCTTCGGCGCCTATGGCTATGTGAAGGAATTTGATGCTGAGCGCTATGTGAGGGATGCGCTCCTCCTGCCGATCATCGGTGGGTCATCCGCCATCCAGCGGAACAATATCTTCAAGCGCGCCAATACCTACGCCTGACTTGTATACGGGAGATATCGACGAGGAGGCTGGATCGCTTCGGCCTCCCTGCTCCCCGTCAGCGCCTATGGCACAGATTTGAGGTTGTGATTTAAGGAGGATTTGGGCTTCGTCGTAGTGACGAAGTGACGTGATGGCGTGGACGGCCCCTGTATCAGCGTAGCTGTGTCATGATGTGGTCGTTGTAGGTCCATGTGTGGACGACCCCTGCAGCGCAAGAGCTTTATGGAGCGATGAGCACCGGTCGGGTGCATCCATGTGTTCGGCCTGTTCGCGCAGCGCCGTATGGCTGCTGGCCCTGATGAAGTCCGCAGGTCGGCTCCCTAATCACGTCATCGCGCTCCAAGCGCTGTGACCCCCTGGGTTTTGCCGACCCCCGGTCTAACCGGTTCGTCATCACTACTCAGCTACTCTCACGCCATCCTGCCAACGAGCGTTACCCGCCAGCGCAGACGACGGTCACGCGGTTGCGGCCGCGTAGACTTCTTTGCGCGACATCACCGCCCAAGCAATGCGCGCCGTTTTGTTGGCGAGCGCGACCGTGGCGATCTTCGCAGGTTTGCGCTCCAGGAGCTGCGCCATCCAAGGCTGCCGATCAGCGTTTTTGCGCGTCATACGCATTACCGCCGTCGCGCCGACCACTAGCAGCCGCCGTAAGTAGCCATCGCCCTGCTTGGTGATCCCGCCCAATCGTTCCCTGCCGCCAGAGCTGTTGGCTCGAGGGGTGAGGCCGAGCCATGCTGCGAACTGACGCCCGGATCGGAACAGAGACGCATCTGGCACTGCCGCTGAGATCGCGGACGCCGTGATGGGACCGATGCCCGGGATCGTGGCGAGCCGGCGGCTCGTCTCGTCGGCGCGGTGCCATGCGAGTATCTGCGTCTCCAATCGGTCGATCTCGCCAGCAAGCGCCCTCAGTTGGGCTGCCAAGCCGTGCAGTGCTGACAGAGCATGAACAGGCAGCTCTTCCTGTTGCTCATGCAAAGCCTTGAGCATCGCGGTCACGCCGCCTGCGCCGACGCCGGTTACAATGCCGTACTCGGCGAGGTGCCCTCGCAAGGCATTGATGAGCATGGTCAGCTGTCGCACCATCAGATCGCGGCTCTTGTGGAGCATCAACACTGCCTGCTGTTCAACGGTCTTCACGGCGACGAACCGCATCGTTGGGCGGGTCACCGCCTCGCAGATCGCCTCTGCGTCTGCTGCGTCGGTCTTCCCACGCTTCACGTACGGCTTCACATAGGCAGGTGGCATCAGCCGCACCTCGTGCCCCAACGCGATTAGTTCCCGAGCCCAATGGTGCGCCGATGCACATGCCTCCATACCCACGAGGCAACTTGGAAGATCGGTGAAAAAGCCGACCACCTCTGCGCGCCGAAGCTTGCGCCGGACAAGAACGGCCCCGTCGCTGCCGATCGCGTGAACTTGGAAAACACTCTTCGCCAGATCCAAACCGACGTTAACAACCTCCTGCTTCATGTACCAACTCCTAGACGTGGACCTACAACGACCACATCATGACACAGCTACGCTGATACAGGGGCCGTCCACGCCATCACGTCAAGCCCCATCCGATGATCTTGAAGTAGGTAAAATCTGTCTGCCACATCTCGTT
The DNA here is from genome assembly GCF_050725615.1 of Sphingopyxis sp. GTDB lineage: Bacteria > Pseudomonadota > Alphaproteobacteria > Sphingomonadales > Sphingomonadaceae > Sphingopyxis. Next base: position 8,861 of record NZ_JBOHHU010000106.1, read on the forward strand.
GGACCGCGTGGTTTTCGTGTGGAACGCCTCTGCTGCCTTGATCACGGTATAGGCCGGGCTGGTGATCAGGTCGTGGGCCTTGAGCAGCCGGTAAACCGTGGCTTCGGAGACAAAATAGCGCTTCTCGTCGGTGAAGCGCACCGCTAGCTCGCGGGGGCTGAGATCGGTCTTCTCCAACGCCATCTCGACGATCTGCTGCTGGATATCGTCTCCGATGCGGTTCCATACCCGGCTCGGCGTGGATGGCCGGTCTGCCAGTGCTTCCGGCCCGCCTTCGAGGTAACGGTCATACCAACGGTAGAAGGTTCGGCGTACCACGCCGAGCTGGTCCAGCGTGCGTTTGGCTGGCAGGTGCGACTGCTCGACGATCCGGATGATCTCGAGCTTCTCGGATGCGGGATATCTCATGCGTCGTCTCCCCCAAGCCCGGTCATGCTTTTTTTGAGCAGGCGGTTCTCCAGCGTCAGGTCGGCCACGCACTCTTTCAGATCGCGGGCCTCACGGCGCAGATCCTTCACCTCGTCCGTGGTCGCGGCACGGGCTGTGTCACCGGCGCGGCGACGCTTGCCTGCTTCCATGAACTCCTTGGACCAGGTGTAATACAGGCTCTGCGCAATCCCTTCGCGGCGGCACAGCTCGGCAATGGAGTCATCGCCGCGCAGACCATCAAGGACGATCCTGATCTTGTCCCCGGCTGAGAAGTGTCGGCGGGTCTTGCGGCGGATGTCCTTCACTACCTGTTCGGCAGGGGCCTTGGTCCGCGATTTTGCATTGGAGGATTTGGGCTTCATCTTCGTTCCTTCGTCACTACGACGAAGCCCAAATCCTCCTTAAATCACAACCTCAAATCTGTGCCATAGGCGCTGACGGGGAACAAGACGGCCGCCAGCAAACTCTACTGGGCAGGGCGACCTGCCATGCGGATTGTGCAGGCTTTGTATTGGCTGCGGGACACAATGCCAGGTGATGACGTTGCAGAGTGGCGGGATCGCCTGAGCAGTCTGCTGGCAGATCCAGTACACGGCGAAAAACTGTGTGCAGATCTGGCCGATGGCTTTGCCACGTTACCCGCCTGGATGCAGGACTCTGCGCGGCGTTCTGGCGGCAGTAGGCGGCGTGATCGCCACCGCAGACGCAGACCGGGCGCGCCGGATCGAAAGGCAGCTCTCCAACGATCTCTATGCGCCGGGCGACTGGACCATCCGCATCGACGACCGCGAGGAAGATTCGACCACGCACGAGGTCAGGCTCGAAGAACACGCGCTGGAGCAGACCGATCTCACCCCCCCGAGCTGGCCGTGCGCTTCACCGACGAGAAGCGCTACTTCGTGCCAGAAGCCACGGTTTACCGGCTGCTGAAGGCTCATGACCTCATCACCAGCCCGGCCTACACAGTGATCAAGGCCGCCGAGAAGTTCCACACCTAGGCCACGCGACCGAACGAGATGTGGCAGACCGACTTCACCTACTTCAAGATAATCGGAGGGGGCTGGGTCTACCTCTCGACGCGGAGTCGTGGCAGTGGCGGAGCGGCCCCATGGCGCCCGTCACGGAGACGTTGCCGTTCGTGAGCGGTACGACGGAAGGCCGGACTTGAGGCGATCGATATCCTTTCGATATTAACTTCTTCCCTTTCAATATTGGATCGATCCCGAAAAACCGCCTAGCCTCCTCGCGGAAATCGACCGACGAAGCGCAATAATGAAGGCGCAAAGAGCTTCATGTTGCGCCGGAAATTCGCCGGTCGAGAGCTTGATATGAATTACTCTAAGTTGGGCTGGACGAGGATGGGTGAAATGAAAGCGGAAAGCGGCGATAGCATCGATCTGGACGTCATTGTTGTAGGGGCCGGGTTCTCGGGCCTGTACATCCTTCACGAGTTCCTGAAGCGGGGGTACCGTGTCCATCTCTTTGACGACGGTGAGGGGCCGGGCGGAACCTGGGACAGGAACAATTATCCAGGTGCGCGGGTGGATTCGGAAGTCTGGGTCTACCAGTTCACGGACCCCGAGATCCGGCAGAACTTTACCTTCTCGGAGAAGTTTCCCAGCTGGCGCGAACTGAAGCCATACTTCAACTTCGTGGCCGATAAATGGGAACTGCGGCCCCATATGACCTTCGGCACGCGGCTCGAGGGCGCCTCTTTCGACAATGCCGAAAGCTTGTGGACCGCCCGGTTCAGCGACGGAACGGTACGTCGCGCCCGCCACCTCGTACTGGCGATGGGCTCGACCACGACCCCTATCTTTCCAAAAATTCCCGGGATCGAGACGTTCGCGGGCGAGTCGTACCACTGCGCCCGCTGGCCCAAGGGTGAGGTTTCGTTCGCCGGAAAGCGCGTGGCCGTCATCGGAACCGGCGCGTCCGGTGTGCAGACAATTCAGGAGGCGTCCAAGACGGCCGATCATCTTACGGTCTACCAGCGCACGCCTAACCTCGCCCTCCCGATGGGCCAGGAGACGTACAGCGAGCAGGAATACGCCAAGATGGGGCCGCTGATCGGCTCTGCGATGGAGTACAGCAAGAAGACGTTCGGCGGTTTTGCGTACGATCTGGATTCCCGTCCCTGGGCCGACCGCTCCCCTGCAGAAAAAGACGAGGCGTTGCGGCGGAACTGGGATCAGAAGGGTTTCCGCTATTGGCTCGGAGCACCCTCGGATATGTTCTTCGACGAAGAGTGCAATCGGGATCACTACTATTTCTGGCGCGACGAAGTCCGCAAGCGCATCAAGAAAGAATCCCTGATCGAACTGCTTGCGCCGACCGAGCCGCCGCACCCCTTCGGAGCCAAGCGGCCTTGCCTCGAGCAATGGTATTTCGACGCCTACAATCAGGAGAATGTGGACCTGATCGACGTCAATGCCGCGCCCATCGAATGCATCACTGAGAGTGGCATCGTGGCTGGCGGCGTAGCGCGCGAGTTTGACTGCATTGTCTATGCAACCGGCTTCGACAACTGCACCGGTGCGTTGGCAGCGCTCGACATCAAAGACGCCGCTGGGCGAACAATCAAGGATATCTGGGACGAGAAATATCTCACTTACCTGGGAAAAATGGTGCCCGGGTTCCCCAATCTCCTCTTTACCTATGCGTTGCAGAGCCCGTCGGCCTTCCTGAACGGGCCGACCGCCGCTGAGCTCGAAGGTGACTGGGTCGTAAATACCGTCGCCAAATTCGAAGAAACCGGAGTCCACCGGTACGAAGCGAATCTTGACGCGGCTCACCGTTGGGCGGAAAAATGCAACGAAGTCGCGAACATGAGCCTCATGCCCAAGGCCAAATCATGGTACATGGGTGCCAACGTTCCGGGCAAGCGTCCGGAAATCCAGCCCTTCATCGGCGGCCAACTTGCCTACAAGGCGGCGCTCGATGAGGAAATGGATGCGGGTTACCCCGGCATGACGCTCGCGACGTCGTCGGTGTCGAACGTGGTGGCCGCCTAGGAGCGGGCAACCGAAGGCAATGTTCCCTGTCTGAAGCGCTCATGATTGGGCATCGGGAACGGTCGTCGGCGACCTTGGGCTGGCGCCTGGTTCATCCCCGTCTGTACAGCCTGTGCGCCCCGATTGGACTGTCATCTGGTCGGGGATGCCGACGAAGGAGCGCCGTCGTCGGAGAACGCCAAGCCTGGTCGCTCAGGTAAGCCTCGAATCGCAGGGCGCCTGACGAAGCGCAAATTCCAAAAATTTCTCGGTCACGCGACTGCGTTGGTCCCTCGGAAGGGCGAGGGCCAGCCCTATCCGGTTGCTGTGTTCCGAACCCTTGATCTGGAGAAATTTGATATCGGTCGCCGAATAATGACGGGTCACCCCGGCGACGAGCGCGACCCCGATGCCGCTTTGCACAAGCGATATCATGGTCTGCGCCTGGATCGCTTCCTGCACCACGTTCGGCTGAAAGCCCGCCTCGTGGCACATGAGCATAATAATAGCTCTCATGTTCGGAACGGCCGACTCGGGATGGGTGATGAGCGGCGCGTCCCGCAGTTCGCTGATGTCTATGCTCGACCGATCGTCATACGGACCGGGCGACTTCACCACCGCCACAAAGCTATCGTGCTCGAGGATGTGCAGTTCTGCGTCCAGGTCTCCAATCACGGGAGTGCGGACGAGTGCTGCGTCAATTTGGCGGTCCGACAGCTTCTGCAACAAGGCAGTGGTGTAAGACTCCTCCAGTGAGAGATCGATGTTTGGGTATTCCAGACGGAATCCGCTGAGCAGCTTGGGCAGGAGGCTGTAGGTCGCGGAGCCCACGAAGCCGATCCGCAGCCGGCCCGTCGAACCGAGAAGGCTTTCCCGGACCGCCGCCTTGACCTGCTCGATGTGAAAGAGAGCCTGGGCCGCGTGAGGCAAGGCGGCCGCTCCTGCCGCTGTCAGAGCGACCTTGCTACGGTCCCGCGAGAACAGGCGGACGCCAAACTCAGCCTCCAATTTGGCCAGCGAGACCGACAAGGGCGGTTGGGTCATATTGAGTC
>NZ_JBOHHU010000107.1:0-13168 GCF_050725615.1 Sphingopyxis sp.
GCTCATTATTGGTCGGCGCGCGCCGCGATGGCTGCGGGCGAACCCGCTGCGGTCCAGCCGCGCCTGCGCGCCGCCGCGACCAACGAGGAAACCTTCTACGGCATGCTCGCCGCCGAAACGCTCGGCCAGCCGTCCAGAAGCTCCAGCATCCGCGCCGACCGCAGCGCCTGGCGCGCGCTCGAGGAACAGCCGAATGTGCGCGCCGCGATCGCCTTCGCGGAGATCGGCGAAGACCAATATGCCGGCGAACTGATCCGCTATCAGGCGCGCATCGGCAGCGTCGAACAGCATGAGCAACTGATCGGCATCGCGGGCGCGCTCAGCCTGCCCGAGACCCAGCTCTATCTCGCGCACAATACGCCGCAGGGCCGCAAGCTCGCCGCCGCCACCCGCTATCCGCAGCCGAAATGGGAACCCAATGGCGGCTGGCGGGTCGATCCCGCGCTGGTCTTTGCCCACACGCTGCAGGAATCGCGTTTTCAGCGCGGCGTCGTCAGCGGCGCGGGCGCCACCGGGCTGATGCAGGTCCGCCCCGGCACCGCGCGCGACCTTGCCCGCTGGAACGGCGACGCGAGCGGCCCCGGTGACCTCAAGACCCCGGCGGTCAACATGGACTTCGGTCAGCGCTACCTCGAATATCTCAGCCGCGACGGCTCGACCGGCGGCCTGTTGCCCAAGGTCATCGCCGCGTATAACGCCGGCCCCGCGCCGATCGCGCGCTGGCAGACCGAGGTCCGCGACCAGGGCGATCCCCTGCTCTACATCGAATCGATCCCCTATTGGGAAACGCGCGGTTATGTCGGCATCGTGCTGCGCAACTACTGGATGTACGAAGCGCAGCAGGGCAAGCCGTCGGTCAGCCGCGCCGCGCTGGCGCAGGGCAAATGGCCGCGCTTCCCCGATACCAAGGACCGCGTCCGGCTGACCTACGCCGGCGGGCTGACGAATGCCGATTGACGCCCATGCCGATTGACGAAAGTCTGGCGTTCAAACCGGTCCGCATCGCGGTCCTGACCATCTCGGACAGCCGCAGCGAAGCGGATGACAGATCGGGCGACAAGCTCGTCGAACTGCTGACCGGCGCGGGCCATATCCTCGCCGCCCGCGCGATCATCCGGGACGAAAAATCGCTAATCGTCTCGCGCCTCCATAACTGGATCGACGATCCGGCGGTCGACGTGGTCATCACCACCGGCGGCACCGGCGTCACCGGCCGCGACGTGACGCCCGAGGCGCTGCACCAGCTCGACGGCAAGGACATTCCCGGTTTCGGCGAGCTTTTCCGCTGGCTGAGCTATCAGACGATCGGCACCTCGACGATCCAGTCGCGCGCCTGCGCCGTCGTCGCGCGCGGCACCTATATCTTCGCGCTCCCCGGCTCGACCGGCGCGGTCAAGGACGCGTGGGAGGGCATCCTCTCAACCCAGCTCGACAGCCGGCACAAGCCCTGCAATTTTGTCGATTTGATCCTGCGGTTGACGGAATAGACGACCGATAATTTCGTAAAAACCGTCACCCCGGGCTTGACCCGGGGCCTGCCTCATCCTGGAAGGAAAAAGGCGGGTCCCGGATCAAGTCCGGGATGACGACTGAAGAGCGGATGGCCGACTCCGGATATTTGTTCTTCCTTTGTTCCAAACACCATCCTATCCTCGCCCGGTGGAATCGCCCAAACCCCTCCCCCCAATTTCCGGCCGCGGCGCGCCGACCAACCTCCGCCCGACCCGCACCGGCTCGCTCGCGCACGAAACCGATGGCGACTGGCTCGACGAAGCCGAGGCGATCGACGGGGCGTCTCCACGCCTGCGCACCACCGTCACGGTCGAGCACCCCAAGACGATCATCGCGCGCAACAGCTCGCCCGACATCGGTTTCGACCGCTCGATCAATCCCTATCGCGGCTGCGAGCATGGCTGTGTCTATTGTTACGCGCGCCCGACCCATGCCTTTCACGACCTCTCACCCGGCCTCGATTTCGAAAGCCGCCTCTTCGCCAAGCCCGACGCCGCGCAATTGCTGCGCCGGGAACTGGCGAAACGCGGCTACACCCCCGCGCCGTTGGCGATCGGCACCAACACCGACGGCTATCAGCCGATCGAGCGCGAATGGGGCATCACGCGGTCGGTGATCGGGGTGCTGGCCGAAACGAAGCACCCGCTGCTCATCACCACCAAGTCCGACCGCCTGCTCCGCGATCTCGACCTGCTCAGCGCGATGGCCCGCGACAATCTGATCGGCGTCGCGGTATCGGTCACCAGCCTCGACCCCGCCATCGCCCGCACGCTCGAACCCCGCGCCCCGCACCCGCGCCGCCGCCTCGCCGCGATCCGCCAGCTCATCGACGCGGGCGTGCCGACGCAGGTCAATATCTCCCCCATCATCCCCGCGATCACCGACCATGAAATCGAAGCCATTATGAAAGTGGCGTCGGACGCGGGCGCGATCCGCGCCTCCTATATCCTCGTCCGCCTGCCGCATGAGGTCGCACCGCTGTTCCGCGCCTGGCTCGCGGCGCATTATCCCGACCGCGCCGACAAGGTCATGCATATGATCCAGGATATTCGCGGCGGCCGCGACAATGACCCGAACTTCGGCACCCGCATGAAGGGCACCGGCATTTGGGCGAATCTCATTCGCGCCCGCGTCAAGCGCGCCGCGCGCGAACATGGCATGGACCGCCGGTTTCCGCCGCTGCGCTGCGACCTGTTCCGTCCGCCTGAGAGGGATGGGCAGATGGAGCTGTTCTAGGCCCCCACCAGCGACTTCAGCTGATAATCCTTATAATCCTCGCGCAGCTGGCGCTTGAGCAGCTTGCCGGTCGCGGTGTGCGGCAGGTCGTCGACGAAGATCACCTCGTCGGGCATCCACCATTTGGCGATCTTGTCGCCCAGATAGGCGGTGATGCTCGCCTCGCTGACATCGGCGCCGGGCTTCTTCACCACCAGCAGCACCGGGCGTTCGTCCCATTTGGGGTGATAGACGCCAACCGCCGCCGCTTCCTGTACCCCCGGCGCGCCGAGCGCGGCATTTTCCAGCTCGATCGAGCTGATCCATTCGCCGCCCGACTTGATGACGTCCTTGGCGCGGTCGGTGATCTGCATGACGCCATCGGGGTAGATCAGCGCGACGTCGCCGGTGTCGAACCAGCCCTCGGCGTCGGCCGCATCCTCATCGGCGCGATAATAGCGCTGGATGATCCACGGCCCGCGAATCTGCAGCCGCCCGCTGGTCTCGCCGTCGCGCGGCAATATCTGGTCCTCGTCATCGACGATGCGCAGCTCGACGCCAAAGGGCGGGCAGCCCTGCTTGGCGACATTGTCGACCTTTTCGTCGAAGCTCATCGCGTCCCAGTTCCACGGACGCTTGCCCATGGTGCCGATCGGCGACGTCTCGGTCATGCCCCAGGCGTGGGCGACCTCGATCCCGTCCTTCATAAAGCGCTCGATCATCGCGCGCGGGCACGCCGACCCGCCGATGATGACGCGCGCCAGCTTGCCATAGCCCATGCCGGTCTTGTCCATATGCGCGAACATCGCGATCCACACCGTCGGCACGCCGGCGCTGTGGGTCACGCCCTCGTCGTGCATCAGGTCGCACAGGACCTGCGCGTCGTTGGTCGCCGAAAAAACGAGCTTCGCGCCCACCGTCGCGGCGGCGAAGGGAATGCCCCAGCTGTTGGCATGAAACATCGGCACGATCGGCAGGATCACGCTGCGGTTCGACATGTCGAACACGTCGGGCTGGATCTCGGTGATCGCGTGGATGACGTTCGAGCGATGCTCGTACAGCACCCCCTTGGGATTGCCCGTCGTCCCGCTGGTATAGCACAGCCCGACCGGATCGCGCTCGTCGAGCTCCACCCACGCGAAGCTGCCGTCCTCGGCGTCGATCAGCTCGCGATAGCAAAGATAACCGTCCTGCGCGGGCGCGTCGAACAGGATGAAATGCTCAACCGTCGGCAATTGATCGCGCAGCCGCTCGACGATCGGCAGGAACATCGCGTCGAACAACAGCACGCGGTCGGCGGCATGGTTGATGATATAGACAAGCTGCTCGTCGAACAGCCGCGGGTTCACCGTGTGCAGCACGCCGCCCAGCCCCGCGCTGCCGTACCAGCTGACCAGGTGATGGCCATGGTTCATCGCCAGCGTCGCGATGCGGTCGCCCTTGGTGACGCCCAGCCTGGTCATCGCGGCGGCGAAACGACGGGCGTCGGCGCCCACCTCGCCCCAGGTCGAGCGCGTTATGCTGCCATCGGCCCAGCGCGACACGATTTCGCGCGACGCATGTTCGCGCGACGCATGGTCGATCAGACTGGTGACGAGTAACGGTTGGCCTTGCATCGACATGGTGGGCATCCTCATTTTTATGATTTTGCCTTGGATAAGGCGGCGGAGGCCGGATGCGCAACCCCCTAGCCTAGCTGCGGACGCGGAAATCCTTGGGCGGCACCAACGACAGCTTCGGCGCCACGATGCCGGTCACCATCTCCAGCCGCGCGACGAGATCGGGATCGAGCGCGAAGCGGCGGCCGAGGTTGATCTGGATGTCGAGCCCCGTATCGGGGTCGGGGGTCGTGACGATGATCGTCCCGCGCGCATCGTCGCGCCGCTCGGCGAAGCGCGCGATCTCGGCGATCGCCTCGGCGACCTCGACCCGGCATTCGAGCTGCAACGCCGCCGTCGCCGCGATGTCGGCGAGCGGCTGCGCCCCGCGCACCGTGACCCGCGGCGTCTCTTCGCCCTCGAGCAGGTCGAGTTCGACCGATAGCATGGCGCAGCCGCCATCGACCGCCAGCGCCTCCAATATCTTGCCCGCGCCCTCATCGAAACAGCTCGACTGGAACTGGCCGCTGCGGTCCGACAGCGTCAGGTTGAGGAAACGGTTGCCGCGCTGCGACATGCGCGGGCGCGCGCTTTCGACCATCGCCGCCATCATCATCGGGATGCGCGTCCCCGGCGTCATCGCGACATTGGCGCAAATGTCGCCATAGCTGCGTGCGCCGCGCGCGGCGATGATCGCCTCGTAATTCTCGACCGGATGCGCCGAGAAATAAAAGCCGAAGGCGTCCTTCTCGCGCGTCATCCGCTCGCCGAGCGTCCAGGGTTCGGTCACCGGCAGTTGCAGCGCCGGGGCGATCGCGATGTCGCCGCCGAACAGCCCGCCCTGCCCGGTCGACCGCTCATGCGCCGAACTGTTGGCGCAGGCGAGCAGCGCCTCGGCCCCCGCAAAGGCGCGCGGCCGTTCGGGCTCGACCGGATCGAACGCCCCGCCGCCGGCCAGCGCCTCGATCTGGCGCCGGTTGAGCTGCTTGGGGTCAATGCGTCCGGCAAAATCGTCGAGGCTCGCAAAGTCGCCATGCGCGCGGCGCTCGGCGACCAGCGCCTCCATCGCCTTTTCGCCGACGCCCTTCAGCGCGCCGAGGGCATAGCGCACCGCCAATCCCTCGTCGGTTTCGCCGACCGAAAAATCGGCCTCGCTGTCGTTGATCGACGGCGGCGCGATGCCGACGCCCAGCCGCCGCATGTCGTCGATGAAGATCGACAATTTGTCGGTCTGATGGCTGTCGAACGACATCGACGCCGCGAAAAACTCATGCGGATGGTGCGCCTTCAGCCAGGCCGTCTGATACGACAGCAGGGCATAGGCCGCCGCATGGCTCTTGTTGAAGCCATAGCCTGCGAATTTGTCGATCAAGTCGAACAGCTCGTTCGCCGCCTTGGGGGCGATCTGGTTATGCTCGCCGCAGCCGGTGACGAAGGTCTCGCGCTGCGCGTCCATCTCCGCCTGGACCTTCTTGCCCATCGCGCGGCGCAACAGGTCGGCGCCGCCGAGGCTGTAGCCCGCCAGGATCTGCGCCGCCTGCATCACCTGTTCCTGATAGACGAAGATGCCATAGGTTTCCGCGAGGATGCCCTCAAGCAGCGGGTGCGGATAGGCGATCGGCTCGCGCCCGTTCTTGCGCGCGCCGAACAGCGGGATATTGTCCATCGGCCCCGGCCGATACAGCGCGACGAGCGCGATGATGTCGCCGAAATTGGTCGGCTTCACCGCCGACAGCGTCCGCCGCATGCCTTCGGATTCCAGCTGGAACACCCCGACCGTCTCGCCGCGCTGGAGCAGCTCGTACACCGCCGCATCGTCCCATTCGAGCGTATCGAGATCGACGTCGATCCCGCGCAGCGCGAGCAGCCGCTTCGCTTCCTTGAGCACCGACAGCGTCTTGAGGCCCAGAAAGTCGAACTTCACCAGCCCGGCGCTCTCGACATATTTCATGTCGAACTGCGTCACCGGCATGTCCGAGCGCGGATCGCGATAGAGCGGCACGAGCTGGTCGAGCGGGCGATCGCCGATCACCACGCCCGCGGCATGGGTCGAACTGTGGCGCGGCAGGCCTTCGAGCTGGCGCGCCATGTCGAACAGGCGGCGCACCCCGTCGTCCTGCTTATATTCGGTCATCAACTCGGCGACGCCGTTGAGCGCGCGTTCGAGCGTCCAGGGATCGGTCGGATGGTTGGGCACCAGCTTCGCCAGCCGGTCGACCTGGCCATAGCTCATTTGCAGCACGCGCCCGGTATCCTTGAGCACCGCGCGCGCCTTCAGCTTACCAAAGGTGATGATCTGCGCGACGGTATCGCGGCCATATTTCTCCTGCACATAGCGGATCACCTCGCCGCGCCGCGTTTCGCAAAAGTCGATGTCGAAGTCGGGCATCGACACGCGCTCGGGATTGAGGAAGCGTTCGAACAGCAGCCCCAGTTTGAGCGGGTCGAGGTCGGTGATGGTCAGCGCCCAGGCGACGACGCTGCCCGCCCCCGAACCACGCCCCGGCCCCACCGGAATGTCATGCGCCTTCGCCCATTTGATAAAGTCGGCGACGATCAGGAAGTAGCCGGGAAAGCCCATCTGGACGATGACCCCGACCTCGAAATCGAGGCGTTCGATATAGGCCTGCCGCTCTTCGGCGCTGAGGTCGGGATAGAGCGCCAGCCGCGCTTCCAGACCGGCGCGCGCATCGACGGCAAGCTGCGCCGCCTCGCCTTCGCGGTCGCCCGCCAGGCTCGGCAGGATCGGCGCGCGCTTCGGAGCCATGAAAGCGCAGCGCTGGGCGATGACGAGCGAATTGCGCATCGCCTCGGGCAAATCCGAGAATGCGTCTTCCATCGCCTCGGCGGGCTTCAGCCAGGCCTCGGGGCTCGACACCCGCCGGTCTTCGCTCTCGACATAGGCCGATTGCGCGATGCACAGCATCGCGTCATGCGCGGCGTGGAATTGCGGCTCGACGAAAGACGCCGGGTTGGTCGCGACGATCGGCAACGCGCGCGCATAGGCCATGTCGATCAGCGCCTTTTCGGCCGCCTTCTCCGCCGCATCGCCGCGCCGCGACAATTCGATATAGAGCCGCCCGCCGAACAGCGCCTCGAGCTGCTCGACATAGTCCTCCGCCGCGCTCTTCTGCTCGCCCGCCAGCAGCCGCGCCAGCGCGCCCTCGCCGCCCCCGGTCAGGCAGATCAGCCCGTCGGTGCGTCCGGCCAGCTTGGCGAAGGTGACATGCGGGTCCTGATCATCCGGGCGACCGAGATGCGCATCGGACACGAGCGCGCACAGATTGTTATAGCCCGCTTCGTCCTGCGCATAGAGCGCGATCCAGTCGATCTGCGGCGCGCCATTGGCGAGCCGCGGCCCCGGCCGCGCGACGCTCAGGTAAATGCCGACGATCGGCTGGACGCCCGCCGCCTTGCACGCCTCGCCGAACGCCATCGCGCCGTACAGCCCGTTGCGGTCGCAGATCGCCACCGCCGGAAACCCGCGCTCGCGCGCCGCTTTCGCGATCGCCTTGGGGTCGATCGCCCCCTCCAGCATCGTGTAACTGGAAAAGACGCGCAGGGGGACAAAGGGGCTGTAGGCCATCGGATGACCCTACAGTGACAGCACTGATTCTGCCAAGGCTTAACCCAGCAGTTCCTCAATCTCTTTGCGCAGTTGCTCGGGCTTGGTCGTCGGGGCGTGGCGCGACACCACCTTGCCGTCGCGGTCGACCAGGAATTTGGTGAAATTCCACTTGATCCCGCTGCCGAGCAGCCCGGTCTGCTCCTTCTTCAAATGCTTGAAGATCGGGTCGGCATCGCTGCCGTTGACGTCGATCTTCGCCATCAGCGGGAAGGATACATCATAGGTCAGCGAACAGAAATTCGCGATTTCGGCCGCATCGCCGGGCTCCTGCGCCCCGAACTGGTTGCACGGGAAAGCCAGGATTTCGAGCCCGCGATCCTTATAGTCGCGGTACAATTCCTCCAGCCCCTCATATTGCGGGGTGAAGCCGCATTTCGACGCGGTGTTGACGATCAGCAGCACCTTGCCCTTGTAATCGGCCATCGGTTGCGAGCCGCCGCCGGGCAGCGGGGCGGAAAGATCGTAAAATGCCATAGCGATTCCCCTTGAATGTCGGCGCCAGCCTACGCCTCGACCCGGCCCTCGTGCAAGCGCAGCACGCGGTCCATGCGCGCCGCGAGCCGTTCGTTGTGCGTCGCGACCAGCGCCGCCGAACCATGGTCGCGGACCAGCGCGACGAACTGGTCGAACACCTTGTCGGCGGTCGCCTCGTCAAGATTGCCCGTCGGCTCGTCGGCCAGCACCAGCATCGGCCGGTTCGCCAGCGCGCGCGCCACCGCGACGCGCTGCTGCTCGCCGCCCGACAGCTTGCTCGGCTTGTGATGCAGCCGCTCGCCGAGCCCCAGCCGCGAAAGCAACTCCGCCGCGCGCGCTTCGGCCTCGGCCTGCTTCGCGCCGCGGATCAGCTGCGGCAGCACGACATTCTCGATCGCGTTGAAATCGGGCAGCAGATGGTGGAACTGATAGACGAAACCGATCTTCTCGCGCCGCGTCTTCGTCCGCTCACCCTGCCCGTAAGCGGTGACATCCTCGCCATCGATCAGAATCTTGCCGCCAAAGCCGCCTTCGAGCAGGCCGACCGCCTGCAACAAGGTCGACTTGCCCGACCCCGACGGCCCGAGCAGCGCGACGATTTCGCCGGGGCGCAGCCGCGCATCGACCCCGCGCAGCACGTCGATGCGCGCGCCGCCCTGTTCGAAGTGACGGGTCAGCCCGGTCAGCGACAGAATATCATTCATAACGCAGCACCTGCACCGGATCGGTATTGGCCGCTTTCAACGCGGGATAGAGCGTCGCGAGGAAGCTGAAGAGGATCGTCATCACCACGACCACCCCGATCTCGACCGGGTTCGGCTTCGACGGCAGTTCGGTCAGGAAACGCACCGAGGGGTCCCACAGATTCTGACCCGACAAATAACCGATGCCGTTCAAGATCCCCTTGCGGAAATATAGCGCGGTAAAGCCGAGGATCAGGCCGACCAACGTCCCGCCGACCCCGATCGCCACCCCGATCGCGACGAAGATGCGCAGCACCGAATCGCGCGGCGCGCCCATCGTGCGGATGATCGCGATGTCGCGCGTCTTGGCGCGCACCAGCATGATCAGCGACGAGACGATGTTGAACGCCGCGACCAGAATGATCAGCGACAGGATGACGAACAGCGCGACACGCTCGACCGACAGCGCCTCGAACAGGCTGCTGTTCATCGACCGCCAGTCGGAGACGACCGCCTTCGCGGCCAGTTTCTGCGCCAGCGGGTCCAATATCTCGCCGACCTTGTCGGCATCCTCGGTCTCGACCTTGATCAGCCCGATCTGGTCGCCGGTCAGCAGCAACAGCTGCGCATCGGCCATCGGCATGATGATATAGGTCTTGTCGAAATCATAGACGCCGAGCTCGAAAATCGCGCCGACGCGGTAGCTGATCTCGCGCGGCACCGTCCCGAACGGCGTCGAGCGTCCCGCGGGATTGATGATCGTGATCTGCGATCCGACGACCGCGCCCAGGTTGCGCGCCAGTTCGCCCCCCAGCGCGACCTCGCCCGATCCGTCGACGAGCCGCGCCACATCGCCTTCCTTGATGTCGCCCTTCAGCACGGTGCGGATATCGGGGACCAGCATGCCGCGCACCGCGACGCCCTCGACGCGGCCGTTGAAGGTGGTGAGCAAAGGCTGTTCGATGATCGGTGTCGCCTCGGTCACGCCGGGCGTCGCGCGCACTTCCTTGAGCACGTCGCGCCAGTCGTCGATGCGCCCGCCGAAGCCCTGCACCACCGCATGGCCGTTCAGCCCGACGATCTTGTCGAACAGCTCGGCGCGCACCCCGTTCACGACGCTCATCACGATGACGAGCGCCGCGACGCCGAGCGTCACCGCGATGAAGCTGAACGCCGCGGCGACGAAGATGAAACCCTCGCCGCGATGCGGAAGCAGATAGCGCTTGAAGATGGTGCGTTCATAGGGACGCAGGATCATAAGGTCGGTCCCCGAAACGCGCAGATATGGGCGGTCATGCCGCCGCTTTAGGGGGCGCTCCGGGCGCTGGCAATGGGCGCTATGGCCCGGCGCAGATTGCGAGCGATTCGCAGAATCTGTTGCTGATCGGCCACAGCCGCCCGCAAAAGGACCACGCAAGTGCCGCCAGAGGGTGACAAAGCGGCCCCGTGGTCCTAGCCCGATGACTTCTGGATCACGCGGCTAAAGGCCCGGTTTCAGGGAGTGTGGACGCTTCGCCTCGTCCACGCAAAAGGGGGATGGCGGTAGTTCGTCACAGGCGCCCGGGTCTCAGCAGAGGCCCGGGCGTTGTGATTCTACCCCTCGCTCTCGCTGATATCCTCGAGCATGTCGGCATCGAGCACGCGCACCCGCCCCTGTTCGAGCGAGATGACCCCCGATTCCTCCCAGCTCTTGAGCTGGCGGTTGATATGTTCGCGGCTCATGCCCGCAAAATTGCCGAGTTCGGTCTGCGACAGCTCGACGCGCTGTGCGGTCACCACATCCTTGCGGATCAGCCGTTTCAGATAGCGCGCGAGCCGCGGGCCCGAGGCATAGGCGCGATCGCTTTCGATCGTCTGGTCGGCGGTGCGCAGTCGCCGCGCGAGCTGCTGCATCAGCGACCAGGCGAAATCGGGATGGCTCGCGGCAAAATCGCGCAGCGCGTTGCGCCCGAGCTGGAGCGCGCTGCCCGCGCTCGTCGCGGTCACCGACGCGGTGCGTTCGCCGCCGTCGAGCAACGCGATCTCCCCCAGCACGGCGCCGGGTTCGGCATAGGCGAGCACGATCTCGCGCCCGTTCGCGGTCAGCATCGACACCCGCGCATGGCCTTCGGTCAGGATCAGCAGGCTGTCGCCGGTATCGCCCTGGCTCAGGATTTCCTTGCCCTTGGTGAAGTTGATCTGGACCGCGCGCCCCGCGACATCGGCCCAGTCCTGCAGCGACAGCCCGGAAAATATGCTGTCGGGGCCCTGAAGCTCGGCGAGTTTCGCGTGATCCATAAGCCCCGTTTTCCTTGTTATACCAACCGGCTGTGCTTCACCGCCGCTTTGATGAACCCGGCGAACAGCGGGTGCGGATCGAAGGGTTTCGACTTGAGTTCCGGATGGAATTGCACCCCGATGAACCAGGGATGGTCCGGCCGCTCGACGATTTCGGGTAGCATGCCATCGGGCGACATGCCCGAAAAAACGAGCCCGCCATTTTCGAGCCGGTCGCGATACGCGCCATTGACCTCATAGCGGTGGCGATGCCGCTCGCTGATGTCGTTGGCGCCATAGATGGTCGCGACATGGCTGTTCGGCGACAATTTCGCTTCATAGGCGCCCAGCCGCATCGTGCCGCCCAGGTCGGTGTCGGCGCCGCGCTGCTGCAGCCCCTCGGCGCTCATCCATTCGGTGATCATGCCGACCACCGGCTCGTCGGTCTTGCCGAATTCGGTGCTCGACGCCGCCGCGATGCCGCTGGTGTTCCGCGCGCCTTCGACGCACGCCATCTGCATGCCGAGGCAGATGCCGAAAAAGGGCACATTACGCTCACGTGCGAAACGTACGCTCGAAATCTTGCCCTCGGACCCGCGCTCGCCGAAGCCGCCGGGAACGAGGATGCCGTGCAGCGGCTCGAGATTTTCGGCCAGATTGCCGTCATTCTCGAACATCTCGGCGTCGAGCCAGCGAATGTTGACCTTGACCCGGTTCGCCATGCCGCCATGGACCAGCGCCTCGTTCAGCGACTTATAGGCGTCGGGCAGCGAGACATATTTGCCGACGACGCCGATCGTGACCTCACCCTCGGGGTGCTGCTTGCGGTCCATGATGTCGTACCAGCGCGACAGGTCGGGATCGGGCGCGTCATGGATGCCGAAGTGGCGCAGCACTTCATTGTCCAGCCCCTCGCCATGATATTGCACCGGCACCGAATAGATCGAGTCAGCGTCGAGCGCGGGGATCACCGCTTCCTTCCGCACGTTGCAGAATTGCGCGATCTTGGCGCGCTCGCCCTCGGGCAGCGGCCGTTCGCAGCGGCAGAGCAATATGTCGGGCTGGACGCCCAGCGACGCGAGTTCGCGCACGCTGTGCTGCGTCGGCTTGGTCTTCAGCTCGCCCGCAGCGGCGATATAGGGCACCAAGGTGACATGGACCGACAGCGTCCGGTCGCGCCCCTCTTCGTTGCGCAGCTGACGGATCGCCTCGATGAACGGCAGCGATTCGATATCGCCCACCGTGCCGCCGATCTCGCACAGCACGAAGTCGAGATCGTCGAGTTCGGCGCGGGCGAACGCCTTGATCGCATCGGTGACGTGCGGGACGACCTGCACCGTCGCGCCCAGATAGTCGCCGCGGCGTTCCTTGGTGATGATCTGCTGATAGATGCGGCCCGAGGTGATATTGTCGCTCTGCCGCGCCGCAACCCCGGTGAAGCGCTCATAATGGCCGAGGTCGAGGTCGGTTTCCGCCCCGTCGTCGGTCACATAGACCTCGCCATGCTGATAGGGCGACATCGTGCCCGGATCGACGTTGAGATAGGGATCGAACTTCCGGATACGGACGCGATAGCCACGCGCTTGCAACAAAGCGGCGAGGCTTGCCGCCATCAGACCTTTGCCAAGCGAGGAGACCACGCCGCCGGTGATAAAAATGAACCGCGCCATGGGAGGAAAGACTTACTCAACAGGAGGGGGACGGCGCAAGCCGTCGAATCGCGCCACGCGGAAATAATTCCGAACGGCGATGGCGTCCGCCTCGCGGCGGCGCCGCTTATTTCTTGGTGGGTGCGCTCGAAC
>NZ_JBOHHU010000108.1:0-12804 GCF_050725615.1 Sphingopyxis sp.
GGGCTGATCTGGCTCGCGCATAGCGTCGCCGATGCGCCCGGCGCCGTGGCGACGCTGCCGGTGTTTCCGCCCTGGGGGTTCGGGCTCGCGGTTTTCGGCGGAATCTGGCTGCTGCTGTGGCGCGCGCGCTGGCGCTGGGCGGGGGCAGCGCCGCTGGCGGCCGGGATGATCGTCCTGCTCGTGCAGCCGCGCCCCGATGTGCTGATCACCGGCGACGGCAAGCATATCGCGGCGGCGCTGCCCGACGGCAGCTATGCGCTGCTGCGCGACCGGGCGGGCGATTATGTGCGCGATTCGATGGCCGAGGCGGCGGGGATCGATGCGCCGCTGGCGGCGCTGACCGACCTCGATCATGTGGACTGCAACCGCGATTTCTGTCGCTGGACACAGGATGGGCGCACCATCCTCGCGGCGCGCGGGCGCGACCGGATCGAAGGGACCGACATGGCGGCGGCCTGCGCCGCTGCCGATGTGGTGGTCAGCGAACGCTGGTTGCCGCGCGAATGCGTCGGGCGCTGGCTGACGATCGATCGCGACACGCTGCCGCAGACGGGCGGGCTGGCGCTCTATCTGGGCGAAGATCCGCGCGCGATGGCGGCGTTACGCGCGGGCGACGAACATATGTGGCGCCGCCCGCCGCAGGTCAGTGGTAACGACGAAGCAGTCCCGACAGCTTCCCTTGCACGATGACGCGCGCCGCATCGTAGCGCTGCGGTTCATAGGCGCTGTTCGCAGGATCGAGGCGGATCATCTTGCCTTCGCGGCGGAAATATTTGAGCGTCGCATCCTGCCCGTCGACCAGCGCGACGACGATATCGCCCTCGCGTGCGGTGCTGACCTTCTGGATCAGCGCATAGTCGCCGTCGAAGATGCCGGCCTCGACCATCGAATCGCCCGAGACTTCGAGCGCATAATGTTCGCCTGAGCCGAGCAGAGCGGCGGGGACCGCGAGCTGGTTGTGATCTTCGAACGCCTCGATCGGCACGCCCGCCGCGATCTTGCCGTGCAGCGGAACCTCGATGATGTCGTTCGCGGCGATCGGGCGCAGCGCGGGTGCGGGCTTGCGCAGTGGTACGACATTGTCGCGATCGCTGTTCGCGGCGACCTTGCCGCCCTCGGGCAGCTTGACGACTTCGAGCGCGCGGGCGCGGTTGGGGAGGCGGCGGAGGAAACCCCGCTCTTCCAACGCACTGATCAGGCGGTGGATTCCCGACTTGGACTTGAGGCCCAGCGCCTCCTTCATCTCCTCGAACGACGGCGAAATGCCGCTCGCGTCGAGCTTTTGCTGGATGAAGTGGAGCAGTTCATGCTGCTTGGCGGTCAACATCGGGCGTTCTCCATGATGCCGGTTTCGGACATAAGGGGAACGATAATGGAACAGAAGCGAACTTGTCAAGCGATGTCGATATAATCCGCCTGCTCGCCCGCCGCGCGGGGTGCGGCACCGATGTCGCGGATCACCAAGGCGTTCGCCGCCGCGAGCGGGAAGGTGCGGCCGCTATCCTGGCCGTCGAAAGGCGCCAGCGTGCCGCCGTCGAGTCGGGCGCGAAGATAATCGCGGCGCGCGCCACCGGCTCCCAGCGGGACGGCGAGGGGGGCCTGGCGGACTGACGGGAGCGGATCTCGCGCGCCAGCGAGGTGGCGGACGAGCGGGAGCAGGAACAGGGTCGCGGTGACGAAGGCCGAGGAGGGATTGCCGGGCAGGCCGAGCAGCAACGCGTCGCCGATCGTACCCGCGATCAGCGGCTTGCCCGGACGCATCGCGATCTTCCAGAAGTCGAGGCGGCCGCCGGCGTCGTCGAGCGCGCCGCGGACATGGTCGTGATCGCCAACCGAGGCGCCGCCGACCGTGACGATGACGTCGTGACGTCGCGCCAGATCTTTCAGAACCTTGGATAAAATCTCGCGATCGTCGCGGATGTGGAGCGGGATGCTGACAAGGGCGGGTTCGGGCGCGAGCATCGCGGCGAGCATGGTGCCGTTGCTGTCGGGGATCTGGCCGGGGGCGAGCGCGCGGCCCGGCTGGACGAGTTCGTCGCCGGTGGTGAGGATCGCGACGTGCGGACGTGTGCCGACCGACAGTTGCGCGCCGCCGCCCATGATGGCGGTGGCAATGGCGCCCGCGCCCAGCCGCGTTCCGGCGGCGACCAGCGTCGCGCCGGTGGCGAAGTCGCTGGCGCGGCCCCGGATATGCGCCCCGTGGGGGCCGGGATTCTCCCCCGTGAGCGCCAGTTGCCCGGCCCCGGCGGTCACATCTTCCTGTAGGATGACGGTATCGGCCCCTTCGGGCAGCATCGCGCCGGTAAAGATACGCATCGCTTCGCCCGCGCCGACGGCGCGTT
This sequence comes from Sphingopyxis sp., assembly GCF_050725615.1. GTDB lineage: Bacteria > Pseudomonadota > Alphaproteobacteria > Sphingomonadales > Sphingomonadaceae > Sphingopyxis. The sequence goes on from NZ_JBOHHU010000108.1 coordinate 2,343, forward strand.
TGGGCACAGCGCCCGCGGGGGTTTCGCCGCTGACCGTCCAGGGCCCGGGCAGGTCGGCCGAGCGGATCGCATAGCCGTCCATCGCCGACAGCGGCGCGGCAGGCTGGTCGCGCTGCGCTACGACATCATGGGAAAGATAACGTCCAAGCGATTCGGAAAAGGCAATATTTTCTGGCGCAAGCGGCGCGCGGAGCGCGAGCAGTCGGGCCTGCGCCTCCTCGACGGGCAGGAGCCGCTTCATGCGGCGCGCCAGTCGCCCGAGCGGCCGCCGCTTTTTTCGAGCAGGCGGATATCACCGAGCATCATCGCGCGGTCGAGCGCCTTCGCCATGTCGTAGAGGGTGAGCAGCGCGACCGAGGCGGCGGTGAGCGCCTCCATTTCGACCCCGGTCGGGCCGGTGGTCGCGGCGGTGGCGGTGACCGCGATCCCGTCGTCGAGCCAGTCGAAGTCGATGCCGACCTTGGTCAGCGCGAGCGGGTGGCAGAGCGGGATGAGGTCCGACGTGCGCTTCGCCCCCATGATGCCGGCGAGGCGCGCGGTCGACAGCACATCGCCCTTGGGCGCGTTACCGCTGCGGATCGCTTCGAGCGCTTGCGGCGACATGGTGATGCGGCCGGTCGCGACGGCGCGGCGCTGTGTCGCGGGCTTGGCGCCGACGTCAACCATATGCGCGGCGCCACTGTCGTCGAGATGAGTCGGTTTGAGCGTCATGCCGGGAAACGAAGCAAGGCGGGGGGCGAAAGGCAAGGGGATTGCGGCTATCGGGAGGAACGCAGCATTTTTGTCATCGTCATCCTGAACTAGTTTCAGGATCCATGGTCTGCCGTTTCCCTCGACGCCGCGCGTGTCGGGAGGACCGGCCATGGATGCTGAAACTAGTTCAGGATGACGAAAATGACAGGGGAGCCACCGGCAACCCCCGACAATTACCCTTCCAGCAACGCCCTCGTCGCTGCCGCCACATCGTCCTGCCGCATCAGGCTTTCGCCGACGAGGAAGCTGTTCACCCCGCTTGCCGCGAGGCGCTGGCAGTCGGCGTGGGTAGCGATGCCGCTTTCGCCGACCAGCAGGGTGCCGGCGGGAACGAGCTTCGCAAGGCGTTCGGTGACCGCGAGGTCGGTCTCGAACGTCCGCAAATCGCGGTTGTTGACGCCGATGAGGCGTGATTTGAGCTGCGTGAGCGCGCGGCCGAGCTCGGCCTCGTCATGGACCTCCACCAGCACGTCCATGCCGCGTTCGAGGGCTGCCGCCTCAATCTCCTGCATCGGACCGTCGTCGAGCGCGGCGACGATGATGAGGATCGCGTCGGCGCCGATCGAGCGCGCCTCGGCGACCTGCCAGGGGTCGATCATAAAATCCTTGCGCAGCGCGGGCAGGTTGCAGGCGGTGCGCGCGGCGATCAGAAATTCCTCATGCCCGTGGAAATAAGGCGCGTCGGTGAGCACCGAGAGGCACGCCGCGCCGCCGGCCTGATAGGCACGGGCGTGCTCGGCGGGATTGAAATCTTCGCGAATCAAACCCTTGGACGGCGAAGCTTTCTTGATTTCGGCGATCAGCGCGAAGCGGCCCGCGTCGATCTTTGCCTGCAGCGCGGCGGCGAAGCCGCGCACCGGGCCGGCGTCGATGGCGTCGAGATCGGCCATGCTGCGCGACTGGCGGCGCTCGGCGACCTCTTCGGCCTTGGTGGCGAGGATTTGGGTGAGCTTGTTCATTTATAAGCGATCCAGCAGTCGAGCAGCGTATTGGCGAGGCCCTTGTCGATCGCTTCACCGGCTTCCTCGGCGCCTTCGGCCAGCGTGTCGGCGGCGCCGGCGACGACGAGCGCGGCGGCGGCGTTATAGAGTACCGCGTCGCGATAGGCGCCGGGCGCGCCCTGGAGCAGGTCGCGGAGCGCCCGCGCATTATAGGCGGCGTCGCCGCCGCGAATGGCCGCAATCGGATGCGTCGGCAGGCCGGCATCGGCGGCGCTGCTGCGCTGCATGACCACGCCTTCGGCGGTGATCACCGCGACCTCGTTGCCCCCGGCGAGCGACAGTTCGTCGATGCCCTCGTCGCCTGAAATCACGCGCGAATGCTCGGTGCCGAGCCGGTGCAGCGCCTCGGCGTAAACGGGGACATAGGCGGGGCGCGCGATGCCGATCAGCTGGCGGGCGACGCGCGCCGGATTGGCGAGCGGGCCCATCAGGTTGAAGATCGTCCGCTGTCCGATAGCCTTGCGGATCGGCATGATCCGTTTCATCGACGGATGGCGCGTGCCGGCAAAGAGGAAGCAGATGCCGAGGTCGGCGAGCTGTTCCTGCGCCATGCGGTCGGCGCGGTCCATGTCGAGCCCGAGCGCTTCCAGCGTGTCGGCAGCCCCGGATTTGGATGAAGCTGCACGATTTCCGTGCTTTGCCACCGGAACCTCGCACGCGGCCACGACGATCGAGACCGCCGTCGAGACGTTGAGCGTGTGATGGCCGTCGCCGCCGGTGCCGCAGACGTCGATCGCGCCAGCGGGAGCGTCGATCGGGATCAGCCGGTCGCGCATCGCCTGCGCCGCGGCGGCGATTTCGACCATTGTCTCGCCGCGGTTGGACAGCGCGATGAGGAATGCGGCGACATTCTCATCGCTGCCGCCGCCGTCGAGCATCGTCGCAAAGGCCGCCTCGGCCTCATCATGGCCCAGCAGTCCGGCGGGGTCGGGAAAGGGGCCGAAACCGCTCATGCAGCGGTGCGTTCGCGCACCGGAAGTCCTGCGGCGGCCATGAAATTGGCGAGCATCGCATGGCCATGTTCGGTGGCGATGCTTTCGGGATGGAACTGGACGCTGTGGATCGGCAGGTCGATGTGGCGGAAACCCATCACCGCACCGTCGTCGCTGGTCGCGTTGATGACGAGGCTCGCGGGAATGTCGACGACCTCGAGGCTGTGGTAGCGCGTCGCGGTGAGCGGCGAGGGCAGGCCGGTGAACAGCCCGCTGCCGTCGTGGCACACGGGCGAGGTCTTGCCGTGCATCAGATGGCCGCGCTGCACAATGCCCCCGAAATGCTGGCCGATCGCCTGATGGCCCAGGCAGACGCCGAGCAAGGGGCGCGCGGCGTCGGCGCAGGCGGCGACGAGATCGAGGCTGATCCCCGCTTCATTGGGGGTGCAGGGGCCCGGCGAGATCAGGATCGCATCGGCGCCGGTCGCGAGCGCCTGCGTGGCGGTCAGCGCGTCGTTGCGTTCGACGCGTACCTCGGCCCCGAGCTCGATCAGATAATGAACGAGGTTGAAGGTGAAGCTGTCGTAATTGTCGATGACGAGGATCATGGTGGGGGCCGTAAAGATTTTGGAGGCGCGGGGGAAGGGATAGAAGCTTGTCGGCGCGCAAGGCGGGCTTTTGCGCTGCTATTCGACCATCCGCACGACGATCTTGCCCTTGGCGCGGCCCGATTCGAGATAGGCGATCGCGTCGGCGATGGCGGCGAAAGGAAAGACGCGGTCGATCACGGGTTCGAGCTTTTTCTGCGCGATCAGGTCCGCCAGCTCGGCGAGTTCGGCGCCGCTGGGGTGCATGAAGAGATAGCGGTAGGTGACGCCATGCCTGCGGGCCTTGGCGCGAATACCGAAGCTGGCGAGCCAGAAGAGCGTGGCGAGGAGCGGGCCGCGGCCGAGATCCTTTGTCGCGGTGAGCGGTTCGGGCAGGCCCGCGACCGAGACGACGGTCGCGCCCGGTTTGACCACCGCGAAGCATTTTTCGAGCGTTTCGCCACCGATCAGGTCGAAGGCGCCGTCCATGTCGCGGACTTCGCTCGCGAAATCCTGGGTCGTATAGTCGATGACGCGGTCGGCGCCGAGCCGCTCGACCAGTTCGCGGCCGCGCGGCGAGGCGGTGGTGGTGACCTCTGCCCCCAGCCATTTGGCGAGCTGGATCGCGAAGGTGCCGACCCCGCCCGCGCCGCCGGGAATGAAGACGCGGCTGCCGGGTTTAAGCTGAAGTTCGTCGCGGAGCGCCTGCAGCGCGGTGAGCCCGGCGAGCGGGACGCCGGCCGCCGTCGTGAAATCGAGCGACGCGGGCAGCAACGCGGCATGATCGGCGGGGACCACCGCCAGCTCGGCGAAGGCGCCCATGCGGTCCTTGGGCACGCGGGCATAGATGCGGTCGCCGGGCGCGAAGGCCGTGACGTTGGCGCCGCACGCCTCGACCACCCCGGCGAACTCATTGCCCATCACGACGGGCAGTTGATAGCCTTGGACGATCTTGAGCTTGCCGTCGCGGATCTTGAAATCGACGGGATTCAGCCCGGCGGCATGGACGCGGACGAGGATGTCGTCGGGGCCGGGCGCCGGCGCCGGGACGTCGCGGAGTTCGGTGACTTCGGGGCCGCCGTAACGCGTGAGGACGAGGGCTTTCATGGTTTTTCCGCCATCAGTTTCGCGAGATCGTCCTTCCAGAATTTGGCCCAGGTGTGCGTGCTGTGCCCCTTGGTCTCGGGGCTCGCCGGGATCAGGATGAATTTGGCGCGCGGCATGCGCGGGGCGGCTTTTTCGGTGATGCCATAGGCCGGCGGGTTGATGAAATCGTCGGCGCTGTTGATCCACAGCACGGGGACGGTGATCTTTTCGAGGTCGGCCCAGGGATTGTAGGTGCGCGAGCTTTCGAGCTGGTAGATCGTGTCGTTGGCGTCGTTGCGGCCATAGGTGCGGGCAAAGGCCTCATCCTTATATTTTTCGGCGGCCTCGCGGGTCGGATATTGCGCCTGCAGCGCATAGGGGTTGGCGCCCGCGATCATGGTCAGCGACGCCGCAGTGCGCAGGCCCGCGGCGGGGGGCTCGCTGTAGTTGCCGTCCTGCCATAGGGGATCGGCCTTGATCGCGTCGATCGACAGCGTGCGCCACATCCGGTTCTGCCCCGCGATCTCGACCGGCAGGCAGGCGAAGGGCGCGAGGCGTTCGGCGAAACCGGGCCAGGTCTCGCCCCAGACGAAGGCGTGCATGCAGCCCATCGAGGTGCCGAGGATGAGCTTGAGTTTCTGCACCCCGAGCTTTTCAGTGAGCAGGCGGTGCTGCGCCGCGACCATGTCGGCATAATCGTAGCGCGGGAATTTCATGCGCAGCCCGTCGCTGGGCTTCGACGAGCCGCCATGGCCGATATTGTCGGGCAGGATGACGTAATATTTCGACGTGTCGAGCGGCTGGCCGGGGCCGAAGAGTTCGGTCGCGAATTGCGGCTGGAAGAATTGCTTGCCGGTGCCGCCGGTGCCGTGGAGGATCATCACGGCGTTGGTGACATGGCCCGCCTTGTCGCGCTGCGGCGTGCCGAGCGTCGTATAGTGGAGCTTGAGCTCGGGCAGTTTCTCGCCGGTCGCGAAGGTGAAATCCTGGAGGATCGCGTCGGCCTCGGTCGCGCCTTCGACTTGCGCATGGGCGGGGGAGACGGCTGCGAGCAGCAAGGCGAGGGGGGCAAGGAATTTGTGCATGGCGCGACGCTAACGCGCGCCGGGGTCAGGTCAAGCTATTGCCCGTAACCCGGCGTGCCCGCCAATCGCACCGCCTCGCGTGCCGCCGCGAAGAGCGCGCCGGCCTTGGCCTCGCATTCGCGCTGTTCATAGGCGGGGTCGCTGTCGGCGACGATGCCGGCGCCGGCCTGGACGTGCATTTCGCCATCCTTGACGATCGCGGTGCGCAGCACGATGCAGCTGTCCATATTGCCGTCGGGGGCGAAATAGCCGACGCCGCCGGCATAAGGCCCGCGCGCGTCGGCCTCCAGCTCGGCGATGATCTGGCAGGCGCGCACTTTGGGCGCGCCGCTGACGGTGCCCGCCGGGAAGCCGGCGAACAGCGCGTCGATCGCGTCCTTGTCGGGCGCGATGCGGCCGATGACGTTCGAGACGATGTGCATGACATGGCTGTAAAATTCGACGGTGTAGCTGTCGGTCACCGTCACGCTGCCGCCCACCGCCGCGCGGCCGACGTCGTTGCGGCCGAGGTCGAGCAGCATCAGATGCTCGGCGCGTTCCTTGGGATCGGCGAGCAGGCTTTCGCGGTTATACGCATCCTCGGCGCTGGTTCGCCCACGCGGGCGGGTGCCGGCGATCGGGCGGATCGTGATCTCGCCGTCGCGGACCCGGACGAGGATCTCGGGCGACGAGCCGATCAGCGCGAAGCCGGGCAGGTCGAGGAAATAGAGGAAGGGCGAGGGGTTGATGCGGCGGAGTGCGCGATAGAGGTCGAAAGGCGGCAGGTCGAAGGGGGTCGAGAAGCGCTGCGACAGCACGACCTGAAAAATGTCGCCCGCCGCGATATAGTCCTTCGCGGTCGCAACCATCTGCGCGAAATGCGCGGGGTGGGTCGCGGGGGTGGCGGCGATGGTCGCCGGGTCGGTGAGCGTGGTCGCGCGTTCGGCGTGCGGATTGGCGGTCGCGAGGCGCGCGGCGATGCTGTCGAGCTTGTCCTGCGCGGCGTCGATCGCGCGGTCGATCGGCGCATCGTCGTCGGGCCAGATCGGCGCGATCAGGAAGAGTTCGTCGGCGAGCCGGTCGAAGACGAGGATCACCGTCGGGCGCACGAAGATCATGTCGGGCAGGCCGAGCCCGGCACCGTCGGCGCGCGGGATGCGCTCGACGAGCCCGATGGTTTCATAGGCGAAGAAGCCGACGAGCGTCGCGAGCGCCTTGGGCAGCGCGTCGGGCACGTCGAAGCGGCACTCGGCGACGAGATCGCGCAGCGCCTGGAGCGCCGGGGCGGCGAGCGGCACGAAATGGTCGCGGTCCTGCCGCCAGTCGCGGTTGATGCGCGCGGCGTCGCCGCGCACCTCGAACATCAGGTCGGGGTCGAGCCCGATCAGGCTGTAGCGACCGCGCGTTTCGCCGCTTTCGACCGATTCGAGCACCCAGTCGCCGCGCCCCGGTTCGATCAGCTTGAGCGCCGCCGAGACCGGCGTTTCGACATCGGCGATCAGCCGCTGCCACACGACCGCGCCGCGCCCCTGCGCGAGCGCCGCGAGCGCTGCGGGCCTCCCCTCGAGCGCCACCCTTATTCGGCGACCGGCACGGCGCCGGTCAGTTCCTTCGTCAGCTGGTCGATCAGCGTCTGGTTGAGGGTGACGCCGACGCGCTTGCGCGCTTCCTGCATCATCTGCGCGACGAGTTCGTTGCCGAAGGCGGGGCCGAGCGGGCCGGCGATGGCGGCGACGCGGGCGGGTTCGATATCCTTGGCGGCAGGGCGGTCGACCTGCGCGAGCGAAATCACCATCCAGCCACGATTGCCGGGAATTTCGAGCGTCTTGACGCTGCCCTGCGCCATCGAGAAGAGCAGGGCGAGTTCGGGGGGCACGCGCTGGCCGCCCGCGCCGAGTTCGGCGCGAAGCCCGCCGATCGTCTGGACATTGCCGATATTCGGTCCGGCGGCGCGCACGGCGTCGGGGAATTTCTGGCCGCCTTCGACTGCCTTGACGATCGCGCGCGCCTTGTCGCGGGCGACCTTCTGCCCCTGCGCGAGACGCCAGTCGCCGAGCAGGTCGGCGCGGATCTGGGCATAGGGCGGCGGCGCCGCATCGACGACCGACTTGATCGCATAGACGGCGAATTTCTCGTTCTCGACCAGCGTCGCGAGATGGGTTTCGCCCTCGTCGCTGCCCTGGAAGGCCTGGCTGATCATCGGCGCGAGTTCGGCGGGAAGCGCAAAGGCGGGCTGCGCGGGCGCGCGGCCGCTGGGCAGGATCGCCGGGGTTTCGAGGAGCTTGAGCTTGCGGTCGGTCGCGATCTCTTCGAGCGCGGCGCCGCTGTTCACGGCGTCCTGGACGCTGTTGTAGAAGTTGATGATCGCCTCATTCGCCTTGTTCAGCGTCAGCTGTTCGCGAATTTCGGGGGTCGCGTCGGCGAGCGTTTTCGCGGGCGTCGTGGTGATCGCCTCGACCTGCGCGACGGACCAGCCGAGGCCGGTCTGTATCGGACCGAGAATGTCGCCGCGCTTCGCGGCGAAGGCGGCCTTCGCGGCGGCGGCATTGGTCTGGCCCGAATAGGCCGACAGGGTCACGTCGCCCGACGATCCGGCGGTCAGGCCGGCGGCCTGCGCGGCGGCAGCCATCGAAGCGCCGCTGCGGACCTTGGCCGCGATGCCATTGGCGGTCGCCTGATCGGGGGCGATGACCTGCGCGAAGCGGCGCGTCTCGCTGGCGGCGAAGCGCGCGGCATTCGCCTTGTAGATGTCGGCGATTTCCTTGTCGGTCACCGCCGCGACGGGCGCGATGCTGCGGTCGAACACCGCATATTGCAGCACCCGGCGTTCGGGGATGCTGAAGCGCGAGCGGTTCTGCGCCAGATATTTCTGCAGCACCGCATCGCCGGGGTCGCCGGCCGGCGCAAAGCTGCTGGCGGGAATGAAGGTCGCCTGGCCCTGACGCTTCTCGAGCAGGAGCGCGGCATAGGGCGCCGCCATCGCCGGCGCGACGCGCGGGACCGAGCCGACGGGCATCGCAAGCTGTTCGGCAAAAATCTGTTGCTGGATTTCGGAACGCAATTCGGCTTCGCTGATCCCGTTCTGCCGCAGGAAGGTGTCGAAGAGCGTTTTGTCGAAATTGCCCGACACGCCCTTGAACACCGGAAGGTCGGCGATACGGGCGTCGACGAGGCGCTTGCTGAAACCGAAGCCCAGTTCCTCGGCATATTGGCTGAAGGCGAGGCCGTCGATCAACTGGTCGAGCGTCTGCTTGAGCCCGCCGGCTTCGATGAAGGCCTCCTTCGTGAGGCCGGGCTGTTGCTGCCGCGCCTGATCGAACGAACGCTGCACCGCGTCGCGCAGCTGGGCAAAGCCGATCGCTTCGTCGCCGACCTTGGCGACATTGGTGTCGCCCACGCCGCTGCCGAATGGCGAGTTGCTGCCGATATCGCCGAGCGCGAAGGCGAGGCCGACGACAACGACGAAGGCGAGGGCGAGGATTTTGCCGATCGTGGAGGAAAAGAGGCTGCGGATCGCGGTAATCATCGAACGGGCAATCTTTCGAAAGGGCGCGCAGACGCGCAGTCGGTCGCTTCCTTAGGAGGGTCGGCCACGAGCATCAAGGCGGGAAAGGCGACTTGCCTAGCGGCGGCGCGCGCCGCTAGGGCGTGGCGACAAGATCGAAGCCGAAAAGGGGATAAGCGATGGCGCGGCGCAAATATATCGTCGGCAACTGGAAGATGAACGGGCTGTCCGATGCGGTGGCCGAGGCCGGCGCGATCTTTGGCGCGGCGGCGGATTATCCGGCGGTCGACGTCGCGCTTTGCCCGCCCTTCACGCTGATCGGCGCGCTGGTGACGGCGGCGCCCGGCGCGGCGGTCGGCGGGCAGGATTGCCATAGCGAACGCTCGGGCGCCTTTACCGGCTCGGTCGCGGCGCCGATGCTCGCCGATGCGGGCGCGACGCTGGTGATCGTCGGGCACAGTGAGCGCCGCGAGGGATGCGGCGAGAGCGACGCCGATGTGAAGGCCAAGGCCGAGGCAGCGCTGGCCGCCGGGCTCGACGTCATCCTGTGCGTCGGCGAACCGCGCGCGATCCGCGAATCGGGCGGGGCGATCGACTATGTGCTGGCGCAGGTTCGGGGGTCTTTGCCCGATGCGTTCGATCCGGTGCGGCTTGCCATCGCTTATGAGCCGATCTGGGCAATCGGCACCGGGCTCGTCCCGACCGTCGAAGATGTCGCCGCGATGCACGGGTCGATCCGCGCCGCCTTGTCCGAACGGATCGGTGCGGGAGCGGGCACGATGCGGATCCTGTATGGCGGATCGGTCAATGGCGACAATGCGGCGGAATTGCTGGGCGCCCGCGATGTCGACGGCGCGCTGGTCGGCGGTGCGAGCCTGACGGCGGCGAAATTCCTGCCGATCGTCGCGGCGGGGGCCAGCCTCTAACACAAGCGCCCGATCCGGTTCGTATCGAGCGAAGTCGAGATACGCTGCGGCGGCGCATGCCATCGCGTGTCTCGACTTCGCTCGGCACGAACGGACAAAAGATGGGGGTGTCGGGGCGATTGGTTCGGGGCGTGGTCCTGCGCCATCCTTCGCGGGTTGAAGAAACCGCCCGCCCTCTCTATGTGGGCCGCCAGATCGGCCATATACTGGCCTGTGTATTTTTCCGGGAATTTTCGATGTCGAACCTCTTCACCTTTCTGCTGGTCCTCCAGGCCATCGTCGCGGCCGCGATGATCGGTGTCATCCTGATGCAGAAGTCGGAAGGTGGCGGGCTTGGCGTCGGCGGTAGCCCGGCCGGCCTGCTGTCGGCGCGCGGCGCCGCAGATTTCCTGACGCGGGCGACGACGATTCTCGCCACCGCATTCGTCGGCCTGTCGATCATTCTCGCCGCCATGGCTTCGGTCGGCGGTTCGGGGGGCAGCTCGACCCTCGACACGTCGTTGACGAAAACCGCCCAGCCGGCGGGCGGCGCTGCCGCCGGCGGGCTGAGCGCTCCGGCGCAGGCTCCCGCCGGAGCCGCTCCGGCGCCCGCCCAGGCGGCGCCGGCC
>NZ_JBOHHU010000109.1:0-12698 GCF_050725615.1 Sphingopyxis sp.
CGTGTCGAGCGAAGTCGAGACACGCCAATGCGGCGCCAGACGTCCCTCGACTTCGCTCGGGACGAACGGAAAGGAGAGGGGTTTGTTCCCGATCATCCGATCAGGGAACGATGTTCACGAGCCGGTCGGGGACCACGATCACCTTCTTCGGCGTCGCGCCGGCGAGCAGTTCGACGATGCGCGGACGTGCGAGCGCCGCCGCCTCGATGCTGTCCTTGTCGAGCCCCTTGGCGAGCGTCATCGTGTCGCGCAGCTTGCCCGCCATCTGGATCGCGATGGTGACCTCGTCATCGACGAGCAGCGCCGGATCGGCGGCGGGCCATGCGGCGTCGGCGACCATCGCGGTCGTACGCTGCCCCGCAGGCAAGGTGGCCCAGGCTTCCTCGGCGAGATGCGGCAGCATCGGCGCGACGAGCAGGATCAGGGTGCGGCACGCTTCGGCGCGGGTCGACGAAGGCGCGGCCTTTTCGACCTCGTTGGCGAGCGCATGGACCTTGGCCACCGCCTTGTTGAAGCCCAAGGCTTCGATATCGGCGGCGACACCGGCGATCGTCTGGTGCAGCTTGCGCGCGAGGCCCTTGTCTTCCGATCCGTCGCCGACATTTTCGGTGTCGCCGAACAGCCGCCACAGGCGCTGGACAAAGCGCCAGGCGCCCTCGATGCCGGCCTCGCTCCACGGCAGGTCGCGCTCGGGCGGGCTGTCGGAGAGCATGAACCAGCGCACCGCGTCGGCGCCATATTGGTCGAGGATGGCGTCGGGATCGACGACATTCTTCTTCGACTTCGACATCTTGATCACGCGGCCGACGTCGACGGTATAGCCGTCGGCGGTCAGGATCGCACCGTCGGGCCGGCGCTCGATCTCGTCGGGGGTGAAATAGAGCGGCGGCAGGCCTTCGCCCTGATCGCGGCTATAGGTTTCGTGCGTCACCATGCCCTGCGTGAACAGGCTGGCGAAGGGCTCCTGGATGTCGATCATCCCCATCTTGTTCAGCGCGCGCGTCCAGAAGCGCGCGTAGAGCAGGTGGAGGATCGCATGCTCGATGCCGCCGATATATTGGTCGACGGGCAGCCAGCGGCGGATCACGTCCGCGTCGAAGGGCTTGTCGCTGGGCGAGCTGGCGAAGCGCAGGAAATACCAGGACGAATCGACGAAGGTGTCGAGCGTGTCGGTTTCGCGCAAGGCCGCGCCGCCGCAGGTCGGGCAGGCGACATGTTTCCAGGTCGGATGGCGGTCGAGCGGATTGCCGGGGACCGAGAAATCGACATCCTCGGGCAGCACGACCGGGAGCTGGCCCTTGGGGACCGGGACGATGCCGCAGGCCTCGCAATGGATGAACGGAATCGGGGTGCCCCAATAGCGCTGGCGCGAAACGCCCCAATCGCGCAAGCGCCACACGGTCGTGCCCTTGCCCCAGCCTTCATGCTCGGCGCGCGCGACGACGGCGGCCTTGGCCTCGTCGATCGTCATGCCGTCGAGGAAGTGGCTGTTCACCAGCTTGCCCGGACCGGTATAGGCCTCGGTGCCGGTGAAATGCTGCGCGGTCTCATCGCCGTCGGCGATGACGCGGTGGACCGGCAGCTCATATTTATGGGCGAAATCAAGGTCGCGCTGGTCGTGCGCCGGGCAACCGAAAATCGCGCCGGTGCCATAATCCATCAGCACATAGTTCACGACCCAGACCGGCAGGTGCAGCGCCGGGTCGAGCGGATGCTCGACCGCGAGGCCGGTGTCGAACCCCATCTTCTCGGCGGTGTCGATCTGCTCGGCGGCGGTGCCCTGACGGCGGCATGCCTCGATGAAGGCGGCCAGTTCGGGCGAATCCTTCGCAAGGCGTTCGGCCAGCGGATGGTCGGGCGAGATTGCCGCGAAGCTGGCGCCGTACAGCGTGTCGGGGCGCGTCGTGAACACGTCGAACCCGACGGCGCCGCCCGCCATCTTGAAGCTGAACTCCAGCCCCTGCGACTTGCCGATCCAGTTTTCCTGCATCAGCCGGACCTTGTCGGGCCAGCTGTCGAGGCTGCCCAATCCGTCGAGCAATTCCTCGGCGAAGTCGGTGATCTTCAAAAACCACTGCGACAGTTTTTTCTTTTCGACCAGCGCGCCCGAGCGCCAGCCGCGGCCGTCGATCACCTGCTCGTTGGCGAGCACGGTCATGTCGACCGGGTCCCAATTGACATAGCTGTGCTTGCGCGTGACCAGCCCGGCGGCGAACAGGTCGAGGAACAGCGCCTGTTCCTGCCCATAATAGTCGGGCTCACAGGTCGCGAGTTCGCGGCTCCAGTCGATCGCGAGGCCGAGGCGTTTGAGCTGGCCGCGCATCGAGGCGATATTGTCGCGCGTCCAGCCGCCGGGATGGACGCCCTTTTCCATCGCCGCGTTCTCGGCGGGCATGCCGAAGGCGTCCCAACCCATCGGATGGAGGACGTCGTGGCCGGTCATCCGCTTGAAGCGCGCGAGCACGTCGCCCATCGCGTAATTGCGGACATGCCCCATATGGATGCGCCCCGAGGGATAGGGGAACATTTCGAGGATATAGGCCTTGGGCCGTTCCTCTCCGTTGGCGTCGGCGCTGTCGGTGGTGGCGAAGCTGTTCGCCGCCTCCCACGCCGCCTGCCAGCGGGCGTCGGCGGCCATGGCGCCAAAGCGCGTTTCGCGGGTCATGCTGTTTTTCCCGTTGCGGTGGCGGCGCCGCGCGGGCGCCGAAGATTAGCCTTCAAATGCGCCGCGGCGCAGATCGCGGGCGCGGGTGAGGATGATTTCCTCGAGCTTCTGCACCGTCGCGGCCTGAACCGGTGCATCGACCCAGGTGCCGTTCTGGGCGACCTGGCGCGAGGCGGCGACGCGCAGCGCGTCGGCGCGCAGGTCGCGATCGAGGATCGACACGGTGACCTTCATGCGCTCGTTCGGATTGCCCGGGTTCGCATACCAGTCGGTGATGATCACCCCGCCCGACGAATCGGCCTGGAGCAAGGGCATGAACGACAGCGCGTCGAGGCTGGCGCGCCACAAATAGCTGTTCACGCCGATCGTCGTGACCTGGCTCGCCGCGAGGTCGGCGCGCGGCCGCGCCTTGCCGCCGCCGCACGCCGAAAGACCGAGCGTCGCGACCCCGAGAAGCGCGAGCGTGGCCATGCGGCGACCGGACAGAGCGCCGAGCGTGGCAGGGACGGAAAGCTTGGACATGCCGAAACACCTTATCAAAGGACGCGGTCGAACGCCGCGCATGCGAGATTTGTGAGCGTCTCTATCGCGCATGCCGCGCGGCGGCAAGCGCGCGAATGCGCTTGTTCGCGCCGTTCATCGGGGAGTCAGTTTAACGCTGCACTGTGGTCATCACGCAACAGCCCCAGGATAATCGGGGGCTAAAGATTTGCTTTCTCGCGAATCACTGGAAAAGTTCGCGCATCGGGCCTATCTAGATCGGGTACTGGGGTTGGAGTCGCAGACAATGCCGCGCAGCAAGCGCCATTTCTGGAAAGCAGGGGTCGTCGCTTTGGCGGCCGCTTCGCTTGCCCTGCCCCCCGCCCTCGCCGCGATGAGCCGCGCCGACCGCATTCGCGAAACCTCTTTGTCCGAAACGCTGCTGGGGCAATTCACCCCCGCTTCGGGCGACCCGCGGCTGATCGCGCGCTATGCCAAAGTGTCGGCCGATTCGCGGCGCAGTTTCAGCTTCACCCCGGCCCTGACCGACACGAACCGTCCGAATCGCGCGATCACCGTCGTGATCCGCGCCCGCGACGACAATGGCAGCGCGGCGATGACCTCGGCGCTGGCGATGAACCGCAAGGCCCCGGTCGCGATCACCCCGGTCGCCTACAACCTCGGCGCATCGGTCGGGTTCGAAAAATTCGTCACCCCGGCGCTGCCGCGCGGTCTCGACCTACGCAACCTGCCGCAGGCCAAGGCGCCCGAGCAGAATGAGAAGAAGTCGCGCTTTGCGACGCGGATGCTGGCGCGCCCGAGCGACCCCGCCGGCGCGACCGATCGCCTGACCACGCCGGGCGACGACCAGGCCGTCGACGTCGTCAGCAGCTATCGCCTGACCAAGAATCTCGATGTCACCGCCGGCGTTCGCTACAAGAGCGAGGATAGCGTCCAGCCGCTGACCGATACGCGCCGCGACAGCCAGGCGGTGTATGTGGGCACCGCGTTCCGCTTCTAAACCCGGCGTTTCGCCTCCTTATCCGTCAAAAAATCCGATTGATGCCGGTTTTTTGAATGATTCGCAGACCGCCCTTCTTTTTCCGTTTGTGTCGAGCGAAGTCGAGACACCCCGAAGGCAGGCGCTTCCCAAGCGGGTCTCGACTTCGCTCGACACAAACGGGATTTATGGCCCGGCTTGCCAGCTAGCCTCTCGCCACTTTTTCCAGCCAATGATCGATCGCCGCCCAGCCGGGGGTGAGGCCGCTTGCCCGGCTCGCGCGCCGGAGGACCCGCGCGCGCGCCGGGGTCAGGCCGCCGAGAGCGACCGGCTGCGCCCCGCTGCGCCGCGCGAGGCGCAGCCATGCGGCGCGGCCCAGCGATGCGGCGCCGGGATGCGAGCGGGTCGGATGGAGCGGCGACACAAACGCGAGGTCGGCGCGGGCGCGACGCGCGGCGCGGGCTTCGCGGGGGTCATGGACCGGCATCGACACGATCAGGCCGAGGCGGTGCGCCGCCGCCGCCTGCTTGACGCGATGCTGGCGCAGATGAACACCGTCGGCGCCCCAGCGCTGCGCCAGCGCGGGAGATCCGGCGAGCAGCAGCACGAGATTGCGGGCTTTGGCGATCCGCGCGAGCCGGCGGACCAGCCGCCAGCGATCGCCCGACGCGCGGTCATCATCGCGCAGGACGATGCCGCTGCCCGGCGGGAGCGCCGCAGCGGCGGCGAGCACCGCGTCGCCGAGCCGCGCATCGGTGAACAGCCAGCACTGCGGCAGTCGGCCCGATGGTCTTGAGAGGGGGTGGCGCCGGGGCATCGGCTTTTCTATAGGCGCGTCGCCGCCGCGCGCAACGCGCGGGCGCCAGCGAAGGAAAAGCCATGGACAGTGCAGCGGAGCGATTGGCCGGGGTCGCCGCGGGAATCGCGGCGGCAGCGGCGCGCGCGGGGCGCAAGGCGAGCGACGTCCAGCTGATCGCGGTGTCGAAGACGCATGACGCCGCCGCGATCCGCCCGCTGATCGCGGCGGGGCAGCGCCATTTCGGCGAAAATCGCGTCCAGGAAGCGGCGGGCAAATGGCCCGAACTGCGCGGCGAGACACCCGATGTGGTGCTGCACCTGATCGGCCAGCTGCAGTCGAACAAGGCCGAAGAGGCGGTGGCGCTGTTCGACGCGATCCATTCGGTCGACCGGCCGTCGCTGGTCGCGGCGCTGGCGCGCGCCTGCGAGAAGGCGGGGCGGCAACCGACGCTGTTCGTGCAGGTCAATATCGGCGACGAGGAGCAGAAGGGCGGTTGCGCGGTCGCCGACCTGCCCGCCTTGCTGGCAGAGGCGAAGGACGCCGGGCTGACCATCGACGGCCTGATGGCGATCCCGCCCGCCGACGTCGCGCCGACGCCCTATTTCGCGCTGCTCGACGAGCTGGCCGAGCGCCACGGTCTGCCGCTGCGGTCGATGGGAATGAGCGGCGATTATGAGACGGCGGTGATGCTGGGCGCGACGCATGTGCGCGTGGGGACGGCGTTGTTCGGGGCGCGAGGCTGAACGACCGGTTTTGGCAGAGAGACAGGAGGGTCACGCCAAACAGAGACGGAGCACTATGTCGCGAATGTCGGCGAAATTTGTTTCGCACAAAGACACAAAGGCACGAAGATGTCGTGCCGACCGCGAAGCGGTTTCGTTCTTTTTCCATTGTGGCCAGACAGCGCGATGATGATGAGGCGGCCTTGCGGCCGCGAGCTACTTCTTCGTGCCTTTGTGTCTTTGTGCGAAACAAAAATCCCGAGCAATCGGTTCTGAACGAAGCCCGCGGCGCGAGGCCAAGGTCGGTGTCGATCCTTACTGATATTCCACCGTTACCGGAATGCGCCCGCGATAGTCGCCGTCGTCGAGCCCGGCGATCTGCAGCCGGCCGCCGAAACGGAACTGCAAACGCCCATCGGGGCCGAGGCGCGGCGCGGCGTTGAGGTCGGTGACGAGGCCCGAGACGCGCGCGCTGCGGCCGCGATCGCTTTCGAGGTCGACACTGGTCGGCAGGATCACGCGGACTTCGGCGCCGGGTTCGCCGGTCACGGTGACGGTGCCGGTCACCGCGAAACCGCCGAGATCGACGACATCGCCGCTGAGGCGGCGCGCGCCCGACAGCGGGTCGAGTTCGACCGCGCCGCCCATCGCGCCGACCGCGACCCGGCCCATGTCGAGCTGGGTTTCGACCTCGACACGCAGCGGCGTTTCGACCTTGCGCGCCGCCGTGCCGCCGGTCGCACCCTCCTGTCCGCACAACATGCATTGCGCCGACGCCGCCGACGGGGCCGCGAGGAGCAAGCCGAGCACAAGGAAAAGGCGCAATTTCACCCCTGCAGAATAGCGGCATTGTGGTTAATCGGCGGTAAAGCGGCGCGGGCGCTAATCCGCTGGCTTGCTCTTCGCTTTTGATCCAAAGCTGCCCCATGCCCCCCGCTTCCCCGACCGCCTGGCTCAACACGCTCGCCACCGCGACGCCCGACCATGACATCCATCAGGCCTTCATCGACTGGGCGACGCCGCGGCTGACCGACGAACGGGTGCGCGCGATCTTTGCGCGGATGACCGGACGCTCGGGGATCGACCATCGCTGGTCGGTGTTGCCGCCGACGCCAGGCGGCGGATCGCCGGTCGCGCCGGGCGGATTTTACGATGTTCCGGGCCTGCCGCCGACGTCGGTGCGGATGGCGGCCTATGCGGCGCACGCCCCCGAACTGGCATTGCAGGCGATCGCGAAGCTCGGCGCGGCCCTTGATCCGGCGCGCGTCACGCATCTGGTGGTCGCGAGCTGCACCGGGTTCGTCGCGCCGGGGATCGACCAGATCATCGCGCGGCGACTGGGGCTGGCGGCGACGGTCGAGCGGGTGCTGATCGGGTTCATGGGCTGTTACGCGGGGGTCACCGCGCTCCGCAATGCGCGCCATATCGCGCGTTCCGAGCCCGATGCGGTGGTGCTGGTGGTGAGCGTCGAGCTGTCGACGCTGCACCTCAGCCTGGCCGACCAGCCCGAACCTTTGCTCGCGATGCTGCAATTCAGCGATGGCGCGGCGGCAGGCATCGTGTCGGCGGCGGCGCACGGGCTCGCGCTCGGCGAGGGCCGCAGCCTCGCGCTCGACGACAGCGCAGATCTGATCCGCTGGGATATCGGCGACAAGGGGTTCGAGATGCAGTTGTCGGGCGAGGTGCCCGGGCGGCTGCGGGCCGCGCTGGGCGAGCCGGGTGTCCAGGCGCAACTGTTCGGCGACGACGGGCCGCCGTCCTTGCTCGCGGTGCATGCCGGCGGGCGATCGGTGCTCGACGCGGTCGAGGCGGCGCTGCATGTCCCGCCCGACGCGCTCGCCGACAGCCGCGCGGTGCTCGCGGCGTGGGGCAATATGTCGTCGGCGACGATCCTGTTCGTGCTCGCGCGGATGATGGAGCGCGACGCTCAAGGGGACGGCATCGCGATCGCCTTTGGCCCCGGGCTCGCCGCCGAAGCGATCCGCTTCACCGCGCCCGATCAACAGCAATGAACCCCTTCGCCAGCCTGGCCACGCCGATCATCGCCGAGGAGGAGATGGACGCGGTCGAGCTGGCGCCGGGCCGCTATGCGAAGGTGCTGGCCGACCTGTCGCGGATCAATGCGCTGACGCTGGCGGCGCGGCCAACTTTGGGCTTTCTGGAACGGGTGCGGGCGCGGGGGATTGGCGACACGCCCTGGCGTATCCTCGACGTCGGGTTCGGCGCGGGCGACATGCTGGCGCGGATCGCGCGCTGGGGCGACCGGCGCGGGGTCGCGCTCGATCTGGTCGGGGTTGACCTCAATCCCAAGAGCGCAGCCGTCGCCGAAGCAAGGCTCGGCGGGCGGGCGCGGTTCGTGACCGGCGATTACCAGGATCTGGCGGGCGAGGGGTGGGACATCATCCTGTCGAGCCTTGTCACCCATCATATGACGGTCGATCAGCGCGGCGAATTTCTGCGCTTCATGGACGCGCAAGCCGCGCGCGGGTGGCTGGTCAATGATCTGCACCGCCAGCGCCTGCCTTTCATGGGGTTTCCCCTGCTCGCGGCGCTGGCGTGGGCGGACCCGATCGTGCGGCGCGACGGACAGCTGTCGGTCGGACGCAGTTTCCGGCGCGGCGAGTGGCAGGCGATGCTCGCCGAAGCGCTGCCCGATACGATGGCGCAATGCCGCGTCTTTCGCAGCTTTCCCTATCGGCTGTGCGTCGAGCGGGTGCGGTGAGCGCGCCCGATGCGCTGGTCATCGGCGCGGGACCGGCGGGCGCCGGGGCGGCGATCGGGCTGGCGCGCGCGGGCGCGAAGACGCTGCTGCTCGAACGGAGCCGCGAGACCGGCGATGCGCTGTGCGGCGGGTTTTTGAGCTGGCGGTCGCTGGCGCGGCTGGAGGCGCTCGGGATCGATGCGCAGGCGCTGGGCGGACAGACGGTGCGCCGGGTGCGGCTGTTCGCCGGAACGCGGTCGAGCGAGACGATGCTGCCCGAGGCGGCGATGGGGGTGTCGCGGTGGCGGCTCGATTCGGCGCTGCAAGCGGCGGCCGTGAGGGCGGGGGCCGGCCTGGAGCGCGGGGTCCACGCGACCGGGCTGGATGACGGCACCGTCCAGACCCGCGATGGCGCGAAACTGAACGCGCCGTCGATCTTCCTCGCGGCGGGCAAGCATGGCTTTCGCGGATTCGCGCGCGAACCGGCGGCCTGGCAACGGGATGATCCGGTGATGGGGTTGCGGTTGCGGTTGCCGCCGGGCGCGAGCCTCGACCGGCTGGTCGGCGATGCGGTCGAGCTGCACCTGTTTGATCGCGGTTACGCAGGATTGGTGCGACAGGAGGACGGCAGCACGAACCTGTGCCTCGCGGTCCACAAGTCGCGGCTCGACGCGGTGGGTGGGGCTCCCGAGGCGCTGCTGCGGCGGCTCGGCGAGCAAAATGCCCGGCTCGGCGAACGGCTGATCTTTGCCGACTGGAGCGCCGCGATCGATGCGATCGGGCATGTGCCCTATGGTTGGCGGAGCGGCGTCACGACACCGGGACTGTTTCGCTTGGGCGACCAGGCGGGGGTGATCCCGAGCCTGGCGGGCGAAGGCATGGGCATCGCGCTGGCGAGCGCCGACGCCGCTGTGGCGGCATGGCGGCACGGCGGGGCGAATGCCGCGCCCGAGTACCAGGCCCGGCTGGCAGCGCGGATGACGCGGCCCTTCGCGCTGGCGAACCTGATCTGGCGGATCGGCGAAAGCCGACGGAGCGCCGCGCCGATGGTGGCTATAGCAGGCCTCGCACCGCCGCTGGTGCGCTGGATGTCGAGGACGACGCGGCTACCCGGCGACTGACCGGCGGCCCTTGCGGAAACCGGGCTTCAGCCCGATATTGCGACCAACGGACGTGCGTCCGCGACATCGCGCGCAACCGCCGAGGAGAAACGCCGCCATGACCGACCCGAAAACCACCAAATCGCTCGATCCGATGGCGCATCATGTGCTGCGCGAGGGCGGCACCGAGCGCGCCTTTACCGGCAAATATACCGACCATAAGGGCGACGGCGTCTATCGCTGCGCCGGGTGCGGCGAACCTTTGTTCGACAGCAAGACCAAGTTCGACAGCGGGTCGGGCTGGCCAAGCTATACCGCGCCCGCCGACGGCGCCGCAGTCGCCGAACTAACCGACACCAGCCATGGCATGGTGCGCACCGAAGTACGCTGCGCGAAGTGCGAAGGCCATCTGGGTCATGTCTTCCCCGACGGCCCCGGACCGACCGGGCTGCGCTACTGCATCAACAGCGCGGCGCTTGACTTCGCGGACCGCTCGCCGGATGACGCCAAGACCGACGCGGGTTGACGGGCCAACCCTCGATGCGGACCAATATGGGCTGACGCGGTCAGGGGCGCGGCGAGGGAAGGAAATCGGCTTTGCGCCGCGAAAGACAGCAGGCTTCGTCAGGGAAATCGTCGGGTAGCGCCAAATCGGGCGGATCGCCTGCCAAGGGCGAGCCGCCACGCTGGCGCGTCTGGTTGCGGCGGGCCATCCGCTGGGGCCTGGGCCTCGCGCTCGTCGGCCTGATCGCGCTGGCGGTGGCGGTCGGCATCGCGGTGCAGCGCATCCCGAGTTTCGAGGAGCTGAAAAAGTCGCCCGCCGGCCAGACGATCCGCGTCCATGCATCGGACGGCACGGTGTTCCTGTCGCTGGGGCCCAATTACGGGCGCTGGCTGACGCTGAAGGAAACGCCGCAGGTGATGCAGGACGCGATGGTCGCGGTCGAGGACCGGCGCTTTCGCTATCACCCCGGGGTCGACCCCGTCGGCATGACGCGCGCGGCGATGATGGCGGTGCAGAATCGCGGCACCGGCCGCCGGCTGCAGGGCGCATCGACGATCACCCAGCAGCTGGCGCGCAACGTCTTCCTGTCGAACAGCTACACCTTCTCGCGCAAGCTGCGCGAAATGGTGCTGTCGATGGCGCTCGAATGGAAATTCTCGAAGGACGAGATCCTCGAACTTTATCTCAACAAGGTCTATTTCGGCG
This sequence comes from Sphingopyxis sp., assembly GCF_050725615.1. Taxonomy (GTDB): domain Bacteria; phylum Pseudomonadota; class Alphaproteobacteria; order Sphingomonadales; family Sphingomonadaceae; genus Sphingopyxis. Next base: position 10,678 of record NZ_JBOHHU010000109.1, read on the forward strand.
GCGGCAGTTACGGCATCGACGCCGCGTCGCGGCGCTTTTTCGGGCATAGCGCGACGCAGATGTCGCTGTCCGAGGCGGCGGTGGTCGCAGGGCTGGTCAAGGCGCCGTCGCGTTATTCGCCGACCGCCGACGCCAGCGCCGCGCTGGGCCGCGCCGGGGTCGTGCTGAACGTCATGGTCGATGCCGGGGTGATCACCCAGTCGCAGGCCGACGGCGCCAAACCCGCCGATGTGCAGATGGCGCAGGAGACCGGGCAGAACAGCGCGCGCTATTTCAGCGACTGGGCGCTGCCGCAACTCGACATGCTGATCGACGAGGGCAGCGAGGCGATCGACGTCTATACGACGATCGACCTCGGCATGCAGCGCGCGGCGACGGCGGCGATCCAGGCCAATACCCCCGCAGGGGTGCAGGGCGCGCTGGTGGCGATCGACCGCGACGGCGCGGTGCGCGCGATGGTCGGAGGCACCGATTATGTCGCCTCCAACTACAACCGCGCCACCCAGGCGGTGCGCCAGCCGGGCTCGGCATGGAAATTGTTCGTCTATCTCGCCGCGCTCGAGGCAGGGTATAAAGTGAACGACGAAGTGGTCGACGAGCCGATCACGATCAACGGCTGGAGCCCGCGCAACTCGTCGGGGCGCTTCGCCGGCGCGATGGACCTGCGCACCGCCTTTGCCTATTCGGTCAACACCGTCGCGGCGAAGCTGGGCGACGAGGTCGGTTTTTCGACCGTCGCCAATATGGCGCGCCGCTTCGGCATCACGACCCCGGTCAACACCCACCCCTCGATGGTGCTCGGCAGCGCCGAGGTGCGGGTGATCGACATGACGTCGGCCTTTGCGGCCGTCGCGCGCAAGGGCGTGTCGGCGGCCCCCTATGGCATCACCAAGGTCACCACCGCCGACGGGCGTCTGCTGTACCAGCGCGCGCCCGAGCGCGGCACGGTGCTGGTCGACAATTGGGTCGCGGCGGGCATGACCGACCTGTTGCAATCGGCGGTCGCCACCGGCACCGGCCGCGCGGCGCAGATCGGCCGCCCCGTCGCGGGCAAGACCGGCACGACGTCGAGCAACAAGGACGGCTGGTTCTTGGGCTTTTCGAGCGGGCTGACCACCGGGGTGTGGATGGGCCGCGACGATGCGAAACCCGTCGGCGGATTGCAGGGCGGCCGCGCGCCCGCCAAGGCCTTTGCCGATTTCATGCGCATCGCGGTCGCGCGGCGTCCGGTCGAGGCGTTCGACACCGAGGTCAAGCTGCCCGACTGGCAGCTCGAGGAAGAGGATGACGCCTATTTCGGCGAGCCGGGCGAGGGCGGCATGGTCGACGAAAACGGGATGCCGATCGAGCTGCCCTATGACAGCCGCCCGCCGGCCAATCCCGATGCGGGTACCCCGCAGCCCGCGCCCGAGGATGGGCCGGTGCTCGACCAGCGCTGGCTCGACGAACAGACGGGACGCTCGGAACCGGCACCCAAGGCCGCCCCGCCACCCGCGAACAAGGCGCTGCCACCCGCCGTGAAGAGCACGACGGTGCGCGTTCAGGGGCGCGAGAATCCGGCGCCCGGAAACTAGCGCTTCGGCTTAGGTGAACCGGTAGCGATGCAACGCGCGGCCTTCGCGGCGTAGCCAGCTGCGCGCCGCCGCGACGTCGCCGTCGTGCAATTCGTCGACGAGCGCGTGGAACGCGGGGCCGTGATCCATGTGGCGAAGATGCGCGACCTCGTGCGCGACGGTTGCGCGGCGGACATGGTCGGGCGCCATCACCAGCCGCCAGCTGTAGCGCAGGTCGCCGGTCGCGGTGCAGCTGCCCCAGCGGCTGCGCGGATCGCCGACCCCGATTCGTCCGACGACGAGCCCCGCGCGCGCCGCGATGGTACGGCTTTCCTCTGCCATCAGGTCGAGCGCCTGCGCCTTCAGCCAGCGTTCGATACGCCGACCGACGCTGTCGGCGGGGCCGCCGAGACGCAAGCTGTCGCCATCGAGGCGGACGGCGCGCGGCAGGGCAGGGTTCCATTCGAC
>NZ_JBOHHU010000110.1:0-12598 GCF_050725615.1 Sphingopyxis sp.
ATTTTGCGGTCAACCGTGCGACCTGGCAGAAGGCGGCGGCTTACAAGAAGAAGATGGACGACGGAAAGGTCGTCGACCGCGACCTCGCGATGGAAACGCTCGCGGGCGTGCTGTCGGGCGAGATCCTCGTCCACAATCATTGCTACCGCGCCGACGAAATGGCGCTGGTGATCGATATGTCGAAGGAATTCGGCTATAAGGTCTCGACCTTCCACCATGCGGTCGAAAGCTACAAGATCGCCGATATCCTCGCGAAAGAGGGCATCTGCTCGGCGATGTGGGCCGACTGGTGGGGCTTCAAGATGGAAGCCTATGACAGCGTGCCCGAGAATATTCCGCTGGTGTACAAGGCCGGCGCCTGCACGATCGTCCATTCGGACGACGCCAACCAGATCCAGCGGCTGAACCAGGAAGCGGCGAAGGCGCTCGCCTCGGGCCGCCGCATGGGCATGCAGATCAGCGACGAACAGGCGTGGACCTGGCTGTCGTACAATCCCGCCAAGGCGCTGGGCATCGGTGACAAGACGGGCAGTCTGAAGCCCGGCAAGATGGCCGACGTCGTGCTGTGGAACGGCAATCCGTTCAGCGCCTATACGCGGCCCGAGAAAGTGTGGATCGACGGCGCGATGATGTATGATGCGATGAATCCGAAGCTGCGGCCGGTGAGCGATTTCGAGCTCGGCCAGCCGGGCGAAGGAGACGTGAAATGAGCCGTCTCCGGAACACCATCACCCACCTCCGTTTGTCCCGAGCGAAGTCGAGGGACGTGAAAGCCGGCGCCAGCGTGTCTCGACTTCGCTCGACACGAACGGGGTTGGGGAGTGCGCTGATTGCAGCCTTAGCACTTGCCGCCCCCGCTGCGGCGCAGGATGTCGCGATCACCAACGCCAAGCTTGTCATCGGCGACGGCAGTGCGCCGATCGACGGCGGCACCGTCGTCGTGCGCGGCGGCAAGGTCGTCGCGGCGGGCGCGGGCGTGGCTGTGCCCGCCGGCATCGAACCCGTCGATGCGGGTGGGCGCTGGGTCACGCCGGGCATCGTCGCGGCGTTCAGCAGGGTCGGGCTGACCGAGGTCGATACGGTGAACGGTACCAACGACCGGTCGGCGAGCAAGTCGCGTTTCTCGGCGGGGCTCGATATCGCGCCGGCGCTGAACCCGATGGGGTCGCCGATCGCGGTCAACCGCGCCAATGGCGTCACCCGCGCGATCGTGGCGCCGGGCGGCAGCGGCGGGCTGTTCGCGGGTCAGGGCGCGGTCGTCGACCTCGCCGACGATAACGACATGGTGACCAAGCCCCGCGCGCTGCAATATGTGGCGTTCGGCGAGGAGGGTTCGGCGACCGCCGGCGGCAGCCGCGCCGCGCTCTACCTGCTGTTCCGCGAACAATTGCTCGCGGCGCGCAGCTACGCCCGCAACTCCGCGACGCTCGCCGAATGGGGCAGCGACGCGCTGATCCAGCGCGCCGACGCCGATGCTTTGGTGCGCGTGATCGACGGCACCACGCCGCTGTTCGTGCGGGTCGACCGCGCGACCGACATCCTCAACGTGCTCAAGCTGAAGACCGAGTTTCCGGCCTTGAAGCTGGTGCTCGTCGGCGCGACCGAGGGCTGGCTGGTCGCGAAGGACATCGCCGCCGCACGCGTGCCGGTGCTGGTGTCGCCGCTGACCGATCTGCCGGGCAGCTTCGAGCAACTGGGCGCGACGCAATCGAACGCCGGGCGGCTCTTCGCCGCCGGGGTGCCGGTGTCGGTCGGGGTGTTCGACGACGACGATGCGCACAAAATGGGCTATGCGACGCAATATGCGGGCAACCTCGTCGGTCTGGCGAAGCTGCCCGGCGCGAGCGGGATGAGCTGGGATCAGGCTTTCGCGTCGATCAGCAGCGCACCGGCGCGCGCGGTCGGCATGGACGCCAGCATCGGATCGCTGCGCGCGGGACGGGTCGGCGACGTCGTGATCTGGGACAATGATCCGCTCGAACTCGGCAGCCGCCCGACCGCGGTGTGGATCGACGGCAAGGCGCAATCGCTGGTGACAAGGCAGGACCGCCTGCGCGATCGCTATCTGACGCCGCAGGAAGGCGCATTGCCCAAGGCTTACGACAGGTAGACGGTCGCACCTGAAGACAAGCGGCGGACCGGGGAAGAAGGAGAGGGAAAGCTCCATGCAACCGATGTCGCTTTTGATCACCACGGGGGCGCTGTTCGTCGGCACCCATTTTGTGCTGTCGCACCCGCTGCGAACGCCGCTCGCCAGTCGGATGGGCGAGCGGCCGTTCCAGCTGATCTATTCGATCGTCGCGATCGCGACCTTCATCCTGCTGATCCAGGCCTGGCGCGGCATGCCGCCCGAACCGCCGCTTTGGGCGGTCGGCGACGGGCTGTGGATCTTCGCGTCGGCGCTCGTGCTGTTCGCGAGCATATTGTTCATGGGATCGCTGATCGGCAATCCGGCCTTGCCCGCGCCGGGTGCCGCCGCCGCCGCGCAGGGCGCGCCGCGCGGCGTCTATGCGATCACCCGCCATCCGATGATGTGGGGCTTTGCGCTATGGGCGCTCGCGCATGCGCTGGTGATGCCGACCCCGGGCCAGTTTGTGCTGTCGAGCATCATCGCCTTTCTCGCGCTCGCCGGATCGGCGGGACAGGATGTCAAGAAAGCGCGGCTGATGGGCGATAGCTGGCGTCATTGGGCGGCGCGGACGAGCTTTGTGCCCTTCGCGCGGCAACTCGGCGGGCGCGGATCGTGGATCGACACCATCCCGCGGCCGCACGCGCTGTTTGGCGGCATCGTGCTGTGGATCGTCGCGACCTGGGCGCATGGCGCACTCGGCTATATGGTCGCGGGGATCTGGCGCTGGGTGGGATGAGCCATATGCGGCTGACAAAGCGCTCATCGATTATGGGGGTTAGCGTGTTGCGTTTCTTTCATTTTATCGCAGCGATTTTGGCGTTGTCGTTCTCGGCCAGCGTCGCGGCCAAAGCGCCGACGTCCGACTATGCCGGCGACGATGGGGGTTATCTCGTCTATTCGGTCGGTACGATACGCATCGGGATGGATTTTGGTTTTCCTTATCGCCGCATTGCCGCACCCGACGGAAGCGCAGTCGACGATTCGAAGGGCGAGATCGAACCGAAACTGGGCGGGGCATTCACGCTGAAGATCAAGAAACCCGATTTCACGGGGGTCGAAACCGGACATGTCGTGGCGCGCCGCCTGCCGCCGGGGCGCTACGTCATCGAGAATTTCGCCTTTGGCGGGCAGTCGCCGGGTGGGGGTTCGGTGTTGTGGTCGTCCGAAAAGCCGTTCCGCATCGAGTTTGTGGTTCGGCCCGGCCAGACGACCTATATCGGCAGCTTCATGCGCTCGCCATCTTTCGGCACGCCGTTGCAGGCGCAATTGGGCGCCGCCGGATTCTTCGTCGTCTCGGATCAGTCGGCGCGCGACCTGCCCATTGCGCGCGCGCGGGTCGCGGGGCTGCCGCCGGTTACCGGCCAGGTGACCGACGTCGATACACTGGGCAGCCTGGCGCTGCGCAGCCGGCTTCCGGAATAGGCGCGATACGGACGTGACCACCGATACGCATGTCGCGGACCTGTCGCTGCGGTTGCTCGGGCGATCGCTCGACGAGCTCGATGCCGACGAACAACGCGTGTTGCGGGCGATTGCCGACCGGCGCCTGATCAGCCGCGACGCCGCCGACCTCGACGATGCCGAGGCGAGCTTCGGCGCGCGCCTGTCCGACAAGGTCGCGGCGGTCGGCGGGTCCTGGGGCTTCATCCTCCTGTTCACCGCCGTGCTGCTCGGCTGGATGCTGCTCAATTCGGACGTGCTGGCGCGCTGGGGAATGGCGTTCGACCCCTATCCGTTCATTTTCCTGAACCTCATGCTGTCGACGCTGGCGGCGGTGCAGGCGCCGATCATTATGATGAGCCAGAATCGCGCGGCGGCGAAGGATCGCATCGCGGCCGGGCTGGACTATGAGATCAACCTGCGCGCCGAGCTGGAGATCATGCGGCTGCACGAGAAGGTCGACCAGTTGACGGAGGCGGTGAAGATGTTGAAAGTGCAGCCCTAACCAAGCGGAGTGGGGGCTGCGACGATGACCACCGACCTGCCGTTTTGCGGTCGCGAGGCCGAGCTGGCAACGCTCGACGCCTGTTGGCGGCGGGCGTCCGATGTCGAGAATCCGCAGCCGCAGCTGGTCCTGCTCGCCGCCGAGCCGGGGGTCGGCAAGACCCGGCTGGTGCTCGAATTCCTGCGCCGGCAGGTGGCGGAGCTGTCCGACCCGCCGGGCTATTGGCCCGATCCGGCACGCCTTGTGTCCGATCGCTTGCATCTCAATTTTGCGCCCGACCAATGCCGTTTCGACCGGCCGATCCCGTTCCTGTGGTGGGGCATCGCGGCGCAGGCCGGGGGCGGCGACAGCGTCGCGCTCCACGACCGCTTCCTCGCGCCGCATCTCGTCGCGATGTCGATGCGCGCGCGTATGGCGGGGACCGGTGCTTCGCTGGCCAAGATCTGGGCCGGAGCGGGCGTCGATGCGCTGGCCGGCGCACTGCAGGTCGACACGATCTTGTCGGTCGGCGGCGCCTTCCTCGATTCGGTCAAGCTGCTGCAGGGCGAGATCGGCAAGGGCGCGGCGCAGGCGTCGGCGGGCGACACGCTGGTGAAGAACCGCGTCGATGCGCTGCTCGCCGACCTCGAACAGGTGCTGAATCCCGCCGCCCGGCTGGGCTATGCGCGGGTGCCGGCGATGATTTTGATCGACGACGCACAATTCGCCGCTGCCGATGCCGGGCTGCTGCGCTTCATCGAGCGGCTGACCCATGCCGCGATGACGCAGCGCTGGCCGGTGATGATCGTGATGACGCATTGGCAGACCGAATGGGCGCTCGACGCCGATCGCGGCGGCCGGTCGGTCGCGACGCTGGTCCACCATGCGCGCCATGGCGGCAGCGACGAGCCGGGGCCGATTTCCGGGACGCCGGGCGCTTACCTCAACAGCGAAAATTATCGCGAGATCGCGCTGGCGAAGCTCGACGATCTTGATCCCGCGCTGCGGTCGGCCTTGCCGGGCTTGCCCGCCGACCAGCGCGGCGCGCTGCTTGGCGCGGTCGACGGCAATCCGCGCTTCCTGGAACAGGTCATCGCCTATCTGCGCGCCGAACCGCGGCTGTTCCACGATTTCGATCCGGCGCGCGCCTTGACCGACGAGGGGCTGGCCGAGGCGCTGGCGCGGTCGCAGCGCGTGCATGAGGTGGTGCTGGCGCGGCTGACGGCGGCGCATGTCGCCCCCGAGGTCCGCGAAGCGCTGGCGCTGGCGAGCGTGCAGGGGATGCGCGTGGTGCGCAAGGTCGTCGAGGCGGCGGGGCAGGCGCTGCTCGGCCATGATCTGGGCGAACCGCTGATGCGCGGACAGAATCCGTTCAGCGTCATGGCCTTTGACAGCGACGGGGTGGTCGGCGGATTTACCGAGCGCTTGTTCCTGCAGGCTGCGGGGCAATTGCGCCGCAACATAAAGGGGCTGCATGACGAGGCGGCGGTGAAGGCGGCGCTGCGTCCGGCGTTGCAGAAAATTCTCGGCGACCTGATCGATGTCGACGCGGGGCGAAGCCGCCATCATGCGATCGCCACCGCAGCGCAGGTTGCCGCGACATTGATCGACCAGCCATCCGATTTTGACCAGCGCGTGCTGGCGGCGCTGGCGGCGTCGGCGCAAATGCTGACGACGGATGAGCGCGATACGCAGGCCGACGCCTTGCTGCGCCTTTTCAACGCAGCTTATGACGGGATGGAGGATGATGCGTCGGTGCAATTGCTTGGCGCCTTGCCGCATGAGGCGCTGGTCGCGGCGGCCGAGACGGCGATCGCCCTCAATCGGCTTGATTTCGCCAAGTGGCTCGGTGGCCGGCGCTATGAATGGCTGAATCGCGTCCATGCCGGACAGGTCACGCCCGAGGCGGCGGTACCGCTGGCGGTGTGGATCGCGCTGCTGGGCGATGTGGCGGGCCTCGAGGGGCGATATGACGATGCGATCGCGCGGCTTGGCGCGGCCCGGCAATATTATGAATTCGCGATGGAGCGCCAACCTAGCCGACCGGCGGTCTCCGGCCTGACCGGGGTCCTGCTGATCCTCGGGCGCTTTGAGGGCGCGAAGGGCGACCCGCGCGCCGCCGTGCAGATATTGGCGCAGATACGCCATTTGCACGAGAGCGCCCGCCAGGCCGGCGTCATCGACGAAACGGAGGAACGCCGCGGCGTCGCCTTGTCGCTCGAATCCTCGATCGATCCGCTCGACACCGTCGGCGACATGGCGGCGTCGACCGCAGCGGAAGCCGAATGCCTTTTGCTGACGCGGCGGTTGGCCGACGGCGGCGACCTTCAGGATCGAAGCAATTTGTCGCGGCTGCTGAATCGGCTCGCCGCCAAAGCCGATGATTTTGAGACCGCGATCGGCCTGGCGCATGAGAGCGTCGACATCATCTACGCCGTCCTTGCGGACGCACCGTCGCGGATTGCGGCGCAGCGGGATCTGGTCGTGGCCCGGACCGTCCGCGCCCGCGTCTTCGACCGGGCGGACAGGATGTGGGAACGCCGATCCGACTTGGCCGAGGCGCTCGCCGTCGCCGACCAGATCCACGACCGGATCGGCGATGCCGAAACGGCGGACATGCTGCGCGCCAGCCTGCGCAATCTGATCGAAGCCCACGCCCAGGCGGGCGATCCGGTTCGCGCACGGCCGCTGTTGGTGCGGCTGATCGCTCTGTGCCCGCCCGGTTCGCCCGAACGCGACCCGGCCGAACGCGCCCTGGAACAGATCGACCAGATGCTGGCCGCAGCGGGCCATCCGCGGGCGCCGACGGACGACGGACGGGACGCGATCGCCCGGGGCGCGGCCTTGGTCGGCAGCGGAGACTTCGCCGACGCGTTCGACGCCTATGCAGCGGCGTTCGACGTCCTGCTGCCACAGTTGAATTACACTCGCGACGAGGCCGATTTGCAGGTCGTGACCGACGCGCTCGACGCGCTGCTCGCTTTGGCGCCGCGCCGGGCGCCGCCATTGTCGGAGGAAGAACGACATCAGCTTGTCGACCGGGCGCTGTTGGGCGTGGTCGCCCTGCTGCGGATGATGCGCGGCGCGGCGGCGCTTCGCATCATCAACAATGCACTCGCATTTCTGTCCGCCAATGGCTTCGACTATCGCGGCGACGAGTTCCGCGAGGCCCGGCGTGTCGTGCAGCGTGTCGTGCCTTAGCGGTTCTAGAGCCGCACCATCCGCATCCCCATTTCGCCATAGCGCGGCCCGCTGGTGCCGCCCATCGGCGCGGCGGCTTCGATCGCGGCGAGGTCGTCGGCGGTGAGCGTCAGTTCGGCGGCGGCGACGCTGTCCTCCATCGTCGCGCGGCGCTTGGTGCCGGGGATGGGGACGATGTCGTCGCCCTGCGCGAGCAGCCAGGCGAGCGCGACTTGCGCCTTCGACGCCCCGTGCCGGTCGGCGACCGCGCCGATCGCGTCGACGATCGCGAGGTTGGCGGGGAAATTCTCCTCGCTGTAGCGCGGGTCGTTGCGGCGCCAGTCATTTTCGGGAAGCTCGTCGCGGCTGCGCACCGCGCCCGCCAGGAAACCGCGGCCGAGCGGCGAATAGGGCACGAAGCCGATGCCATTTTCGCGGCACGCGGTCAGGATTTCCTCCTCCACATCGCGTTCCCAGATCGAATATTCGCTCTGCAGCGCGGTGATCGGCGCGGCCTTGGCGGCGCGGCGGATCGTGTCGGGGCCGGATTCGGACAAAGCGATGTGGCGGACCTTGCCCTCGTGCACCAGCTCCATCATCCCGCCGACGACTTCCTCGATCGGGATCGAGGGATCGACGCGGTGCTGGTAGAAGAGGTCGATCGTGTCGATGCCGAGCCGCTGGAGCGATCCTTCGCACGATTTGCGGGCGTTGGCGGGCGAGCCGTCGACGCCGACGATCTGGTTGCCGTCGAATTTGAAACCGAATTTGGTCGCGATGACCAGCCCGTCGCGCTTGCCCTTGATCGCCGCGCCGAGCAGCTCCTCGTTCGAGAAGGGGCCATAGATTTGCGCGGTGTCGAAGAAGGTGACGCCGAGGTCGATCGCGCGGTGGATCGTCGCGGTCGATTCGTCGAGGTCGGCAGCTTCGCCATAGAGGATATTGCCGCCCTTGATCATCGGCATGCAGCCGATGCCGATGGCGGACACTTCGAGGCCGTGGCCGAGCTTGCGATATTTCATGGCGTCTCTCCTGTGGGTTCGTCTTTGATGCCGTCGGCGGCATATTTGGTGGCGGCGACGTCGCCGATAACATTGCCGAGTGTCCGGAAGATGTCGGGGAAGGTCTCGACCGCGACGAGCAGCCCGAGCGGTGCGACGGGAACCCCCATCGACACGGCGATCGGGGCGATCGAGGTCACGAAGCTGATCGAACCGGGTAGGCTGACCGATGACAGCGCTGCCGCCATCGCCACCCCCAGCCCGACCGCCATTTCCCACGGGGTCAGTTCGATGCCGAACAGCCAGGCGACATAGACCACGACCGCGAGATTCATCGCCGGGCTGGTGAAGCGGAACAGCGCGACCGCGAGCGGAAGGACGACGTCGGCCTTCTTCGGATCGACGCCGAGCTCTTCTGAGGATTTGAGCATCGCGGGCAGGCTGGCGAGCGAGCTTTGCGTGCTGATCGCGACCGCCAGCGTCGGCACCATCGCGCGGACGAAACGCGGCAGCGAAATGCCGACGACGAGCCAGGCGAGCAACAGCCCGAGGATGACGCAGCAGACGCCGATCGCCATCAGGATCAGCACATAATGGATGAGCCCGCCGAACGCCGCGACCCCGGCCTTGACCGCAAGCGCGTAGCCGAGCGCGAAGACGCCGATCGGCGCGAGCGCGAGGACCCAGCCGATGACGATCAGCATCGCGTCGCCCAGCGCCTTGAACAGCCCCGACAGCGTCGCGCGCTGCGGCGCTTCGAGCTTGGTGATCGCGAAGGCGAAGATCGTCGTGAAGACGATGAGCGGCAGGATCGCGGTTTCGGCGGCAGCGGCGATCGGGTTGGTCGGGATCAGCGAGAGCAGGAAATCGCCGAAGGTCGGCGAGGGCCCGGCCTCGGTCGTGCCGCCGAGGCCATGGCGCAGCGCTTCGGCGGCCCCGGCCGAGAGCGGGAAGAGGCGCAGCAGCAGCGGCGTCATCAGCAGCGACATCGTTCCCGACAGGAAGATGGCGGCGAGGAAGATCATCACCGAGCGCGCCGCGAGCTTGCCAGCGCGCGCCGCGTCGGCCGTGGCGGTGATCCCGGTGATGAGCAGCGCGACGACAAGCGGCACGATCGTCATCTTGAGCGCGTTGAGCCAGAGCAGCCCGATCGGTTCGATGAACGGGAGCGAGGTGGTCGCCGCGTCGAGCGAGACGCTTTCGACCGCGATGCCGAGCAACATGCCGGCAACCAGCGCCCCAAGGATGATCCATGCCGATTTCAAGTTCAAATTCCCCTTGGAAGCGCCGCTCAGCTTGCCAACAAAAAACGGGTGACCTACTGCCGTCCCAGGAATGACGTGGGCTTTGTTCCGGCTTATTTGGCAGAGGTTGCATGCGCAAGTTTTTCGGCACCGACGGCATCCGCGGGCTGACCAACCAGATCCCGATGACGGTCGAGGTCGCGATGCGCGTCGGCATGGCGGCGGGCGCGCATTTCCTGCGCGGGGCGCACAAGCACCGCGTCGTGATCGGCAAGGACACCCGGCTTTCGGGCTATATGCTGGAAAATGCGCTGGTCGCGGGCTTCACCAGCGTCGGCATGGACGTCGTGCAGGTGGGGCCGATGCCCACGCCGGCGATCGCGATGCTGACGCGCTCGATGCGCGCCGACCTGGGCGTGATGCTGTCGGCGAGCCACAATCCTTATTATGATAACGGCATCAAGCTGTTCGGCCCCGACGGCTACAAGCTGTCCGACGCCGACGAGGCGCAGATCGAATTGTTGCTCGCGAGCGAACCCAAGCTCGCCGAACCCGCGCAGATCGGGCGCGCCAAGCGCATCGACGACGCACGCGGGCGCTATATCCACGCGGTGAAGCAGAGCCTGCCCGAATCGGTGCGGCTCGACGGGCTGAAGATCGTGCTCGATTGCGCCAATGGCGCCGCGTATAACAGCGCACCGACGGTGTTCTGGGAACTCGGCGCCGATGTCGTCGCGATCGGGGTCACCCCCAACGGCATCAACATCAACGACAAATGCGGATCGACGTCGCCGGGGTTGCTGCAGGAAACCGTCGTCGCGAGCGGCGCCGACATCGGCATCGCGCTCGATGGCGACGCTGACCGCCTGATCGTAGTCGACGAGGCGGGCGCGATCGTCGATGGCGACCAGATCATGGCGCTGATCGGGGCGAGCTGGGCGCGGCAGGGACGGCTGAAAGGCGGCGGCGTCGTCGCCACGGTGATGTCGAACCTCGGCCTCGAACGCTTCCTACAGGGGCAGGGGCTGACGCTCGAGCGGACCAAGGTCGGCGACCGCTATGTCCTCGAACGCATGAAGTCGGGCGGATTCAATGTCGGCGGTGAGCAGTCGGGGCATATGATCCTGTCGGACCATGCGACGACCGGCGACGGCACGCTCGCGGCGCTGCAGGTGCTTGCCGAACTGGTTGCGTCGGGCAAGCCGGCGAGCGAATTGCTCCACCAGTTCGATGCGGTGCCGCAGCTTTTGAAAAATGTGCGCTTCGCGGGCGGCGCGCCGCTCGACGACAGCCAGGTGCAGGCAGCGATCGCCGAGGGCGAAGCTGCGCTGGCCGGGCGCGGGCGCCTCGTCATCCGCGCCTCGGGCACCGAACCGCTTATTCGCGTGATGGCCGAGGGCGACGATGCGGCGCAGGTCGAGCAGGTCGTCGACATGATCTGCGATGCGGTGCGCGTGGCTGCTGCCCGCTGAATCTTTTATCTCGCTCCGTTGGTGCCCGGGCTTGACCCGGGGTTGTCGAAGCACCCTTCTTTTCTCTAAAGGCGGAAAGGAAGAACCGCCCTTCGATACGCTCGGGGCGAACGGATTATAAGGAATTTTCTATGCTCGAAATGCGTCCCGATTGCGAAAAATGCGGCAAGGATCTGCCCGCGAACATGCATGGCGCCTTCATCTGTTCGATGGAGTGCACCTTTTGCGCCAATTGCGCTGACCGGCTGGACGAACAATGCCCCAATTGCGGCGGCGACCTGCTCGACCGGCCGCTGCGCGAAGGCGCGATCCTGGCGAAATATCCGGGCTCGACGGTGCGGAAGTATAAGGTTTGACCGCACGCATCCTGATCATCGCCGGCTCCGATAGCGGGGGCGGCGCAGGGATTCAGGCCGATATCAAGACGGTCACGATGCTCGGCGGCCATGCGATGACCGCGATCACCGCGATCACGGCGCAGAACACGCTGGGGGTCGAGGACGTCCACGCGATCCCGACCGCCATGGTGGTGCAGCAGATGCGCTGCGTCGCCGAGGATATCGGGGCCGACGCGGTCAAGATCGGGATGCTCGGCGGCGCCGACACTGCGATGGCGGTCGCCGAGGAGATGATCTCGGGCGTCTATGGCGAATCCTTCGTCTTCGATCCGGTGATGATCGCGACCAGCGGCGCGCGGCTCGCCGATCGCAAGACGGTCGATGCGATGGAGTTGCTTGCCAACCTGAGCACGGTGGTGACCCCCAATCTGCCCGAACTCGCGGCGCTGTGCGGGCGCGAGTCGATCGCCGACGCCGATATCGAGGCTGAAGCGGTCGCTTATGCGCACAAGGTCAGCGCGGCGGTGCTGGTCAAGGGCGGGCACGGCGCGGGCGAAACGATCATCGACCGGCTGGTCACCGAACATGGCACGATCGCCTTGTGGGAAGCGCCGCGCATCGACACGCGCAGCACCCATGGCACCGGCTGCACGCTGGCGAGCGCGATCGCTTGCGGGCTGGCGCAGGGCATGCCGCTCGAACCGGCCGTCGCGCGCGCGCGCGATTTTGTGCGGTTGTCGCTGCTCGACGCGCCGGGGCTGGGGCAGGGGCATGGCCCGATGGGGCAACAGGCGGTGCGCAACGACGGGCTGTTCACCGGGCCAGCGCTCAACCAGATCACCTTGCCCGCGCGGGATTATGCGGCCTCGGTCGCCTTCTACCGGCAGATGGGGCTGACGCAGATCGTCGACAGTCCGGACAATGGCTATGCGCGTTTCGAGGCGATCAACGGCGTGACCTTGTCGATTCATGTGTTCCCCTTCCGCTTGCGGGAGGGGCGAGGGGAGGGCATGTCGTCTACCTCGTCCAATGAAACAGGCCCTCCCCCGACCCCTCCCGCAAGCGGGAGGGGAGAAGATGGGGCGACGACCTATCTGGAGAGCGGCGCGCTTGACGCCTGGGTCGCCTATCTGGCGCGGCGCGGGGTGCAGTTCGAGCAGATGCCCGCCGACGAGGATTGGGGCTGGCGCGAGGCGCGGCTGAGCGATCCGGCGGGGAACCGGTTGTGCCTGTATCAGGCGGGCGAATATCGACGCTATCCGCCGTGGCGGACATAAAAGCCCCTCCCCTTCAGGGGAGGGGTTGGGG
>NZ_JBOHHU010000111.1:0-12535 GCF_050725615.1 Sphingopyxis sp.
GCACCGAGCTGATCGCGCGGCTGGTGACGGCAGGCATCACCGTCGACGAATGTGGCTTCACCCACCTGGCCTATGCGCAGGAGATCGCCGGGGCGATGCTGCGCCGGCAACAGGCGCAGGCGGTGGTCGCGGCGCGCAAGACCCTGGTCGAAGGCGCGGTCGGCATGGTCGAGATGGCGCTCGCCATGCTCAGCGAAAAGAATGTCGTCGAGCTGGACGATGAGCGCCGCGCGGCGATGGTGTCGAACCTGATGGTCGTGCTGTGCGGCGAACGCGACACCCAGCCGGTGGTCAACGCCGGGTCGCTCTACTGAGGCCGCAGGATGGCGGCGCCGTCCAAAAAGGCCTTTGCCCTCCGCCTCGATCCGGCGCTCTACGCCGCGATCGAGCGGATGGCGGCCGCCGAACTGCGCAGCGCCAATGCCGAGATCGAAGTGCTGCTGCGCGAGGCGCTGGCGCGGCGCGGGGTGAGCGTCAAACCGCCGGCCCCCGCAAAGCGCGGCCGGCCACCGAAAGAGGAGAACTGACATGCTGCACCTGTTCCTGGACAATCGCCCCTGGTTCCGGCCCAAGAGCCGGGGTTACGGCGCCGGCCTGCCGATCGCCTGGCAGGGCTGGCTGCTGATGGCGCTGCATATCGCGCTGATCACCGGAATCACGGTGCTGCTGCGCGAGCGGCCGGTGCTGATGACGATCGTCGTGATCCTCACCGGCCTCGCCCCGCTGCCGATCTACCGCGCGCGGACCGAGGGCGGATGGCGCTGGCGATAAGGCCGCTTTTCCACCGCTAGCCCCTAGGGGCCGCTTGCCCCCCAAGATGGACACGGTTAAGGCCGATCCCCATGTCCGCCGCACCGCAACCCGTCCGCATCGCCCCCTCGATCCTCAGCGCCGATTTCGCGAAGCTGGGCGAGGAAGTCCGCGCCATCGAAACCGCCGGCGCCGACTGGGTCCATATCGACGTGATGGACGGCCATTTCGTCCCCAATCTGACGATCGGCCCCGCGGTGGTGAAGGCGCTGCGCCCGCATTCGACCCTGCCCTTCGACGTCCATCTGATGATCAGCCCGGTCGACCATTTCCTCGACGCCTTTGCCGCAGCCGGCGCCGACATCATCACCGTCCATCCCGAGGCCGGGCCGCACATCCACCGCACCGTCCAGCACATCAAGTCGCTGGGCAAGCAGGCGGGCGTGTCGCTCAACCCCGCGACCCCGGCCAAGATGCTCGATTATCTGATCGACGACATCGACCTGGTGCTGATTATGAGCGTCAACCCCGGCTTCGGCGGGCAGAGCTTCATCACCAGCCAGCTCCGCAAGATCGAGGCGGTGCGCAAGATGATCGACAAGTCGGGCCGCGACATCCGGCTCGAGGTCGACGGCGGCATCGACGTCGCGACCGCGCCGCTGGCGATCGCCGCGGGCGCCGATGTCCTCGTCGCCGGCACCGCGACATTCCGCGGCGGCCCCGACGCTTACGCCGACAATATCCGAAGCCTCCGCGGCGCCTGATCGGTGAAGGGAAGAGCCTTGACCTCTGCCCCCATCGACCAGCTTCCCGATGCGGGCGACGATACCCCGCCGATCGACGACACGATCGAACCCGGCAAACGGCTGATCCGCCTGCCCGCCGAAAAGGGCCTGTCGCTCGGCGACCGCATCGCCAATCATTTCACCCGCCTGACCTGGCGCACCCCGTTGCACGCCTTCCGCCTGAAAGGGCGCTTCCCGCTCAAGCTGCTCGGCGTGCCGACCGACCCGATCCCCGGCGACACCCGCGCCGGCACCGCGATCCGCGCCGGGCATTTCCTCCACCGGGGGCTCAAGCAGCCGCTCGGCGAGCTCGACTTCGCCGCGCTCGCCGTCGCGCCGACCTTTGCCGACTATCTCCACAGCTTCGCCTGGCTGCGCGACCTCGCCGCGACCGGCGCCCGCGCCGACGGCGCGCCGATCGCCGAGGCGATGGTGCGCAACTGGCTCACCGCGCATGGCGAAACCGTCAGCGAACCCGCCTGGCGCGCCGACAACACCGGCTGGCGCATCCTCTATTGGGCGTTCCATGCGCCGCTGATCCTGTCGTCGAGCGACCTCATCTATCGTTCAGCGGTGCTCAACCATCTCGCGCGCGCCGCCCGCCACCTCGACCGCGTCGCCGACAAGACGCGCCCCGGCATCGGCCAACTCGTCGCCTGGACCGGCATCGTCGCCGCGTCGCTGCTGATGCCCGGCGGCGAACCGCGGCAGATCTTTGGCGAGGCGGGGCTGCGCAAGGTGCTGGAAACCAGCTTCTACGCCGACGGCGGCAATATCGCGCGCTCGCCGCAGGCGCAGCTCGACGCGATCATGGCGCTGGCGATGCTCGCGCGCATCTACGATATGCGCCGCATGGAGGTGCCGCCTTTCCTGCAGGAGGTGCTGGCGCGCACCGTGCCCGCGCTGCTCGGCCTCGTCCATGCCGACGGCGGCATGGGAAGCTGGCAGGGCAGCGGCGCGACGTCGGCCGAAGCGATCCAGGCGATCGTCACCGCCAGCGGCGTGCGCACCCGGCCGCTGAAGCAGGCGCGCGACTGGGGCTATCAGCGGCTCGTCGCAAACAAGGTGGTGCTGCTCGCCGACGCCGCGCCTCCCCCCATTGCCCGCGTGACCGAAGCGGGTTGCGCCTCGACGCTGGCGTTTGAACTCTCCGACGGCGCCGACCGCATCATCGTCAATTGCGGCGGCGCGGCGCTGACCGGCGCGACGATCCCCGAGGATCTCGCGCGCGGGCTGCGCACCACCGCCGCCCATTCGACGCTGATCCTCGCCGACAGCAATTCGACCGCCATCCTGGCGAGCGGGTCGCTCGGCAAGGGAGTGACCGAGGTCGAGCTCGACCGGCGCGAGACGCCGCAGGGCAGCCGCCTCGAAATGAGCCACGACGGCTATGCCCGCCGCCACGGCCTGATCCACCGCCGCCTCTTGATCCTCGCCCCCAACGGCCGCGAATTGCGCGGCGAAGACCAGCTGCTGCCGGCGCCGCGCAGCCGCCGCAAGGGCGACAAGAATTTCGTGCTGCGTTTCCACCTCGGGCCCGCGCTTTCGGCGAGCCTGACCGCCGACAAATTGGGTGCCCTGCTGCGGATCAACGGCGGACCCTTATGGCAATTCCGCACCAGCGAAGGCGCGCTCGAGGTCGAGGAAAGCCTATGGGTCGACGGCGAAGGCCGCCCGCATCCGAGCGAACAGCTCGTCGTCACCGGCGTGGCCCCCGCCGGCGGCGCCAGCATCGGCTGGATCTTCAAGCATATCGGCTGACGCGCGCGTCAAAAGGGCGCGCCGACTCCATCACCATCCGTCACCCCGGACTTGACCCGGGGCCTGCCTTGTCCTGGCGAATAAGGCGGGCCCCGGGTCAAGCCCGGGATGACGAAGGAATGATACCGACAACCGGCGCCCAAGGGACTGAGCGCCGGTTGTCGGGTGGCTCAGAAGGCATAGCGCGCGATCAGCTGGAACACCGGGCCGGCGGTTTCCTTTTCCAGCTCATATTCGTCGAAGCTGCGATCATTCTGGTCTTCGACGGTGTTGAACTTGTTGAAGACCTCGCGCTTCGCGCCGTTCAGCAGGTTCGAGCCCACCGCGCGGATCGTGAAGCTCTTGCCGAAACGCTTTTCGACGAAGATTTCGAGGTCGGCGCCATAGCTGGTGAACACCTCTTCGCCGATCACCCGATCGAACGCCCCGCCCTGTTTGCGATAGGTCGCGCCGAACGCCGCGCCGACCGACTTCACATCCTGGATGAAGCCGACGTTATAGACATAGTCCGACTGGCCGTTGAAACGGCGCTCGCCGAACTGGTCGGTGATCTCGCTGTCGAGGAAGGACAGATTGCCGAACACCCCGGTGTCGGGCAGGCCGAGAAAGCCGAGGTCGGTCGAAAGATCGAACTCGATCCCGTAAACCTTGCCGTCGCCGACATTCTGCGGCTGGAAGATGAAGGTGCCGTCGCCCTCCGACCCTTCGTCGCCGGTGTTGGTCAGCTCGATCAGGTCGTTGACCTTGCGATAGAAGATATTGACCCCCGCGATCCCCGAACGGCCGAGGCGCTGTTCATAACCAAGGTCTAAACCCCAAGCGGTTTCGGGGTCGAGCAGCGGATTGCCGAGCAGGTCATTGTCGCCATATTCGGCCTCGAGCAGCGCGGGCGACAGGAAGTTGAATTCGGGACGGCGGCTGGTGCGCGCGACCGAAGCGGTGATCCGGCCGCCGCTGCCGACGTCGAACTTGAACGACGCCGACGGCAGAAACTCTTCATAATCATTGGTGAAGCGCGTCGCCGGCGGGGTCAGGTCGTCGATCGTCAGGTCGGTCGTTTCATAGCGAACGCCGGCTTCCCAGGCGAAAGCGCCGCTGCGCCCCTCGACGAGGACAAAGCCGTCGAGCCGTTCTTCCTCGATCCTGTTGAGGCCGCCGGCGGCCGGCACGAAGGCGCCGAAAGTGCGGACGAATTCGGTCGGGTTGCGGTTGAACTGATCATAGCCCTGACGATCGGCGACGGTCAGATTGTAGCGGTCGCGCGGAGCTTCGAGAATCGCGGTCGAACGGTCCTTGTCCTGCCAGAAACCGCCGAACACCAGCTTGGCGTCCTCGCCCAGCGCGACTTCATGCTCGAGCTTGACCGAAAATTCCTTGTCCTTGATCGCGCTCAGCGTCTGGTCGCCGGTGAAGCGCGGGAGCGCGCGGTCGAATTCGACCTCATATTCGGTTTCGAACCGGTCTTCGTCGAACTGCGACAGCCCGACCTTCAGGCTCGTTTCGCCGAGCGACCAGCGGTGCGCGAGCTTGCCGTTGACGCTGTAATTGTCCTGGTTGATCCGCGCGACATTGGCGTTATCGACGGTCAGATTGCCCGGCGGCGTCGCGCGGACCGGACCGTTGATCGCGGTCGCGTCGTTATATTCGAAGCTGCGCTCGTCCTCGACGCGGTCGGTATGGACGTAAAAGCCATTGATCGAGAAATCGGTCGTGTCGCCCTTGATGTCATAGGTCGCGTTGACCGAATAATCCTTGCCGTCGCGGGTGTCGCGCTGGTCTTCACGATTGTCGAAATCGTCGGTCGCATAGTCCGGATTATTCTCGGGCGAATCGCCATAACGCAGCGACAGTTTTTTCTTCGGATTGTGGCGACCCTGGAAATTGGCGCCGATGAGGAAGCGGCCCGGGCCAAGCGCCCCGCCGAAAACGCCGCCGACGCTGGGTTCGAGTTCCTTGTCGTCGAAATAGAGGCCGCCGGCGCGCAGATAGCCGCCGTCGAGTTCATAGCCGTCGCGCAGCTTGATGTTGAGCGTGCCCGCGACCGCGTCGCCGGTGCGGCGCGCCGACGAGGAGCGGACGATTTCGACGCGGTCGATCAGCTCGGCGGGAATGCGGTCGAGAAAGAAGCTGCGGTCGGCGTTCGATCCCGGCACCTTTTCGCCATTGATCAGGATCTGCGTATAGCCCGGCGGCAGGCCGCGCAGCCGCGCGCCATCGCTTTCGATCACGTCCGACAGAAAGGTCACCGACGGCACGCGCTTCAGCGCGTCGCCGGCGGTCAGCGGCTCGAAGCGCTGGAAAAACTCGCTGTCATAGGTGAGCACGGGCTCGACCTGATCCTCGCTGCGGTTGCGATAACCGATCGAGCCGAGGACGACGATATCCTGCGCGCTGGTGATCGTGCCGTCGCTATTCTCGTCGACCGGCAGCGGCGCGTCCTGCGCGGCGGCAGGAGCGGAAATCAGCGCGGTGGCGAGTGCGAGCGCGGCGGCGGATTGCAGGCTGAAAATACGAATCATGGTGTCGGACCCCCTGTTTGGTTGCCGGGCCTCTAGGGGGCGGGTGTGACAGTTTGCGGCGAGCCGTGTGACGCATTGATGACGCTTAAGTGACGGAAATATTGTAGGATTGACGCCGCGTCACTTTGCTGGAAGGGCGCGCGGCCAATCGCCATCGCCAATGGAAAACAGGGGAAAAGACCATGACCGCCGTCCGCAACTGGAAGCTGCTGGCTTCGCTCGCCTTCGCAGGCATGACCGCCGGATGCGCGGCCGGGCAGGTCGAGCCGGTCATCACCGGGCTGCCGCCGGTGGCGGTCACCGCAAGCGGCGAAACCGCGCCGGTCGGCACCGGCCGCGCCGATGCCGCCGACGATCCGGCGATCTGGGTCGACCCCGCCAACCCCCATCGCGCGCTGATCATCGCCACCGACAAAAAAGCCGGCATCCACGTCTATGACCTCACCGGCAAGGACGTCGCCTTCATCAAGGGCGGCCTCGTCAACAATGTCGACGTCGCGGGCAATATCGTCGTCGCCAGCGACCGCAACGACGGCGTCAACGCGCATCTCGCGCTGTTCCGCCTCGACCCCGACAAGCCGTCGCTCACCCCGCTCGGCCGCGCCGCCGCCGGCACCGGCGAAGCCTATGGCCTCTGCCTCAAGAAGAGTGCGCCGGGCGAACCGCTGACCGCCGCGCTGATCGTCAAGGACGGTACCGTGCGCGCCGGCACGCTGACCGTGACCGATGGCGCCGCGCCGCGCTTTGCGGCGCAATGGGAACATAAGATTCCGACCCAGTCCGAAGGCTGCGTCTTCGACGGCGACACGCTGTACGTTGGCGAAGAGGACGCCGGCATCTGGCGGCTCACCCCCAATGGCGCGGGCGTCGACGCAAAGATGGTTGCGCCGGTCGACAACCAGCGCCTCGTCGCCGACGTCGAAGGTCTCGCGACGATCGATCACAAGGGCCAGCGCTACCTGCTCGCATCGAGCCAGGGCGACAATGCCTATGCGGTCTTCAAACTGCCGAGCATGGACTATGTCGGCCGCTTCGCGGTGACCGCCGGCGCCTTTGGCGCGACGAGCGAGACCGACGGGATCGAAGCGGTCGCGGGCCATTTCGGCCCCGCTTACCCCGACGGCATCTTCCTCGCGCAGGACGGCGACAACGCCCCCCGGGCACAGAATTTCAAACTGGTGCGCTGGGACCAGATCGCGGCGGCGCTGGGAATCTGATATCCGTCGCCCCCGCGAAGGCGGGGGCCGCAAGAGGCCTAGCGCAAAGTTGCCAGCGGCCCCCGCCTTCGCGGGGGCGACGACGCTTGCCCTAACGTCCCTTCACGCCTAGGGGGGCCGCGTCTTTCCCATCCTGCAAAGGCCGCCTTCCCCATGACCGACCTGATTCCCGTCCGCCGCGCCCTGCTGTCCGTCAGCGACAAGGCGGGGCTCGCCGAGCTTGCCGCCGCGCTCGTCCGCCACGGGGTCGAACTGGTGTCGACCGGCGGCACCGCCAAGGCGCTGCGCGAGGCCGGGCACGAGGTGCTCGACGTCTCCGACCTCACCGGCTTCCCCGAGATGATGGACGGCCGCGTCAAGACATTGCACCCCACCGTCCACGGCGGCATCCTCGCGGTGCGCGACGACGCGGCGCATGTCGCGGCGATGGAGGCGCACGGCATCGGCGCGATCGACCTCGTCGTCGTCAACCTCTACCCCTTCCTCCAGACCGTGATGAGCGGCGCCGACCGCGACACGATCATCGAGAATATCGACATCGGCGGCCCGGCGATGGTGCGCTCGTCGGCGAAGAACCACGCTTTCGTCGGCATCGTCACCGAGCCCGAGGATTATGCCGCGCTCATCGCCGAAATGGACGCCAACAATGGCGCGACGACGCTGGGCCTGCGCAAGCGCCTTGCCGCGACCGCCTTTGCGCACACCGCGACCTATGACGGCATGATCGCGCAATGGTTCGCCTTTGCCGACCAGGGCAAATTCTTCCCCGACACGCTGCCGCTGACCGCCAAGCTGTCGACCGAACTGCGTTACGGCGAGAATCCGCACCAGAAGGCCGCACTCTACCTGCCCGCCGGTCCCGCCGGGCGCGGCATCGCGCAGGCCGAGCAGGTTCAGGGCAAGGAACTCAGCTACAATAATATCAACGACGCCGACGCCGCGCTCGAACTGGTCGCCGAATTTCGCGAGGCCGATCCGACCTGCGTCATCGTCAAGCACGCCAACCCGTGCGGCGTCGCGACCGCCGCGACGCTGACCGAAGCCTATGACGCCGCACTGAAGTGCGACGATGTCTCGGCCTTCGGCGGTATCATCGCGGTCAACCGCCCCCTCGACGGCGCGACCGCCGAGGCGATCAGCGGTATTTTCACCGAAGTGGTCTGCGCCCCCGACGCCGACGCCGACGCGCGCGCGGTGTTCGCGAAGAAGAAGAACCTGCGCCTCCTGCTCACCGGCGAGCTGCCCGACCCGGCGCGCGGCGGTATTATGATGAAGACGATCGCCGGCGGCTGGCTGGCGCAGAGCCGCGACAATGGCCGCATCACCCGCGCCGACCTGAAAATCGTGACCGACCGCGCGCCGACCGAGGAAGAGCTGACCGACGCGCTCTTTGCCTGGACGATCGCCAAGCATGTGAAATCGAACGCGATCGTCTATGCCAAGGGCGGCTCGACCGCGGGCATCGGCGCGGGGCAGATGAACCGCCGCGACAGCGCGCGCATCGCCGCCGTCAAGGCGCGCGAGGCCGCCGAGAGCCATGGCTGGGCCGAAGCCCGCACCGTCGGCAGCGCGGTCGCCAGCGACGCCTTCTTCCCCTTCGCCGACGGCCTGCTCGCGGCGGTCGAGGCGGGCGCGACCTGCGTCATCCAACCCGGCGGCTCGATCCGCGACGACGAGGTGATCGCCGCGGCGAACGAAGCCGGCCTCGCGATGGTGTTCACCGGGATGCGGCATTTCCGGCATTAAACGAAATACACCCTCCCCTTCAGGGGAGGGCAGCGAGACTTGGCAGCTTGCTGCCTAGTCACAGCGGGAGGGGCTATCGGCC
Organism: Sphingopyxis sp.; assembly: GCF_050725615.1. Lineage (GTDB taxonomy): Bacteria > Pseudomonadota > Alphaproteobacteria > Sphingomonadales > Sphingomonadaceae > Sphingopyxis. The sequence continues at coordinate 8,861 of NZ_JBOHHU010000111.1, forward strand.
TTGCGCTATCCCGCAGGCCCCACCCCAACCCCTCCCCTGAAGGGGAGGGGCTTTATTTCGCTCGGCACGAACGGCATAGGGGGGCGTGGTCATCCTGACCCGACGACAAGGATCCGCATGACCGCCACCGCCAAGCCGCCCGGCCTGATCCAGCGCCTGTACAATTGGACGATGGAAAAATCGGCGCATCCGCACGCCGAATATTGGCTCGCGCTGGTCGCCTTTGTCGAGGCGAGTTTCTTCCCGATCCCGCCGCACCCGCTGCTCGGACTGATGTGCCTCGCCAACCCGAAAAAGGCGGTGCGCTACGCGATCATCTGCACCCTCGCGTCGGTCGCGGGCGGCATGTTCGGCTATGCGATCGGCTTCTTCCTCTATGAAAGCGTCGGCCTCTGGCTGCTCGGCGTGCTTGGCCTGACCGACGCCTTCCCGCCCGCCGCCTGCTATTTGCGCGAGTTCGGCGCCGAGATCATCCTGATCAAGGGCGCGACGCCGATCCCGTTCAAGCTGCTGACGATCACCGCCGGCTTCATCCACATGAATTTCTGGACCTTCCTGTGGGCAAGCCTCGCCAGCCGCGCCTTTTCCTTCCTGCTCGTCGGCATCCTGTTCCGGCTGTTCGGTGCCCCGATCAAGGCGTTCATCGACAAATATCTGATCTGGGTCACCGGCGCTTTCCTGATCGCCGTGGTCGCGGGTTTTCTCGCGCTCGGCGCGCTGTCGGGCGACGGCAAGGCCAAGGAAGCCGACAAATGCAGCGGCGCGACGCTGGCGAGCATCGGGCTGGATCGGAAATAGCGCAATCTTCTCCCCTCCCGCAGGCGGGAGGGGTCGGGGGTGGGCAACACCCTCACAGCTGCCCACCCCGCTGCGACTAGGAAACAAGTTTCCAAGTCTCGCTGCCCCTCCCGCAGGCGGGAGGGGATGAAAAATTACTCGTTCGCCGCCGTGTGCAGCCAATCCGCGTGGCGCGGCGCCTTTTTCGTCTGGCTCCACTCGTCGAGCATCAGCGGCGCGACGCGGCGCAGTTCGGCATATTGTTCGGCGGTCCCGATGTCGCACGCCAGTTCGACGCGGTGGCCATTGGGGTCGAAGAAATAGATCGACTTGAAGATGCCATGGTGCGTCGGGCCGAGCACGTCGACGCCTTCGCTTTCCAAATGCGCCTTCGCCGCGACCAGTTCGTCGAAGCTGCCGACCTTGAACGCCAGATGCTGCACCCACGCCGGGGTATTCTCGTCGCGCCCCATGTCGGGCTGGTTCGGCAGCTCGAAAAACGCCAGGATGTTGCCGTTCCCGGCGTCGAGGAACACATGCATATAGGGGTCATAGGCCCCGGTCGACGGCACATGATCCTCGGCGAAGGCGGTCGTGTAGGTCATGCCGAGCATCCGGCCGTACCAGTCGACCGTCTGCTTCGCATCCTTGCAGCGATAGGCGACATGATGGACGCCGCCGAGCGTGACGGGAGAGGCGCTCATTCGGCGGGTTCCTCGACATTCAGCGCGCCGCGGCGGATCTGGTCCATCTCCATCGACTTGAACAAGGCGGTGAAATTGCCCTCGCCAAAGCCTTCATCCTTCTTGCGCTGGATGAATTCGAAGAAGACCGGGCCGATGACGGTCTGGCCGAAAATCTGCAGCAGCAGGCGCGGGTCGCCGTCCTCGGTCGATCCGTCGAGCAGGATGCCGCGCGACTGGAGCCCCTCGACCGATTCGCCATGGCCGGGCAGCCGGCCGTCCAGCATCTCGTAATAGGTCGCCGGCGGCGCGGGGGCGAAGGGATTGCCGAGCGCTTTCAACTTGTCCCAGGCGGCGTAGAGATCGTCGCAGCTGAAGGCGATATGCTGGATGCCCTCGCCATTATAGGCGCGCAGATATTCGTCGATCTGGCCCTTGCCGCCCGCGCCCTCTTCGTTGAGCGGGATGCGGATCTTGCCGTCGGGGGCGGTCATCGCCTTCGACGTCAGCCCGGTATATTCGCCCTTGATGTCGAAATAGCGGATCTCGCGGAACCCCGCGATGCGCTCGTAGAAGGCGGCCCAATGCGCCATGCGGCCGCCATAGACGTTGTGGGTCAGGTGATCGATCAGTTGCATCCCGGCGCCGACCGGATGGCGATCGACGCCCTCCTCATAGACGAAGTCGATGTCATAGATGCTGAGGTCGTCGCCATAACGGTCGACCAGATAGATGATCGAGCCGCCGATGCCGCGGATCGCGGGCAGGCGCAATTCCATCGGCCCCGGCATGACCTCGACGGGCTCGGCGCCGCGCGCGATCGCCTCGGCATAGGCCTTGGCGGCGTCGCGCACGCGCCAGCCCATGCCGCACGCCGACGGACCATGTTCGGCGGCGAAATAGGCGGCGGGCGATTTGGGCTGGTAATTGGCGATCAGGTTGATCCCGCCCTGGCGCCACAATTGCACGTCCTTCGAGCGGTGACGCGCGATCAGCGTGAAACCCATCGCCTCGAACACCGGTTCGAGGATGCCCTTTTCGGGGGCCGAAAATTCGACGAATTCAAAACCGTCGAGGCCCAGCGGATTGTCGAACAGGTCGGCCATGATCTTTTCCCAATGTAGTTTCAATTGAAACTATTATCGCGAAGGAGGGCGCCGCTGTCAACCCGGACTCGGCGGCGGGGCGCAGACTATCACGCGCCCGCCCTATGGTTCAAATCACTGCGATGAGCCGCCGCCGGGATATGATAGGGTGATCGAAGGGAAAAAGGGGCGCGCTCATGCCGCGACATTCATCGCTGCGTTTCTGGCTCGCCTTGATCTGGCTGGCGCTCGTCGCGGGCTGGGCCTGGTGGGAATATAGCCATTACAGCGGTCTCTATCGCTGGCTCGCGGACTGGCAGATCGAAAAATGGGGCAGTTACGAACAGATCTGGACCGCTTTGGTCCCGGCCTTCATCCTGGCGATCCCGGCTTTCCGCGTGCTGCGCGAGCGCGAATTGCTGGGCCAGGCGTCGCTGATCGCGGGCGACGATCCGGTACCGATCCTGCGCCGGGTGCGCACGGGCGTGCTGATCTGCGGCGGCGTCCTCGCGCTCGTCGCGGGCGGGGCATATCTCACTTCGCAGCAACTGCCCGATCCGTCGGACCCGCCGACCACGGTCGACCTCACCGCGCTCGGCGCCGCCGCGCCACCGACCGGTTCGGCGATCTTCGCGGGCGCCATCCCCGACACCGCCCGCGCGCTGCAGATGGACGAGGCGTTCCGCTCGCGTTCGGCCGATATCGACCATCAGACCATCTATGTCCCCGTCGTCGCGAAGGGCGCGGCGAAGGACGCACCGGTGCGTTTTTTCATCGACCGCGCCAGCTATGCCTTCGCCGACAGCCAGGAAGCGCCGCGCGTGAACATCTTCCTCCCCGACCATATGCAGGGGGTGCTGATCGAGAACGGCCTGCCCGCCGACGTCGTCGCAGCGTTCCAGCAACGGGGGGTGCCGATCGCCTCGCCGCATTATCTGATGACGACCAATTCGGTCGGCGGACGACAGACCTATTATATCGTCGCCGCACTCGGCGGATTTGTCGCGGCAATCCTGTTCCTGATGGCGGCGGTGCAGAGCGTGTCGATCGCGCGGGCGCGAAAGCGGCGCGGCTAGAAGCAGCAGGTTCGCCCTTAACCGTAGCCCTGAGCCTGTCGAAGGGCGCCTATC
>NZ_JBOHHU010000112.1:0-12291 GCF_050725615.1 Sphingopyxis sp.
CGAGGCTGGGAGCGGTCCGCAGCGGCGGCGCCAGCGGCATCGTGATCCAGACGAACCCGCCGAGCGGCGAGGTGCTGCTGGTCAGCGCCTTTGCGTTCAGGATCTGCCAGCGCAAGACCGGCGATCCGTGGGACCGCTTCACTTGCAAATGGAACGAGATCGAAACCGGCGTCGCGAGGCCGCTGTCGGGCCGCTTCGTCTATCAGGTGCGCTGGCCCGACGGGACGGTGCGCAAGGGAACCCGCGAGATCGCGCCCACCGACACCGGGGCGGTGACGTTCAAGAAGGTGGGAAGCTGATCCGCATCGGTGCGGCGCGGACGCCCGTCAAGCTGGTGCCGCCCGGCGCCAACGAACGGCCGGTGTTCGGGCGCGAGACGGGTTGGCCTAGCGCCGCTTAGGCGTTCGGCCCCTCATAGGCATCGACGATGCGCCCGACGATCGGGTGGCGGACGACGTCGGCGCTGGTGAAATAGCTGACGTTGATGCCCTCCACCCCTTCGAGGCGCGAGACCGCGTCGGCGAGGCCCGAGCTGGCGGGGATCGGCAAGTCGACCTGCTTCGGATCGCCGCAGATCACCATGCGGCTGTTCATGCCGAAGCGCGTGAGGAACATCTTCATCTGCGGGATCGTCGTGTTCTGCGCTTCGTCGAGGATGATGAAGGCGTCGGCGAGCGTCCGCCCGCGCATGAAGGCGAGCGGCGCGATCTCGATCTCGCCGCTCGCGATGCGGCGCTCGACCTGCTCGGCGGGCAGGCAATCGTGGAGCGCGTCGTAGAGCGGGCGCAGATAGGGATCGACCTTTTCCTTCATGTCGCCGGGCAGGAAACCGAGCTTTTCGCCCGCTTCGACCGCGGGGCGCGACAGGATCAGGCGCTGGACGCTGCCGGTGATCAACTGCGCCACCGCCTGCGCCACCGCGAGATAGGTTTTGCCGGTGCCCGCCGGGCCGAGCGCGAAGATGATGTCGTCGCGCGCCAGCGCCTTCATATAGGGTACCTGCGACGGCGCGCGCGGCACGATGGTCTTCTTGCGGGTGCGGATCATCACCTGCGGCGCTTCATTGGCGTCGTGGCGGATGATGCCGTCGAGCGTCGGCTGCGCCGACATCGCGATCACGCCGTCGACCATGCCGGCGTCGACGTCCTGCCCCTGTTCGATGCGGGTATAGAGATCGACGAGCACGTCGCGCGCGCGCGCCGCCGCTTCGGCTTCGCCCTCGATCTGCACCCGGCTGCCGCGCGCCGAGATATAGACGCCGAGGCGGTTTTCGATCGCGACGAGGTTGCGGTCAAATTCGCCGAACAGCACCCCCAGCAGCTGTGTCCTTTCAAATTCGGCCGTCAATCGGACGCGGTCGCCGGGTTCGGCGGGGGTAGCGGTCAACGGGCGTTTGGACATCAAGCCTCCTGCAATTGGCGCATCGTGGCGCCCAGACTATTTGGACCTGCCGAGAGAATCTCGACCTCCACCATGTCGCCGATTGCGAGCCCGGGCGCAATGACATGCGCCGATTGCAACCAGGGCGTCTTGCCGATCAACTGGCCATCGAGCTTGCCCTTGCGTTCGAGCAGCAGGCGTGTGGTCTGGCCGACCGTCGCGGCGTTGAACGCGTGCTGCTGTTCGTTGAGCAGCGCCTGCAAACGCTGGAGGCGATCGTGCATCACCTCCTCCGAAATCTGGTCGTCCATCGTCGCCGCCGGGGTGCCGGGACGGCGCGAATATTTGAAGCTGTACGCCATCGCGTAGCGCGTCTGATGGATCAGATCGAGCGTCGCCTGGAAATCCTCCTCGCTCTCGCCGGGAAAGCCGACGATGAAGTCGCCCGAGATCGCGATGTCGGGGCGCGCGGCGCGGACCCGTTCGATGACGCGCAAATAGCTATCGACGCTGTGGCTGCGGTTCATCGCGGCGAGGATGCGGTCGCTGCCCGCCTGCACCGGCAGGTGGAGATAGGGCATGAGCTCGGCAATTTCGCCATGCGCGGCGATCAGCCCGTCGGTCATGTCGTTGGGGTGGCTGGTGGTGTAGCGGAGGCGTTCGAGCCCGTCGATGCGGGCGAGGTCGCGGATCAGCCCGTCGAGGCCGACGGTGCGACCGCGATCATCCTCGCCGTCCCAGGCGTTGACGTTCTGCCCGAGCAGGGTGATCTCGCGCGCGCCGCCCTCGACGAGTGCGCGCGCCTCGGCGACCAGGTCGACATAGGGCCGGCTGATCTCGGCCCCGCGCGTATAGGGCACGACGCAATAGGTGCAGAATTTGTCGCAGCCTTCCTGCACGGTCAGGAAAGCGGTCGGGCGCTGGCCGGCGCCGCGCTTCGGCAGCGCGTCGAATTTCGACATCGCGGGCATGTCGAGATCGACCGCCTTCTCGCCGCGCGCGGCGCGATCGAGCAGGTCGGGCAGCCGGTGATAGGCCTGCGGCCCGACGACGACGTCGACGCTGGGCGCGCGGCGCGCGATTTCGGCGCCCTCGGCCTGCGCGACGCAGCCGGCGACCGCGATCGTCGGGCGGCTGCCGTCCTTGCGCTTCAACCGGCCGATGTCCGAATAGACTTTCTCGGCGGCCTTTTCGCGGATGTGGCAGGTGTTGAGCACGACGAGGTCGGCGTCAGCACCGTCGGCAGCAGCTGTCATCCCGCGCGCGCCGAGCATTTCGGCCATGCGTTCGCCGTCATAGACGTTCATCTGGCAGCCGAAGGATTTGATGTGGAAAGTTTTCGGAGAGTCGGATTTCATCGGCGCGCTATAGGCGATGCATGGCGTGGGCGGAAGGCCGCGCCGTCGCGGCCATTTCCTGCGCGATCGCGGCGCGCGCCGCTTCGCTGATTGCCTTGCGATCATGCGTCACGCTGTCGGGCAGCGGATCGAGATAATGAATGGTGAGGTGGATCGGCTTTGCGCGCGCGAGCAGGCGCTTGAAATTGTCGAGACCGGATTCGGGGTCGAGCCAGGCGATATCGTTCGATTCCGCTCCATAATCCATAAAAACCGGCTGGATCTGCAGGTTCGGCGGGGTCGGGATCACCGCCTGGAACAGCGACGCGCGGAAGGGCAGCAGCCCATCGCCGGGGCCGGTCGTGCCCTCAGGAAACAGGGTCACCGGGCGCCCGCGCACCAGCGCGTTGCGCAGGTCGGTCGCCTGGTTGTGAATCTCGCGCTTCGCCTCGCGCTGGACATAGATGGTGTGGTTCTGGTCGGCGAGCCAGCCGACGAGCGGCACGCCCTCAACCTCCGCCTTCGACACGAACGCCGAGCGCGCGGCGCCGCCGAGCGCGAGGATATCGAGCCAGCTGACATGGTTCGCCGCGAACAGCACGTTGCGCCGCAGCCGCGTGCCGGTGGTACGGACCCGCAGCCCCGCAATCCAGCCGACGGCGTTGAGGAAGGCCATCACCATCGGCGACGGACGACCGACAGCGCGATAGCAAAGATGGGGGACGATCAGGAACAGCAGCGCCAGCACCATCGCGGTGAGGCGGACGATCGAACGCCAGGTGACCCGTGCGGGTCTAGTCGCGCTTGCGATCGAGGGAGACACCATAAAGCTCCATGCGATGGTCGACGAGGCGGAAACCCAATCGTTCGGCGATGACCTTTTGCAACGCCTCGAGTTCCGGGTCGACGAATTCGATCACCCGGCCGGTCTCGACGTCGATCAGATGATCGTGATGCGCCTCGGGCGCGGCTTCGTAGCGCGAGCGGCCGTCGCCGAAATCATGGCGGTCGAGGATGCCGGCCTCTTCGAACAGGCGAACGGTGCGATAGACGGTGGCGATCGAAATGCCGCTGTCGACCTTCGATGCGCGCTCATACAGCGTTTCGACATCGGGATGATCTTCCGAATCGGAGATCACGCGCGCGATGATGCGGCGCTGTTCGGTGATGCGCAGGCCCTTTTCGTGGCACAGGGCTTCGAGGTCGATGGTACCGGACATGCGGGCCTTTCCTGCAATATGCAGCCGTGTCGTTCTGTTGTTGCAAACTGTATAAGGACGCGCCGCGCATAGAACAAGGGCGACACCCGAAGGCGCCGCCCTTATGCGTGTCCTCGCGTTGAAAAGCGCCGAAAATCAGGCCTTCTTGCGCTTGCGACCGCCACCGCGGCCCTTGGTGCCAAGGCCGATTTCCTTGGCCAGCGCGCGGCGCTTTTCGGCATAGTTGGGCGCGACCATCGGATAGTCGGCGGGCAGGCCCCATTTGGCGCGATAATCGTCGGGGGTCATGCCATAATGGGTCATCAGGTGGCGGCGCAGCATCTTGAGCTTCTTGCCATCCTCGAGACAGGTGATGAAGTCGGGCTTCACGGAGGTGCGGATCGACACCGCCGGGACCAGCTTCTCTTCGACGACCGGCTGCGTACCAAGACCCGAGAGCGCCGCATGGACGTTATTGATAAGTACCGAAAGATCTGAGATCGCTACGCTATTATTGCTGACATGGGCCGCGACAATGTCTGCGGTCAGGGTGACCAGCATTTCGCTGGTATCGGCTTGATCCGACATGAGACAGATTCCTTATTCAAGTTACCCAGAAGACGGATGATTATTATTCAGGCTTTTCTTCATCCGGCGGCGACACTGCCATTTTGGCAGCATCTCCGCAAGCTCTGTCACCTAGTTATACCGGTTCCCGATGACCGGCGCATGGTGATCGCGTCGCGGATCATGCCGTCATTGCCCCGATAATAGTCCTTGCGCCGACCGCATTCCGAAAAGCCGCTGCGCTGATAGAGATGAACGGCATCATTGTCGGCGCGCATTTCCAGGAAATAGTCCTCGGCCCCTGCGGCGGTTGCCCAGCGCTGCCAGTCGGCCATCAACCGCGCACCGACGCCGCGCCCGCGCCAGGCCGGATCGACCGCCAGCAGGAGCAGTTCGCTTTCGGGGCCGGCGATCCGCGCCGCCGAAAAACCGCAGGGAAATTCGCCATCCCAGGCGAGACAGACCCGCGCCGAGGGCAGCGCAAACAGGGTGAGCAACTGGGCCCGGCTCCACGCCTCGCCATAGGCGGGGTCGAAGGCGGCCTCCATCACCTGCATGACGGCAGCCAGGTCAGCAACGCGCGCGGTGGCGAGGCGGAAATCCTCGCTCATGCCGGTGTCGCCATCGGCTTGGCGTCGGGCGCGCGGCCATAGTTGGGGCTGGGGTCCGCGAAGAGCGCAGTCGCGGGCAGGTGCGGGAACGCGCGAGCGTCGGGCAGCATCGCCAGCGCGGTCCCAGATCCGCGCCGCGCGACAAATGCCTCGGCGCGGTTGCCGACGACGAGCGCGGTATCGAGCAGAACCGCCTCATCGGGCAGAAGCGACCGGACATCGGCGCACGGCGTCAGGTCGGCGGCAAAAGGCTGGACGAACCATTGGCCGTGCCCGCCCTCGACGACGATGAGACCGCCACCGGCGGCCGCGATGTCGTCCGCCGCTCCGGCCGCGACGAGCGAGAGGGTCGAGAAGCCAAAGGCAGGCGCCCGCCAACCGATCGACAAAGCGCGCGCCGCCGCAACGCCGATGCGCACCCCGGCGAAACTGCCCGGGCCGCAACCGACAAAAATCGCATCGGCCCGTCCGCCGCCCGCCAGTTCGGCGATCAGCGGCACCAGCCGTTCGGCATGGCCACGACCGATGAGGTCGTGGCGAAAGTCGAGCAGGCGCGCACCATCGAACAGCGCGACCGAGCAGGCCTCGCTGGCGCTGTCGATGACGAGCCGAAGGCCGTCAGACGATGCGATTGAAGCGGTCAAAACCGGGGCGCGGGCTGCGCTCGAAGATGGTCGCGGGGTCGCCATAACCGAGGGTCGAGATGAAATTGCTCTTCACATTCGGCTGGTCGCCAAAGAAAGCCGCATCGACGGCGTCGTTGGCAAAGCCCGACATCGGCCCCGTATCAAGCCCGAGCGCGCGCGCGGCGAGGATGAAATAAGCACCCTGCAGGCTCGAATTACGGAACGCGGTCGCATAAGCGAGTTCGGGGTTGGTGTTGAACCAGCTCTTCGCATCGGCGTGCGGGAACAGCTCGGGCAGATGGTCGTAAAATTCGGTGTCCATGCCGATGATCGCGGTGACCGGCGCGCTGCGGATCTTGTCGGCGTTCGAGGGCAACGCCAGCCCGGCGAGCTTTTCCTTGGCCGCGTCGCTCTTCACCCACAGGATCCGTGCCGGCAGCGCGTTGGCGCTGGTCGGGCCATATTTCACCAGGTCCCAGATGGCGTGCAGCTGTTCGTCGCTGACCGGTTTGTCGACATAGCCATTATAGGTCCGCGCGGTGCGAAACAGCTGGTCGAGGGCGGCGTCGGAAAGCGGCTCGCTCATCGGATCATTCTCCTGATTGTCGGTGGGTCAGACGGCGTGGACGGCCGTCACTTCGGGCACATAATGTTTGAGCAAAGATTCGATGCCGTTCTTCAGCGTCGCGGTCGACGAGGGGCAACCGGCGCACGCGCCCTGCATCTTCAGATAGACATTGCCCTTGTCGAACCCACGATAGACGATGTCGCCGCCGTCGTTGGCAACCGCCGGGCGAACCCGCGTCTCGATCAATTCCTTGATCTGCTCGATGATGTCGGCGTCCGCCGGATCGTCGGCGAAATCCCCCGCATCCTCGCCGGGCACGCTGATGCCCGCCGCCGAGCCGGGATTGAACAGCGGCATCTGACCGAGGAAATGATCCATCACGATGCCGAGGACATCGGGCTTGAGGTCGCTCCAGCTGACGCCGGGCGCCGCGGTGACCGAAACGAAGTCGCGGCCGAAAAACACCCCGGTGACGTCGCCGAGCGCGAACAGCGCCGTCGCGAGCGGCGAAGCCTCGGCCTCTTCGGGGCTGGCAAAGTCGCGGGTGCCCGCGTCCATCACCGCCTGGCCGGGCAGGAATTTGAGCGTCGCGGGATTGGGCGTCGATTCGGTTTCGATCAGCATGGGCGGCATGTGGGACGCCGCGCCCCTTTGTGCAAGCCGCAAGCGCGCGCTACAGGCCAAATATGAGCCGCTTTTCCCACTTCGCCGCGATGGACTGGTCGGGCGCGCGCGGCGAACGCCAGCGCGGGATCGCACTCGCCGTCGCGCGAGGGGCGGCGGCGCCCCGACTGGTCCGGCCGGGCCACATCTGGTCGCGCGCCGAAATATTGGCATGGCTCGAAGGGGTTGCCGCCTCCGGGACCGACATGCTGATCGGTTTCGATTTTTCGGCGGCTTTCGCCTTTGCCGATCGCGGCGCCTATTTTCCCGAATGGGACGAGAGCCCCGGCGACCTGCCGGCGCTATGGGCACTGGTCGAGCGCCTGACCACCGCCGATCCGTATTTTGAGGTGGGCGGCTTCCTCGCGCACCCGCAAGCCCGGCGGCATTTTCGCCATGGCCGCGACGACGTCGGCGACCGGTTCGAGCCGGGCGCCGGGCGGCTGCGCGTCGTCGAGCATCACCAGCGCGCGACGCGCCAGGCGGCAAGCGTCAGCAATTTTAACCTCGTCGGCGCGGCGCAGGTCGGCAAGGCGAGCCTCGCCGGCATGCGCCTGCTCCACCGGCTGCGCGGCCGCCTGCCGCTGTGGCCGCTCGATCCGGTGCCTGCGGCCGGCCCGCTGCTCGTCGAAATCTACACCGGCCTCGCCGCCCGCGCTGCGGGGATGCCCGCCGGCCGCAGCAAGATTCGCGACGGCGGCGCGCTCGATGGCGCGCTGGCGACGCTCGGGTCGCCGCCTGTCCACCACATCGGCCCGGTCAGCGACCATGCCAGCGACGCATTGCTGACCGCCGCCTGGCTGCGCCTGATCGCGCACGACCCGGCGCCCTGGTCGCCCGCCCCGCTCCATGATGCGCTCGCCCGCACCGAAGGCTGGACCTTTGGCATCATTTGACGCAAAGGGCCAAGCAGCGCCGGCTTAGCTCAGTTGGTAGAGCACCTGATTTGTAATCAGGGGGCCACGGGTTCGAATCCTGTAGCCGGCACCACCTCCATAACAAACCGGGATCGAGGGTGAGATGGACGAGGCGATGATGCTGCGCGATGCCGCGACGAAGCTGTTCGCGGCCGATTGCGACTGGCAAGATATCGAGGCGATGGGCCTGCCGCTCGCGCTGCTGGGCGAGGAACAGGGCGGATTCGGGCTCGATCCGGTCGATGCGCTGGCCATCGTCCGACTGGCGGGCGCGGCGCTGGTGCCGTGGCCGATCGGCGAGACGATGGTCGCGAACGCCGCCCGCGCCGCCGCCGGCCAAGCCTTGCTCGACGGCCCCGCGAGTGCCGACGATGTCCCGATTCTCGGTGGCGCGATCGTCCGGTCCTTGCAATGCGCGGGCGCGCTCGGCCGCGTTCTCGCCCTGACGATCGAGCATGTGAACACCCGCGAACAATTCGGCCGGCCGCTCGCCAAATTCCAGGCGGTGCAACATGCGCTGGCGCAGCTCGCGAGCGAAGTCGCCGCCGCAAGCGCCGCCGCCGATCATGCCGCCGCCGCCTTCGCGCGGCCCGCCGGGGAGGCCGAAATCGCCGTCGGCGTCGCACGGGTACGGATCGGCGAAGCGGTGGGCATCGCCAATGGCCTGGCGCATCAGATGCACGGAGCGATCGGCTTTACCGAGGAACATGCCCTGCACCGTTACACCACCGCGCTGTGGCGCTGGCGCGACGAATTTGGCGGGCATCGCTTTTGGGCGCGCAAGGTCGGCGCCGCCGCGATGGCCGTCGGGCCCGCCGGATATTGGCCGATGGTGACCGCGGCATGAGCGCCCTGTCCTTCCCCGCCCCGGTCGAGACCGAAGCGACCGAAACGCTGCGCCGCGAGGTGCGCGAATTTCTGGCGCAGCAGATCGCCGGCCGCACGCCGATGCAACGCGCCGACAGCTGGAGCGGCTTCGACCGCGATTTCAGCCGGGCGCTCGGCGCGCGCGGCTGGCTCGGCATGACCTGGCCCAAAGCCTATGGCGGGCATGAACGCAGCGCCTTTGAACGCTATGTCGTGGTCGAGGAAACGCTCGCCGCCGGCGCGCCGGTCGCCGCGCACTGGATCGCCGACCGGCAGAGCGGACCGACCCTGCTGAAATATGGCACCGAGGCGCAGCGGGCCGCCGTGCTGCCCGGCGTCGCGCGCGGCGAGACGGTGTTCTGCATCGGGATGAGCGAGCCGGGGTCGGGGTCCGATCTCGCCGCAACGCGCACCCGCGCGGTGCGCGACGGCGATGTCTGGCGCGTCACCGGGACCAAGCTGTGGACCACCGGTGCGCACGACGCCGATTATATGATCCTGTTCTGCCGCACCAGCGGCACCCCCGCCGACCGCCAGGCGGGGACAAGCCAGCTGCTCGTCGACCTGCGCCGCACCGAGGGCGTGACCATCCGCCCGATCATCGACCTCGACGGCAAGCATCATTTCAACGAGGTGCATTTCGAGGATGCCGCGATCCCCGCCGACGCGCTGATCGGGACCGAGGGCGAAGGCTGGGCGCAGGTGATGAGCGAGCTGGCGTTCGAACGATCGGGACCCGAGCGTTTCCTGTCGTCGATCCAGCTGCTGATCGAGTTGATCGGGGCGCTGCAGGGCGCGGACGATGACGCGAGCCTGCTCGCGATCGGGCGGCTGACGTCGCACCTGGTCGTGCTGCGCCGCCTGTCGCGCGGCGTCGCGGCGATGCTCGAGGCCGGCGACAATCCGACCGTCCATGCCGCGATCGTCAAGGATCTGGGCGCGGTGTACGAACAGTCGATTCCGGAGATCGCGCGGACACTGGTCGATGCGGTTCCCGACGCGGCTTCGACGCGCAGCTTTGCCGCCGTGCTGCAAAAGACGATGTGGAACGCGCCGAGCTGGTCGCTGCGCGGCGGCACCCGCGAAATCCTGCGCGGCATCATCGCGCGCGGGCTGGGGCTGCGTTAGGCGTCCTTCGCGTCAGGGCGGGTCGGGTGCAGCGGTCTCCGGCGGGCGATTGTCGATCGGCAGCCGCAGGTCGATCCGCGTGCCGTTGATCTCGGTCGTCACGACCGCATCGCCGCCCTCGACCCCGATCCGCGTCTTCTCGCCGACCGGCACGGTGCCGATGTCGGGAATGTCCTGCGGCTGCACCGGGCCGCGCGGGTTGCTGGGTGCGGGCGCCGGGCGCGCCTTCCGCCCCGCCGCGTCACCCATGAAATCGCGCCAGATCCGCGCCGGCAGACCGCCGCCGTTGATGCCGGCGAGCGGGCTATTGTCGTCATTACCGATCCACACCCCGACGACGAGGCCGTTGGCATAACCGACGAACAGCGCGTCGCGATTGTCCTGGCTGGTGCCGGTCTTGCCGAAATTCGCCGTCGGCAGCCGCGCCGCGCGGCCGGTGCCGCGATTGACTGCGGCGCGCAGCAATTGCTCGATCGCGTCATGCTCGTCCGATCCGAAGCTGTCGGGGCCCGAGAACAGGCTGGCGAACCAGCCCGGCTCTTCGCCCTTGAACGCGTGCGGTTCGACCGGATAGCTGTTCGCCGCGACCCCGGCATAGGCGGCGGTGAGTTCGAGCAGGGTCATGCTCGACGTGCCGAGCGCGAGGCTGGGGTCGCCCTCGGCGAGCGGCGAGGTCACGCCGAGCGAGCGGGCGAGCGCGATGACCTTTTCACTGCCCACCGCGTTGAACAGCCGCACGGCGGCGACGTTGCTCGACGTGGCAAAGGCGTCCTCGAGGCTGATCGTGTCCGAATAGGCGCCGCCGGCATTTTTGGGACGATAGGATCCGGTTTCGATCGGCGTGTTGGCGATGGTGTCGTCGGGTTCCCAGCCGTCGCGCAGCGCGGCGAGATAGACGAAGAGTTTGAAGGTCGATCCCGGCTGGCGCCGCGCCTGGGTGACGCGGTTGAAGGGTGAGTCGGCATAATCCCGGCCGCCGACCATCGCGACGACCTCGCCATTCGGCCGCATCGCGACGAGTGCGACCTGCGCCTTGCCGAGCCCCGCCCCGTTCACCGCACGCCGCGCCGCCGCCTGCAACCGCGAATCGAGCGTCGTCGTGATCGTCTGGCGCGCATAACCGACGTCGCTGAGCTTGCGCGCTTCGGGCAGCGCCCAGTCGGCGAAATAGGTTCCGGTGGGGAGCGTGTTGCGGCTGCGGACGTCGATGCGCGGTGTGCGAATCGCCCTGGCCTCGGCCTCGGCCATGGCGCCGGTATCGACCATCGCGCCAAGCACGAGCCGCATCCGCGCTTCGGCAAGCTTGGGGTTCTTCGTCGGCGCGAGGCGCGACGGCGCCTGCACCAGCCCCGCGAGCATCGCCGCCTGCGCCGGGGTCAGCTTCTCGGGCTGGCGATAGAAATAATGCATCGACGCGGCGCGCAGCCCATAGGTGTTGTCGCCGAAATAGGCATTCGACAGATAGCGTTCGAGGATCTCGTCCTTGCTCAGCCAGGCTTCGAGCCAGAAGGCGATGAGCGCCTCACGTGCCTTGCGGCCGAGCGTCTTCTTGGGCGTCAGGAAGGTGAATTTCGCGAGCTGCTGGGTGATCGTGCTGCCGCCCTGCGTCGCGCCGCCGGTGACATTGCTCCACACCGCGCGCGCAACGCTGCGCGGATCGACGCCCCAATGGCTGTAGAAGCGCCGGTCCTCGATCGCGAGGAAAGCGCCGGTGACATGTTTGGGGAGGTCGGCCGCCTTCACCGGCTTGTCGACGATCGCCCCCATCCGCGCGATCGGGGTGCCGTCGGACGCCAGCAAAGTCAGCTGCGGCGGCGCGATCGGTTCGAGCGACTTCGACAAGGGTGCGGTGATCGCCAGCCAGCCGACGAGCAGGATGAAGAGCAGCGCGACGATCGCGAAGCCGCGAGACATGCGGCGCAGCCATTTGCGGCGGCGCGATAACGGGACGGCGACGGGCGGGGCGCCGCCTTCGGGCAATGGGACGCCGCCGACACCGACGGGGTGGGAGGCGGGCTCGGGCGGCGGTGCGGCGGGGCGACGGAATGGGAACATGCCTGAGCGCCGTATTAGACGGGCAATACGGCCTTGGCAAATGGCTTGGCAACGGTTGGGACACCGAGGTTTTGCGACTGTCGGCAACAAGTTAGTCGATCTTCCACCTTTCCATTGTTAGAAGGCGGCGAATTTTAGGGGATCGCATTTGGCTGGCTTCTTCGCATTTGTCGCGATTGTCATTCTCTTCATCCTGCTGATGGACACGCGAAGCCGGCTCAAACGCGCCGAGGCGACGCTGAAGGAAGCCGCCAAGCGGATCGGCGCGCTGCAACGCCACGCCGGCCTGTTGCCGCCGAGGCCGGGCGAGACGCCCGAACAGGCCCAGGCCGCCGCCGCCGCGCCGCTGTCGCCGCAACCGGCCGCCCCGTCC
>NZ_JBOHHU010000113.1:0-11796 GCF_050725615.1 Sphingopyxis sp.
ACGAGCGGGGCCAGTGGAGCCTTTGCCGTCAGTTTGCCGCGCACGGCCGGGAGGGTGGCAAGGTCGCTCACAACCGCATCCCTTCCCCGTTCGTCCCGAGCGAAGTCGAGGGACGCGTGGCGCTGCGCCGGCGTGTCTTGACTTCGCTCGACACAAACGGAGATGGGATGGGAACGGAGAAGCTTGTCACGCCGCGCGCTCCACCGCCGCGGCCAAACCCGCCGCCATCTTGGTGATGTCGCCCGCGCCGAGGCAGATGATCTTGTCGCCCGCGCCAAGGTCGCCCGCTGCCATCGACTGGGCGATGGCGGCGGCCAGCGCATCGGCGTCGGCGACGGTCGACGCCTGGCGGTGCCCACGGTCGCGCAGCCCTGCGGCCAAAGTGTCGGACGACACCCCCTCGATCGGCGTCTCGCCCGCCGTGTAGACCGGCAGCGCGAGCACGATATCGGCGTCGTTAAACGCCTGCTGGAAATCGTCCATATGATCGCGCAGCCGGGTGAAGCGGTGCGGCTGCACCACTGCGACGACGCGGCCCGCGCCGACGCCCTCGCGCGCCGCCGACAGCACGGCGCGGATTTCGACCGGGTGGTGGGCATAATCGTCGATGACGGTCACCACGCCCCCACCCGCTGCGATCTCGCCGACCTTGGTGAAGCGGCGCTTGACCCCGGCGAAGCCGTTGAAGCCCGAGACAATCTTCTCATCCGAAACGCCCATGTGCAGCGCCACGGCAATCGCCGCTAGCGCATTCTGGACATTATGGCGGCCCGACATCGGCAGGTGGATGCCCTCGATCGTCCGACTGCCCCCGTCGCGGTCGCGCACGACGACGTCGAAGCGATTGCCGTCGGGCCCCGGCGTCACATTGGTGCCACGCACGTCGGCCTGGGCGGAAAAGCCATAGGTGACGATGCGGCGGTCGCGGATGCGCGGGATGATCGCCTGCACCTCGGGATGGTCGAGGCAGAGCATCGCGGCGCCATAGAAGGGCACATTCTCGATGAACTCGACGAAGGCGTCCTTGATCGCGTCGAAGCTGCCATAATGGTCGAGATGTTCGGGATCGATGTTGGTGACGACCGCGATCGTGCCGTCGAGGCGCAGGAAGCTGCCGTCGCTCTCGTCGGCCTCGACCACCATCCAGTCGCTGGCGCCAAGCCGCGCATTCGAGCCATAATTGTTGATGATGCCGCCGTTGATCACGGTCGGGTCGATCCCGCCCGCATCGAGCAAGGCCGCGACGAGGCTGGTCGTCGTCGTCTTGCCGTGCGTGCCGGCGATGGCGACCGTCGATTTGAGCCGCATCAGTTCGGCGAGCATTTCGGCGCGGCGGACGATCGGGATGCGGTGCGACAGCGCGGCTTCGACTTCCGGGTTGCCGCGCTTGACCGCCGTCGAGGTGACGACGACCGCGACGCCTTCGACGTTCGACGCCTCATGCCCGATCGCGACCTTGATCCCGCGTTTGCGCAGCCCCTCGATCACATAGCCGTCGGCGATGTCGCTGCCCTGCACCTGATAGCCGAGGTTGTGCATCACCTCGGCGATGCCCGACATGCCGATGCCGCCGATGCCGATGAAGTGGATGGTGCCGATATCGGTCGCGACGCCGCGCATCAGCGATCCCCCTGCCGCGCGGTCGCGGCGCTGTTTGCGGCGGCGCGCTGGCCCGACGCGGCGCCGACGCGAATGACGTCCATCATCGGCGGCGCGGCGAGCGATTCGACGAGGTCGGCGAGGTCGCGGGTCGCATCGGGAAGTCCGCAGCTCGCGGCATGCTCGGCCGCCGCTTCGAGCGCGCCGGGTTCGAGCGCCATGCGCTGGATCTGCTTGGCGAGCGCCGACGGCGTGAAATCGGGCTGCGCGAAGGACACCGCCCCGCCCGCCTCGACCAGGTCGGCGACATTATAGGTCTGGTGATTGTCCATCGCGTGCGGATAGGGCACGAACACCGCCGGACGCCCGGCGCAGGCGAGTTCGGACACGGTCGACGCGCCCGCGCGCGCAATCACCAGATGCGCCCAGCGCATGCGGTCGGGAATGTCGGCGAAATAGGGCGCGCATTCGGCGGCGACGCCGAGTTCGGCATATTTGCCGCGCACGCCTTCCAGATCGGCCTCGCGCGCCTGCTGCACGATCTGCAGCCGGTCGAGCAAGGCGCGCGGCAGCATCGCGATGGCGGCGGGAACGACCTCGCTGAGTACCGTGGCGCCGAGGCTTCCCCCGACGACGAGCAGGCGCAGGATGCCATCCTCGGTCAGCGGCGGATACCCTTCCTCGCGGATCGCGATCACTTCCTCGCGCACCGGGTTGCCGGTGAGGTGGCGTTTGAGCGCCAGCGCCTCCGGAAAGCGATGAATGTTGCGATAGGCGACCGCGATCGCGTCGACGCGCGACGCCATCAGCCGGTTGGTGCGCCCGAGCACGGCGTTCTGCTCGTGGATCACGCTCGGCCTTTTGGTCGCCTTGGCGGCGAGCAGGCTGGGCAGCGAGGGATAGCCGCCGAAGCCGACGACAACCGCGGGGTCGAATTCATTGATCAGTTCGATGCCGAGGCGCCGCCCCTTGCGGATCGCCAGCGCCGCCTTGACCCAGCCGACGGGGCCGCCCGCGACGCGCCCGGCGGGCAGAACATGGGTTTCGAGCTCGGCGGGGGCACCGGGAATCTTGAGGCCGCGGTCGTCGCTGACCAGCGCGACGCGGTGCCCGCGCGCGATCAATTCGCCCGCCAGCGCATAAGCGGGAAGCATATGGCCGCCGGTACCCCCGGCGGCGAGAAGATAGTGACGCGTTGCGGTCATGGACGGGCCGTCATTTTTTGTTCCAGTTGCGGGTCATCGACACCCTTGCGGCATAGGGGTTCCGCCGGGTCAGCGACAAGAGCAAACCCATGCCGATCGACAGCGCGATCATCGACGAGCCGCCATAGCTGATAAAGGGCAAGGTCATGCCCTTTGACGGGAAGAGCTGGGTGTTCACCGCCATGTTGATGATCGCCTGCCCCCCGAACTGCGCGACGAGGCCGGCGACGGCGAGGATCAGGAAGCTGTCCTCTTCGTCGAGCAGGCGGACGAGGACGCGGACGATGATCGCGAGATAGAGGATCGCGATCGCCATGCACGCGATCATGCCGAACTCTTCGCCGATCACCGAGAAGATATAGTCGGTATGCGCCTCGGGCAGCTGGAATTTGGCGAGGCCGGCGCCGGGGCCGGTGCCGATCAGGCCGCCGGCGGTCAGCGTCGCATGCGCCTTGTCGACCTGGAAGCTGTCGCCCTTGTCGAACAGCCAGATGTTGATGCGCTGCTGCGCGACCGGATAGAAGAAATAGGCGAGGATGATGCCCGCGATGCCGCCGCCCGCGAGCATCGCCATGATCCGCATCGAAAGCCCGGCGACAAGGACGAGCACCAGCCAGGTGCCGATGAAGATGATCGTCTGGCCGAGGTCGGGCTGGCCCATCAACAGCAGCGCGATGATCCCGGTGAGCACAAAGCTGAGCGGCACGACGGGCAGGCTCTGGTCCTGCAGTCGCAGCGACAATATCCATGCCAGCGCAACCGCAAAGAAGGGCTTGAGGAATTCGGAAGGCTGCAGGCGGAACATGCCGCTGCCCAGCCAGCGCTGCGCGCCGTTCACCTCGGTCCCGACCAGCGGCACGAGGAACAACAGCGCCATGAAGGTGATGGTGCCGTAGATGGCGAAGCGCCGCGCCTGCGCCTTGGGCAGCATCGACACCGCAAGCATGACGGGCACGCCGAGCATCACCCACATGATCTGACGATAGAAATAATAGAGCGGGTCGAGGCTGGCGGTCGAGGTCGACAGCTTCTGCGCCGCGACCGGCGAGGCGGCGGTCACCGCGACCAGCCCGACCGCGATCAGCATCGACACCAGCAGCAAGAGCACGCGGTCGATTTCCCAGAACCACAGGCCGAGCGGCGTGCGGTCGGCGCGGCTGAGCCGCGGGCCGCGCCGCTTGCTGCTGCGCGCCTGCACCACGATCGGCTTTTCCCCCGTCGCGTCCATATTGTCCATGCCCCCGCTCATGCCCCGAATGCCTTGACGATGGTCCGAAACCGGTCGCCGCGTTCCTCAAAACTCTTGAACTGGTCGAACGACGCGCAGGCCGGCGACAGCAGCACGATGTCGCCGGGCTCGGCGACCGCCGCCGCGCGCGCGATCGCGGTCGCGAGATCGCCCGAGCGGTCGACCGGGATCGCATCGCCGATCTCGGCCGCGAAGCCCTCCATCGCCTCGCCGATCAGATAGGCGCGCTTGACGTTGGGGAACCAGGGACGGCAGGCGGACAGCCCGTCGCCCTTGGCCTGCCCCCCGGCGATCCAGTGGAGACGCTGGTCCGGCGCCGGCGGAAAGGCCGCCAGCGCCGGTGCAGCGGAAGCGGCGTTGGTCGCCTTGCTGTCATTATACCAGCCGACGCCAGCGACTTCGCCGACCCATTCCATGCGATGCGGCAGCGCCTTGTAGCTGGCAAGGCCGCCCTCGATCTGTTCGTCGTTCAACCCCAGCACGCGGCACACCGCGATCGCGCAGACCGCGTTCTGCGCATTGTGCGGCCCTTGCAGCGCTGGCCAGCGCCTCTGGTCGACGGGATCGACATCCTGCGCAGAGACGCGGTGCAGGCGGTGGTTGATGCGGCCCGCGATGATCTTCGACGGGTCGTCGTCGACCGCGACGATCGCGACCTGATCGCGGTGTTGCAGGCCGAACAGCCGTGCTTTCGACGCGGCATAGCCCGCGAAACCGTCGTAACGGTCGAGATGGTCGGGGGTCAGATTGGTGAGCAAGGCGATATCGCAGGCCAGGCTGTGCGACAGGTCGATCTGGTAGCTCGACAGTTCGAGCACATAGACCCCGCCCTCGGGCAGCGGATCGCGGCTGAGGATCGGCAGACCGATATTGCCGCCCATCAGCGTCGGCACCCCGGCAGTCTCCAGCATATGGGTGACGAGCGCGGTGACGGTCGACTTGCCGTTGGTGCCGGTGATGCCGACGACCTTGTGCGGCGGCAGTTCCTCGCGCGCCTCGGCGAACAGCTCGACATCGCCGATCACCGGCACATGCGCCTCACGCGCGTGGGCGGCGATCGGGTGGCGGTTCAATGGCACGCCGGGCGACACGACGACGCCCGCGAAACCGATGAGGTCGATCTCGAGCGGATTGCCGATGTCGGCGCCGAGCGCCATCGCGTCGTCGCGCGCTTCTTCGCGGTCGTCCCACGCGGTGACGCCCGCGCCGCTGGCGACGAGCGCCTCGACCGTCGCGAGCCCCGAGCGCGCCAGCCCCAGCACCGCGTAGCGGCGACCGGCAAAGGCGCGGCTGGTGATCACCGGAGCTTGAGCGTCGCTAGCCCTGCCAGCGCGAGAACGATCGACACGATCCAGAAACGGATCACGACGGTCGATTCGGGCCAGCCGAGCTGCTCGAAATGATGGTGGATGGGGGCCATGCGGAAGACGCGCTTGCCGGTGCGTTTGTACCAGAAGACCTGGATGATCACCGACAGCGCCTCGACCACGAACAGCCCGCCGATGATGACGAGCACCAGCTCATGCTGCGCGGTCACCGCGATCGTCGCGAGCGCGCCGCCGAGCGCGAGGCTGCCGGTATCGCCCATGAACACCGCCGCCGGCGGCGCGTTGAACCACAGGAAGGCGAGGCACGCGCCGATGATCGCGGCGGCGAAAATCGCGAGTTCACCCGCGCCCGGGACATGCGGGATGCCAAGATATTCGGCGAATTTCACGTTACCCGACAGATAGACGATGACGAGGAAGGCGAGGCTGGCGATGATCACCGGAAAGGTCGCGAGCCCGTCGAGCCCGTCGGTGAGGTTCACCGCATTGCCGAAGCCGACGATCATCACCATCGCGAAGACATAATAGAAGGGCCCGAGTTCGAGCACGATGCCGCTGAAGAAGGGCAGATACAGGTCGGTGCCGGTGCGCGACACGATCAGGAATACCGCGACGCCGGCGATGATGAACTCGATCAGCAGCCGCACGCGGCCGGGGATACCGCGATGGCTGGCCTTGGTGACCTTGTCGAGATCGTCGAGGAAACCGACGACCGCAAAACCGCCGGTGACGAACAGGCACGCCCAGACGAAGCGGTTCGACAGGTCCATCCAGAGCAACGCCGAAATCATCAGCGCAATCAGGATCATCAGCCCGCCCATCGTCGGCGTGCCCTTTTTCGCGAGATGCGTCTGCGGGCCATCGTCGCGGATCGGCTGGCCCTTGCCCTGGCGCATCCGCAGCATCAGGATGAAGCGCGGGCCGATCCACAAGCCGATGATCAGCGCGGTCGCGACGGCAGCGCCCGAGCGGAAGCTGAGATAGCGAATGAGGTTGAGAACCCCCGGAAAGCCAAGCCATTCCGCCAGCCAGTAAAGCATCAATATTCCCCGTTGGTCAGCGCCGTCACCAGATGCGACAGGCCAACGCTGTTCGACCCCTTGACCAGCACGGCATCGCCAGCGCGGATCAAGTCTTTCAGCCGCTCGTTGGCGGCCCGATGGTCGGGCACATGCGCGAAATCGATACGCCCCTCAAGCGCTTTGGCGAGCGGCGTCATCTCTTCGCCGACGAGCAAGGCGAATTGCACGCCTGCTGCGATGAGCGGAGCGGCAAGACCGGCGTGATAGGCCTCGCCGCCCGGCCCCAGCTCCTTCATCGCGCCGAGAATCGCGACGCGGCGGTCGCCGGATTCGCTGCCGAGCTGGTCGATCGTGGCGACCATCGAGGCGGGGTTGGCGTTATAGCTTTCGTCAATGAGCAGGATATGGCCGCCGCCCGCGACCGGCAAGCGATGCCGCGCACCGCGCCCGGCGAGTCCGGCCATCTCGGCAAAAGCGAGGCCCGCCGCGGGCAGGTCGCCGCCGACCGCCTTGACCGCCGCGAGCACCGCAAGCGCGTTCGAGACCCAATGCGCGCCGGCCTGCGCGATGTTGAAGCAGAGCAGCGCTTCCTGAACCTGCGCGGTGACGAGCGAACCGCCCTGCCCGTCGGGCAGCCAGTCGACCGCGCGCACATCGGCGCCGGCGCCGAGGCCGAAGCTCACCACCTGCCCGGCGTGCTGCTCGGCCTTGGCGCGCAGCCGCGCATAATGCGGACTGTCGAACGGGACGATCGCGGTGCCGCCGGGCTCAAGGCCTTCGAAAATTTCGCCCTTGGCGTCGGCGATCGCCGCTTCGCTGCCGAAAAATTCCATATGCGCCGGCGCGATGGTGGTGACGATGGCGACGTGCGGGCGCACCATCCGGGTCAGCGCGGCGAGTTCGCCGGCGTGGTTCATGCCCATTTCGAACACGCCATAATCGGCGGTCGAGGGCATACGCGACAGGCTGAGCGGTACGCCGACATGGTTGTTGTAGCTTTTGACCGAGCGATGCGCCTTGCCGGGACGGAAGCGATCGAGCGCCGCAAACAGCGCCTCTTTGGTCCCCGTCTTGCCCGCCGAACCGGTGACCCCGATGATGCGGCCGTGGCAGCGCGCGCGCGACGCGATACCCAGCGCGTTCAGCGCGAGGGCGCTGTCGGCGACGCGGACATGCGGATGGTCGATCGCGGTTTCGCAGACGATCCCTGCCGCGCCCGCAGCGACCGCCTTGTCGATGAAGTTATGGCCGTCGGTCGCCTCGCCCTTCATCGCGACGAACAGGTCGCCCTTCCCCACCTCGCGCGAGTCGAAGGCGACGCCGTGCACGGTGAAGTCGGCGCTCGCGGTGCCGCCCGTCGCAGCGGCAATCGCGCGCGCGGTCCATAGCGGGTTCATGCCGCCTCCTCGCGCGCGACGGTCACATCGTCGAAGGGGATGACGCGCATCGCATCGCCCGCGCCGACGATCTGGCCCTGTTCATGCCCCTTGCCCGCGATGCAGATGATGTCGTCGGCGCGCGCCTCGGCGATGGCGGCGGCGATGGCGGCGCGGCGATCGCCGATCACCTGCGCATTCGGTGCGCCCGCAGCGACGGCGGCGCGGATCGCCCCGGCATCCTCGCCGCGCGGATTGTCGTCGGTGACGATCAGCACATCGGCCTTGGCGGCGGCGACCTTGCCCATTTCGGGGCGCTTGTCCTTGTCGCGGTCGCCGCCGGCGCCGAAGACGAGGATCAGGCGGCCCGTCGCATGGGGGCGCAGCGCGTCGAGCGCGGCTTCAATGGCATCGGGGGTGTGCGCATAGTCGACATAGACCGGCGCGCCCGCCTTGGTGATCGCGGCGCGTTCGAGCCGCCCGCGCACCGGCTGGAGCCGCGCCAGATTGCCGAGCGTCTGCGCCACGTCGCCGCCGGTCGCGATGACAAGGCCCGCCGCGACGAGCGCATTGGCGACCTGATAGGCGCCGATCAGCGGCAGCGTGACTTTCTGCGCCATCGGCCCTGCGGCGATGACGAGCGATTGGCCAAGCTGGGTGGGTTCGCGTGAGATCAGGCGCAGATTCTCGCCATGCTGGCCGACGGTCAGGATGCGGACGCCGCGCTGCTTTGCCTGATGCTCGGCGGCCGGCGACCAGATGTCGTCGTTCCAGATCACCACCGTGCCGTCCGGATCGACGACCTCGCGGAACAGCCGCATCTTGGCGGCCATATAGGTCTCCATGTCGCCATGATAATCGAGATGGTCGTGGCTGAGGTTGGTGAAGGCGGCGGCTTTCACCGGCAGGCCTTCGGTGCGGTATTGGTCGAGGCCGTGGCTCGACGCCTCGAATGCGGCGTGCGTCACGCCTTCGATCGCCAGTCCCGACATGTTGCTGAGGAAGGTGACGATGTCGGGCGTCGTCAGTCCGGTCGAGGCGCTGTCGTTCGACGTGGTGATGCCCAGCGTACCGATCGACGCGGCGTGAAAGCCCGCCATCCGCCACAGCTGGCGCGTCATTTCGACGGTCGAGGTCTTGCCGTTGGTGCCGGTCACCGCGACGCAGGTCGCGGGGAATTTTTGGAAGAAGCGCGCGGCGATATGCGCGAAGGCGCGGCGCGGATTGGCGTCGGCGATATGCACCGCGCCCGTAACCTTCGCCTCGGGCCGCGCGACGATGGCGATCGCGCCCGCCTCGATCGCGGCGGCGATGAAATCCTCGCCGTTGAATTTTTCGCCGACAAAGGCGCCGAAGAT
The DNA here is from genome assembly GCF_050725615.1 of Sphingopyxis sp. GTDB lineage: Bacteria > Pseudomonadota > Alphaproteobacteria > Sphingomonadales > Sphingomonadaceae > Sphingopyxis. The sequence goes on from NZ_JBOHHU010000113.1 coordinate 9,138, forward strand.
CGTGCCCGGCGCGACCTTGCGATGGTCGATCGCCAGCCCGGTGACGACAGGGTCGGCGCCCGACAAAGACTGGTTTTCGATCAGCGCCGCGAGACGCATTATTCGGCTTCCCCGTTTCTCCACAGCAGCGGCGTCAGTTCGGAGACGTCGACGTCGCGGCTTTCGTCGGGAAAGACGCCGAGCATCGGGCCCGCGCGCATCACGACCTTCTTGACCACCGGCGCCGCCGTCCAGCCGGCGGTGCGCTGACCCGAGCTATAGGCATTGCCCTTGGGCTGGTCGATCATCGCAATGATCACATAGCGAGGATTATCCATAGGGAAGGCCGCGGCAAAGGTCGCGACCACCGACGTGCGATTATAGCCGCCGATGCCGGGCTTTTCGGCGCTGCCGGTCTTGCCGCCGACGCGGAATCCCGGGGCCTCGGCCTGCTTGCCGGTGCCGTCGGACACGATCAGGCGCAGCAACTGGCGCATCCGCGCGCTGGTCGATGCCTTGAAGACGCGGCGGCCCTGCGGCGGCGCCTTGTCGCCCAGCTTGAGCATCGTCGCCGGGCGGTAGATGCCGCCATTGACCAGCGCGGCATAGGCGCTGGCGAGGTGCAGCGGGGTAACCGCGATGCCATGGCCATAGCCGGTCGTCATCGTGGTCAGCCGGCCCCAATTCTTGGGCCACAGCGGAAACGCCCGCTCTTTCAGCTCGATGCCCGGCCGCTTGTCGAAATCGACGCTGCGGAACATCGCCTCCATCTTCTCGCGGCCCAGTTCGTCGGCGATCTGCGCGGTCACGATGTTCGAGCTGTGGATCAGCGTTTCGGGCACATTGTACCAGCGCCCGGCGGGATGGCTGTCGCGGATCCGGAAACCCGCGATGGCGAGCGGCTGGGTCGCGTCGTAGCGCCGCGCCATGCTGGTCACGGTGCCGGCGTCGATCGCCGCCGCCACGGTCAGCGGCTTGAAGGTCGATCCCAGCTCGTAAAGATTATAGGTCACCGCATTGCGGCGCGTCGCGGGGTCGCTGCCGGTCAGCTTGTTCGGATTGAAGGTCGGCAGCGACGACATCGCGAGCACTTCGCCGGTGTGGACGTCGAGGATGATCCCCGCGCCGCCGATCGCCTCGAGGTTGGTCACCGCATTGCCGAGTTCGCTTTCGAGCACGCCCTGCACCCGCGCGTCGATCGACAGCGCGAGCGGCTGGCCGCGCGTCGCGGCGTCGGTCAGGCGCTTTTCATAAGCGCCCTCGATACCGGTGACGCCCTGCCCCTCGGCATTGATGAAGCCCAGCGTGTGCGCGGCGAGGCTGAGCTGCGGATAGAGCCGTTCCTTCTCGCGCGGGAAGTCGAAGCCGATGTCACCGATCGCATTCACCGCCGCGACCTGGTCGGGCAGCGCGCGGCGACGGATGTAGGTGGCGCGGCTGCCGTTCAGCTTGGCCAGAAATTCCTCGCGCGGCGTGTCGGGAAAAATCTTGACCAGTTCGTCGGCGAGATAGGCGCGATTGTTGAGCAGCTTCGACGGCACGACGCGGATCGAATAGCCGTCGATGGTGCGCGCCAGCGGCACGCCGTTGCGATCGACGATGTCGGCGCGCGCGGGAACGAAGGCCGCCGCACCGCCGCGCCGCGGCGTCGTATCGAAGGCGGCGAAATAGAGCAGCCGAAGCGACACCAGGAAGATGGCCGCCATGAACAGCAGCATCAGGATCATCAGCCGCTGCTGCGCGGTCATCAGCAATTGCTGCCGCACCCCGGCGGTGCGGACGCGCGTCGGACGGACGACCAGCGTGTTCATTTGCCTTTGCCATCCCCCGCTTCGGCGGCCGCCGCGCGCTTGAGATCGGCGAGCGTCGATTCGGCGAGAAGCTGATCCTCGATCATCTTGAGCTGTTCGCGGCGGCGCGTCGGCGCCATGCGCGGCGGGGTGTCGGACTGGACCGCCGCGAGCTTGATCGCCGCCGGCTTCGACGCAGCGGCGGGGGCATCGGCGGTGACGGCCGGCTTGGCCTTTTCGGGCACCGCAACCGGCGACACCATCGCCATCAGCACCGGCGCGACGTCATTGGCGCCGCGTGCGCGCGGCAGACGGCCGACCGAGGCGAGCTGGCGCTCGTTCGCGAGATACTGGCTCGCCGACGGCGCCGAATAGCCGAAGGTTTCGGCGTTCCATTGCTCGAGCTGGCGCATCGAGGCGCGCACCGCGAGTTCGGATTCGAGGTAGCGGATATTGTCGCGGGTGCGATTGATCTGCTGGTTGATCTGCGCGAGTTCGCTGCGCGTCGCCGCGACCTTCAGCGACACCGGATAGAGCATCATCGCGAACACCAGCACGAGCAACACCAGCCCGATGCCCTGCAATTTGCGCGCCGCCATCAGCATGAGATCGCCTCCTTTGTCGTCGAACCCGCAGACCATGCCGCCGCATCGGTGCGCACCGCGCTGCGCAGCGTCGCCGAACGGGCGCGGGGGTTGCGGGCTTCTTCATCCTTGCCCGGGCGCACCCGGCGCGCCGGGGTCAGGAAAGTTGCGGCCCGCGCCGGAGGGGCTAGCGCGGGCCGGTGGCGCGAACCGGCGGCATCGCCTCCGCTCCGTTCGCGCAGGAAATTTTTCACGATGCGGTCCTCGGTGCTGTGGAACGACACCACCGCGAGCCGGCCGCCGGGG
>NZ_JBOHHU010000114.1:0-11752 GCF_050725615.1 Sphingopyxis sp.
GCCGACGACCGACCGGATGCGAAAGCGTCGCATCCGGCCGGCGGTATAGGCGATGATGCGATGACCATTTTCGAGCACGACGCCGAAACGGGCGTCGGGCAGGATTTCGTCGATCACACCATCGAAGGTCAGAATTTCTTCTTTGGCCAAAATCAGGCCGACTGAAGGTTCACAGCCGAGGTCTTACCGCGGTTGTCGGTTTCCAGTTCGTAATTGACGCGCTGGTCCTTGTTCAGCGTCGACATGCCCGAACGCTCGACGGCGGTGATGTGGACGAACGCGTCGCCCGAGCCGTCTTCATTCGAGATGAAGCCATAACCCTTGTCGGTGTTGAAGAATTTTACGGTGCCGGTCGGCATGGGTGTTTCCTTTCACGAAAACATCATTGACCCGCCGGCAAATGCACCGGCGAGGCTGGTAGCGAGTGAAGGGAAGTATCCACCCCGAGGGGGCATATTTTCCGTCGCAGGCGACGTTAGCGGGAGCCATATGGCAGCGAAGGTGCGAAAAGTCAAGGTTTTGGCCGTGCGTGCGCGGCGCATGGGGCGGGCAGGGCGCGGTGGCGGCGAAATCGGACTTGACGAACCCATAACTACATGGTTATTGAAAAATCATAGCCAGAGAGTTATATATGATGACACCCAATTCCCAGGACCTGCTTTTCAAGACGCTTTCCGACCCGACGCGGCGGGCGTTGTTCGAGCGGCTGTGCCGCGATGGCGAGCAGACGGTCGTGGCGCTGACCGCGCAGGCGGGTGTGTCGCAGCCGGCGGTATCGAAGCATCTGGGAGTGCTGAAAGCGGCGGGGCTGGTGATCGATCGGCCCGAGGGGCGGCTGACCCATTATAGCGCGCAGCGCAGCGCGCTGGCGCCGCTGGTCGACTGGACGAGCCGGATGGCGGGGTTTTGGGAAAGCCGGTTCGACGAGCTGGAAAATTTGCTGGCGAGGATGGATCAATGACCGCGCGCGACGTCCGGACGGTGGTGGTCGAGCGCGAGATCGCGCATCCGCCATCGAAATTGTGGCGCGCGCTGACCCAGCCGCATCTGATCGCCGAATGGTTGATGGCCAACGACTTCGTTCCCGATGTCGGCCACCGGTTCCAGCTCTGCGGCGATTGGGGCGGGGTGCTCGATTGCGAGGTGCTCGAGGTCGAGCCGGGCGAGACGCTGTCCTACAGCTGGAACCACCGGCACGCCGATGCGGTCTATGACCTGGAAAGCGTGGTGACCTTCACGCTGACGCCGATCGCCAGCGGGACGTTGCTGCGCATGGAGCAGGCGGGGTTCCGGCCCGACCAGAAACAGGCGCTGGGCGGCGCGAAACATGGTTGGCAGCAATTTTTCGGCAAGCTCGAGCAATTGCTCGACGGCCTGGATTGAAGGAGGGCGTCATGAATTTTGCGCAAGCAATGCGGCAGGGACATCGCTGGCTGTCGATCGTCTTCACTCTGGCGGTGGTCGCCAATTTCGCGGCGATGGCGATCGTCGGGCAGCCGCCGATGTGGATCGTCTATGCGCCGTTGCCGCCGCTGTTCCTGATGCTGGCGAGCGGGCTCTATCTTTTCGCCTTGCCCTATGCGGCGCGGCGGCGGGCGCGGGGCTGAGCGATGGCGGGCGCGAAGCCGGTCGTGCTGCTGTCGGGCGGCAATCCGCAGATCGCCAAGGGCGATGGCAACGGTCCGGTGCAGGACTATATCGCGGCGATGCCCGGGTGGAAACGCGATGCCGGCAAACGGCTCGACGCGCTGATCGAGGCGAATGTGCCGGGCGTCGAGAAGGCGGTGCGCTGGAACTCGCCCTTTTACGGGGTGCCGGGGCAGGGGTGGTTCCTCTGTTTTCACTGCTTCAACCGCTACATCAAGATCACCTGGTTCCGGGGTCGGCAACTCGATCCGGTGCCGCCGGTGGAGTCGAAGGACCCCGATGCCCGCTACCTGCATATTTTCGAGGATGAGCCGGTCGATGAGGCGCAACTGGCGGGCTGGCTGAAACAAGCGGCGGCGATCCCGGGCTGGATTTCGCATGCGAAGGACAAGGCAAAATGAGCGAGAAGAACCCCTCCGAACTGATCGACGGCCGGATCGCCGAACTCGGCGATTGGCGCGGCGCGACGCTGGCGACGGCGCGGGCGCTGATCAAGGCGGCGATCCCCGATGTGGTCGAGGAATGGAAATGGCGCGGGGTGCCGACCTGGTACGCCGGCGGCAAGATCGTCTGCACCGGCGAAACCTATAAGGACAAGGTCAAGCTGACCTTTGCCAAGGGCGCGGCGCTGGACGATCCCAAGCGGCTGTTCAACGCCAGCCTCGACGGCAATGTCCGGCGGGCGATCGATATCGGCCCGGGCGAGGCGATCGACGAGGCGGGGCTGAAGGCGCTGTTTGTCGCGGCGGCGGCGCTCAACGCCGGGGCCAAATAGGCCCAGCCGCAGCGACGATGTCGCCGCTATGTCACGGAGATTACACCGTAACATTCTTGCGCTCCGGCCGCCGTTGGTCGACCGGAACGGACCGCCCGTCGAACAAAGCATAGAATGCTTCCTTTTGCGGTTCATGCCCGACGCCGACTCGTACCCACCCGTTCGCCGCTTGCGGACGGTCGGGCTTCCCGTCCCGCCGACGTTCAGGAGTATATTTTCGCCCCCGGCTGCTTTCACGGTGGACCAGATCGTGCCGGTCGCCCCTTCGTTTCCCCCCATCGAAGGTGTTCAACTTGACCTTTCCCCCCGATGCGGCCGCTGGCGGCTGCGCCTGCCTGCCGCGCCCGCCCGATATGGACCCCGGCTTCGATATTCCCGCAGCGCCCCCGGCGCTGGCCTTTGTTCTGCGATACCAGGACCGCTGGTTCGGCATGGAGAAGCGCGTCGCGTTCGAAGCGCCCGACGTCGCCGCCGCGCTGGCGATGATGGAGCATGAGCCGATCGGCGGCTGGGCCGAACTGTCGCTGGACGGCGCGATCGTCTGCCGGCGCGGCGGCGAGCCGGGCGGCGCGGCGGACTATTGGGTCGCCGACTAAAGCGGCTTTCCCATCCTGATCAGCGGCACGCCGACGCCATCGGGACCAGGCGCTTCGACATGCTCGATCGCGCTATAGCCGCAGGCGCGATAGAGCGGTTCGCCCGACAGCGTCGCCATCAACTCGGCGCGGGCAAATCCGGCGGCGCGGGCGGCGTCTTCGCAGAGCTGCATGACCCGCCGCCCGACGCCCCGCCTGGCGAAATCGGGATGGGTGTACATCGCCCGGATCCGCGCGGCGTCGACGGCGGGGTCGAGCGGCGCGGGGTCGCGAAGGGCGGTGCTGTGGTCGCCGCCATAGAGCGTCGCGCGCCGCGACCAGCCGCCGCAGCCGGCGATCCGGCCTGCGCTCTCGACGATGAAATAGCTTTCGTCGGCGATCAGCTGGGTGTCGAGGCCCATCACCGCGTTGCTCGCGGCGATCTGTTCGGGGGTGAGAAAGTCCTTTTGCAGTTCGGCGATAGCGAGCGCCATCGCGGCGCGCAGCGCAACGAGGTCGGCGGGGGTGGCGAGGCGGTGGGTGAACATGGCCCGCCATGCCGCGCCCGCCGAGCCCGCGTCAATGGCGCGGTCAGGTGCCGCCGGGTGGGCCCGGGGCGCGGTAGAAGCGGTGGCGCGCGACCTCGCCGTCGATGAGATGCTTCTTGAGCTTGCGCCGCATCTGGTCGGCGCCGTCGGGCGAGACGCAGACGAGGCGGGTGCCGCCGTTCGGCAGCGGCTCGATCGCGCTGATCGCGACGCCTGCGGTTCGGCACATGTCGGTGACGCCGGCTTCGTCGAGGGTGACGTTCATCGCGCGGCTCATGCCACGTCCGCCGGTGCGGCCCAGGCGCGAATGACCCCGGCGACGCGGGCATAGCCTTCGGCGCTGGCGGTAGCGATAGCGAGCGGCCGCCCGCCCAGCGCGTCATGGTCGGCGTTGAGGAAGGCGATGGCGGGGTCGCGCCCGCCCATCTGGAGATAGGCGAGCTGGCTGATGTCGCCCTGGCGCCGGGCTTCTGCCGTCGGCAACGGCGTTCCTCGCTTGCGGAAAGGACTGTGGGTGCGGCGCGTGACGGCGGGCGGCTGGTCCATGGGACGGCTCCTGTCGGTAAGCGGGAGCGCAACGCCTGTCTCTCAGTCGCGGCGGCCTACGGAAAACGCGTGCCGCGATGAACAATATATGGGGGTGCGGGGGTGGATTGTAAGGGCCACCCCCGAAGATCAGGCCCCATTCGCCGCAGACAAGATCGCCCGCACGCTCGCCGTCGCGACGTCGGTGTCGAGCCCGCAGCCGAACAGGCTCTTCCCGTCGGCGGTGCGGCACTCGACATAGGCCGCGGCTTGCACATTGCTGCCCTGGCCGATCGCATGTTCGCTATAGTCGACGATGTCCATGATCGGGCCGCCGCTTTCGCTGAGCGCGGCGATGACGCTGCTCATCAGGCCGTTGCCGCGGCCGCTGACGGTGCGCGGGGTGCCTTCGATTGTCAGCTTGCCGGCGAAGATGCGGTCGGTTCCGGCATGGCTTTCGGACCAGTCGACGAGCTGGAAGCGCTTGTTTTCGGTGGTGAGGTACGTGGTTTCGAAGGCGCCCCAAATGTCCTCGGCGCCGAGTTCGCGGCTCGTCTCGTCGGCGAGCGCCTGGACGATGTGGCTGAAGCTTGCCTGCATCTTCTTGGGCAGTTTCAGCCCCTTGTCCTGTTCGAGCACCCAGGCGACGCCGCCCTTGCCCGACTGGCTGTTGACGCGGATCACCGCTTCATAGCTGCGGCCGAGATCGGCGGGGTCGATGGGCAGATAGGGGACCTGCCAGCGTTCGTCATTCTGCCGCTCGCGCGCGGCGAAGCCCTTTTTGATCGCGTCCTGATGGCTGCCCGAAAAGGCGGTGTAGACGAGTTCGCCGCCATAGGGGTGGCGCGGGTGGACGGGGAGCTGGTTGCAATATTCGACCGTCGCGATGACCTCGTCGATGTTCGAGAAGTCGAGCTCGGGGTCGATGCCCTGCGTGTACATGTTGAGCGCGATGGTGACGAGGCACGAGTTGCCGGTGCGCTCGCCATTGCCGAACAGGCAGCCCTCGACGCGGTCGGCGCCGGCGAGCAGGCCGAGTTCGGCCGCCGCGACGCCGGTGCCGCGGTCGTTGTGGGTGTGCAGGCTGATCAGCGCGCGGTCGCGGTTCGGCAGGTTCTTGGCGAAATATTCGATCTGGTCGGCGTAGATATTGGGGGTCGCCGCCTCGACCGTCGCGGGCAGGTTGAGGATGATCGGGTTGTCGGCGGTGGGTTGCAGGATGTCCATCACCGCGGCGCAGCATTCGATGCTGAAATCGAGCTCGGCGGTCGAGAAGGTTTCGGGGCTATACTCGAAGCGCCAATCGGTCTGCGGCAGGCGCGCGGCATTGTCGCGGAGTTGCTTGGCGCCCTCGATCGCGATTTGCTTGATCTCGGGCATTTCCATGTTGAAGACGATCTGGCGCCAGGCGGGGCTGACCGCGTTGTAGACATGGACGATCGCGGTCTTCGCGCCGGCGAGGCTGTCGAAGCTGGTGCGGATGAGGTCGGCGCGGCTTTGCGTCAGCACCTGCGGGGTGACGTCATCGGGGATGCGGCCGTTCCGGACCAGCCCCGAAATGAAGTCGAACTCGGTGGCGCCGGCGCTGGGGAAGCCGACCTCGATCTCCTTGAGGCCGACGCGGACGAGCAGGTCGAAGAAGCGTGCTTTTTTCTCGGCATCCATCGGGTCGATGAGCGCCTGATTGCCGTCGCGCATGTCGGTGGAGAGCCAGATCGGCGCCTTGGTGGTGACGCGGCCGGGCCATTCGCGGGTTTCCAAGGGAACCTGCGGGAAAGCGCTATATTTGACCGAAGGGTCGCGGAGCATGGTCATGGGTCTGGGTTCTTCTGCGAGAAGGGAGTTTGTGTCGAATTACCCTTGGGCGGTCGCGCGCCACCCTGGGCGCAGCGTCATCGTCACGCCCAAGGGCGTGTAAGTCGCAGAAGAAGGAGGGCGTTGCCGCGCATGGCGCCCCAATGATGCAAAATGTCGCGCTTGGCAAGGGGCAGAGGCGGAAAATGTCGCCGGACCGCGATATGGCGTTCGCGGTCCGGCGCGGCGGGTGCGCGAGGATGGGCGTCAGGCGGCCTCGCTGTCCGCGTCATCCGCTTCGAGTTCAAAGACTTCATCTTCGATCAGATTGTCGATGGCGTGGACCCGGACGCCGACGACCCAATCGTCGAGCGGGCCTTCCCATGCGGCCTCGACCGGGGTGAGCGCGTCGGCTGCGGCGCCGGCCGGGCGGTCGCCGACGAGGTCGAAGTCCTGATACCCGTCCTCGGGCGGCGTGATATAGACGTGCGGATCGAGCCGGACGGCGGTCCAGCCGGTCGTCGACGCCAGGCCTTCGACTTCGACGGTGAGCAGCATATTGTCCTCGTCGCCTTCGATGAAGGCGTTCACTTCGACGATTTCGCGTAGCAGTTCGCTCATCACATACGCTCCTTGCGGGAATGGGCGGGGCGGGGATGGCCCCACGCCGATTCCTACGCGGTGCGTGTGACAGATTGGCGGGCGGCGGTGCGTTATCCCCTGACCCAGCCGACCGCCGGATCGTCGAAATCGACCACCTCGCCCAGTTCCCAGACATTGGGATAACCATAGCCGACGAGGTTGATGAAGGTCTGGATATTGAGCGCCAGCGGGCGCGCCTTCATGCGGACGGGGGCGGCGTCGTTGCGAAAATTATTGTTGCAATAGATGAGGATGGGGCGGTTCGGGTTGGCGCCGATCACCGCCGCGAGGCTCTCGGCGGTAAAATCGGTGAAGGGCAGGTTGACCGCGCCCGCGATATGCCCGGCGGCGAAAGCGTCGCTTGAGCGCGCGTCGAGGAGCAGGACCTCGGGCTTCGCGGCCTCAGCCTTGAAGCGGGCGAACGGCAGGAGCCGCTCGGCGCGCTGCGGCCCGACGTCGGCGGTGAGCGCCTGGAAGCCGGGGTAATCGATCTGGGGGTTGGGCGCTGCGGGCGCCTGGGCGAGCACGGGCGCGGCGATGAGCGCGGCGGCGGCGAGTAGAATGGGGCGCATGATGATCCTCCCTCTTGGTGGCGGGAGGTTAGGCGGCAGGCGATGGATGGGGGATGAACCGCCCGATCCTCGTCACTCCCGCGAAGGCGGGAGTCCAGCTAAACGACGGTCAAAGCTGGACCCCCGCCTTCGCGGGGGTGACGAAAAAGGGAGGCACCGATCCGTGCTTACTGCTTCTCGAACGCGGCGTGGATTTCGAGGTCGACCGTATCGCTGACCGCCGGGATGCCATAGGCGATGCCGAAGTCGCTGCGCTTGATCGTGGCCTCGGCGTTGAAGCCGATCGTCGCCTTTTTGTTGTAGGGGTTGGTGCCGGCGCCGTGGAAATCGACGTCGAGGGTCACGGGCTTGGTGACGCCGTTCAGCGTGAGGTTGCCGGTGACCTTGGCCTCGTCGCCGTCATCGTCGAGGATGACGCTGGTCGAGACGAATTTGGCGTCGGCGGGGGCGGCGCCGAAGAAGTCGGGCTTGCCGCCATCCTTGCCGTCGCGCAGCAGGTGACCGGTGAGGCCGGCGCTGGCCGTCGTGACCTTGGCGACGGGGATCGTCACATCGACCTTCGACGCTGCGGGATTGGCGGGATCGAGCACCAAAGTGCCGGTGACGTCGCCGAAGAGGCCCGAATATTTGCTGAAGCCGAAATGATCGACTTCCCACACGACCATCGTGTGGCCGGGATCGGCGGCATAGGTGCCGGCCGCGACGCGCGCCTTGTCGGGCGCACCCGGCGGGCCGCTGTTCTGGGCGATGACGGGGACCGCGATGACGGCGGCGATGGCGACGAGGGGGAGGGCGAAGCGCATGGAAAACTCCTGTTGGGGGAGAGGCAAGCTAAGCGAGGTCGCGGGGCGGCGTCAATCGGCCGGACCGAAACGCTGTGTTTCCCGACGCTATCGCGTCGAGCGGCGCTCGGCGAACCATTGGCGCAGCATGGCGCTGGTGCAGCCGGTGAAGCCGTAGCTGCCGACGACCGAACAGCTGTTCGGGCGGCTGACGCGGGCGATGTCGTCATACCCTTCGACCGCCGAGGCCCAGCTGCCGCCGCCGACACTCGCGTCCTCGCGCAGTTCTTCGCGGAGTTCCTTGGGCACGCGGTAGCGGTCGGCCTCGGGCTCCTGCGCGCAGACGACGATCTCGTCGCCCTGGGCTTCGGGGCACGCATCGGCGCCATAGGCGATGAGGAAGGAGAATTTTTCGGGGGGCGTCGAGGATTGGGTGAGGCTGTCGTCCTGCGCGAGCGCGGGCGTGGCGCAGGCGAGCGCGGCGAGCAGCGGGAGCAGGAGGCGGGTCGGTCTTGTCATGTCGGTATCATTCCCTCGAACCGTCACCATCCCCAACTGTGACCCTTATCGGTCGAAGATGAACCTAAGCCGAATTTTCGGAGCAGCGCATTGCGGCGCCGGGTTGGATGGGGAGGCCGGCGATCAAGAGACTGGCGGTTCGAGGGCGGCGGTCCAGCGCCGTCGCCGTCCGACGCCGGTCAGGCGCCGGGCGAGGAAGGGCCAGGCGAGAAAGGGCAGCGCGGTGAGCGCCGAGCCCGCGAGCTGTCGCCAGAGCAGCGACCAGGCCCAGCCATATTCGGCGACGAGGTCGAAGGAGCGGAACTCGCGAAAGCGCGCTTCGATCGCCGCCATATGCCAGGGAAAAACGACCAGGTTCCAGATTATGAGCGTCAATCCGCTCATCGCCAGCGCCCCGCCGACCAGCAGCGGCCAGCGCCGACGCGGCACGGCGGCGAGCAAAGGCAGGACCATCGGGACGGCCTGAAACAATGTCGATTTGGCGATCGAAAAGGGCCGGATCCAGTCCGGCGCGTCGCCGACCTGCCAGTCGATGAGATTCTGCGGCGCCGAAGCGACCCCGACCACCGCCAGGACGACCAGCAACAGGACATGGCGCCAGTCGACGAAGCGGCCGGTGAGATAGGCCGCGACGATGTAAATCATAAAATAATTGGCGAAATATCCGAACACCGACAAACGGTTGTTGATGCGGAGCATGTCGGCCCGGGCCATGTCGGGCTCCATCCACACGGCGGTCGCGATCGACAGCGCGAAGACGCCGAGCAACGACAGGCTGACCGGAAGCGCGGCGCGGCGCGGCAGATCCTCGGTCACCAATTTATAGAGCGCGATGCCGAGCAAGGGGATGGCGAGCGCGATTTGCAGGAACTGCACGCCGACCGCTTTCGCGACCTCCTGTTCATTCACCGGATATTTGTCGAGCACGCCGATCTGGATCGCGCCCATCCCGACGAGCGCGAGCGTCGACCAGAAGGTGAAGCCGAGCAGCCGGTCGGCCATTCGTGTCTCGCCTGCGACCAGAAAATGGCGGATCGCCGATGGCTGCTGCACCGTGCACAGCCCATTGCCGCGATATTCGACCGCCTCCTCGCCCTCGGGAAAGGTCACCAGCCGCGCGCCGCCACGGAATTCAGGGAAATGCGGCAGGACGTCGGCGATCTGCGCCCGCGTCCAGTTCCACATCGCGCCGATCGACTTGACCGCCGGGTCGGGGGCGAAATGGAAGCCGCGATTGCGGCGGTCGGCGGGGCGCACGAACACGGTCTTGGCGAGCAGGTCCGGCGACACCGCGATGCGGCGGACTTCTTCCATGGTGGCGGGCTGGCCGATCGGGACCATGATCACGCGCCGGGCATGGCGGATCAAGAGGTCGAACAGCGCCCGCCAATTGTCGTCGTCGGTTTCGATGCGTCCCGCACCCAGCCGGTCGTTGGGGCGTCCGAGCGACAGCAGCGGGGCATGATCCTCGAGCGCGCGGGCGGCGGCGGCCTCGATATCGCGCTTGAGCCCGAAATCGGCGATCTCGTTGACGTCGAAGCTGAGCGTGCGGGCGAAACCCTCGTCGGCGGTGAGATGGCCGTCGGTGAAGAAGGGCCGCAGATAGAGGCTGTAAGGCGGCGGCGTCCCGCCCGCCTGCAGGCAGGCCGCGACCTTGCCGGCAAAGCGGTCGCGGTCCTTTTGCAGGATCGCGAAGGTCTTGCGGCGCAGCGTCATGGTGACGCGGAAGAAAAAGACCGTCGCCGCCAGCATCGCGGCGAGGATGGCGATCGCGGTCCACCACTTCGGGATTTCGCCGGGGTCGAGGAGCAAGGCGATCAGCAGGATGAGCAGGCCGGGCGCGGTCAGGCAGAGCAGCACCGACGTCACCACCCCGGTGATAAAGGCCTCGGTCCGCGCGATATGCGGCTGCCTGATCGGCGGCGCGATCGCGCTGTCGTTGCTGTCCATGATCGTTCCCCCCGGACTATCGGGTACCGATATCCCATGATCGGCGGGGGGCGTCAAATCGGCTGGACGATCAGCCGGTTACGGCCTCGTCCAGCGAGGCGGCAATCGCGTGCCACACCTGCGCGAGATCGTCGGGCGTGATGCCATAGGGCGGCATGACATAGACGGTGTTGCCGAGCGGGCGGAGCAACACGCCGTGCTCGCGGTAGAAGGCGATCAGGCGTGGCGCGAGCGCCGAGAGATAGCCGCCATCGGGCTGGGCGATGTCGAAGGCGGCGATGGTGCCGAGGCGGCGGGGGCTCTCGACGCGCGGGTCGGGAGCGAGCATCGACAGGTGCGCGGCCTGCGCGTCGGCGAGAGCGTCGATGCGCTGCTGCACCGGCTCGTCGCGCCAGATGGCGAGATTTTCGCTCGCGGCGGCGCAGGCGATCGGGTTCGCGGTGTAGCTCGACGAATGATAGAAGGTCTTCGCGCGGTCGGTCGACCAGTGCGCCGCGAAGATGGGTTCGATGCACAGCGTCACCGCGAGCGGCATGGCGCCGCCGGTGAGGCCTTTCGACAGGCAGACAATGTCGGGGATGACGCCGGCCTGGTCGCAGGCGAAGCGCGTGCCGGTGCGGCCCCAGCCGGTCATCACCTCGTCGGCGATGAACAGCACGCCGTAGCGCGCGCAGATCGCGCGCATCTCGGCGAGCACCCAGGCGGGGTAGATGAGCATGCCGCCCGCGCCGAGGATGAGGGGTTCGACGATGAAGGCGGCCGGTTTCTGGGTGCAGGCGGCTTCGAGCGCATCGAGCGCCGCCTGTTCGAGCCCCTCGTGCGGGAAAGGAATGGTGTCGACGTCGAAGAGCAGGGGCTGCCAGGCGCGGTTATAGACGCCGCGTTCGCCGACCGACATCGTGCCGATCGTGTCGCCGTGATAGCTATGTTCGAGGACGAGGATGCGGCTGCGGGGCTCGCCGATATTATACCAGTAACCGAGCGCCATTTTCAGCGCGACCTCGACGCTGGTCGAGCCCGAATCCGAGAAAAAGACGCGGGTGAGCGGGGCGGGGGTGATGCGGATGAGTTCGGCGGCGAGCGTCTCGGCGGGTTCGTGGGTCCAGCCGGCGAAGATGAGCTGGTCGAGCTTTTCGGACTGGGCGCGGATCGCCGCCATGATGCGCGGGTGGGCGTGGCCGTGGGTGGTGACCCACCAGCTGGAGATGGCGTCGATCCAGTAGTTGCCGTCGGCGTCGTAGAGGCGCGCGCCGTCACCGCGCGCGATCAGCGGGATGGTGTCGCCGAGGCCGTGCTGGGTGAAGGGGTGCCAGATGGGGGATGGGGGTGTGGTCATCTCGCGCGCGCTCTACACTTCTTCGTCATTCTCGCGAAGGCGGGAATCCCGCTTTCTTATTTTGCCTTATCTTCGCGCCTTTGCGCC
>NZ_JBOHHU010000115.1:0-11726 GCF_050725615.1 Sphingopyxis sp.
TCGGTGGAGAGCGATGCCGGGCCGCCTGCCCTTTAGAAGCGCGCGCGAATGCCGGCGGAAATCGCACGGCGCTCGACCGGGTAATAGATCGCCGAGGCGGCCGGCGAGACCACCGACGGCGCCGTGACATTGATCGCCGCGCTGATATCGCCGATCGCTTTTTTGCCCGTGACGTTGCGGACATCGACAAAGGCGTCGATGCCTTCGGCGATCCGCGCCCCTCCCGTCACGCCGAGCAAGGCATAGCCGGGGGTGCGGACCAGGTTGCGGTAATCGGCATAGGGGCCGTCGGGGACCCATTCGATATTCGGCGCGACATGCAGCGCGTCGGTGCCGATCCGCGCCTCCGCCCGATAGGCATGTTTCGGCACCACCGGCAGGCGGTTGTCGCCGAACTGGGAGTCATCGCGGAAACGAAAGTCGCTGTAAGTATAGACCTGCCGCAGCCGCAGCCAGTCGGCGGGGCCCCATTCGAGCGACGCCTCGATCCCTTCATGCCGCGTGCGCCCGGCGTTGAAGGTCGATGCGGGGATGTCGGGGCCGACTAGGAACTGCAGCATCTCGCCCCTGATATCGGCGCGGTAGAGGCTGATGTCCCAGCTCAGCGTCCCGGCCTTGCCGCGCGTGCCGATCTCCGCCGTCCAGGCGCGTTGGGGGTCGAGCGGGACGAAGGTCGCGACCTGCGCGAGTTCGTTGAAGCCCGGGAATTCGACCGAGCGGCTGTAGTTCGCATAGATTTGCATGCCCGCCGCCGGTTCGAACAGCAACCCGACCTTGGGCGATAAGGCAGAGAAATCGGCGCGGCCGACCGTGCCCGTCTGCGCCGGCGCGGCGCTGTTGAAGGCGATCGCCTGCCGCCTTGTGCCGTCGGCATAGATGCCGCCCGCGACGAGCGTCAGCGGCTCGACCGGGCTCAGCCGGACTTCGCCATAGAGGGTCGCGGTGCGCGCATCCTGCTCGGCCTCGAAGGTCTTGGCGCCGCGCTTGCCGGCGAGGTTGACGAAGCGTTTCGATGCGGTGTCGCCGACGCGCAGCTCGCCGCCGACCGTCGCCGCGACGAGACCGCCGTCATAATCGAGCCGGAAGAAGCCCCCACGGTCGACGCTCTCCTGGTCGATCACCTGGAAGATCGGGTGGTAGAGCGACTTGGCGTTGACGAAGCCGCCGATGTCGAGCCGAACCGCGCCCCAGTCGAACGAGGTGCGGTTCTGCAACCGAAGCGACATGATGTCGCGCGCCTGATCGCCCGCCACCGCCGCCGCGCTCGCCATGCGCGGCGTGGTCAGCGCCTGATCAAACGTCAGCGCGCCCGGGATGTCCTGCCGGATGTCGTTGTAGCTCGCGTAAAAACGGGTCGCGACGGTGTCGCTGAATTTCAGGCCGACATTGCCGTGGAAGCGCAAGCTGCGCCGCTGCACATGATCGCGGTCGCCGTCCGACGTGTCGGCGCTGACCGCACCCCAGGCGTCGACCTGTTGCCCCGCGACACCCGCCGAGACGAGCCCGCGCACGCTGTCGAAACTCCCCACGTCGCCGCGCAGATAGACGCCCTCTGCCGTGCGGCCGGTCGGCGTCACGCCATTGACCGCGCCGCCGAGGGTGCCCGAACCGAAGCGCAGCGCGTTGGCGCCGCGATAGACCTCCAGATGGTCGAAGAAGATCGGTTCCAGTTCCTGGAAATCGCCATTGTCGTCGGCGAGGCTGATCGGCACCCCATCCTGGAGCAGCGTCAGTCCGCGCATATGGAAACCGCGCGACAGGCCCGATCCGCGAATCGAAATCCGTACCTCCTGTCCATAACGCGGCTGGAGATAGACGCCGGGCGAGAAGGCGAGCGTGTCGCGCAACGACATGATCGATTTGTCGGCATAATCTTCATAGCCGACGACGTCGGCGCCGCCGGGGGTCTGGGCGACCCGCTCCTCGGCGGCGTCGGTGGACCCCGGCGCGGTGACGATGATCGTCGCGTCCGACGCGGCGTCTTCGGCTTGGGCGGAAACGGACAGGCAGGCAAGCGCGAGCAAGGGCGCCGCGCGATAGGCGTGGTTATTCATGGATGGTCTTCCCTGGATACAGGCATGGAGCCGCGCCGCGCGGGCGCGCGGGCGGCCAGATCAGGCTGGTTCAGGCGAAGACAGGTGGTCCGGTACTCGGCGGCAGCGGCGAAGCGATGCCCGGCGCATAGCCGAGCGTCGGGGTGGCGACCGGCACCGGTTCGCCAAGCAGCGGCGCGGCCGGAAGCATGGGGGTTTGGGGCGTGATCGGCGCGACCGCGAGCGCGCCCCAGGGGCAATGCTGCTGCCCCTCGCCGACTTCGTGGCCGCCCGATTTTTCAATCGCGATCGTCGTCGTCCCGCCCGGGTTGGCCGGGTCCGAACAGACCCGCACGGTGATCGACCCGTTGCTGTCGGTTTCGATCATCCAGCCCGGCGCGACAAGGATGCGCGCGGCGAGCGCGAGCAGCAGCGGCAGCAAGAGAAATATGCCCGGACGGCGAAAGGCGGCGAGGATGCCCACGCGGCGGCTCCTATGCCGCGTCCGCGATGCTGACAAGCCGCTATTCAGCCGGCGTCTCGTCGGTCTTCTTGCCGGTGCGCGTCCACGGATAGAGCAATTGGCCCCAATAGTTTTTGGGCACATCCTCGGGAATGCCGTAATTTTCGGGCCAGCGGTCCTTGGGCAGGTGGAAGGTGCCGAACAATTTGTCGATCCACGGGAAGTGGATCGCGAAATTGACGTCGAACGCCTCACGTTCCAGCCCATGGTGCCAGTGATGGAAACGCGGGGTCGCGACCCAGTGGCCGAGCCGGTTGAAATTGCCCCCGACATTGGCGTGGAGCAGCGACGACCAGACGTAGACGAAGCCGATATAGGCCTGCATCACCGAGGGGCTGAAGCCCAGCGTGAACAGCGGCAGCGAGGTGATCGCGCGGAGCAGGATGATCTCGATGAAATGCATCCGCGATCCCGCGAGCCAGTCCATCGACTTGGCGCTGTGGTGCACCGCGTGGAAACCCCAGAGGAAGGGGTAGCGATGGAAGGTGCGATGGAACCAATATTGCACCATGTCCGACGCGATCAGGACGATGACGAATTGCACGATCCACGGCAGCGCGGCGACCCCGGCGCGGAACGCATCCCAGCTGTTGGTATGGTCGTTGACGAATTGCTGCGGCGCGAGCGCGAGGAAACCGAGCACCTGCACGAACATCGTGCTGACCAGATAATAGAAAAGATCCTCGCGCCATTCGGTGCGGAACAGGCGCTGCGCGCGGCGATGCGGGAAGGCGCGCTCCAGCGGCGCGAACATGAAGCCGGTGATCAGCAGGTTGACGACGAAGAAGTCGAGTCCGAAGAAAATCCCCCAGTCGCGCGTTTCGGCGGGCTGGACATTGGCGCCGCCGATCAGCGTCGCGGCGAGCGCGACCATCAGCGCAGTCGCCCCCAACGCCTTGCGCGGTCGCAGCAACAGGCTGAGCAGCGCGAGGCCGTAGCTGGCGAGCAGGATCAGGTGGACGACCCCGCGAAAGCCGCCCCAGTTCTTGACGATCGCCAGTTCGGGGGTCGCGAACCAGTCGGGAAAACGCAGCGCGATCACCAGCCCGAAGCCGACGACCCCGAACAGCAAGGCGAAGAAACCCGACAGCCAGCCGCTGCCGAACCGCCGCACCTCGGTATGCGATTCGAGATCGCTCATCAGGTGGTCCAGAAAATCACGCTTCGCCATGTCGTCCCCTCACAGCATTTTGCCGACGCCGTCTGTGATGACGCGCACCGGTTGAAATCGCCCTAACCCGCCGCCGCGACGATCGCGGCCCAATCCGCCTCGTCGATCACGCGGACGCCGAGCGCCGCCGCCTGTTTGAGTTTCGATCCCGCGCCGGGCCCCGCGACCACCAGGTCGGTCTTGGCGCTGACGCTGCCCGCCGCCTTGGCGCCGAGCGCCTCGGCCTGCGCCTTGGCCTCGTCGCGGCTCATCGTTTCGAGCTTGCCGGTGAAGACGACGGTCATGCCCGAAACTTCGCTCTCGCGGGTTTCGACGATGTAGGGCGGCGGCGACACCTCACTCAGCAGGTCGTCCCACAGCTCGCGGTTGTGCGGTTCGTGGAAGAAATCGCCGAGCGCCTCCGCCACTGCGGGACCGATACCGTCGGCGCGCACCTCGAGGATCGCCTTGATCGCCTCGAGCTTGCGGGTGCCATATTTGCCGTCGGATTCGCTCTCGCCCTGCGGGTTCGCTTCGAGCCAGCCGTGCAGCTCGGCGGCTTTATCGGGAAGCCGCGCGATGTCACCGAGGCCCTTGAGCAGGTCGCGCGCGGTCACCGCGCCGACATGGCGGATGCCGAGGCCGAAGAGCAGCCGCGCGGCGTCGGGCGAGCGTTTCGCCTCGATCGCCGCGAAAAGATTGTCGACCGACTTTTCTTTCCACCCCTCGCGCGTCAAAAGTGCGTCGCGGTGATTTTTCAGACGGAAGATATCGGCCGGCCCTTTGTCGAGCCAGCCAAGATCGAGAAATTCCTGGATGCTCTTCTCGCCCAGCCCTTCGATGTCGAGCGCGCCGCGGCTGACGAAATGACGCAGGCGCTCGAATTTCTGCGCGTTGCAGATGAGGCCGCCGGTGCAGCGCACATCGACCTCGCCTTCCTCGGCGACCGCCTCGCTGCCGCACACCGGGCAATGGTCGGGAAATATATATGCGGCGCGCTCTTCCTCGCGCGTCAGATTCTCGACCACCTGAGGGATGACGTCGCCCGCGCGCTGGATGACGACGCGGTCGCCGGGGCGTACGCCGAGGCGGCCGATCTCGTCGCGGTTGTGGAGCGTGACGTTCGACACGACCACGCCGCCGACGGTGACCGGCACGAGCCGCCCGACCGGGGTGAGCTTGCCGGTGCGCCCGACCTGGATATCTATGGCTTCCAATGTGGTCTGCGCGCGTTCGGCGGGGAATTTATGCGCGATCGCCCAGCGCGGCGCCTTCGCCACGAAACCCAGCCGACCCTGCCAGTCGAGCCGGTCGACCTTGTAGACGACGCCGTCGATATCATAGGGAAGCTCGGCGCGCTCGGCTTCGATCGTCGCATAATGGGCGAGCACGTCCGCAACGCTCTCGAAGCGCCCCAGCAGCGGCGACACCGGGACACCCCAGCTCTCGATCCGCTTCATCATCTCATATTGCGTCGCGGCGGGCACATCGCTGACCTCGCCCCAGCCGTGCGCGAGGAAGCGCAGCGGGCGCGAGGCGGTGACGCTCGCATCTTTCTGACGCAGCGATCCCGCCGCGGCGTTGCGCGGATTGGCGAACTGACGCGCCTTTTCGGGGTCCTCGGCCTCGGCGAGCAAGCGCGCGTTGAGCGCCGCGAAGTCGCCCTTGGCCATATAGACCTCGCCGCGAATCTCGAAAACGTCGGGGACATCGCCCGCGAGCTGCTGCGGAATGTCCGATATCGTCGCGACATTCGGCGTGACATCCTCGCCGACGCTGCCGTCGCCGCGCGTCGCCGCCTGCACCAGCCTGCCCCGTTCATAACGCAGCGAGCAGGACAGCCCGTCGATCTTGTCCTCGGCGGTCAGCGCGACGGCGGCGTCCTCGGGCAGGTTGAGGAAGCGCCGCACCCGCGCCAAGAACTCCGCCACATCCTCGCCGCTGAACGCATTGTCGAGGCTCATCATCCGCTGGGCATGGGTGACCTTGGCAAGCGGCGAGGCCCCGACCGCAGCGCCGACGGCGTTGTTCGGGCTGTCGGGACGGATCAGATGCGGGAAAGCCGCTTCGAGTTCGTTGTTGCGGCGGACGAGCGCGTCATAATCGGCGTCCGAAA
Source organism: Sphingopyxis sp. (assembly GCF_050725615.1). Lineage (GTDB taxonomy): Bacteria > Pseudomonadota > Alphaproteobacteria > Sphingomonadales > Sphingomonadaceae > Sphingopyxis. Next base: position 5,823 of record NZ_JBOHHU010000115.1, read on the forward strand.
TCTCGGGCGCGTCCTCGGCATGATAGCGCTTGCTGTGATAAGCGATCGTCCGGGCAAGACGCATCAGTTCGTTGGCGGCATCGGCTTCGGTGGTCACGGCGATTTCAGGGCTTCCAACAGGGCGGGATCGGCAAAGACCTGCCGCACGAGCAGCGGGTAGAGCGCATTATACTGGCGAAAGGCCTCCGGAATAGCGATGGCGCCGATAAAATCGCCCTTCCACCGCGTTTCGACCCGATAATCCTTGGAAAAGCCCGCGACCCCGCCGCGCAGCACCGAAATGCGCACGCCGAGCGAGGCGTGCGTCTCGCCGGCGCGGCTTTCGATCAGCCGTCCCGCGATCGCCACCGGGGCGTTGGCGTCGAAGCGGGCGGCCGCCTTCAGTTCCTTCTCGAAGCTCAGCCCGAGGAACTCGGCGAAGCCCGCGCCCTTCGGCGGGCTGAGCGTCGAACCGCGGATGACGACGGTGCGCGCGATCGGCGCCGCCCCGCCAGCATCGACGAAGGGGCCGACCGCGATCGGCGGCGCGTCCGCCGCGCGCAGCAGCTTCAACGTCTCGATCGACGGCGCGGTTTCGTCGATCCGCGCATGGACGCAGCCGGACAGCGCCAGCACGACGAGCGCGGCGCCGAGCGCCCGGAACCGGCGTCCCGCCATCTTATTGCGGGAAAGCAGGGTCGGAGACGATGTTGTTGACGCCGCGATCGGTCGCCTGGCGCACCACCGTCTTCACCGCTTCGGTCACATTCTTGACTTGGGTGCCCGGAATTTCGACATCCTTCTTGCCATATTTCATGTGCAGCGCGTGCTGGACCAGCGTCTTGATCGACGCCGCCCCCTCGCCGGGCAGATATTCGAAGGTCACGTCATAGCGGTCGGTCGCGACGACCCCGCCGAACAGGCCGAAACCGAGACCGGCGCGAAAGCCATCCTTCTTGGCCTTGTCGACCTCGTCCTGCTTCACGATATTGTTGAAGGTGATGCTGAGGACCGCGCCGCCGGCGACCGGCGCCTCGACGACCTCGCTGAACGCACCGCTCTTTTGCAGCGCCTCGATGATCCACGGCTTGACCTCCTTGGTCGCGCGGGGATTGGGGGCGCCGTCGCGCTGGAATTCAAAGATCAACTGGACCGGCTTCGGCGTCGCCGGGGTCTTTTTCTCCTCGGCCTTCACCTCGCCGAGCGCGTTGTCGACAAACCATTTCGCCGCCTGCGCCGCCGTCGGCGCGATCAGCAGCATCAGCGCCGCAAAAACCGCCAAGGTCTTGGCCCGCACCGACAAAAACCGATTCACCATGATGATCTCCCCTTTCCCACAAGAGGATCGGATAGCAGCGCGATCCGAATCGGCAAGCTGCTTTGCACCCGGTCGACGGCCGGTGTCAGCGCCGCAGGGATGCAACCGGCCGGAACTCGATCCGCTGGCCAAAGCCCGCGATCATCGGACGCGCCAGCCTGATCGCCGCCTGCACGGCGGGCAGCCCAAGCGACGCGGCATGCGCATCCTTGTCGGACCAGATTTCGACGATCCACAACGCGTCGGCGTTGGCGCTGTCCTCGCCGACCAGATAGGCGAAATTGCCCGGCATTTCGGCGGTGGATTCGGCGAGGATCGCGGCGAGCGCCGCGCGCTGGCCGGGCTGCGCGATCATCTGGCCGATCAGGCCATATTGCGGGTCGGCTTCTTCCATCTTCGTCTCCAATGCGCGCAACTTCGACGCGGGCAACAACATCGCCGCCATCGCGAGCAGCGCGAGATGCTCGCGCCGGTTCATCGGGCGATCGCCAGCACATGCACCTCGCGGCGGATGCGGAACCCCAGCGATTCATAAAGCGCGATCGCGCCCGCATTGTCAGCATAGCTGTGCAGGAAGGGCGTTTCGCCGCGCGCGACCATCGCGCGCATGACATGCCCGATCAGCGCGCGCGCCAGCCCGCGACCGCGGCAATCTTCCCATGTCGACACCCCGCTGACCTCGGCCATGCCGGGCATGAGCATGCGCTGGCCCGCCATGGCGAGCAGGCGGCCATCCTCCCGGACGCCGAAGAAGGGGCCATAAAGATGCGTCTTGGGCCCCCAGGGGCCGGGTTTGGCATGATCGGCGAGCGCGGCCATTTCGGCGGCGTCGGCATCGCCCAGCGCGATGATCGGCGGTTCGCCATCGCGCGGGGCGGGCGGTGGCCCTTCGGCGACCATCTGCGCGAGCAGCGCGCGCTTCACTTCGCGGGTGCCGGGAGGCAGCGGCCAAGGCTCGCCGTCGACGATCCACAATTCCTCGCCCGGCGGGACATGCGCCGCGAGCGCCGCCTGTGCTGCCGGGCTGTCGTCGGCGGGGATGCCGAAGACGCCGTAGCCACGGTCGATCCGCAGCGCGAGGGCGGGGTCGCCCTCCGCGAGATGCGCCTGGCGGCCGGTGAGCATCGACCAGACGGGGCGGTCGAGGGGGTGGGTGATCGTCCTCATAAAGCAAAGCCGACCAAAGCCACCGACGCAGCAACAATCGCAAGCCCGATGAAAACCATGGTCTTCCCAACATCTTGCGACCGAAAACGCCAGAACCCGACAAACAACGCCGCCGCGACCGCGATTGCCAGTTCGGGGATGCTCGACAGCCAAAAGCGCTGCGGGTCGTAGGTTTCCGGATGATAAAAGGAATTAACGGCGTCCCAGACATAGCGGAACAGGAAAAATGGCAGTGGAATCAGGAGCGCGAGGACTATTCTGCCCGACTGAATGAGACGAAGGGCGTTCCCCCGCCGTGTCATGCCGCGACCTCCAGCAGCCGCTCGGCCTGCGCCCGCGCCTCTTCGGTCACGGTCGCTCCCGACAGCATCCGCGCGATTTCCTCGCGGCGTTCGGCGTCGTCGAGCGCGCGGACGCCGGTGCGGGTGACGGTGCCCTGGCTCGACTTGGCGATCAGGAAATGCGCCGCACCCTTCGCCGCGACCTGCGGGCTGTGCGTCACCGCGAGCAATTGTTTGCCCGCGCCGCCACCCGTCCCACCGGCCAGCCGCGCCAGTCGTTCGCCGATCGCGCTCGCCACCGCGCCGCCGACGCCGCGGTCGATTTCGTCGAAGATGATCGTCTCCGCGCCGCCCTCTTCGGCGAGCGCCACTTTCAAGGCGAGGATGAAGCGCGACAGTTCGCCGCCCGACGCGATCTTGATCAGCGGCGCGAAGGGCGCGCCGGGGTTGGTCGATATCAGGAATTCGACGCGATCCATGCCCTCCGCCCCCCAGCGCTCGGCGGGCAGGCGCTCGACCAGCGTCTGGAAGCGCGCCGCGTCGAGCTTGAGCGGAACCAGTTCGCCCGCTACCGCCTTGTCGAGCCTTGCCGCCGCTTTCGCTCGCGCATCGGACAGCGCGGTCGCGGCATGGGTGTAGGCCGCAGCCTTTGCCGCCACCTCTGCCTCGAGTTTCGCCAGACCCTCGTTGCCGCCCTCGATCGCATCGAGCCGCGCCGCGAGCTCGCCCGCCAGTTCCGCCAGCGCATCGGGCTGGACATGATGCTTGCGCGCCATCGCGCGCAGTTCGAACAATCGCGTCTCGGTTTCCTCAAGCCGCGCCGGGTCATATTCGAGCGCGCGCGCGGCTTCGTTCAGCCTCTGCTCGGCCTCGTCTGCCTCGATGATCGCGCGGTCGAGCCCGGCGAGCGCTTCCGCGAGCAAAGGATGGTCGCCCGCGAGCCGGTCGAGCCGCCGCGCCGCAGCGCGGAGTTGCGCAGGGCCGCTGTCGCTGCCCTCGAACGCCGCCATGATCGCGCCCATATCCCCGGCGATCCGCTCGCCCTTCTGCATCGCGCTGCGCGCCTCGGCGAGTTCGGCTTCTTCGCCCGGTTGCGGCGCGAGGGTCGCGAGTTCGGCGACGCAATGCGTCAGCCAGTCGCGGTCGCGCTCGGCCTCGTCGAGCGACGCGCGCGCCGCCGAAAGGCGAGCCTCGGCGCTACGCCATGCGCCATGCGCCGCGGCAACAGCGGCACTATCGCAGCGGCCGTAGCTGTCGAGCAGCGCGCGGTGACCCGCCGGCGCGAGCAGGCCGCGGTCATCGTGCTGGCCGTGGATTTCGACCAGATGCGCCCCAACCTCGCGCAGCAGCGCCGCCGAACAGGGCTGGTCGCCCAGGAAAGCGCGGCTGCCGCCGTCGGCCTTCAGCGTGCGGCGGATCAGCAGGGATTCGCCGGGTTCGACTTCGATCTCATTTTCGGCGAGCAGTCTGGCGAGCGGGGTATCGGGCGCGGGCGGCGCGAAACTGGCGGTCACCTGCGCCTTGTCGCTCCCCTGGCGCACCAGCGCGCTGTCGGCGCGCGCCCCCAAGGCCAGCCCGAGCGCGTCGAGCAGGATCGACTTGCCCGCCCCGGTCTCACCGGTGAGTACACCGAGCCCGGCCGCGAAATCGAGGTCGAGCCGTTCGATCAGGACGATATTGGCGATGGACAGGGCCGTCAGCATGACCCGCCCTTACATCAGAACAAAAAGCGAATCCACGCCCCGCGCGTTACGCGGAAGGCGCATTCTTCTGCATCAGCTGATAGGCGCGGCTGTACCATTTGCTGCCCGGATAATTGGCACCGAGCACGGCGGCCGATTTCTTGGCTTCCGACGGCACGCCCAGCGCCAGATAACATTCGGTCAGGCGATAGAGCGCCTCGGGCGTGTGGCTCGTCGACTGGAATTTCTCGGTCACTTCGCGGAAACGGATCGACGCGGCCAGCCAGTTCGAACTGCGCTGATAGAAACGGCCGATCTCCATTTCCTTGCCCGCCAGATGGTCCTGCACCAGGTCGATCTTGAGCCGCGCGTCGGCGGCGTAGCGGCTGTCGGGATAGCGACGGATCACCTCGCCCAGCGCGGCGAGCGCCTGCTGGGTGATTTTCTGGTCGCGGGTGACGTCGCTGATCTGCTCATAATAGCTGAGTCCGATCAGATAATAGGCATAAGGCGCGTCCTTGTTGCCCGGATGGATCGACAGGAAGCGCTGCGCCGCCTCGACCGCCGGGGTATATTCGCGGTCCATATAATAGCTGAACGAGCTCATCAGCTGCGCGCGGCGCGCCCAGGGCGAATAGGGATGCTGGCGCTCGACCTCGTCGAACAGCGCCGCGGCGAGCCCATATTGCTGGCGATCGAGCCGGTCCTGCGCCGCGCGGTACAGCGTGTTGACGTCGCGCGCGACATAACGCGTGTCCTTTTTGACGCCGCTGCCCCCGGCGCAAGCCGCCAGCAGGGGGGTGATCACAAGGGCGGCGGCGAGCAGGCGCGTCGAGGCGCGCAGGGTGGGACGCTGAGTCATGCGCGCGGTATAGCCACAGCGCGGATGAACGCAAAATAAATGATAGGGCGTTTTGTCGAGGTTTCGGCACCGGCCCGCTCCCCCACTCGGCCTCCCATAGGCTACTATCGTTGGGGAGGCCGGGTGGGGGAGCGGGCGGGTGCCGCAAAACCCAATGCGGATTTACGGCGCTTTGACGATACAGCCTTTCGGCGCGTCGGCGGGCGCGGGAACGCGGCGCGCGCTTTTGATCGTCACCATCGGGTCGAGAATCTGACCGACCATCACCCCCTCGCCCGCCGTCGGCGAGATCGGCGCGGCGAAGATCTTCGCGGCGACATCGGCGCCGCCGACCAATTCGCCGAACACCGCAAAGCCCGCATTGTCGCCGCTTTGCGACGGATCGGCGTCGAAACCCGGGATGTCGGAGAGCAAGAGGAAAAAATCGGTCGTCGCATCGCCGGGCGCCAGCCGCGCCATCACCAGCGCGCCCTTGCAGTTGGTCAGCCCGGTGACATTGGTCGGCTCATGCGCGATCTGCGGGTAATTTTTGCGCGCGTCGCCGCGATTGCCCGCCTGGATCAACTGGCTCGCGGGCCCCCAGCTGCGCGTGGACAGCGACACCAGGTCCTGGGC
>NZ_JBOHHU010000116.1:0-11694 GCF_050725615.1 Sphingopyxis sp.
ACCCCCAGAAGCGCGCGGCCTATGACCGGTTCGGCAAGACCGGTTTTCCCGGCGGCGGCCAGGGCGGCGGTGATTTCGGCGATATCGGCGATATTTTCGAATCGATCTTCGGCTCGGCCTTTGGCGGCGGCGGCCGCCAGCAACGCGGCCCCGCGCGCGGCGCCGATTTGCGCTACGACATGGAAATCCGGCTCGAAGACGCCTTCACTGGGGTCAGCCGCGAGATTCAGGTCGACGTCGCGGCGCGCTGCGACAGCTGCGACGGATCGGGCGCCAAGCCGGGCACCCAGACGCACCGCTGCACAACCTGCGCCGGTCATGGCAAGGTGCGCGCGCAGCAGGGTTTCTTCATGGTCGAGCGCACCTGCCCCAATTGCCAGGGCGCGGGCGAGGTCATCGCCGACCCGTGCAACAGCTGCCATGGCGAAGGCCGCGTCGACCGGCGCAAGACTTTGACCGTCAACATCCCCGCCGGGGTCGACGAAGGCACCCGCATCCGCCTGTCGGGCGAAGGCGAGAGCGGTGCGCGCGGCGCGGCGCCGGGCGACCTCTACATCTTTCTCCACATGGCGCGGCACAAGGTGTTCGAGCGCGAGGGAACGACCCTGTTCACCCGCGCCCCGATCAGCTTCACCACCGCCGCGCTCGGCGGCGAGATCAGCATTCCCGGGCTCGACGGCGCCAAGCACGACATCCGCATCCCGGCCGGCATCCAGTCGGGCAAGCAGCTCCGCCAGCGCGGCGCGGGCATGCCGGTGCTCAATGGCCGCGGCCATGGAGACCTGGTCGTCCAGGTCGATGTCGAGACCCCGACCAAGCTGAGCGCCCGCCAAAAGGAATTGCTCGCCGAGTTTCGCGAGACCGAAACCGGCGACGAATGCCCCGCGAGCCAGGGCTTTTTCGGCCGCATCAAGGAAATGTGGGACGATCTGACCGATTGATATCGGGCGATTCGATACCCCCGGCCCGGCGTCCCGGTGACGGGGCAAGGGCCTCAGGACGGTCAAGACAGGCGCGCCGCACCATGATAGCCTCCCCGCCAAAGGGAGGGGTGAGTCGATGGTGCCCATCGCAATTCACAGGCGAACCCTGCTCGGCTGGGGCGCCAGCCTGATCGCGCTGGGATCGGCGATGCCGGCTGCGGCGCGCGGTCCCGAACTGTTCGGCGTCAAGCTGCCCGATCAGGTGACCAGCCTGCTGCCGGGTGAAGCGATCGACGCCGCCGGCACGCTCGAAACCCTGCTCAGGCTCGAACGCGCCGCCGATCGCGCCAAGCTCCCGGCCACGCCGCTGCGTTTTGACGGCGATCCCTCGCTCGCCGGGCTGAGCGGGTCGCTCTATCGATCGTTGATGCCGCGCCTGGTCGCGCTGATAGACCGCAGCGAAAAAATCGATCCGGGGCTCGCGGGTCAGGCCGGGGCGCTGCTCGCACGGCTGCATAGCGCCGAACATCAGGTGCCCGACCTGCTGCGCCCCTTCGTCGCGGGCAGCGACCAGCGTCTCGATTGGGATAGCGACGGCCCGCTCTCGCTGCGCGCCGACACCGGCATCGGCGACATCTTCGCGCCGGCCCCCGCCGCAGCGGCGCGCGAGGGCAGCGACGTCTGGGAAAACGCCGCCCCGCCGCTCCCTCCGCCTCCCCCCGCGACGACGCCCCCATCGCCGGCCGCCAAGCCGCCCGCCCCGATCATCCTCAGCCGCGCGCGCAATTATCCGGCGCTGAAGGACGAATATCGCACCCTGTTCGACAGCATGGAGCTGCGCGCCGATTACAGCGCGACCACCGACTGGTATCTGACGATGCTCACGGCATCGCGTCCGCGCTATGATCCGGTGGCGCTCGACACGGGGGTGCCCTGGTTCGTCATCGGTATCATCCACGGGCTCGAGGCGAGCTTCAATTTTCTGGCGCATCTGCACAATGGCGACCATCCGCTGACGCAGCGGACGCGGCAGGTGCCGGCGGGCCGGCCGCTGACCTGGGCGCCGCCGACCGACTGGGACTGGAGCGCCAAGGACGCGCTCAAACTGCTGGGCTTCACCGGCAAGACCGACTGGAATCTGGAACGCATCCTGTTCCGGTTCGAGGCCTATAACGGCTTCGGCTATCGCAACACGGTGGTGCCATCACCCTATTTGTGGAGCTTTTCCAACCATTATGAGGCCGGCAAATTCACCGCCGACGGGCGCTTCAACGCGAAGGCGCGGTCGCAGCAATGCGGCGCGGCGGTCATGCTGAAACTGCTCGCAGACGCCGGCGACATCAGCCTTTAGCTCAAGCCGCTCCGATTTCGCCGCGAAGCTCGGCGATCAGCGCCGCGACCTTCGGCAACCGCGCCTCCTCCTCGTCGAGGATGGCGTGGAACGCCCGGCGCTTGATGGCCGCCAGTTCGTCGGCCTGCAACGCCCCGTCACCGGTCACGCTGCTCGAGACGATATCGATCAGCCGGTCGGCGCCATGGAGGCGGCCCCACAGATAATCATTCTCGCGATAGGCGCGGCTGAAGAAGGCGCCGAAGCTGTTGAACTCGATGCCCTTGAGCATCGCGGCCGCGCCGCCGGTGCGGATCGCGGTCGCGTCCGAGGGCGAGATGCGGTCGATCTTGATCGGGTCGAACTCGTCGAAACCCTCGCCCTGAAGCAGCGGCAGCGTCGCGATGTCGTAAAAGGGATAACCGAGATAGGCGAGCAGCAGCGCGCGGCGGTCGTCCCTGGGCAAGGCGCCCAGTCCCTCTGCGATCAGCGCATCGGCGGCCGCGTCGGCGCCGATCAGGTCGCGGCGCGCGGCGACCGCGTCGATCCACTGCCCCGCATCGGCGTCGGCGGGCACGTCGAGGTCGGCAAACCAGTTGTCGCCCTCGCGCTCCAGATAGACGCCGAGTGCGGCGTAGATCACATCGCGCATGGCGTCGCACGCCGGGTCGCGGGCGTCGCGCTTCGCCTCGACCAGCCGGTCGAGTTCGCGCGCGAGGAAGCGCAGGCGGCGGACGCGGAAACCGAGGTCGTGGGTGCGGAAAAAGGTCACCGCGTCGCCGCTCGCCCCCGCGCCGCGCCTGCCCGAAATGCGGTCGAGGCCGCGCGCGCGCACTTCGTCCCAGATCTGCTGGCGGCGGATGCGGCGGTGGATATCGCCCTCGGGCGGGGCGAGCCGGTCGACGATGCCGACGAGATCCTCGACCATCGCCGACAGCTTGAGATGGCCATAGGGCGAGAAAGCGAAGCCGGCGCGGTCGGCCGCCTGTTCCTGCGCCTTGGCGCGCCATTTGGCGAGCCGCGCGACCGTCGGTGTATCGAGGAAGAAGGTCGTGCCGAACAGCGCGGCCACCTGTTCTTCGACCTCGATCTTCATCGCGTCGATGATATGCTGCATCCGGCGGATGCGGCGCGACATGCCCTCGATCGCCTCGACATTGTCGCGAATCGGCTGTTCGCGCGGAATTTCGGACATCGCGCCGAGGATCGTCGGCAGGAAGCCGGGCAGGCGCGGGGCGTCGCCCTCGGCGGTTTCGCCGGGCTTGCCGAAGCTGATCGAACGATAATCGGGTTTGGGGTCGATATAGATGAAGCGGCGGTCGATCTCGCGCCGCGCCGGACGCTGTTTGAGCGCCGAAATCGCGGGGCGGAAGGGCGCGTTGGCGAGCACCGATCCGTCGATCAGGACGCGGTCGGCGGGGTCGCTGTCGCCGCCCGCCGGCAATTGCGCGCGGAGGAAGGCCTCGCGGCCGGGCCAGGCAATCTGGCGCTGGTCGAGCACGCGGTCGAGTTCGCGCACGGTGAAGGGCGGAAAGGCGCCCGGAAAACTCGCGGTCGCGCGCGCCGCAGCGGCGAGGCCGGGAACATCGTCGAGCGCTTTGCCGGCGCGGCTGTCCTCGCGGAAATGGAGGATCAGGCGATGCTCGTCCTCGGTCACCCGCGGCGGACTGTTGAGCGAGAGCGACACGCGATGCCCGGCGAAGTCGGTGACCGACACGAACAGGTCGACCGGCTGACCGGTGGGGACCAGCACCGGCCCGCGCGGCCCCTGGTCCATCGCGGCGAAGGCGTCGAGCAGCAGGTTGGAGAAGGTCTCGCCGCCGAAGGGCGGTTCGAACCAGCGCGCGCGCACGAAGCGCGACAGTTTCGCGCGCACCTCGTCCTGCGCGCCCTCGCCCACCGTGCGGTCGATGACATTGCCGCGCTTCTTCATCACCCAGCCGGCGATCGGCACCGCCCAGAATTTGGTCGCCGCCGACAAGGGCCGGGCATCGGGATCGATCAGCCGGTCGACATCGGCATCGTCGAGCCACAGGTCGGTGAGCGGGTCGAGCGACTGGCCGGTGGCGAGTGCGCGCGCGAGGAAGATGCCATTGATCCCGCCCGCGCTCGCCCCCGCGACGATGTCGGCGAGGACGCGCAAGCGGACGTTGCTGCGCTCGGCGAGGCGCGCGAGCAGGTCGCGGTAGACGATGCCGACGCCGCCGAGCGGGCCGCCGTCGTGAAAGGCGCGCGACGCCGCCGCGAGCCGCCACACCTCCTTGGTGATGCCATGCATATAGACGGCGAGGCTGATGCCGCCGTAGCAAATCAGGGCAAACCGCAGTTCCTTCTCGCGCATGAGCGGGTGATAGCGTCGTTTGATCCACCTGTCCCCCTCCCGCTTGCGGGAGGGGTTAGGGGAGGGCCTGTTCCACAACGCCGCCCCTATCGACACGCCCTCCCCCGACCCCTCCCGCAAGCGGGAGCGGAGATTGAACTTGCATCTGCAAATCGCTCGCATTAGCGGCGCTCTCAGCAGGAGTTGAGAATGATTCGCAAATTTGTCGCCGCCGCGCTGTTGACCACCGCCTCGCCCTTCCCCGCCTTCGCGCAGGACGTGGCCCCGGCCGACACCGACGCCGACACCGGCGAAGAGACGATCATCGTCACCGCCGCGCGCACCGTGTTGCCGCCGAATGCGCTGCCGCTGACGATCGACATCATCGGCAAGGACGCGCTGGACCAGCAGATCGCGATTTCAGGGTCGGTGACCGACGCGGTCGCGACGCTGACCCCCAGTTTCTCGCCGACGCGGCAAAAGCTGTCGGGCGCCGGCGAGACGCTGCGCGGCCGTTCGCCGCTCTATGCGATCAACGGCATCCCGCAATCGACCCCGCTGCGCGACGGCAGCCGCGACGGTTTCACCATCGACGGCTTTTTCGTCGACCGCGTCGAGCTGATCTTTGGATCGAACGCGCTGCAGGGCGTCGGCGGCACCGGCGGCATCGTCAACCAGGTCACCGTCGGGGCGCCGAAGGCCGACGGGATTTCGGGCCGCGCGCTGGTGCAGGGCACTGCCGACAATGATTTTTCCAAGGCCGGCATGGGCGGCAAGCTGGCCGGGCTGGTGCAGTATCGCGCCGGGCGCTTCGATGCGACGGTCGGCGCCGCTTATGAAATTCGCGGCGTCTTTTCCGACGCCAAGGGGCGTCCGATCGGGCTCAACCTGACGCAGGGCGAAACGCAGGACAGCAAGACGCTCTCGCTGTTCGGGCGCTTCGGCTATGAGGTCAGCGACACGATGCGGCTCGACCTGATCGCCAGCCGCTTCGAACTGAAGGGCGACGGCGACTATGTGGCGATCGCGGGCAGCCGCACGCTCGGCATCCCGACCAGCGCCGTGCGCGGCACCCCGCCGGGCGAATCGGCGCAGAACCGGACCGAAAGCGTCGCGCTGTCGCTGACCGACACCGACCTTGGCGGCGGCAATTTCGTCAGCCAGATCTTTTTCAACCGCAGCCGCGACACTTTTGGCGGCGAGGTCGCGACGCAGGCGACCTTCCAGGACCCCGCGCTGGCGCCGGTCGGCACCCTGTTCGACCAGTCGCAGAACCGCAGCCGCAAATTGGGCGCCAAGTTCAGCTATGAGCGCGGCCTGCCCGGTTTCGAGGACCTGACGCTGACGATCGGCTTCGACGCACTGGTCGACCGGACCGAGCAGGCGCTGATCGCCACGGGGCGCGTCTGGGTGCCGCCGAGCGATTTCCGCAGCCTCGCGCCTTTCGGGCAAGCGAATCTGAAATTGTTCGACGGCAAGCTTCGCCTCGCGGGCGGGCTGCGCTGGGAAAATATCCAGATCAAGATCGACGATTTCCACACGCTCGCCTCGACGACCTTCGTCGCCTGTTCGGCGACCATCACAACCAATTGCGGCCCGGCCACCTATGGCGGCGTCAACGTTGCCGGCGGCAAGCCCAAGTTCGACGATGTGCTGATCAACGGCGGGGTGATCGTCGAGCCATGGGACGGCATTCGCGCCTATGCCAGCTATGCCGAGGGCTTCACCGTGCCCGATGTCGGCCGCATCACCCGCGCGCTGAACCGCACCGGGATCGACATCGACAATTTCCTCGATATTTCGCCGATCGTATCGAACAACCGCGAGATCGGGTTCGAGGTGAAGCGTGGGCCTTTGGACGCGAGCGCCGCCTATTTCTGGTCGTCGAGCGACAAGGGCCAGTTGCTCATCGCCCGCCCTGACCGCGTTTTCGACGTCCAGCGGCTGCGCGTCGAAATCCAGGGGCTCGAACTCAACCTGGGCGTCCAGACCCCGATCGACGGACTGAAGCTCAATATCGGCTATGCGCATCTCGACGGTCGTTTCGACAGCGACGCGGTGCCCGACAGCAAGGTCGACAGCGACCTCGACGGCGCCAATATCTCGCCCGACCGCCTCAACCTCGCGGCCAGCTATGCCAGCGGCCCCTTCTCGGCCCGCCTGCAGACGCAGGTCTATTTCCAGCGCCGCTTCGACGGCAAGGCGCGCGCTGCCGACGATGCCAATCCGCTGCACCCGCTCAAGCTCGCCGACAATGACTTTGGCGGCTACACGCTGACCGACGCCTCGATGCGCTATCAGGCGGGGATCGGTGGGATCAGCCTGTCGGTCCAGAATCTCTTCAACAAACACTATATCGACTATTCGAGCGACACGCGGTTGCCGAACGACCAGCTGTCCTATTTCGCCGGACGCGGACGCAGCTTCACGCTCGGCTGGGATAGCCGCTTCTGATGATGAAGACGCTCGACACGCTGCACCGCTGGAGCGGCGGGCTGATCGGCCTCGTGCTGGCGCTGCTCGGGCTGACCGGCGCGATCCTGGTCCACAAGGACGCCTGGATCGGCCTGCCGCATGCCGGCGATCCGCCGAACGGCGATCTGGCGACGGTCGCCGCGACGACCGAGACATTGCTGGCGCTGCCCGGCGATCCGCAGGGCGTGATCTATGCAACCGATCGCTTCGGGCTCCACCAGCTGCGTTTCGGCGAAGGCGCCGGGCTCTATGCCGACCAGTCGGGCGCGGTCGTCACCCGCTGGGCCAGCCAGTGGGAGCGCCCCGAAATCTGGATCTTCGATTTCCATCATCATCTGTTCGCGGGCGACAGCGGCGAATGGGTGATCGGGATCGCGGGGCTGTGTGGGCTGTTCTTCGTGATCACCGGCGTCATCCTGTGGTGGCGCACGCGGGCGACCTTCAAGCTGCGGCTGTGGCCCAAACGCCTGACCCGCCCGGCGATCGTCATGCAGCACCGCGACCTTGGCGTCGTCGTCGCCCCGCTACTGCTGCTGTCGGTCGTCACCGGCACGATGATGATCTTCCGCCCCTTTGCCGCGATCGTCGTCGCCCCCTTCGGCCCGGTCGCCGAGACCGCCAAGGCGCTCGAGCCACCGAAATACAAGGGCGGGCCGCTCGCCGCCGACCCCGATTACACCGCGATGCTGACCGAGGCGCGGCGGCGCTTCCCGACCGCCCAGTTCCGCATCCTCAGCCTGCCGCGCAAGCCCGGCGACGCGATCAGCCTGCGCATGAAACAGCCCGAGGAATGGCTGCCCAACGGGCGCACGACGCTGTGGTTCGATGCCGGGACGGGCAAGCTGCTCGGCGTCCGCGATGCGCTGGCGATGCCGGCGGGCGCGCAGGCGTTCAACATGGCCTATCCGCTCCACGCCGCGAAGGTCGGCGGGCTGGGTTATCGGTTGCTGATGACGGTATCGGGCCTCGCGCTCGCGCTGCTCGGCAGCCTGACCGTTTGGACCTTCTGGTTCAAGCGGCCGAAGGTTGTGAAGCGTCCGACGAAGACGGCGGCGCTGGCCTCGACGTAGACGTCGCTTTCCTATTTTACGGGCGCCCCTATATCCTGCCCAGTCCCATGACCCGCGCCCGCGTCCTCCTGCTCACCGCCGCCCTCGGCCCGCTCGATTACCGGGTGCCCCATGGCATGGAGGCCGGACTCGGCAGCGTCGTCGTCGCGCCGCTCGGCCCGCGCAAGCTGGGCGGGGTGATGTGGGAGGATGCCAGTTTCGGCGCTCCCGAGGCCGTCGGCGACAATCGGCTGCGCAATTTGTTCGAGGTCGTGCCGGTGCCGCCGATCCAGGCGCCGCTCCGCCGTCTCGTCGAATGGACGAGCGACTATTATCTCGCGCCGCCGGGGTCGGTGCTGCGCATGGTGTTGCCCGGGGTCGCCTTCGCCGATGCGCGGCGGCCGATCATCGAATATCGCGCGACGGGGGAGCTGCCCAAGCGGATGACGCCGCAGCGGACGGTCGCGCTCGACATGATCGGGCGCTCGCAAGGGACGGTGCGCGAACTCGCGGCGCTCGCCGAGGTCAGCGAGGCGGTGGTGCGCGGGCTGGTGAACAGCGGCGCGCTCGAGGCGGTCGCGGTGTCGGCCGATGCGCCTTATCCGGCCCCCGACCCGGCGTTTGCGCCGCCCGACCTGTCGGACGAACAGACGGCGGCGGCGGCGCGGCTGGTCGCGGCGGTGGCGGCCGAAAAATTCGAGACCTTGCTGCTCGACGGGGTCACCGGGTCGGGCAAGACCGAAGTCTATATGGAGGCGATCGCCGCCGCGATCGACGCGGGCAAACAGGCGCTGGTGCTGCTCCCCGAAATCGCGCTCACCGAACCGATGCTGACGCGCTTTGCGGCGCGCTTCGGCTGCGAGCCGGTGGCCTGGCACAGCGGGCTGCGCTCGGCCGAACGGCGGCGCGCCTGGCACGCGATCGCGGCGGGCGAGGCGAAGATCGTCGTCGGCGCGCGCTCGGCTTTGTTCCTGCCCTATGCGCGGCTCGGCGTGATCGTCGTCGACGAGGCGCATGAGACGAGCTTCAAACAGGAGGACGGCGTCCATTATCACGCGCGCGACGTCGCAGTGATGCGCGGGCATTTCGAGGGGCTGCCGGTGGTGCTCGCGAGCGCGACCCCCGCGCTCGAAAGCCTCGCGATGGTCGAGGCCGGACGCTATCGCCATATCCAGCTGCCCGCGCGCTTCGGCGGCGCGACGCTGCCCGACCTTGCCGCAATCGACATGCGTCACGACCCGCCCGACCGGGGGAGCTGGCTCGCACCGCCGCTCGTCGACGCGCTGGCGGACCGGCTCCACAAGGGCGAGCAGAGCCTGCTCTTCCTCAACCGCCGCGGCTTTGCCCCGCTGACCTTGTGCCGCACCTGCGGCCATCGCATCCAGTGCCCGAACTGCACCGCGTGGATGGTCGAGCACCGGCTCGTCCATCGCCTGGCCTGCCATCATTGCGGCCATGTCATGCCGCCGCCGCGACTGTGCCCCGAATGCGAGGATGAGGACAGCCTCGTCGCCTGCGGGCCGGGCGTCGAGCGCGTCGCCGACGAAGTGGCGCTGCGCTTTCCCGAGGCGCGCGTCGCGATCGTCACGTCGGACACGCTCTGGTCGCCCGCGAAGGCGGCCGAATTCGTCGACAATGTCGAGGGCGGGCTGGTCGACATCATCATCGGGACGCAGCTCGTCACCAAAGGCTATCATTTCCCCAATTTGACATTGGTGGGCGTGGTCGACGCCGACCTCGGGCTCGACGGCGGCGATTTGCGCGCCTCCGAACGCACATTTCAGCAGATCGCGCAGGTCGCCGGGCGCGCCGGGCGCGGGGTCAAGCCCGGCGAAGTGCTGATCCAGACGCGCGTTCCCGACGCGCCGGTGATGGCGGCGCTCGTCGCGAACGACCGCGACGGTTTCTATGCCGCCGAAGCCGCGGCGCGCAAACACGCCGGCGCCCCGCCCTATGGCCGCTTCGCGGCGCTGGTCATCTCGTCGGAGGATATCGAGGTCGCGCGCGGTGTCGCCAAAAGGCTGGGCGACAAGGCGCCGGTCGCCGAGGGGCTTGCGGTCTATGGCCCCGCCCCCGCCCCGCTCGCGATGCTGCGCGGGCGCCATCGCTTCCGCCTGCTGCTCCACGCGCCGCGCAGTTTCGACCTGCAGGGCACGATCCGCGACTGGGTCGCGCGCATCGACTGGCCGAGCAAGGCGCGGCTGGCGATCGACATCGATCCTTATAGTTTCGTCTGATCGCACAGGGGTTTACAGCCTCGGCGCCGCTTGGCAGCATGGCGGCGCAGAAGGGCCGGGCTTGGGGGACAGGGTGATTCAGAAACGGGCAATCGCCGGGGCGGCGATGATCGCGGCGCTGTGGGCGACCGGCGCAGAGGCCAAATGGCTGCGCGCCACATCGAACAATTTCATCATCTACAGCGAGGGCAGCGAACGGGATTTGCGCGACTTCGCCGAGAAGCTCGAACGCTTCGATGCGACGCTGCGCTATCGCTTCAAGATCGAGGGCGGCAAAGATCCCAATCCGCTGACCATCTATCTCGTCGACCGCGCCAGCGACGCTGGCCGACTGGCGTCGGGCAAGGGCGGATCGTCGATCGCGGGCTTTTACAGCCCCGATCCGGAGGGCAGCTTCGCGGTGTCGAACCGCGAAGATTATGTGCTCAAGGGAACGCCGCAGTCGCAGCAGACGCTGTTCCACGAATATGCCCATCATTTTATGAAACGCTTCCTGCCCGGCGCATTTCCAGCCTGGTTCATCGAAGGTTTCGCCGAATATTATTCGACCGCCGATTTTACCAGGGACGGCAAGGCGCAGGTCGGCAAGCCGGTCTACAGCCGCGCCTATGGCCTGCTCACCATGCCCAAGATCCCGGCCGGCACCCTGTTGTTCCAGCGCCCGCTCGAGATGCGCAATTCGGGGCAGATCGACGTCTATTATGGCCGTGCCTGGCTGCTGACGCATATGCTGTTCAACGACAAGGCGCGCGTCGGACAGCTGGGATCCTATATCGGGGCGATCAACAAAGGGGTCGATCCGAAACAGGCGGCGGCCGACAGCTTTGGCGACCTGGCCTTGCTCGACAAGGACCTCAATCGCTACATGAACCAGCCGATGAGCTATGGCACGACGGCGGATGCGATCACAATCGACGGCGCGATCACGATCGGGGCGCTCACCCCGGCGCAGGATGCCGCGCTGCCGCTGCGCCTCGAACGGCTGAGCGCGGGCGGCGACGAACGCATGCTCAAGGCGCGCGCCGGGCTGAGGAAGCTCGCGGCCCAATATCCGGGCGATGCCGGCATCTGGTTCGAACTCGCGATGGCCGAATGGGGATTGAGCGACGACAACCGCGACAAGGCGGCGGCGCGCATCGCGGTCGACAAGGCGCTGGCGATCGATCCGAAGCATGTCCGCGCCAACGTCCTGCTCGGCGAAATGCTGACCGCCGAGGTCGAGGCCAAGGCCGATGCGGGGGCCGCAGACTGGAACGCGGTGCGCAAGCCGATCATCCTGGCGAACCGGACCAATTCGGACGATCCGGTTCCGCTCTCGGCCTATTATAAAAGCTTCGTCGACCAGGGGATCAAGCCGCCG
>NZ_JBOHHU010000117.1:0-11523 GCF_050725615.1 Sphingopyxis sp.
CTCCTTTGCCGCTGCCGCCGGCGCGACGGCGAGCGCGGCAGCGCCGATGATCGACCAGATGCCGTGCCCGTATCGCATACTCAGAACTCCGTGGTGACCGAGGTGTACCAGTAGCGCCCATAGGGGCTGTAGAGCGACCCCAGATAGCCTTCCGACGACAGCGGCGGTTTCTTGTCGGCGATGTTGCGCACCCCGACCCGCCAGCGCATGTCGCCGCCGAGGCCGGCCGCGTCGCGGATGCGGACCTGGGCATAAAGGTTGGCGGTGAACTGCGACTTCACCCGCCACGGATTGCCCGCCGTATCGACGAACCCGGTCTCGTCGACCGCGCCGGTATAGCGTCCGAAGGCGCCGATCTGAAACTGCCCGAGCGACCAGGTCAGCGAGGCGGTGCCGCGCCATTTCGGCCGGCCGTTGGCCTCGATCAGATTCTGCGTTTCGGGCAGCGGCGTCGCGGCGTTGATGTCGCCATCGGCGCGCGCCGCGACCAGCATGTCGACCGCATCGCCCGGCGCGCGCGCGAATTTGAGCAGCCGGGTCGCGTTGACCGCGAGGTCGAACTTACCGATCCCGGTCTTGGGCGATTGCCAATAGAAAGCGAAGTCGAGCCCGCGCACCGTCTGCGGCAACAGGTTGACGAACTGGTCGCGCACCGTGGTGATGCGACCGACCGGGGTGATGCCCGTGCCCGCAAAGGCCGCGATATCGTCGGCGTTCGCCGCGTCGCGGATGACATTGGGGTTCGACGACCCCTGCAGTCGCAGCAGATAGTCGAGCGCGACCGCCGTATCGTTGCCGAGGATGCCGACGATGCCCTTTTGCCGGATCGACCAATAATCGACGGTGAAGGTCACCCGCCCGAGATCGCCCGACAAAAAGGCGGGCTCGAACACCGCGCCCAGATTATAGTTGGTCGACTTTTCGGGCTTGAGGTCGGGGTTGCCCGACACGCGGCGCGAATAGCCGACATTGTTGCCGCAGGCGGTGAAATTGGTGATCCGCCCGGCGCGCAGGTCGACTTCGCAGCGCAGGAAATCCTGGCTGGTCGCGAGCCGGGCATATTCGACGGCATTGACCTGTTCGAGGTTCGGCGCGCGGAAACCCTGCGAAAAGGAGCCGCGGAAGCGCAAACCATCGAAGACGTCCCAGGCCGCCGCGATCTTCGGCCGCGCGACGCTGCCGAAATCGCTATAATGTTCGTAGCGCCCGGCGAGCTGGACGTCGAAGCGGCGGACGAGCGGGATGTTCATATCCTCCGACACCAAAGGCACCGCAAGCTCGGCATAGGCGGCGGCGACGGTGCGCTTGCCATAGGCGTCGGGGTTGTCGCTGACCGCCGCAGCGTCGCTGATCGTCACCGCGCCGGTGACCGCATCGACGAAGGGGCTCGATCCGTCGACGGAGGAATCGCGGTCGTCGCGCTGCGTCTCGCGCCGCACCTCGGCGCCGAAGGCCATGCCGACATCGCCGCCGGGCAGCGCGAACAGATCGGCGCGCGAGGCGCGGAAGTCGCCCATGGTCAGCGTCGTTTTCGACCGGCGCCGGAACTGGAAGGTGATCGCATCGAGCGCCGCCTGCGCGCTGGGGGTGCAATCGCCGAAGCTCAACGTGTCGATGCAGCCGCCGTTGAACGGATTATAGGCGTCGGGAGTCGCGAGCGCGAGGCTCTTCTGCAGCGCCGAGCTGCGCACCGCGAGGCTGCTGTCGACCGCCGAGGCCTCCGAATAGACGAAGGCGCTGTCCCATTTGAAACCCGCCGTCTCGCCGCGCACGCCGATCAGGCCGCGAAGCTGCTCGCCCTTGACCTTCACCGTCTGCGGCCCGGTATCGACAAAGCGATAGGTGGTGAGCAGCACCGGCAGTCCCTCGGCCGGGACATTGGTCAGCCCCGGCAGGCGGTTCGGGCTGCCGACCGCACCGAAGGGATTGTAATAGTTGCTCGCCGGAATCCATATCTGGTTGAGGTTGATCACCGGCGGCTGGATGCGGAGCGTGTCCGACCGGTAATAGCCGAACTCGCCGAACAGGGTCAGCGTGTCGGTCAGGTCGTAATGGCCATTGGCGAAGGCGTTGTAACGCTTCACAGCCGGCATCACCGTGGTGCCGACGGCGGTGTCGTAGCGCAGGTCGCGGAACGCATTGTTCGTCGCGAGCGCCGTGTTCACCAGGCAGAGGTCGGCGGTCAGCGCCTGCGTGCAACCGCCGAGCCGCGTCGGGCGGACGGTGAAGGCGCCAGCGGCGGTGGTGAGGTTGGTCGTGCCGCGTCGCGGGCGGCCGCCGGTGACCGGCACCATCAGCGCCGGCCACGCGCCGCGCGTCGCGCGCCCGTCGGGGGTCGTCGATCCGGCGAAATCGGGAAATTCGGCAAACAGCGGCCGCAGGTTGGCCGACGCAGTGAAATCCTGATCCTCGGCGCGCAGCGCCGCGCGGTCGGTATATTCGAGCGACACGGTGATATTGCCGCGCTCGAAATTCTTGCCGGCCAGGATATTGCCCTGAAATTCGGTGAGATGCGTGCCCTCGGCGCCGCCATATTGGGCCTGCAGCCGGAGGCCGTCATAATTGTCCTTGAGCACGGTGTTGACGAAGCCCGCGACCGCGTCCGACCCATAAAGCGCCGCCGCGCCGTCGAGCAGCACTTCGAGCCGCTGGAGCCCCGTGGTCGGGATCGCGTTCGAATTATAGCTGAGCACGGGCACCGTACCGGTGTCCGACAGCCCCTGGCTCGCCGGGTGGGTGACGATGCGCCGGCCGTTGAGGAGTACCAGCGTGTTGCCGACGCCGAGCGAGCGCAGGTTGACCGACCCGACGTCGCCGCGCGCCGCGTTGCTGGTTTGCGCATTGTTGCCGGGGTTGAAGCTGACGTCGCCCATTTGCGGGATGTTGCGGATGAGTTCGTCGCCGCTGACCGCACCGATGGCGTCGAGCCGGTCCTGGTTGACGACGACCACCGGCAGCGCCTCGGTGACGCGCGCGCCTTCGATGCGTGTGCCGACGACGACGATCTCGGGCTGCGCCGCCGCGTCGCCGTCCTGCGCGCTTTCGGTGTCGGTCGTAGCGGGCTGGCCGTCCTGGGCCCGGGCGGGCGCGCCGGCGAACAGGCAGATCGCCGTGCTCGCGAGCAATATGGCCGAATGCGAACCCTTCATTGTCACTCTCCCCTTTTTCATTTTTTCGCGAGACTTCGGGTCTCAATCCATGTCCTGTTCGATCGGCGGCGCGGCGATTTCGGCGGCGGGGGCGCCGTCGAGCGCGCGGCGCAACTGGTCGCGGTCGAGCGCCTTGTCCCAGCGCGCGACGACGATCGTCGCGACGGCATTGCCGATGAAATTGGTGAGGCTGCGGCATTCCGACATGAAACGGTCGATGCCGAGGATCAGCGCCATGCCCGCGACCGGCACTGACGGCACGATCGACAGCGTCGCGGCGAGCGTGATGAACCCGGCGCCGGTGACCCCCGCCGCGCCCTTCGAGCTGATCATCGCGACGAGCAGCAGCGCAACCTGGTCGCCGAGCGACAGGTCGACGTTGCACGCCTGCGCGATGAACAGCGCGGCGAGCGTCATATAGATGTTGGTGCCGTCGAGATTGAACGAATAGCCGGTCGGCACGACGAGCCCGACGACGGGCTTGGCGCAGCCCGCCCGCTCCATCTTCTCCATCAGGCTGGGCAGCGCGCTTTCGGACGAGGAGGTGCCGAGGACGAGCAGCAATTCGGCCTTGAGATAGCGGATGAGCTTGAAGATCGAAAAGCCCGACAGTCGCGCGACAAGTCCTAGCACGCCGACGACGAAGATCAGCGAGGTCAGATAGAAGGTCGCCACCAGCCCCGCGAGATTGGCGAGCGATTCGATGCCATATTTGCCGATCGTGAACGCCATCGCACCGAATGCCCCGACCGGCGCCGCGCGCATCAGAATGCCGACCAGTTTGAACACGACCAGCCCGATCTTTTCGAGCATGTCGCGCACCGGCGCGGCGGGCGCGCCGACCATCGACAGCGCGATGCCGAACAGGATCGACACCAGCAGCACCTGCAACAGCGAATCGCCGGCGAGCGCCGACACCAATGTCGTCGGAATGATCGCCATCAGGAAATCGACGATGCTGCTGTGCTGCGCCTTGTCGACATAGGTCTTGACCGCGCCGGTATCGAGCGTGGCGGGATCGACGTTCATTCCCGCCCCCGGCTGGATCGTGTTGGCGACGATCAGCCCGACGATCAGCGCCAGCGTCGAGAAGAACAGGAAATAGGCGAAAGCCTTGCCCGCGACGCGGCCGACCGATTTGAGTTCGGTCATGCCCGCGATGCCGGTGACGAGGGTCAGGAAGATCACCGGCGCGATGATCATCTTCACCAGCTTGATGAAGGCGTCGCCGAGCGGCTTCAGCGCCTCGCCGGTGGTGGGCCAGAAATGCCCGATGAGCGCGCCGAGAAAAATGGCGGCGAGGACCTGAACATAGAGCTGGCGGTAGAGCGGCTTGCGCCCCGCGACCGCCGGTCCGGACTGGTCGATTGTAATGACAGCCACGCGTGCATCCTCCCGAGCGCGGCCTTTCGCCGCTGCTTCTGCAAAATTATGGCCGGCGCCATTGCCGGTCCAAGACTTTCGGAAATAGACTCAAATATCTGATAAAATGTGATTTATTTCTCGTCATTGTCGGCGTATCGGAAATTTATGTGCGAATTTCCGCTTACTTTGATCCAAATAGTGCGATAATCCGCACAAATGGCCGAGGCAAGCTCATCCGATGATTCGCGTTTTGCCGGCCTGGGCCGGCGGCTGGTCTGGGCGACGCTGCTCGCCTTGCTCCTGCTCGCGCTGATCGCTGTGGCGGCGTTCGGCTGGGCGCGCGATCATGCCCGCGCCGAGTCGGATATCGCCGCCGGGCAGCAGGCGCGCAGCGCCGCGAGCCGGCTGGCGGGCGAGCTCCAGAAGTTCCGGCTGCTCCCGCTCGTCCTGACCGAATATCCCGAAGCGCACAGGGTCCTTGCCGGAGGCGACGCGGCGGCGGTGCGGCGGATGAACAGCAAGCTCGAGCTGCTCGCCGAGCGCACCGATGCCGCCGTCATTTACCTGATCGGGCGCGACGGGGTGACGATCGCCGCCAGCAACTGGCGCCGACCGCAGAGCTTTGTCGGCCAGAATTATGCCTTTCGCCCCTATTTTCGCGATGCGATGGCCAAGGGCGGCGCCGAGCTGTTCGCGCTCGGCACCGTCAGCGGCCGCCCCGGCCTCTATATCGCGCGCCGGGTCGAGGAGGATGGCCGCACCCTGGGCGTGATCGTCGTCAAGGTCGAGTTCGACCGGCTGGAGGCCGAATGGACGCGGCAGCCGCTGACCACCTTCGTCACCGACGATCATGGCGTGGTGATCATCACCAGCCGACCCGACTGGCGGTTCCGGACGCTGGCGCCGCTCGACGAAAAGACGCGCGCCGCGATCCGCGCGGCCTTGCAGTTCGGCAATCTGCCGCTAACGGCCCTGCCCCCGACGCGCGACGGCGCGACCTGGACCGGCGGCGATATCCGGTATCGCGAGGCGGCGGTGGCGGTGCCGATGCCCGGCGCGCGGCTGCACGCCTTTCAGCCGCTCGCGCCCGCCGAAGCCAGCGCGAACGCCACCGCCCGCACCGCCATCCTCATCGCCTTCATCCTCCTCGCTGCCCTGCTGATCTGGGTGTTTCGCGCGCGTGAGAAGCGGCGCCTGCAGGAAGAGGCGCGCCACATGCTCGAAATCGAGGTCGCCGCGCGCACCGCCGACCTCGTCGACGCCAACCGGCGCTTCCGGTCGGCGCGCGAGGAACTGGCGCAGGCGAGCCGCCTCGGATCGATCGGCCAGATCACCGCCGGCGTCGCGCACGAGATCAACCAGCCGGTCGCCGCAATCCGCGGCTTCGCCGAAAATGCCGAGACCTTCCTCGATCGCGACGACCCGGCAAAGGCGCGCGAAAATCTGGGCATCATCGTGTCGCTGACCGAGCGCATCGGCGCGATCATTTCCGAACTGCGGACCTTCGCCCGGCGCAGCACCCCGAGGACCGGGCCGGTCGAGATCGGCCCGGTCATCGACGGCGCGCTGCTGCTCGTCGGCGACCGCATTCGCGAAAAGGACGTGACGATCGAGCGGATCGGCGCCGAACACGGCCTCTGCTGCGTCGCCGACCGCGTCCGGCTCGAACAGATTCTCGTCAACCTGCTCCAGAACGCGCTCGACGCGCTCGACGGCCGACCCGATCCGCACGTCCGGATCGAAACCCTGGCGGGCGACCTGATCGCCATATCGGTCGCCGACAACGGACCCGGCATCGCCCCCGACCTCACCGACAATCTGTTCACGCCTTTTGTGACCGGCAAGCCCGAAGGGCTGGGACTGGGGCTCGGCATCGCGCGCGACATCGCCCGCGAATTCGGCGGCGCGCTCGTCGCGACGACGTCGCCGATCGGCGGCGCCGCGTTCCAGCTGACGGTGCCCCGCGCATGACCGATTTCGTGACCGACCAGCATATC
Source organism: Sphingopyxis sp. (assembly GCF_050725615.1). GTDB lineage: Bacteria > Pseudomonadota > Alphaproteobacteria > Sphingomonadales > Sphingomonadaceae > Sphingopyxis. Next base: position 6,512 of record NZ_JBOHHU010000117.1, read on the forward strand.
CTGTTCGTCGACGACGACGACGCCCTGCGCGCCGCCAATGTCCAGTCGCTCGAACTGGCCGATATCGCGGTGCGTGCCTTTGCCGGAGCCGAGGCCGCGCTCGCCGAAATCGACGCGCAGTTCAGCGGCGCCGTCGTCACCGATATCCGCATGCCGCGCCTCGACGGGCTCGAGTTTTTTGCGCGCATCCGCGCGATCGACCCCGAGATTCCGGTCATCCTGATCACCGGCCACGCCGACGTGCCGATGGCGATCGGCGCGCTCAAGGCCGGCGCCTTCGACTTTCTCGCCAAGCCCTATGCGACCGACCATCTGGTCGCGGCGGTGCGCAAGGCGCTCGAAACGCGGCGACTCGTCCTCGACAACCGGATGCTCCGCGCCGCCGCCGAAGCCGGCGGGGACAGCCCGTTGATCGGCGACAGCGCGATCATGGCGCAGCTGCGCGCGACGATCGACCAGGTCGCGCGCGCCGATATCGACGTGCTGGTCGAGGGCGAGACGGGGACGGGCAAGGAGCTTGCCGCACTGCTCCTCCATCGCCGCGGCGTGCGGGCCGGCCGGCCGTTCGTGGCGGTCGATTGCGGCGCGCTGCCCGACCAGCTCGCCGAAGTCGAACTGTTCGGACATGAGGCCGCCGCCGCCGGCTATGGTCCGCTTGCCCGCGAAGGACGGATCGAACAGAGCCATCGCGGCACGCTGTTTCTCGACGGCATCGACAATATGCCGCTCGCGGTTCAGTCGCGGCTGCTCCGCGTGATCGAGGAGCGCAAGATCGTGCCGATCGGCGCGACCGAGCCGCGCGGTGTTGATCTGCGCATCATCGCCTCGACGACGCGCGACCTGCAACAGGCGGTCGGGGCGGGCACATTTCGCGAGGATCTCTTTTACCGCCTCAACGTCATCCGGCTGCGGATGCCGCCGCTGCGCGAACGGCGTTCCGATATTCCCGCGCTCTTCGCCGCCTTCCTCGAGGAAGCCGCGAGCAAGATCGGCACGCAGGATTTCACGCTGAGCGATGTCGCGCGCCGCCACCTGATCGAACATGACTGGCCCGGCAATGTGCGCGAGCTGCGCAATTTCGTGTACAGCGAGGTGCTGGGGGTCGGGACGTCGGACCGCGAGGCCGGGCCGCCGCCGCCCGCGCTGCCGCAACGCGTCGCGCAGTTCGAGGCGCAGGCGATCCGCGATGCGCTGGCAGGCGCCAACGGCGATATCGCGGCGGCGCTGGCGTATCTCGGCATCCCGCGCAAGACGCTGTACGACAAGATCGCGCGCCACGGCATCACGCCCAAAAGCTATCGGACCTGACGGGCGCGCGCGCTTCGGAAGCGCCGCTCAGGGGTCTACCAGCGCGGCACGGCCATGATCACTCCGGCGGCTGGACGGTGCCGGCGACCGTCGCAATCACGGGCTGGCTTTCGAGCGTGCGATGGACGGGGCATTTGGCCGCCACATCGAGCAGGCGGGCCCGCTGTTCCTCGCTGAGCTGCTCGCCCTCGATCAGGACGATCTTGTCGAAGATATCGGTACTGCCGGGTCGGCCTTCGACCTCGCCCTTGCGATGGGTGACGGTGACCGACACATGATCGAGCGGCCAGTTTTTCTGACGCGCGAACCAACGGACCGTCATCGCGGTGCATTCGCCCAGCGCCGCGACGAGCAGCTGATAAGGGTTGGGGCCGATATCCGCCCCGCCCGAGGCCGCCGGTTCGTCGCCCGTCAGGCTGTGACGCCCGGTCACGATCCGGACGGCGAAATCGCTGCCGTCCCTTTCGGATATGAAGGCGGTGACTGGCTCGCTCAATTCCCTGTCTCCCCGATGAAAGGCCAGAGGGCCCCATGCCGGAAGTTCGCGCGCCCGGTCAACGCCCCTCCTCCGCGAGGCGCGTATCGATCGCGAGCCCCGACTTGATCGCCAGCGTCACCGGCGTGCGCTCGGCGACGTCGGCGAGCTTGGCCCGTTGCGTCGCGTCGAGCGCCCCGCGGACATGCAGCGTCCGTTCGATATGATCGCCCTCGTCACCGCGGAGCAGGACAAGGTCGACATCGAGCGCATCGAGCGGCCAGCCCTTGCGCTCGGCATAGATTTTGAGCGTCGCGGCCGTGCAGGCCCCGAGCCCCGACAGCAGCAGGTCGAACGGGGCGGGGCCGGCGCCGCCGCCGCCCAGCTTGACGGGTTCGTCGGCGGTGAGCCGATGCGGTCCCGCCTCGATCGCGACGGCATAGGGCACCGCGCCGATCGCCGCCCGGACGCGGCTCAGCCGAAATGTCGTCATGGCCGGCTCCGCGCCCGGGGGCAACGGTTCGTCGGGCAGCGGGATGAACTCGTCATGGTCGGCGTCGGGCAGCTTCATGCGCCCCGCCTTCCAGTCGGCCGCCGCCTGGGCGAGCCGGTCCTGCGACGACGAGACGAAGTTCCAATAGAGAAAGCGTTCCCCGACCGGTGCGCCGCCGAGCAGCATGACGGTCGATGCCGCGATCGCGCGAAAGCGCGAAGCCCCGGCGCCGAGGATCAGCATCTTGCCCGCCTCATGGACGGCGCCGTCGAGCTCGATCGCGCCGCTCGCGATATAGACGGCGCGTTCGGCATGATCGCCGGGAATCTCCGCGACCGCGCCCGCATCCATGTCGAGGTGCGCGTAAAAGAGCGGCGAATGGGTGCGCGCCGCAGCGGTCAGCCCATAGGCGCTGCCCGCGATCAGATGGCCGCGCACACCGTCCTCGGTCCAGTGCGGCAGATCGCCGCCCGCATGGTGCGAAAAGCTGGGGGCCTCTTCCTCATCGGCGGCCGGCAGCGCGACCCAGGCCTGGATGCCGTGAAGATGATCGCCCACCGCGCGCGCCTTTTCGAAACGCTCGCTGTGGGTGATGCCGCTGCCCGCCGTCATCCAGTTGACCTCCTGCGGCCGGATCGCCTGCTCCGATCCGACGCTGTCGCGATGCATGATCTCGCCGGAGAAGAGATAGGTGACGGTCGACAGGCCGACATGGGGATGTGGGCGCACGTCGAGGTCGCCACCCGCGCCGGGCGCGACGTCGAGCGGGCCCATATGGTCGAAGAAGATGAAGGGCCCCACCATCCGCCGTTTGGCGAAAGGCAGCACGCGTCCCACCTCGAGGCCGCCGCCCAGGCTGCGGCGGCGCTGTTCGATTATCATGTCGATCATGGTCTGCCTCCTGCGACGTTCATTCAGCCGTCGACGATGTCGGAATATTCGGGGTGCGCGGCATAGAAGCGGGCCATGAAACTGCATTTCAGCACCGCCTTGCGCCCGCTCGCCCGGATCGCGTCGAACACCCCGCGCGCGAGGCGCGAGCCGACGCCCTGCCCCGAATATTCATAGGGCACCTCGGTATGGATCAACACGACCCGCCCATCCTCGATCCGGTAATAGGCCGCGGCGACCGCGTCGTCGTCGAGGCCCAGCTCGAAACGATGCTGCGCCGGATTGTCGATCACCTCGGTCGCCATCGCGATCGCCCGCTTCAGCCTTGCGCGGCTTCGATGATCAGCGCGGCGACCGCGTCGGGCTGCGACGCCAGCGACGCATGACTCGCCGGCAAGCGGATGATCTTCCTGGGGTTCATGCGGCCCGACATCATCTCCTGATTGGCCGGCGCGATCATGCGATCCTGCTCGGAAATCTGATACCAGCACGGCTTGCTCTTCCATGCCGGCTGCGAGATCGTGTCGCCAAAGGTCGCGCCGAGCGGGGCCTTTTGGGTGACGGCCATCACCAGCGCCGCATCGTCGGACAGGTCCTGGCAGAAGTTCGCATGATATTGATCCTGCGCAATCCACAGATACCCGTCGCTGTCGGGCGCGATGGCGGCGGCGCCCGCCGGCGGATTCGCCTGGGTGATGCCGCCCGGGCTCTCGCCCGCGTCGGGTGCGAAAGCGGCGATATAGACCAGGCCGACGACATCGGGGTGGGTCCCGGCCTCGGTGATCACCGCGCCGCCATAGCTGTGCCCGACCAGCAGCACGGGGCCGCCGGCCTGAGCGATCATCTTGCGCGTGCGCTCCACATCGTCGGCCAGCGAGGTCAGCGGCATTTCGACCGCGTTCAGCTTGCTATGGCCGGCCTTGTGAAGCAACGGAATGACGCTGGCCCAATGCGCCGCGCCGCCCCAGAAACCATGAACGAGAATGATCGTCGGTCCATCGGTCATCATCTGTCTCCTGCCCTCACTGAAACGGATCAAATCCTATGAGGAAACAGCATCATAGGGCAAGCCTAATCGCCCTTGCAGCGAGCGGCCCGCGCCGCCGGATCGTCGCGGGCCGCCGCTCGCTTCAACCGCGCTGCGAGTCGAGCATCTCATGCTCGATCGCGACCTGCTGCGCCTTGGCGTGGCTTTCGATGAGCAGCTGATAGGGCGGGAAGATCTTCGTATAGACCTGCGCCCATTCGGCGGCGTCGTCGCGGTGCCAGGTGCGCTGCAGTTCGGAGGCGACGGCGGCGGTGTCCATCGGCACGACGCCGGCCTGGACGACGCGCGCAAGGGTGATCTCCTGCGCCATCTTCGAATAGGTGCCCGACGCATCGACGACCGCGAACACCTTATAGCCTTCCTGGACCGCGCTGATCGACGGGAAGGCCATGCAGACGCTGGTGATCGTGCCCGCGATGATCAGCGTCTTGCGGCCGGTGGCGCGGACCGCCGCGACGAAGTCGGGATTGTCCCACGCATTGATCTCGCCCCGGCGCGCGACATATTGGGCATGCGGCGCATTTTCGTGGATCTCGGGGATCAGCGGACCGTTGGGGCCCTGCGGCACCGACGCGGTGGTGATCACCGGCATATTGGTGAGCGTCGCCATTCTCGCGAGCGCGGCGGCGTGGTTGCGCAGCACCGGCATCGGCATGTCGGCGACGGTCTGGAACAGGCCGCTCTGATGGTCGATCAGCAGCATCGCCGAATCGTCGGGGTCGATCACCGGGCGCTGGCCGTCGAAGTTTGCGGGGGCCGTCATGTCATGCTTCCTTTCACAGTGGTGTGTGTTGGGG
>NZ_JBOHHU010000118.1:0-11307 GCF_050725615.1 Sphingopyxis sp.
CGCCAATGGCGCGCGCGTCCGCGACGCGGTCGACCGCGTCGTCACCTCGGTGCGCGACAATAGCGCGACGCTGGGCGGCACGCGCGATTCGATCCTGAAGATGGAAAATGTGTCGAACCGCATGTTCAACGCCGTCATCTCGGCCGGGGTGAGCCCGCGCGATTCGGCGGTCGTCGAACTCGCGTCGCGGGTGCGCGATCAGTTCGTCGCGATCGCCGAGCTGGCGGTCGCCAAGGGCGAGCTGTCGATGGAGCAGCTCTTCGACACCAACTATGTCCGCGTGCCGGGGTCGAACCCCGAACGCTTCCGCACCACTTTGTGCGATTGGGCCGATACCAATTGGCGGCCGCTGTTCGACCATATCGTGAGCAACCATCCCGAGGTGAAGATGTCGTCGGCGGGCGACATGAACGGCTATCTGCCGACGCACATCACCGACTGCTCGCGCGCGCCGATGGGCGATATCGTCCATGACACGGCGCATTGCCGCAACGGCCGCATATTGTTCGACGACACCGACAAGGCGGCGAAAAAGAGCAAGGCGCCCTTCTTCATGGCGGTCTATCGCCAGGAAGGCGACGGCACCAATTATGTGACCGTGCGTAACGTCTATATGCCGGTGGTGATCAACGGGCGGCGCTGGGGCGATGTCGAGGTCGCGTACCAGCTTTAGTCACCGCCCCCTACAGCCGTTCGTGTCGAGCGAAGTCGAGACACCCCGATGGATCACGCCAAGCCAGACGTATCTCGACTTCGCTCGATACAAACGGGTTTTGGAGTTGGCGGTGAGCTGACTCAGCTCCCCTGACGGCGCGCCATGAAGGCGAGCTTTTCGAACAGCATCACATCCTGCTCATTCTTGAGCAGCGCACCGTGGAGCGGCGGGATCGCCTTGCCGACGTCGCGGTTCTGGAGGACTTCGAGCGGCATATCCTCGTTGAGCAGCAGCTTGAGCCAGTCGATCAGCTCGCTGGTCGACGGCTTTTTCTTGAGCCCGGGGACGTCGCGGACTTCGTAGAAGATGTCCATCGCGCGGCTGACCAGGGTCTTCTGGATGCCGGGGAAATGGACCTCGACGATCGCCTGCATCGTGTCGCGGTCGGGGAATTTGATATAGTGGAAGAAACAGCGGCGCAGGAAAGCGTCGGGCAGTTCTTTCTCGTTGTTCGAGGTGATGACGACGATCGGGCGTTCTTTCGCGGTGATCGTCTCGTCGGTCTCGTAGACGTGGAACGCCATGCGATCGAGTTCCTGGAGCAGGTCGTTCGGGAATTCGATGTCGGCCTTGTCGATCTCGTCGATCAGCAGCACGGGAAGCTTGGGGCTGGTGAAGGCCTCCCACAATTTGCCCTTGCGGATATAGTTGCGGATGTCGTGGACGCGCTCTTCGCCGAGCTGGCCGTCGCGCAGGCGCGCGACCGCGTCATATTCGTAAAGGCCCTGCTGGGCCTTCGTGGTCGACTTGATGTTCCAGGTGATCAGCGGCGCGTCGAAGGCTTTGGCGATCTCCTCGGCCAGCACGGTCTTGCCGGTTCCGGGTTCGCCCTTCACGAGCAGCGGGCGGCGCAGCAATGTCGCGGCGTTGACCGCGACCTTCAGGTCGTCGGTGGCGATATAGGCGCTGGTTCCTTCGAAGCGCATGGCGGAGAGCCTTTCCCTTAACGTGAACGTCAAGGGGCATAGCGAGGGGAGGGGGAGGGTGCAAGCGCGCGCTTCTTCTCCCCTCCCGCAAGCGGGAGGGAGACTTTTCGCCTCCATCATTGGGGAGTTAAATGGTCCGGCTGGCCGCGCGGGCTTCGAGCAGGTCCCACAGGCCGCTGTGCTGGGCGATGAGTTGCTGCGCGCCGAACACCAGCGCGCGCTCGGCGGCCGGGGTGTCGGCGACCGCGCCCGCGAGGCGGGCGGTATCGCGCAGGTCGGGCAGGGTGCAGCGCGGCGGCGCCATGTCGAGCCGCTGGGCGCTGATATCGAGCAGGACGCGGATCGTGCGCCAGTCGAGCGTCAGCGCAATCGCGGCGCCGACGGCGCAGCCATGGCGGTCCGATTCGGCGAGCATGTCGAGCGCCTTGCGCTGCGCGGCGACGGCGGCCTCGCACTGGTCCTGGCCCTGGGTGCTCGGCACCGGGCCGACCGCGGCGGCGATTTTCGACAGAAAGGCGCGTTCCTGGACAAAGGCGTCGGCGGCCTCGTCCATCCATTGGCGCGAGACCGGATCGACCGCCTTGCGTGCGGCGAGGTCGATCACGCCGGGGTGGCGACCGTGGAGCAGGCAAAGGAAATGAACCGCGTCGGCGAGGTTGCGCATCGCGTCGGGGCCGTTGGACAGCCCGCCGGCACGGACGTGACGATGCGCGCCGGTGCCCTCGCTGGCGACCAGCGTATCGAGCATTTCGGCGACGCTGCGCGTCTGCGGCTGGAGCTGGGGCGACTGGCTCAACGCTTCATCCTTGCCTGCCGGCAACAGGGGCTGCCGAAGTTCAGTCGTCCGCCATAGAGCAACGTCGTAAACACCGCGTTTATAAGCGGTCGACAATCGGCGCGGACCCTGTGTCAGGCGGGGACAAAGCCGGAGAAAAAGGCCGGAGACAAAAGAGACCGGCAAGCGGGGGATGCTTGCCGGTCCCTGTTGCTGCACCGCTCCCGCGATGGGGGTGAGCGGTGCGGATCGATGCGCGGGCGGGCGCGGGGGAGAGGGAGAGCCCGCCCGGGCGTCGATCAAGCGGCGAGCGCGAGTTCCGGCGCGGCGTCGCTCGGGCGGCCGGTCGCCGGTGCGATGGCGGTCGGCGCCGGCTGCGCGGCGGCGGTCTTGCGCGGAAAGATCAGGCGCGAGGCGAGAACGACCGCGCCGAGGCCGAAATAGGCCATGAAGGTCTGGACCGGGAAGAAGAAGAGCGGGGCGACAAAGGCCAGGCGGAGCCACAGCGGGTTGAAGCCGAAGTCCTGCCCCACGGCCTCGCAAATGCCGAAGAAGGTGTCGCGGCGGGCGAAGAGATTGCTGGTTTCATTGTCCATTTTTCTGTCTTTCCTCGTGGCCGCGGGTTCCGTCCCGCGTTCATGTCCCTTGCTAAGCAATGGGCGTGCCAATTTTGTCCTTGCCCCGATTTCCAAGGTTTTCGGTTGCGGCCGGAGAAGCGCCGCGCCTTGGCTGTCGGAAATAGTCCCAGCATATGGGAATATCGGCCATTTGTTCGGTGCGGCGCGGCGGCGGGTTACACTATGCCCGCGCCGGATCGCTCCGATGGCCGGTTCGCTATCTGGGGGGCGAAGGTAAAGATTTGAAGACAGGTGCGAAAATATTTTGTGCGGTGCACAAAAACACCGGTCAGTCGGCGTGCTGGCTCTCGCGCCGCAGCCGCCGGTGATTGCGCTCGATGCGCAGATATTCCCGGAAGGTCGGGGTGGTGAAGTGGCGCTCGGCTTTCTGGGGTGTCGCGGCGGCGGCATAAGCGTCCCAATCCGCCAGCAGCGCCGCGAACGCCTCGGGCAATTCTTCGCGCACCTTGTCGTTGGTCCGGCGGATCGTGTCGGCGAGTTTCGGCTGGAAATCGATATCGACCGCGCGCTTGTAGAGTATCGCGCCGGTGTCGATGCCCTTGTCGATGCGGTGGATCGTATAGCCGGTCTGCGTGCGCCCGAAATAGATCGGCCAGATCACGCTCTGCGCCCCCGGATATTCGGGCAGCAACTCGCCGTGGAAATTGACGAAGCCCTGCGCCGGGATGGTGAAGATGCGCGACGCGATATAGCCGTTGCCGGTCGAAATACCGAGGTCGGGGGCATAGTGGCGCAGCGCGGCGGCGGTCTCGTCGCCATTGACGCGCGGCACGGTCACGATGGGGATGCCATGCGCCTTGGCCACTTCGCGCGCGTCGGTGGTCATATCATGGCCGAACCATTTGCGGATGCGGATGCCATTGAGCGCGCCGAGCAGGCCGATCTTCCAGATCTTCTGCAGCATCTTCTTGCGGCTGCGCTTGGCGACGATGGTTTCGGAGACGATCAGGCAGGCGATCTCGACTTGCGGCACGCGCGTCAGCCGCTCGAGCACCACGCCCGCGCCGCCGATCGGGCCGCTGGTCATCAGGGCGACGCGCAGCGTCATGCCTCGCGGAAACCCCGCGCCCAGACCATCAGTTCGTGGAGCGGCCAGTGGAATTCAAGCTGGTGGCGCGGGATGTCCATGACGTCGGTCGCGCCGGGCCGGACGGCGCCGCGCACCGCGCTGAAATTGCTGGTGAAGCCGGCATCGGCGATCGCCGCGCGGCCCCGGTCGTCGATGTCGGCGGCGGTGCCATAGGGCCAGGCGAAGCTGTCGCAGGGCTGGCTGACATGACCCTCGATGATCGCCTTCGCGCCCGCGATTTCGGCGGCGAGGCGGGCCGGATCGCCCGCGATGTTCGACAGCCGCGCGTGGGTGCGGGTGTGGCAGCCGATTTCGCCGATCCCCGCCGCGGCGGCCTTCGCCTGCGGCCAGTCGAGGGTGCGGACGCGCGCGCGATAGGCGGGCATATGCGCGAAATAGCTGTTGAGCGTGTCGGGATCGGCGTCGATCAAATCGGTCGCGACGAACATCGTGTAGGGGACGCGCTCCTCCTCCATCACCGGGCCGCCATCCTCATAGACGCTGGCGAAACCGTCGTCGAAGCTCAGGTGAAAGAAGCGGCCGTCGGCGGGCTTGCCGTCCTTGATGATCGCGCGGAGGGTCGGCGTGTCGACGAATTCGCCCTCCTGCTTCGCGGCGCGCAGGAAGGCGCGGAAGGTCGGCACGGTGTCGGGGAAGACCGCGTGGGCGTAGAGGCAGCGCACGAAGGGGGCGGTTGCCGGCTTCTGTCGCATCGCCTCCATCCGGATCCGCGCGGCGCGGGCGGCACTGCGTGCACGGGCGCCCCAATTGCGGATGGGAGCCCAAGCCTCGGTCGCGGTTTCGGCAAAGGTCGGGGCGTCGGGCATCGTCAACGCCAATGGCAAATCCGTGGGCGCCGCACAAAGACTTTGTGCATCGATACGGGCCACAGCGGCAACGGCCCTCGCGGGACGTCGTCAGGGCTGGCTGGTTTCCACTATATGGTTGGCCAGTTCATCGAACAGCGCCAACTTGCGGGTTTCAATCATCGCCATCATGCGCTGGAAATAGGCCTTGTTCCACTCGGCCACCGCCGGGTCGCCCAGGATCGCTGCGGACCGCTGGACATAGGCGGCACCGCTGGGCGTCGCGACGAAGCGTTCGATATCCTGCAGTTCCTGAAGCGTGAACGCGCGGACATATGCTTTTGCGACCGCGTCGAACAATCCGCCCGAATTGGCCTTCAGGTCGGCCATGATATCGTTGCGCATCGCGCTGATATGCCGCTCGGTGATCGCCGCCGCTTCCTTGTCCCCGGCTTGGTCCACCGGGGGCTTCATCTGCGCGTAGAGATTGTCCATCGCACCGCCGAACATCGCGATGCGCTGATCCTCGGGAAAGGCGAGGGCGACGATCCGGGTGGCCAACGCCATCTTGGTCGCGTCCTCGCTCGCCGACGCGGGCGCCGACGTCGGCTGGGCGGCAACGGGGGCGGCGACAAGCGTCGTAGCGGCCAGCATCGCCGCCAGCATCGCGCTTTTCGGACCCATCGTCATTTCCCCCGCAATCGCTTACTGGTCGAGGAACGAGCGCATCTTGCGGCTGCGGCTCGGGTGCTTGAGCTTGCGCAGCGCCTTCGCCTCGATCTGGCGGATGCGTTCGCGGGTTACGCTGAACTGCTGGCCGACTTCCTCGAGCGTGTGGTCGGTGTTCATCCCGATGCCGAAGCGCATGCGCAGCACGCGTTCCTCACGCGGGGTCAGCGACGCGAGCACGCGCGTCACCGTTTCCTTGAGGTTCGACTGCACCGCGGCGTCGACCGGGATCACCGCGTTCTTGTCCTCGATGAAATCGCCGAGGTGGCTGTCTTCCTCGTCGCCGATCGGCGTTTCGAGGGAGATCGGCTCCTTGGCGATCTTCATCACCTTGCGGACCTTTTCGAGCGGCATCGACAGGCGCTCGGCCATTTCCTCGGGCGTCGGTTCGCGGCCCGATTCGTGGAGGAACTGGCGGCTGCAACGGACCAGCTTGTTGATCGTCTCGATCATATGGACCGGGATGCGGATCGTGCGCGCCTGATCGGCGATCGAGCGGGTGATCGCCTGGCGGATCCACCAGGTCGCATAGGTCGAGAATTTGTAGCCGCGGCGATATTCGAATTTGTCGACCGCCTTCATCAGGCCGATATTGCCTTCCTGGATCAGGTCGAGGAACTGCAGGCCGCGGTTCGTATATTTCTTGGCGATCGAGATCACGAGGCGCAGGTTGGCCTCGACCATTTCCTTCTTGGCGATACGCGCTTCGCGTTCGCCCTTCTGGACCATGTTCACGACGCGGCGGAATTCGACGAGGCTCATGCCCGCGGCTTGCGCAATTTCGCTGATCTCGATGCGGATGCGGTCGACCGCGCCGGCTTCATTCTCGGCGAAGGCGGCCCATTTCTTGTCGATCGAGCCGACGGCTTCGAGCCAGGTTTCTTCGAGCTCGCGCCCGACATAATTGTCGAGGAACGCCTTGCGCGGCACCTTGTGGCGCTCGGCGAGGCGCAGCATCTGGCCGCCGAGCGCGGTCAGGCGGCGGTTGTAGCTGTAGAGCTGGTCGACCAGATATTCGATTTTGGTGCCGTGGAACTGCACGCTCTCGACCTGCGCGGTGAGTTCCTCGCGCAGCTTGTGATATTTCTTCTCCGACGCGGCCGGGAATTCCTCGCCGCCCGACAGCGATTCGAGGCGCGTTTCCTGCAGTTTGGAGAAAGCCTTGAAGCTCTTGGTGATGTTCGCGAATTTCTCCAGCGCGTCGGGCTTCAGCAGCTCTTCCATCGCGGCGAGGCTGAGGGTGTTGTCCTCCTCATCCTCTTCGAAATTCTCGCGCTTGCCCGACGAGCCTTCGCCATCCTCGTCGTCGCCGTCGGCGGCGGGCTCTTCCTCGACCTCGTCTTCGTCCTTGAACGAGACGCCGGCATTCTTCTCGCTGATCTCGCCGTCGTCCTCGGCGCCTTCCTCATCGAGGTTTTCGGGCGCGGGGTCCTTCGACAGCATCGCTTCGAGGTCGACGATCTCGCGCAACTGCATGTCGCCATTGTTCAGCGCGTTCGACCATTCGATGATCGCGTTGAAGGTCAGCGGGCTTTCGCACAGGCCGAGGATCATCGTGTCGCGACCGGCCTCGATGCGCTTGGCGATCGCGATTTCGCCCTCGCGGCTCAGCAGTTCGACCGCGCCCATCTCGCGCAGGTACATGCGAACGGGATCGTCGGTGCGATCGACCGTTTCCTTCTTCTTCTCGATCGCGGGGTTCGACAGCGACCCGGTGCCGGCGCTGACATCGACCTCTTCGTCGGTTTCCTGCTCGGCCTCTTCCTGGACGTCCTCGTCGCTCTCGACGATGTTGATGCCCATGTCGGAAATCGCCGACATGATGTCCTCGATCTGCTCGGACGACATCTCGTCCTGCGGCAGCGCCGCATTGAGTTCGTCATAGGTCAGGTAACCGCGCTTCTTGCCGCGCGCGATCAGCTTTTTGACGTCGGCCTCGTTGAGGTCGATCAGCGGGCCGTCGGTATCGGCTTCGGTCTCGGTGTTCTTGGTGGCCATTATGGTTCCTGCCTAGAGGCGTAAATTCATCAAGCCTGGTGGCTGTTTTCGGACAGCGCAGCCAGGCGGCGGGTCAAATCCTCGTCCATCGCACGCAGTTTCTGCTGCCGCGCCAGACCTTCGTCGTCCATCGTACGCTGGAAATCCGCGGTCGCCTCGGCAAGCCGGGCGCGGATTTCAGGCTGCGTCACCAGCACGCCGATATATTCATCGAGGTCGCGAAGCGCGGTTTCCCGTGCCGTATCGGCCCCATCCTTGCTGTCCAGCGTGCGATTGAACGAGAAGTGCATTCCATCGGCTCTGAGCAATGTCGTCGCCCTATTATACACTTTCATGGGCTCCAATATGGCAAGCAAGCCCTCAGTATCAAGCCCTTCTTGGCGCATTACCGTGTCAAGCATTACGCCGAGCAGTTCGGCGTCGCCCGGATCGGCCATCGGAAGGCGGCTAAGCGCTTCCTCGTGCCGCCGCAGCATCGCCGGATAGCGCAGCAATCCACCGAGCAGCGCGGCGAGCAGGTGCCCGGCGATGCCCGCTTGGCCGATACTGCGCGTTTCGTCGGCAGGCGGCTGCAGGCGCGGGTCGGGCGCGAAGCGGCGATTGCCGGCGCGCGGGGCCTGCGGCGCCCAGGGCACGCGCGGACCGCGCTCGGGCTGTTTGCGCGTGAAGAGCGCGTCGATCCGCTCGCGAAAGGCCTCGCGATAATGGTGGCGCACATCGGCGTCTTCGATAGCGTTGGCGTGGGCCAGCAGGCGGGTCTTGAGCGCGGCGCGTTCTTCGGGAGTCGCAAGCGGTCCCGCCGCGACCTCATGCGCCCACAACCGCTCGACCAGCGGCTGCGCGTCTTCGAGGATTTCGAGGAAGCCCGCCGCTCCGCGCGCGCGGACGATGTCGTCGGGGTCCTGTCCGGCGGGCAAGGTCGCGAAGGCGAGGCTGAAGCCCGGGCGGAGCAGGGGGAGCGCGCGCATCGCGGCGCGCATTGCGGCCTTTTGTCCCGCAGCGTCGCCGTCGAAGCAGAGGATGGGGACGGGAACCATGCGCCAGATCATGCCAAGCTGATTCTCGGTCAGCGCGGTGCCGAGCGGCGCGACCGCGTCGGCGATTCCCGCCTCGGCGAGCGCGATGACATCCATATAGCCCTCGACGACGATGATCCGGTTCGTCTGCCGCGAGGCGGGCGAGGCCTTGTCGAGATTGTAGAGCGTGCGGCCCTTGTCGAAGAGCGGCGTGTCGGGCGAGTTCAGATATTTGGGCTCGCCATCGCCCAAAATGCGCCCGCCGAACGCGATCACGCGGCCGCGCGCGTCGCGGATCGGGATCATCAGGCGTCCGCGGAACCGATCGTAGGGGTCCTTGTCGTCGACCGAAATCAGCATGCCCGATTCGACGAGCATCGCGGTCGGGAATTTCTTGAGCGCCTCCTTCAATGCGCTGCGGCTGTCGGGGGCGAGACCGAAACCGAAGGCCTGGCGCGTGGCGTCCGAAATGCCGCGCTTCTTGAGATATTCGCGCGCCGGGGCGCCGTTGCTGCTGCCGAGCTGCTGGGCGAACCAGTCGGCGGCGCCTTGCACGACGTCGCGCAGGCTTGCTGCCTCCTCGGCCTTTTTCGCGGCGCGCGGATCGGCGGCGGGGACCTCCATGCCGGCCTCGCCGGCGAGTTCCTTGACCGCGTCCATGAACGACAGGCCGCGCTGGTCGGTCATCCAGCGGATCGCGTCGCCATGGGCACTGCAACCGAAGCAGTGGTAGAAGCCCTTTTCGTCGTTGATCGTGAAGCTGGGGGTCTTTTCGTTATGGAAGGGACAGCACGCCTTATACTCGCGGCCGGCGCGGGTGACCTTCACCGTGCGGCCGATGAGGGTCGACAGGGTGATGCGCGAGCGGAGTTCGTCGAGCCATTGCGGGGTGAGGGTCATTCTTCCCCCCTCCCATTTATGGGAGGGGCCGGGGGAGGGCATGTTTCGAGAACAGCCTCGATCTCGCTCACGACGCCCTCGATCCGGTCCAGCACATCATTGTTCCAGAACCGGATCACTCGATATCCCTGTGCTTCCAAATAGGCTGTCCGCGATTGGTCTTTTTCTACATCAACCGCGTGCTGCCCGCCATCGACTTCGATGACGAGTTTGGCCGATCTCGAGACGAAGTCGCAGATGAACGGGCCGATCGGGAATTGGCGATTGAAGCGGATGCCTGCGATCCTGCGATTGCTCAACTGCGCCCACAGCGCCCGTTCAGCTGGCGTCGCTTGGTTGCGCAATTCGCGGGAGCGCGCGGTCGGTCGCTTGTAGCCCTTGTCCAACAGGCCCTCCCCCGACCCCTCCCGCAAGCGGGAGGGGAGAATATGCGCTTGCGGCCCAACCAGTTCCTCTCCCGCTTGCGGGAGGGGCTAGGGGAGGGCGTGTTTCAGCTCAAAGCCGCCTTCACCCACCCGCTCGCCTTGCTCATGTCGAGCTCGGACCCGTGCCGTTCCTTCACCGCCGCCATCACCTTGCCCATGTCTTTGAGGCTCGCCGCGCCGAGTTCGGCCGCGATCGCCTTGATCGCCGCCTGCGCTTCGTCGTCCGAAAGCTGTGCGGGCAGGAAATCCTCGATCACCACGACCTCGGCGGCCTCGATGTCGGCGAGCTCCTGGCGGCCGCCCTGTTCGTACATGGCGATCGACTCGCGGCGCTGCTTGACCATTTTCTGGAGTACGTCGGTGACCAGCACATCGTCATCGGCCGGCGCGGTGCCGGTGCGCAGTTCGATGTCCTTGTCCTTGATCTTGGCCAGCATCAGCCGGATGGTGCCGAGCCGCGCCTTGTCGCCGGCTTTCATCGCGGCGACCTGCGCAGCCTTGATGTCGTCACGAATCATTACGTGTTCCCATGCGCTGCAAATTTCGGAAAGGCCCTCTCTAACGGCAATTTTCGAAATTCGATAGCTTGTGAATCACATTTTTGCTGCCTAGTTGATCGGCCGTTTAGCCCACCGTCCGGAGCATGTTGAATGGCACCAGCCAACCCCTCTGCCGCGCCCAAAAGCCAGCCTGCCGGCGCGACCGGCGTTCTCGTCCTTGCCGACGGGACGATCCTGTGGGGCATCGGATATGGCGCCGCGGGCGCGGGGGTGGGCGAGATTTGTTTCAACACCGCGATGACCGGCTATCAGGAAATCCTGACCGACCCGAGCTATGCGGGGCAGATCATCACCTTCACCTTTCCGCATATCGGCAATGTCGGCGCGAACCCCGAGGATATGGAGCGCGACAAGCGCGCCGCGATCGGGTGCATCACCCGCGAACTGCCGACCGCGCCGAGCAATTTCCGCAGCGTCCAGACGCTGCCCGACTGGATGAAGGCGCAGGGGCTGATCGGGCTTGCCGGCATCGACACCCGTGCGCTGACCCGCCGCATCCGCGACGCGGGCGCACCGACC
The DNA here is from genome assembly GCF_050725615.1 of Sphingopyxis sp. GTDB lineage: Bacteria > Pseudomonadota > Alphaproteobacteria > Sphingomonadales > Sphingomonadaceae > Sphingopyxis. The sequence continues at coordinate 11,077 of NZ_JBOHHU010000118.1, forward strand.
GGGGTCGTCGCGCATGCGCCCGACGGCCAGTTCGACATCGACCGGCTGCTGCTGCTCGCGCAGGGCTGGCCGGGGCTGGAAGGCATGGACCTCGCCAAGACGGTGACGCGCGAACGGCAGGGCGCGTGGGATGCCGGGGTGTGGCACCTGGGGTCGGGCTATGAGTCCCCCTCCCGCTTGCGGGAGGGGCTAGGGGAGGGCATGTCCGTTCCTCGCGCTCCGTCGTCTAAT
>NZ_JBOHHU010000119.1:0-11293 GCF_050725615.1 Sphingopyxis sp.
GGCGTGTCTCGACTTCGCTCGACACGACCGGGGTTAGGGGGCATGAGGGTTTTGATGCATAAGCTTGTGACCGCCTCGATCGTCGCCGCGTCGCTGCTCCTCGGCGGCTGCGGCCTGCGCCCGCTGTATGCGAGCGGCAGCGACGGCGCGGTGGCGACGATCCTCGCCGACATCGACGTCGCCCCGATCGAGGGGCATCAGGGTTGGCTCGTCCGCAACGCGCTGCGCGACCGGCTCGTCGCGGCGCAGAACGGGCAGGGCGCGGGCAAGCGCCTGCGCCTCGACGTCAAGCTCGAGGACAGCATCACCGGCTTCGGCGTTCGCGCCGACGATGCCGTGACCCGCGAACGGCGAACCCTGCGCGCGCGCTATCAGCTCGTCGATGCCGCCAGCGGCGAAGTGCTGCTCGACGCCACCGCCTTCTCCGATTCGGGAATCGACGTCGTCGGCAGCGAATATGCGACGATCGCCGCCGAATCGACCGCGCTTGAGCGGCTGTCCTCGGCGGTCGCCGACCAGATGGTCGCGCGCATCGCGGTCTTTGCCGATCGCGGCGGTGGTCGCTCGGCCGACGCGCCCCCTGCACCGGCATCCGCCCCCGCCGGGCAATGAAGAGCGTCAAGCCGCAAGACCTCGAACGCATCCAGCGGCTCGACCAGCGTTTTTTCCTCCTCACCGGCCCCGACGATGCGACGATGGAAACCCTCGCCGCGCGGCTGACCGGCCTCGCCGGCAAGGACGCCGAACGGCTCGACCTCGCCTCGTCGCAAATGGCGCAGGATCCCTCTTTGCTCGCCGCCGAGGCCGCATCGATGTCGCTTTTTGCGGGCGCGCGGGTGATCCGGCTCGACATCCTGGGCAGCGGCGACGACTGCCTCGCGGCGGTCGAGGCGCTGCTCGGCGCCGACAATGCGATCAATCCGGTGATCGCCACGGGCGCCTCGGTCACCGCCAAATCGAAACTGGTCAAGCTCGTCGAGGCGGCGGCGCATGGTGTCGCGGCGATCTGTTACCAGCCCGACCGGCGCGCGCTGATCGGCATCGCGATGACCGCCGCCGAAGGCGCCGGCCTCCGCCTCGGCAATGCCGAGGCGCAATTGCTGATCGACCTCGTCTCGGGTGACCAGGCGCTGATGCGCCGCGAGCTGGAAAAGATCGCGCTCTATCTCGACGCGGGCCGCGACCGCCAGCGTCAGGTCACCGCCGCCGACATCGCCGCGCTCGGCGCTGCGACGCATGAGGAGGATGTCAGCGAGGTGATCAACGTCGCGCTCGGCGGCAAGACGCGCGAGCTGCCCGCGATGTTCGCGACCGCCGCCGCGGTCGGGGTCGCCGAAATCCGCATCATCCGCGCGCTGGCGATCCGCGCGACGGCACTCGCGCGCCTGCGCGCCGAGGTCGACGCCGGCGCCCACCCCGCGACCGTCGTCGCGGCGAAAAGCAGCGGGGTGTTCTGGAAAGAACGCGACGCGGTGACCGCGCAGCTTCACATCTGGGATTCGGTGCGCATCGCCCGGTTGATGAGCCGGTTGCTCGACTGCGAGCGGGCGCTGAAGGCCTCGGGAACGGCGGGCGGCGTCCTGTTCCGCAAACTCGTCACCGACATCGCCCATCAGGCGGCGCGCGCGCGCTAAGCGGGCTCTCAACTGCGCTATCAATCCCGTTCGTGTCGAGCGAAGTCGAGACACCCATGGGAGCGCGTGCCTTCGCGTGTCTCGACTTCGCTCGACACAAACGGAGTTGGGGTGGGTTCTATTTTTCCTCGCTCGCCTTCGGCTTCCACCGGATCACCCGCCACACATAGATCAGCACCAGCGATCCGATCGCGACCAGCGCGAGCGGGCCGACGAAGGCGTCGAGGTTGGCGAACTGGCCGCCGAACCAGTGGCCGGCGCCCGCCAGCGCGGTGATCCAGATCGTCGAGCCGGCGGCGGTCCACAGCAGAAACTTCGCCTGGTTCATCTTCACCATGCCCGCCGGCAGCGACACCATCGTGCGCGCGACGGGCATGAAGCGCGCGACGAAGACGATCGCGGGGCCATATTTCAGGAACCAGCCGTGCAGTTTTTCGACCTCGGCCCAGTCGAGGGTCAGCCAGCGGCCGTGGCGGTCGATGAAGGGTTTGAGCCGCTCATAACCGATCCAGCGGCCGATCGCGTACCAGACCCAATTGCCGGCGGTCGTCCCGGCGACCGCGACCGCGACGAGGGTCCAGAAATCGAAGCGACCCTGCGCGACGGCGATGCCGCCAAGGCCCATGATCACTTCCGACGGGATCGGCGGGAAGACATTTTCAAGGACCATGAGGATGAAGATCCCCACATAGCCCCAGCTCTGGATCAGGTTCAGAATGAAATCGGTCATGGCGGGTCAACGCGCGCCGGGGTCAGCCGATCCGTCGCTGGATCGCATCCCAGATCATGCCCGCCGTGTCGCTGTTGTTGAAGCGGTCGATCGCGACGATTCCGGTGGGCGAGGTGACGTTGATTTCGGTCAGCCATTCGCCGCCGATCACGTCGATGCCGACGAAGATGAGGCCGCGTTCCTTGAGCGCGGGGCCGAGCGCAGCGCAGATTTCCTGCTCGCGCGGGGTCAGCTCCGCCGCCTCGGCATAGCCGCCGACTGCGAGGTTCGAGCGGAACTCGCCCTCGCCGGGCTTGCGGTTGATCGCGCCCGCGACCTCGCCGTCGACGAGCACGATGCGCTTGTCGCCCTTCGACACGCTGGGCAGGAATTGCTGGACCATGAAAGGTTCGGGCCAGACCTGTCCGAAGAGTTCGACGAGCGCGCCGAGGTTGCCGCCGTCGGCGTCGATCCGAAACACCGCCTTGCCGCCATTGCCGTGGAGCGGCTTGATCACGACGGCGCCATAGCGCGCCTGGAAATCCTTCGTCGCGTCGAGGCTGCGGGTGACCATCGTCGGGGGCATGAACTGCGGGAAGTCGAGGACGAAGACCTTTTCGGGCGCATCGCGGACCGCCGCGGGGTCGTTGACCACCAACGTCTCGCCCTTGATGCGTTCGAGCAACCAGGTGCCGGTGAGATAACCGAGGTCGAAGGGCGGATCCTGCCGCATCAACACCACATCGACGTCGCGGCCGAGGTCGAGGGTGATTTCGTCGCCGAATATGTAATGCGCGCCGGCCTCGCGCTTGGCCTCGAGCACGCGATGCGCCCTCGTGGTCAGCCGTCCGGCCTCCCACGTCAGGCAGCGCACGTCGTAATGATAGATTGTGTAGCCGCGCTCGAGCGCGCTCAGCATCAGGGCGAAGCTGCTGTCGCCATTGATGTTGATGCCATCCATCGGGTCCATTTGCACGGCGGCGCGCAGGGTCATGCTCTTCTCCTTGGGCGCCGTCAGGGCTGCCAGACGTGGACCAGATGGCGCGGCAGGCGGCGCGGCGCAAGGAGCATCACGTCGATCCTGATGTCATCGCGCGGCCCGGCGAAGCGCGGGGACAGCATTTCGGCGGCGGCGGCGACGCGGCGCAGGCGATATTGGTCGATCGCGAGGTCGAGGTCGGCCGCCTTGTCGCGCCATTTGACCTCGATGAAGGCGACAATGCGCCCGCGCCGCGCTACCAGATCGACTTCGCCGACGGGCACCCGCAGTCTTTGTCCGAGGATGCGCCAGCCATGGAGGCGGAGCCACCAGGCGGCGCGGCGTTCGGCCTTGCGCCCGCGCGCTTCGGCCTCGGCGCGTTTCATCCGCCGTCTTTCCCTGGGCCCTTGAGCGTGAGCGCGCGCGCGTAGGTTTCGTGCCGGTCGAGACCGAAGCGTTTGGCGACCGCCTTCGCCGCCTGTGCGACGGGTTTGTCGGCCATCGCCTCGCGTAGCGCGGCGTCGAGCGTCGCATCGTCGGCAGTTTCGGTCACCGCTTCGCCGGGCGGGCCGACGATGATGACGATCTCGCCCTTGGGCGGGGCGTCGGCATAGCGCGCCGACAGCTCGGTCAGCGTGCCGGTGATACATTGTTCGTAGAGCTTGGTGATTTCGCGCGCGACCGCCGCCTCGCGGTCGCCAAGCCCTTCGGCGAGCGCGGCGAGCGCGCCCGACAGGCGCGGGCCGCTTTCGTAGAAGACGAGGGTGGCGCGCAGTCCCGAAAATTCGGCGATGGTGTCGGCGCGCGCCTTGGCCTTGCTGGGCAGGAAACCCGCGAACAGGAAACGGTCGCTCGGCAGCCCCGACAGGGTGATCGCGGCGATCGCGGCGCAGGGACCGGGCAGGGTGGTGACGGGCCGCCCCGCTGCGCGCGCGTCGCGCACCAGCTTGTAGCCGGGGTCCGAAATCAGCGGGGTGCCGGCGTCTGACACCAAAACGACAACTTCCTGCGCCATGCGCGCAACCAGCGCGGCGCGGGTGCGTTCGTCGCTATGGTCGTGATAGGGGGTCATCGAAATCCGCAAACCGAGGTGCGCCAGCAGCTTCGCGGTCACCCGCGTGTCTTCGGCGGCGATCAGGTCGGCGCGCGCGAGCGTCGCTGCGGCGCGTGCGCTGATGTCGCCAAGGTTGCCGATGGGGGTCGCGACGATATAGAGACCGGGCAAGGGAGAATTTGAGATGGTCGAATCCGGCATGACGCTGCAAATGGCAGAAATCGCCAGCCAGCGCCAAAATAATGCGTCGCCGCGGCGGCACATGCTGCGCCAGGTCGCGGTGCTGGCGCTGGCCGGGCTGCTCGGCGCGTGCCAGATGGTGCCCAAGGCCGCCGGTCCGACCACCGCGCCGCCGCCCGACAAGCCGGTCGACACGATCGAACCCGGGCTGCCGACCGACACCGACCGCCACCGCGTCGCGCTGCTGGTGCCGCAGACCGGTCCCAATGCCGACGTCGGCATGGCGATTGCCAATGCGACGACGCTCGCGCTGCTCGACACCAAGACCGAACGGGTGCGCATCACCACCTATGACACCGCGCTCGGCGCGGCGGCGGCGGCGCAGCAGGCGGTCGCCGACGGCAACAAGCTGATCCTCGGCCCGCTGCTCACCGAAGATGTCACGGCGGTCGCGCCGGTCGCGCGCGCCGCGAAGGTGCCGGTGCTGAGTTTCTCGAACGACAGCGGCGTTGCCGGCAACGGCGTCTTCATCATGGGCTTTGTTCCCGGCCAGTCGGTCGAGCGCGTCGTGGCCTATGCGCGCGGCAAGGGGCATGTCCGTTTTGGCGCGCTGGTGCCCAAGAATGTCTATGGCGACCGCTCGGCGGCGGCGTTCCGCGCCGCGGTGGTGGAGGCCGGCGGCACGTTGGTCGCGGTCGAAAGCTATGACCGCAGCGCCACCGCGCTGACCGGCGCGGCACGGCGGCTGGCCAATGGCGGCGCGATGGACGCGGTGCTGATCGCCGATTCGGGCGGCAATGCGATCCGCGCGGTGCCGATCATCAAGGGCACGGGCGGCAAGCAGATCCTGGGCACCGAGTTGTGGAACACCGATTCGTCGCTGGGCACCAACGCGGCGATGCGCGGATCGTGGTTCGCGAGCGTATCGGACGGGCTTTATGGGCAGCTCGCGGGCAAATATCGCACGCGCTATGGCAAGTCGCCGTACCGGCTGGCGAGCCTGGGCTATGATTCGGTGCTGCTGACGGTGCGGATCGCGCGCGAATGGAAACCGGGGACCAGCTTCCCGGTGAACCAGTTGCTCGCCGCCGATGGTTTCGGCGGCATCGACGGCATTTTCCGCTTCAATAACCGTGGCGTGGCGATCCGCGCGCTCGAAGTCAGCGAAGTCGGGGCGGGCGGTTTTCGGGTGATCGAGCCGGCGCCGACGAAGTGGTGATCCGGGTCGGCGAAGTCCGAAACGTGGCATAGCCGCCACAGTCGGGCGAAAAGCGGCACCTATTTGTCACAGGCAGCCTTTACGGCGGCCGCGCGTTCCCTATATGAGCGGTGCGCGCGGTCGCATCGATTCCGCGCGCCCTTTGCCAACGACCAGGAGATACAGCTATACCACCGCCCACAATTCGCCGCCCGATGGCGCCTATGCCGCCCAAGAACGGCCCGCGATACAATGAATTCATCGCCTCCCCCAAGGTCCGCGTCATCGACGAGGAAGGCGAAAATCTGGGCGTAATGCTGACTGCTGAAGCGATCGAACAGGCGGCCTCCGTGGGGCTGGACTTGGTCGAAGTGTCCCCCAACGCCGATCCGCCGGTGTGCAAATTCCTCGACGTGGGCAAGTTCAAATACGAAGCCCAGAAAAAGGCGAACCTGGCGCGCAAGAGCCAGAAGACGCAGGAAATCAAAGAAATCAAGATGCGTCCGAATATCGACGACCATGATTTCGACGTGAAGATGCGCAAGGTGTTCGACTTCCTCGAGGAGGGCGACAAGGTCAAGATGACCATGCGTTTCCGCGGCCGCGAAATGAGCCACACCCAGCTCGGCCTCAACGTGCTCCAGCGCGTCGCCGAACTGACGTCGGAAATCGCGAAGGTCGAGGCGCATCCGCGCACCGAAGGCCGTCAGATGCTGATGGTGATCGCGCCCAAATAAGCGCGCAGGCGTCAGCCGATCGAGACATTGCGGGCGGTCGTTCCAGCGGGACGGCCGCCCGCTTCGCGTTCGGGCTCAGTCACCCCAGTGGCGGGTCAGGCTGGTGCGGCCGGTCGTGCGTCCGTCGGCGTCATAGCGACGCTCCATCATCATCACCTGTCCGGCGCGCGATACCGCGACCAACGTGCTGCAGCGCGTGCCATAGACCGGACCCGGCAGGAACAGCGCCGGGGCGTCGCTGTCGGTCAGCGCGGACATCAGTGCGCCGAAATCGGGATCGGGTTTTTTCACCTGGCGGCGCAGGATATCCGCCAGCCGCTCGGCGCGCGGGCACGGCGTGTCGACCGGTTCGTTGGCGAGCGCATGGATGCCGCCGCCCAAGACATCGATCGCGGGGCCGGGGCGGTTGCTGAGCAGGCGCACCTCGTCGTCGGCGACCGCGAACAGATTGAAGGCGTTGAAGCGGTCGAGGTCCGCGGGCTCGGGATCGGCGAAGCGCCCCGCGCCGCGCAGCATGTCGACCACCAGCGCGCCGCGCGAGTCCTTGGCGGGGTCGGGCAGGGCGCCGCGGACATTGGTGACCACGACGATGCGGCGGCGCGCCGGCTGGACGCCGAGCCAGGTGCCGCCCGCCTGCAGATCCTGCCCGGCGACGATGCCGCTGCCGTCGTCCCAGGCGTGGAGCGGCGCGGCGGGGCGACCGTGAAATTCATCGCGATTGCCGATCAGGATCAGCGGCCAGTCGGGATGGACGCGGTGGGCAAGGGCGACAACACACATGCGCGGCATATCGTGCGCCGCCGCCCATTTGCCAAGCCCGTTCGCGGATCCCGCTGTATTGCGGCGCTATATCACCGCATTGCTGGCGGCGGCGAAATCTGATAGTTTGGCGTGAGTTTTCTGGAGGGGGAGCTAGCATGAACATGAATGTCAAAACGCCCTGGCACCTGTGGGCCGTCGGGGGCGTATCGCTGCTGTGGAACGCCTTTGGCGCCGTCGACTACACGATGACCAAGCTCAAGAATATGAGCTATCTGGCGGGGATGACGCCCGAGCAGCAGGCGTTCCTGTTCGGCTTTCCGCTGTGGGCCAATGTCGGCTGGGCGCTCGGCGTCTGGGGATCGCTGATCGGCTCGCTCCTGCTGCTCGCGCGCAGCCGCCATGCGGTCGCGGCCTTCGCCATCTCGCTGCTCGGGCTGGCGATCAACAGCGCCTATCAGTTCGGGGTCAAAGGCGCCGAATTGCAGCAATTGTTCGGCATCGGCCCGATGATCTTCACCGCAGTGATCGCGGCGATCATCATCGCGCTGCTGCTCTATGCGCGCGCCATGGCGGCGAAGGGCGTGCTGCGCTGATCTTTGTTTCCCCTCCCGCCTGCGGGAGGGGCAGCGAGACTTACGAGCTTGCGCGTTAGTCGCAGCGGGGTGGGTAATGGCCCGCTGCTGGCCCACCCCCAACCCCTCCCGCCTGCGGGAGGGGAGATGAGAGGTGGGTTTTCCGTCAAACCGCGCTCACCGCGCCCGGATGAACGCCCGCACATCCTCCGACAATTTATGCCGGTCCTCGTCGCGGATATACATCATGTGGCCGGCGCCATAATAGGTGTAGTGGATGCGGTCCTGCGGGATGCCGGTGCGCGAGAGGGCATATTCGGCGGCGAAAAAGGGCGTCGCGAAATCATAATAGCCCTGCGCGACGAGCACCTTCAGCCCGCTGTTCTCGCGCAGCGCCTGGCCGATATAGGGCGCGACGTTGAGATAGGCGTTGGTGTCGCGGCCGCCGATGCGCCAGTCCCATTGCCCGCCGATGCCGCCGATCGACTGATATTCGCGGTCGGTCTTGAACCCCAGGCCGTCGCGCGCCCAGCTGTTGATCGCGGCCGTATAAGAGGCGTCAATGCCATAGAAGCTGGGGTCGTTGTCGGGGCCCTCGCCGGCATTGTCATAATCCTTGCCGGTGTAGCGGCTGTCGAGGCGGCCGACGGTGAGGCCGCGATCGCGCAGTAGCTCCTTGTAGAAACGCTGCGGCGTGACGCGCAGGTCGGCCTGTTCGAGATAGGTTTCGCTGAGGCCGGTGAAGCGTGCGAGCTCGCGGCGGATCGCGGCGCGCTCCTCGCCCTGCAATTTCTGGCCCTTGAGCAGCGCCGTCGCATAGGGGCCGATCGCCCATTGCCGCGCTTCCTCGACGAAGCCCTCGACCGACGGCGCGGTCGCCTTGCCATGATAGAGCGCGGTCGCGGCCATCGAGGGCAGGTTGGTGATCGGCGACAGCTCGTTGCCCGAGGTGTCGGCGCCCGCCGCGAAATCGAGCACGGTCGAGATCAGGATGATGCCGTTCAATGCGACATCATTATAGGTGTCGTTCATCAGCTCGTTGGCGACCGCCGCCGAGCGGGTGGTGCCATAGCTTTCGCCGCCGAGATATTTGGGGCTGTTCCAGCGGCCATTGTCGCCCAGCCACAGGCGGATGACCTGCGCGACGAGCTTCGCATCCTGGGTGACGCCGTAATAGTCCTTGGGGTCGGCCTTGCCGATCAGGTGCGAAAAGCCGGTGCCCGGCGGGTCGATGAACACCACGTCGGTGACGTCGAGCAGCGCGTCGGGATTGTCGACGATCGGATAGGGTGGGGCGCCGTCGTCGACGCCGGTGCCGGGGATGGCGACGCGCTTTGGCCCGAAGGCGCCCATCATCAGCCAGACGGTGCCCGACCCCGGGCCGCCGTTGAACAGGAAGGTGATCGGCCGGTTCGGGTCGCGCGGTTCCTTGACATAAGAGGTGGTGACCACCGCGACTTCGGGCACGCCGTCCTTGTTCTTGATGATCGTCTCGCCGATCGTCGCGGCGTAGTTGATCCGCTGGCCGCCGAAGGTGCCGCTGAGCTTGGTGGTGCGGACCTGCGGCGTGACGTCGTCGGATTTTTCGGCCTTAGCCTTATCGGCGGGCGCGTCCTGCGCGTGGAGCATGGACGGCGCGGCAAAGGCGAGCGCCAGAGCGATGAGCGACGGACCCGATTTCATTGGATATTCTCCCCGGTTGAGGCGGCGGACGCTAATGGGCGTGCGGGGAGGGGGCAAGGGTGTCGGTCGGGCGCGGCGGGGCTTTGGTCGAAGCGGCGTCAGCTGCCCGTCTTGCGAAAGGTGATGACCGGCGCGGTCTTGGCCCCGGGCTGGTCGCTGATCTGGCGGGTGCCGCGCTTCGTCGCGCCATCGGGCCAGAGTATCTGATAGACGAAGCGACCGGCATAGGGATAGGCGGCGCCGGTTTCGACCTCGGTCCAGCGGCAGGCGGTGCGGTCCCACGGATCGCGGTGCTTGCGCAGGCAGACGTTGAACGCGAAGGCGTCGATCATCCAGATCTCGCCGCCGTCGGGGCTGGTGCGAAAGGTCGGGCGGACATCTTCGCGCCCGTCGGCGCAGATCGTCATCGAGGCGACGACCGGCGGTTTCTTTGGCGCGAGCTTGCGCCGCTGGGCGTTCAATTGCTGCGTCAGGCCGAGGTCGAGATAGCCGTTTTCGGTCGTAGCGCCCAAGGCTTCGGCATCGGGGTCGGCGGCCGGCGGCGCGTCGGGATCCGACGTCGCGGCGATCTCGGCACCGCCTTCGATCTGTTCGCGTTCATAGGCGGCGAGCGGTCCGGCATAGACTGCCTCGGGATAGCCGAGCCGCGCCATTTCGGCGCGCAGCCGCGCGACCTCGAGCGCCAGTTCGCTCCATGGCTGCGTTTCGGGGTCGAGATCGTCATAATGGTCGGGATGGAGGACGCAGCCCTGCTTTTCCTCGTCGGTGATGTCATAGACGTCGCCTTTTCCGTTCGGCGAAGGATAGAGCATCTTGTCGAGCGGGCGCGGATATTCGGCGACATAGGCCTCGGCGCCGAGCCGCGCCTCATAATAGCCGGGCGGATACCAGTCCTGGCGCGGAACCTTCGCCGCGATCGCCGCAAGCTGCGCGGGGGTCTGCAATTGCTGCGCGCGCGCCTCCGGCGCGACAGTCGCCGCCAAGGAGAAAAGCGCAAATAGCCGCCACGCTCGCATCATTCCGAAAGACCCCTCACCCGGAAGGATCATTCTACGCGCGTTCGACACGTTTCGCTACCGCTCGCTAGCGGCCTGTTTCATGCCGCCTTCGGCGGCACCGACAGTTGCAGGTCCAGCGCGTCGAGCACGGCGGTCAGCGTGTCGGGCGCGCACCGGCTCTCCATCCGTGCCAAGCGATCGCTACGCCAAGGATAGCCGTCAGGACGAGCAGCATGGGCAGATTGACCCGGGAGAGGGCCGCGAACATTGGCGCCCAGTCCGGAATGCGTCCCAGCGTCTCGAAGGTGATGGCTTGCGCGGCAATAAATCCCGCGGCGATCAAGAATGGCAGACCGTGTTTCGGCGACTGGCGAAACAGGTACAGCGTGACCGCCAGCGCGACCAGGTTTCCGCCTGCCATGGCATAGGAAAAATTCTCGTCCGGCCGGAGAAACGGGATGAACATGACCAGTAGTCGGAATGCGATCGGAGAGATTACGAACAGCAGGGTTGCCAGCATATAGCGAGCGTGCAACTGGACCTGGTAGCGGTGCCTGAGACCCAACCAGAAAAGCAAGGCGAACGCGATATTGGCGAGCGGATCGAAAAAGCCGAACTGGGCGATCTGCTTGCCTTCGAGCGTGGTGAAATCGCCGGCCAGGGTCGCCGCCTCGACATGGAGGACCCACATTCCCCCGATCAGGAAGAACGGGAAAAGCAGGAAGGTCGCGAGCCCGGTCGCGCGGTGCAGCGGGAGTTGATTGTGGTGGGCTGTCCAGCTCTGCCG
>NZ_JBOHHU010000120.1:0-10641 GCF_050725615.1 Sphingopyxis sp.
TCACTCTCCGTCTTTACTTGTTCCGCCGCGTCGGCATGGTGGGCGCCATATGGTCGCCCGCGCCGCTTGTCGAGAAACCATCGCGCGATTTGGCGCCGCTCTCGCCCTCGCCTGTGTCATGGGTGTGACGCCGGGTGAGGCGCAGGAGGTGCCCGCTCCGGCTCCGGTCTATGGCCCGCCCGCGCCCAAGCCGCGCGTCGATGCCGAAACGGCGGCCGCCAAGGCGAAGGAACTGGTCGATCCGATCAAGCGCTGCAAACCCGCCGAGGATGGTTCGATCGAGGTCTGCGGCAGCGATACCGATCGCCACCGCCTGTCGCCCGAACTGCGCGCGATCGCCGGGGTCGGAAAGTCGACGAAGGACAGCATCCCGCACCAGCCGGTCAGCGCGATGACCCTCGACAAATTGCCCTATAATTGGGTGTCGATCGGCGGTCGGATGAAACCCGGCCCCGAATATAATGCGCTTTATGAAATGGCGAAGCGCGCCACCGACCCCGAAACCGGGGTGCCGCCGCCACCCGCCGAGGGAGAGGATTAGGCGAAGACCTCGGCCGCACTCGCCCCCGGCTCGGACGCGCGATACAGGCCTGCGGGGATCAGCAATTGCCCGAAGAAATACAGGCCGAGCAGGATGACCCAGAGCAGGCTCATCATCGTTTCGGTCAGGCTGCCGGGGTCGTTGTTCAGGATGACGATCCCGTGGACCGCGACCAGCCCGCCGAACGCCGCGCCGAATAGGACGCCGTAGAGTAGGAAGAAACCGAACAGCCACCATTGCGCGCTCGCGGTGCGCCGCCATGATTCGACATAGGGCGAAAAGGGTTCGAGCCGTCCGCCGGCGGCCATGATCGGCCCGACGAGGCAGAAGCGTGCGAGCAACCACGACCCGATCAGCGCGGAAACGAGCTGGCGCGCGCCCTCGACCAGCGGTCCCGCGCGCGCCCAGTCGTCGTAACCGACCACCAGCACGATCGGCAGGACCAGGACCAGCCCCACGACCATATAGAGCAGCACATAGGCGAGGATATAGGCGAAGCCCGCGACCATCCCGTACATGACCTCGGACACATAGCCCTCGCGGATTTCCGTCAGCAGCGCGTTCCACGCGGCGAGCATCGCGCCGAAGACGATGACCAGCACGATGCCGAGCAGGTAAAGCGGTCCGGTGATCGAGCCGCCAACCCGATTGGTCCAGGGATCGGACGCGATCGCCATGATGTTGCGCAGACTGAAAATCGGCTCGCTCGACAGCAGCAGGAAAGGAAAGACCACCCCCAGCCCGATATAGACGAGCAGCGCCTGCCAATGCTCGCCGGCCATCGCCCGCGCTTCGGCCAGCCCGCGTTTGATCTCTATGTCCATGAAACTGCCCCCTGATCCCGCGTCATGGGTAGCAGGGGCGAAGCCGATTTCAAGCCGTGGGGGCGATGGCGCTAAAGCGCCAGGATCGGCATGTGCATCGGCGCGCCGATGACATGGTCCGACGCCGCGAGCGTCGCCAGCGCCGCCGCGATCGCGCGCGCCGGGCCTTCGTGGGTGACGATCGCGATGACGACGCCGTCGTCTTTCTCGGTGCCGCGCTGGATGAAGCTTTCGATCGACACCCCGGCGTCGCGCATCGCGGTGGCGATTTCGGCGAGCACGCCGATGCGGTCCTCGACCACCAGCCGGACATAATGTTTGCCGACCCGCGCCCCGGCGTCGGCGGCCGGCGCTTCGTCGAGCGCATCGACCGGCATCGCGAAGGCGGGGCCATATTCGTCGCGCGCGATGTCGATGATGTCGGCGACGATCGCCGACGCCGTCGGCCCCGCGCCCGCGCCGGCGCCTTCGAAGAACAGGCGGCCGACAAAATTGCCCTCGGCGACCACGGCGTTCAATGCGCCGGGGACATAGGCGAGCGGATGGTCGGCGGGAACGAGGCACGGCTGGACATGCTGATAGAGAGCATGCCCGTCGCGCTCGGCCATGCCGATCAGCCGGACGCGGTGCCCCAGGGCTTCGGCCTCGCGGATGTCCGCCGCGATCAGGTCGCGGATGCCGCCCGTCGCGACCGCGCCGATGTCGAGCTTCGTCCCGAAACACAGCGCCGCGAGGATCGACAACTTATGCGCGGCGTCGATGCCGTCGACGTCGAAGGTCGGGTCGGCCTCGGCATAGCCCTCGGCCTGCGCCGCGGCGAGCGCGTCGGCGAAGCTCGCGCCGTTCCGCTCCATCTGGGTCAGGATATAATTGCAGGTGCCGTTGAGGATGCCATAGACGCGCGCGATCTCGTTCGCCGATGCGCCCTCACGGATCGCCTTGATGACCGGGATGCCGCCCGCGACTGCGGCTTCATATTTCAGCGGCGTGTCCTTCGCCTCGGCGAGGCGCGCGAGGTCGAGCCCGTGATGCGCGATCATCGCCTTGTTCGCGGTGACCAGCGCCTTACCCGCGCCCAGCGTATGGCGCGCCAGCGTCAGCGCCATGCCGTCGGCGCCGCCGATCATCTCGACCACGACATCGACATCGTCGGCGCCGACCAGCGAATCGAGATCATCCTCCCAGCGATAGGGCGACAGGTCGACGCCGCGGTCCTTGTGGCGGTCGCGCGCCGACAGCGCGATGATCTCGATCGCCCGCCCGGCGCGGCGCGCGATCAGCTCGCGATTCGCCTGCAACAGCTTGACGACCCCGCTGCCGACGACGCCAAGCCCGGCGAGTGCGACGCGGAGCGGCGGACGCGGGGCGGTCGGGACGGGGGCAGGCGACATGCGGGGCACTCCTATGGCAATGCCAGCGCCCCTATCGGCTTTTCGCGCGGAAACAAGAGCGGCGCGGCTTCGCGGCGCCCTAGCTTTGCTTTACCCCGCCGGCGGCTTGCGCGTCCGCGTGCAGTCGCCGAGCGCGCCGAGCACGACGCTATAGTCCGACACCGCCTTGCGGCGATCCTCGGGCGGGGTTCCCGCCAGCCTGGCCTCGGGCAGGCGGCGCGGCAGGCCGCAGGCGAGCCGGTACCAGGCGAGCGTATTCTGCGCCGGCACCGCCGCCGATCCGTCGACGATTTCGCCGAACGCCGCCGCCCAGCGGCGCGACCCGTCGGCGGCGGTCAGGATCGTGAGCGACATCGGTTCGCCCGTCGCGGTATCGAAAAACAACTGCGTCTCGCCTTCGCCGGGCAGCGTCCCCGGCACATGGAACCCATTGGCGAAGCCGGTGATCGCCGGCGGCGCGCCGGGCTGGACCAGCTCGGTCAGCACCGCGCGCAGTCGCGCCTCGGTGGCGGGATCCCAGGGCAGCTGCGCGTCGGGTGCGACCAGCCGCACGCTGCCGGTGCTATTCGATCCGGCGACGGCGCCCGCGACGGGGCGGGCGAAGAGCAGGACCGGCTGCTTCTTTTTGAGCTTCACCGGCTTGCCCTTGGCGCCCAGCGGCAGGTCGACGAGATAGGATATGCGCGCGGCGAGCGGTCCCGAACCGCGAATCAGGCTGACGACATCGGCCTCGACATAGAATCGGCTCGAACCGGCGGCGACGCCGGGAGCCCGCTCGGGTTTGAGCGCCGTGGCCGACGCGATGCGCGCATGGATCGCCATCGGCGCGGTGGTGGCGAGGTCGGCGACATCGGCATAGCTATAGGGGCTGGCCGGCGCCGTCGTGGCGGGTGCCTGCATTGCAGAAACCGTGGAAATTCCAGCGCTTAAGCCGATGATGGCGGCCAGGGCGACGGGAAAGAGCTTGCGCATGCTTGATCCACTTTCTTTGATCGTTGACACCGGTAACGTCGGCGGCGTGCCATCATGGCTCGCGGCACATTAACCGCTGATAAAGGGTTTGCGAACTTGCCGCCACCGCGATAGGACGTCCGACGAAGTGTCCGGCATAGAACATAACAGCCGGATGCCGCCCGCCGGGTCTGCGGAATGCATCGGAATTATCCGGGCTTTTGGCAACTCCCCCCGACGGTATGGATTGGTGTCAGGATGATCTAGCAAGGAGCGTCGTTCCTGAATGGCTTATGGTGATAGTGTCGACCCTAAAAACAGGGTAGTGGCGATCGTCTTGGTGGGGCTGCTGACGGCGGGATTGGGCTACGGCCTGGTCAACGGCCTGAACATCAGCATCGTCAAGAAGCTCGCTGAAAAATTGGATGTGGTGGACGTCGAAGAGCCGCCGCCGCCCGAGGAGCCGCCGCCGCCGCCGCCGCCGGACAATGTCCTGCCGCCGCCGCCGCCGGTCGTGACTCCGCCGTCGCCGATTCCGCCGCCGGTGAGCACGAATACGGTGCAGTCGGTGCCGACGCCTCCGCGTCTGCCGCCGCCGCCGGTCTATACGCCGCCCGCGCCGCCGGCTCCGCCGCCGGCTCCGGATCTGAGCGCCGCCGGTACGCCGCGCGGCAACCCCGGCCGCTGGGCGACCAACGACGATTATCCGGCCCGTGCGATGCGCGAAGAGCGTGAAGGCACGACCGGTTTCCGCGTCACTTACGGTGCCGACGGCAAGATCACGTCGTGCGACGTGACCTCGTCGAGCGGCCATGCCGACCTCGATGCCGAAACCTGCAAGCTGATTCAGCGTCGCGGCCGTTTCAATCCGGGCAAGGATCGTGCGGGCAACCCGACGGGTGGTTCGTACAGCAACCGCATCCGTTGGCAGATTCCGCGTTGATCGGGGTCGCGCCCACGATCTGGATTTTTAGTTTTTGACGAAATTTTGAGAGGGAATACCAAGATGATCAATCTGATTGCGACCGCCGCCGCCGCCGGTCACCGGAGCTACGGCATGCTGCCGTCGTCGTTCTGCGAAGCAAAGCTTTCCGACCCGACCAACAAATATGGCGTCTTCCCGGCGCTGTGCGAAGGCGGCTGGATCACGCAGCTGACCGGCCTCGTGCTGGTCATCATGTTCATGGGCACGCTGTACATCCTGTTCACCAAGCTGTTCGAACAGAATAAGGTGATGAACCAGGGCAAGGCGGTCGACGCCAATTTCTGGCGCGCGCCGACGCTGGCCGAAGGCGCCGCGAAGCTCGAAAAGAACAGCGCCTATCGTCAGGTCGTCGAAGACGGTCTGCGCGCCAACGAAGAGCATAACAAGCTGACCGATCCCGTCGAAGCGCATGACTGGATGCACGGCACGCTCGAGCGTTCGCAGAACCACATCAACTCGCAGCTGAACTCGGGCCTCGCGTTCCTCGCGACCGTCGGTTCGACCGCTCCGTTCGTCGGTCTGTTCGGTACCGTTATCGGTATTCTGAACGCGCTGGTGAAGATCGGCGCGTCGGGTCAGGCATCGATCGACGCGGTCGCCGGTCCGGTCGGTGAAGCGCTCATCATGACCGCCGTCGGCCTGATCGTCGCGGTTCCCGCAGTGCTCGCGTTCAACTGGCTGCAGAGCCGCAACAAGGCGATCAGCCGCCGTCTGTCGACCTTCTCGAACGACGTTCTCGGTTCGATCATGTCGGGCGGCCAGGTGAAGCCGGTCCTCGCTCCGGCGAAGGCTGCGGCTCCGGCTGCTGCGCCGAAGAAGGCCTGATCTTCGCCCCGGCCTTCGGGCCGGGGACGAAGCGGACAGGGGGGCGTCGCGTTCGGCGACGACCCCCCGGGTCCATGACGATAATTTTGTGACAGGATGCTGATCCTATGGGAATGAGTGTAGGCGACAAGGGCGACGATGCCCCGATGTCCGACATCAACACGACCCCACTCGTGGACATCATGCTTGTGTTGCTCATCATCTTCCTCATCACGGTTCCCGTGGTGTTGGAAACGGTGAACCTCAAGCTGCCCGATGTGGTGTTCGAAGCGACGACGACCAAACCCGAAAACGTGCTCTTGTCGGTGCGTTCGGCGGATACCGACGGCGATGGCGCGCCCAATCCCGAAAGCACGGCGTGCGAAGTCTATTGGGGCCAGACCCCGGTCGATTCCAAGGAGCTGCTGAAAAAGGGCCAGGACAAGCTTGAGAAGCTGATCGCCGACATCGGCGGGGTCGAGAATATCACCGAGGAAAATTTCCCCGAAGTGCACATCCGTGGCGACATCAACACGCCCTATCAGTGCATCGGCGGGGTGATTTACACCATGCAATATGCGGGTTTCCAGAAGATCGGGTTCATTTCCGAACCGGCTGCTGGCTCGGGCACGCTCCAGCGCTATTGAGGCGCTGGACACAAGCTATAAAGGAATAATCGCATGTCCATGGCAGTTGGGGATCGGGACGAAAATGAACCGATGATGGATATGAACACGACGCCGTTGATCGACGTCATGCTCGTGCTCCTCATCATGTTCATCATCACGATCCCGCCGCAGACCCACGCGGTGAAGATCGACCTTCCGGTCCCGACCGACAGCAAGAGCAATGTCGATCCGGTGAAGAACAAGGTTATGATCGATCCCGCCGGGACGATCACCTGGAACGGCTCGCCGGTCGATCTGGCGACGCTCGAAAGCTATCTGCTCGAAACCAAGGCCTTGCCGGTCGAACCCGAATTGCAGGTTCAGCCGGACCCCTACGCCCGCTATATCGTCGTCGATCGCGTGATGGCGGTCGTCAAGCGCAGCGGCGTCGGCAAGCTCGGCTTCGTCGGCAACGAGCAATATGCCCGCGTCTTCTGATCGCTGATCGGACCCGCGTGAAACAATAGGGAGGGCCGCGAAGCAATTCGCGGCCCTTTCCCTTTGTGCGCTTTGGCTTTAAGGACGCGGCCCATTCTCCCTCCGCGCGCCGATGCCGCGCCGCCACCATCAGCAAAAGGGCTTCGCAGATGAAAATCGCCATGATCGGAACGGGCTATGTCGGCCTGGTTTCGGGTGCCTGTTTTTCCGATTTCGGCCATGACGTGGTCTGCGTCGACAAGGATGCGGCGAAGATCGACGCGCTGCATGCCGGCCGCATGCCGATCTACGAACCCGGTCTCGATGCGCTCGTCGCGGCCAATGTCGCCGCCGGCCGCCTGTCCTTCACCACCGACCTCGCCCCGGCGGTCGCGGGCGCCGACGCCGTGTTCATCGCGGTCGGCACACCGTCGCGTCGCGGCGATGGTCATGCGGACCTCAGCTATGTCTTCGGCGCCGCCGAGGAACTGGCCGCCACCCTGACCCACGACTGCGTCATCGTCACCAAATCGACCGTCCCCGTCGGCACCGGCGACGAGGTCGAACGCATCCTGCGCGAAGGCGCGCCGGGCCGGTCGCACAGCGTCGCCTCGAACCCCGAATTCCTGCGCGAAGGCGCGGCGATCGGCGATTTCAAGCGCCCCGACCGCATCGTCATCGGCGCCGAGGACGCGCGCGGCGAAGCGGTGCTGCGCGAAGTCTATCGCCCGCTCTTCCTCAATGAAGCGCCGATCCTCGTCACCCGCCGCCGCACGGCGGAGATGATCAAATATGCCGCCAACGCCTTCCTCGCGACCAAGATCACCTTCATCAACGAAATCGCCGACCTCTGCGAGGCCGTCGGCGCCGAGGTCCAGGACGTCGCGCGCGGCATCGGCCTCGACAACCGCATCGGCGGCAAATTCCTCCATGCCGGTCCCGGCTATGGCGGCAGCTGTTTCCCCAAGGATACGCTGGCCTTGCTCAAGACCGCGCAGGACAATGACGTGCCGCTCCGCCTCGTCGAGGCGACGGTGCTCGCCAATGACCTGCGCAAGCGGGCGATGGGGCGCAAGATCGTCACCGCGCTTGGCGGCAATGCGCGCGGCAAGACCGTCGCGCTGCTCGGCCTGACCTTCAAGCCGAACACCGACGACATGCGCGATTCGCCCAGCCTCGCGATCGTGCAGACGCTGATCGACGCCGGCGCGCGGGTGACCGCCTATGATCCCGAGGGGATGGAGATCGCGGCGCCGATGATGCCCGCCGTCGAGATGAAGGACAGCGCCTATGCCGCCGCCGACGGCGCCGATGCGGTGGCGATCGTCACCGAATGGGACGCCTTCCGCGCGCTCGACCTCGCGCGCCTCGGCGCCGGCATGACCGACAAATTGCTCGTCGACCTGCGCAACATCTATCGCCGCGACGAAGTGGCGCGCCACGGCTTCCGCCACATCGCTATTGGAACCGGCGGCGAATAAGGCCATCATCACCGGCAGGAACGAAAGTCGCCATGGCGGCATTGCGATTCCGGGCGTTTTTCGCGGGAGCAGAAGCATGACGATCCGTTCGACCATTGGCCGCAACCTGACGATCGGCGCGGTTGCGCTTTCGGCGCTCGCGCTCTCGGGCTGCGACATGATGGGCAAGGGCGGTCCGAAGGGCCCCAAGCTGCCCGTCCCCGACGCCTCTGCCCAGCTTTTCGACGCGCGCGGCGCCGATCGCGGCCGCGTCGACATCTTCAAGGATAGCGGCGGCCTGCGGCTCGAACTCGTCGCACGCGGCTTCGCCGCCGGCACCTATGGCATGCATGTCCATGGCACCGGTCTGTGCGACGGTCCCAAATTCACCACCGCCGGCCCGCACTGGAACCCGACCAATACCCAGCACGGCCGCGAAAATCCGCTCGGCGCGCATCATGGCGACCTGCCCAACCTCGTCGTCGAACCCGACACGATCGGCCGCGCGACGCTGCAACTCGTCGGCACGCGCCTGACGGGGGAGGGGGGGCTGCTCGACGCCGACGGTGCGGCCTTCGTCATCCATGCGAAGCCCGACGACATGAAGACCGACCCAAGCGGCAACAGCGGCGATCGCATCGCCTGCGGCGTGATCAACCTGCCGCCGAAAAAATAGGGCTCAGCCCGGCGCGCCCGCCGCGCGCTGGGCGATCGTCGCCTCGGCCTGCGGCACCGCGCGATAGGCATAGATCAGCAGGCCGAGCGCGATCGGCGCGACGCCGATCAGCGACAATATGCCGGTGCGCAGGTCGCCGACCAGCTTGCCGTCGACCATCGACCCCGCCAGATCGGAAATCTGGCCGGTCATATAGGGGCCGAAGGCCAGGCCGACGAGCGTCGTGCCGAGGAAGAAGGCGGCGGTCGCCGTGCCGCGCATGCGCGGCAGGACCAGGTCCTGCGTGGTCGCCGCCGCAGCGCCGAGTGCGGTGGCGCCGAACATTCCGGCGAGGAAATTCATCGCATAAAAAAGCGTGCCATTCTCGGTCGTATATCCGATCCAGATCGGCACGATCGGGGCGATGACGCCGAACATGATGACCCAGATCCGGCCCGCCGGATTGCGCGCGCGCAAGGCGTCGGCAACGCGGCCGCCGATGATCACGCCCAGAAAGCCCGCCACCGCGCCGTTCGCGCCCAGGACAAACGCCAATTGCTGCTTGGGCAGTTGCAAGACCGTCTCGGCATAGGGTGCGGACCAGAATCCCAGCGCCCAGGCGACCAGCGACACCAGACTATAGCCCAGCGTGGTGCAGATGAACGCGGGGGTGCCCCAGATCAGCCGGAAAGTTGCGGGGTCGCGCGCCTTGAGCGTGCAGGCCCAGGAGAAGACGGCATAATAGCCGAAGGCGATCGACGACCATTGCGGCAGGTTACCGGTCAGTTCGATCATCAGCCACGCCGCCGCGGCGGCGAGCGCCGCGACCGCGAGGTTGATCGCGAGCGCGGCCGGGCCGCGCTCCCACGCGCCGAGCAGCGTGAAAGGCGGGACAATGCTCTCGAGGTCGCGCAGGAAGCTGCGGAACGGGGTCGGCGACACCGGGCTGGGGACGCCGTCCATCGCGCCGCGCACCGGTTCGCGCAATGTCGATACCCAGAGCGCGATCAGCAGGCCGGGGATGCCGACCGCAAGGAACGCGCCCTGCCACCCGACGAGGCCGAGCGGGCCGCCGTTCGGCCAGGTCTCGTTCCAGACCTGCCCGATCTTGGCGCCGATCAGCAGCGACACGCCGCCACCGATGTAGAGCCCCGACGAATAGACGGCGAGCGCGGTCGCGCGCTGGCGCTTGGGGAAATAATCCGAAATCAGCGAGTAAGCGGTGGGACTGGCGGTCGCCTCGCCGACGCCGACGCCCATTCGGGCCAGCGTCAGGGTAAGCTGGGTCTGCGCAAAGCCCGACAGCGCGGTCATCGCCGACCACAGGGTCAGGCCGATCGCCAGCAGTTTCTTGCGGTTCCAATTGTCGGCCAGACGCCCCAGCGGAATGCCGAACAGGGCATAGAAGACCGCAAAGGCCGCGCCGCCCAGAAATCCCAGATCGCTGTCGGTCAGATCGAGGTCGGCCTTGATATCGACCGCGAGGATGCTCAAGATCTGCCGGTCGATGAAGTTCAGGATATAGACGACCACCAGCACGCCCAGCACATACCAGCTGTAACCGGTGGCGCGTGGCTCGCCGGTCGCCGGCGCGGCGGACATTTCGGTTTCGCTGGCGGTTTCAGCCATCTGGCAACCCTCTCCCTGACCCGTTATCTGTTATCGCTCATGGCTAGCAGAGCCCGGCCACGGCGCAAGTTGAAAGTCGGTTCAACTTTGTGGAGAGGATAGGCGATATGCGCGATGATCGAGACGTTGCGAGCCCCGCGATCCTCTTCCTCTGTCTCGGTAACATCTGCCGCTCGCCGCTCGCCGAGGGCGCCGCCCGCGCCGCCTTCGCCGCCGCGGGACTCGCCGCGACGCTCGATTCGGCGGGCACCGGCGACTGGCATGTCGGCCGTCCGCCCGACCCGCGCGCGCAGGCCGAGGCGCAGCGACGCGGCGC
>NZ_JBOHHU010000121.1:0-10592 GCF_050725615.1 Sphingopyxis sp.
AGGGTCGCCGCCTCGACATGGAGGACCCACATTCCCCCGATCAGGAAGAACGGGAAAAGCAGGAAGGTCGCGAGCCCGGTCGCGCGGTGCAGCGGGAGTTGATTGTGGTGGGCTGTCCAGCTCTGCACCATGGCGAGGATCATCCACAGGACGGCGCTGGCGGCATGAGCATGGTGTGCCATGTCGCTGGCTGGCAGCTTCGCGAAATATCCGGGCCAAAAGGCAACGAACGTAAGAGCGAGCAGCGCCAGCACATATATCCAGGCCAAACGAAAGGGCATTGTTTCCCCCCTTAAGTCGACACTGGCACTATCAAACGTCCACAGCAAGCAGGCGTCGCGCGCCGCTATGTTCCATCGCCTCGCGTTACCGACCCCACTTCGTCTTGCTCTGCTTCCCGAACCGTCCCTTGCGCGTGCCCGGCTTGCCCTCGTTCGAGCGCCCTACGCGCGGGGCCACCTGCTGGTCCGGCGGCAGGCCGAGTTCGTCGGCTTCGAGGCGGCGGATTTCGTCGCGCAATTTGCCGGCTTGTTCGAACTCCAGGTCGGCTGCCGCATCGCGCATCTGTTTTTCGAGGTCGGCGATATAGGCGCGGAGGTTGTGGCCGACCATATGCGCGGGCTTGTCGTCGCCGATGTCGATCGTTACCTGATCCTTCGACGCGACATGCGCGATGATGTCGCCGATGTTGCGCTTGATCGTCGTCGGGGTGATGCCGTGTTCGCTATTATACGCCTCCTGCTTTTCGCGGCGGCGGTCGGTTTCGCGCATTGCGCGTTCCATGCTGCCGGTGATGCGATCGGCATAGAGGATGACGCGGCCGTCGACGTTGCGCGCGGCGCGGCCGATCGTCTGGACGAGGCTGGTTTCGCTGCGCAGGAAACCCTCCTTGTCGGCGTCGAGGATCGCGACGAGCCCGCATTCGGGGATGTCGAGCCCCTCGCGCAGCAGGTTGATCCCGACGAGCACGTCGAACACCCCGAGGCGCAGGTCGCGGATGATCTCGATGCGTTCGAGCGTCTCCACGTCCGAGTGCATATAGCGGACCTTGAGTCCTGCCTCGTGGAGGAACTCGGTGAGGTCCTCCGCCATGCGCTTGGTCAGCGTGGTGACGAGGGTGCGGTAACCTGCGGCGGCGGTCGCCTTCGCCTCCATGATCAGGTCGTCGACCTGTTCCTCGACGGGCTTGATGAACACCGGCGGGTCGATGAGGCCGGTGGGGCGGATCACCTGTTCGGCGAAGACGCCCTGCGTGCGGTCCATCTCCCAGGTGCCGGGGGTCGCCGAGACGCTGACCGTCTGCGGGCGCATGACGTCCCATTCGGCGAAGCGCAGCGGCCGGTTGTCGATGCAGCTCGGCAGGCGGAAGCCATATTCGGCGAGGGTGATTTTGCGGCGATGATCGCCCTTCGACATCGCGCCGATCTGCGGGATCGTCTGGTGGCTTTCGTCGACGAAGAGCAGGGCGTTGTCGGGCAGATATTCGAACAGGGTCGGCGGCGGCTCGCCGGGCAGGCGACCGGTGAGGAAGCGGCTGTAATTCTCGATCCCCGCGCAGCTGCCGGTCGCGGCGATCATCTCGAGGTCGAAATTGGTGCGCTGTTCGAGCCGCTGGGCTTCGAGCAGCCGGCCCTCGATTTCGAGTTCCTTGAGGCGTTCGGTCAGCTCATGCTTGATCGCCTCCGACGCCTGCTTGAGCGTCGGGCCGGGGGTCACATAGTGCGAGTTCGCATAGATGCGGACATGGTTGAGGTTGGCGATCTTCTTGCCGGTCAGCGGGTCGAACTCGGTGATCTCCTCGATCTCGTCGCCGAAGAAGCTGACGCGCCAGGCCATATCCTCATAATGCGAGGGAAAGATTTCGAGGCTGTCGCCGCGCACGCGGAAATTGCCGCGCGCAAAGGCCTGGTCGTTGCGCTTATACTGCAGCGCGACGAGCTTGCGGATGATCTCGCGATTGTCGACGCTCTGGCCCTTCTTGAGGTCGAAGATCATCGCGGAGTAGGTCTCGACCGAGCCGATGCCATAGAGGCACGATACCGACGCGACGATGATGACGTCGTCGCGTTCGAGCAAGGCGCGCGTCGCCGAGTGGCGCATGCGGTCGATCGCCTCGTTCACCGAGCTTTCCTTCTCGATGTAGGTGTCCGACCGCGGCACATAGGCCTCGGGCTGGTAATAGTCGTAATAGCTGACGAAATATTCGACCGCATTGTTCGGGAAGAAGCTCTTGAACTCGCCATAGAGCTGAGCCGCGAGGATCTTGTTCGGGGCGAGGATCAGCGCGGGGCGCTGCAGTTCGTCGATGACCTTGGCCATGGTGAAGGTCTTGCCCGAGCCGGTGACGCCGAGCAGCACCTGGTCGCGTTCGCCGTCGAGCGCGGTCGAGACGAGCTCCTTGATCGCGGTCGGCTGGTCGCCGGCGGGTTGATATTCGCTGACCAGCTCGAAACGCTTGCCGCCCTCGACCTTGTCGGGGCGCGCGGGGCGGTGGGGGACGTAATCGGCGGCGGTGTCGATTTCGTCGAGCGAGGTGCGAATCTGAATTGCCATCCCCGCCAATATGGAGGTTATAGGCGCCAATCCAAGGCCAAAGGCATCGCCGGGCGGCTTTCAAAGGGACGAACATGACATTGGCGATTTTGCCGTTGGCGCTCGCGCTGGCGGCGCTCCAGACCGAACCGGCCGTGCCCGCCGCGCCGCCCGCCGAAACGGCCGAGCCGGCGAAGAGCGCGGCGATGATCGAAGCGCTGGCGAACAAGCCGGCGATGGCGCGGCAGCCGCGTTTGATCGGCGATTTCGACCCCGCCTATACGGCCGAACAGCGCGCCGCCGGAATGCAGGGGCAAGGCCGGATCGGCCTCGTCATCTCGGCCGCCGGTGCGGTGGTCGAGGCGGACATCCAGTTCAGCAGCGCGCCGCCCGAACTCGACGCGGCCGCGCTGGCCGCCGCGCGCACGCTGAAATTTGTGCCGGCGGCCGACAAGGCGGGCAAGGCGATCGCGGTGCCCGCCGTGCTGCCCTTTTCCTTCGAGGCGGCCGATGGTCACCCGATGTTCGTGACCCGCGTCGAAGCGGCGTTCGGCGACGCAGCGCGCGCGGCGGGCGAGCATGGCAAGGTCGTGATCGAGGGCAAGGTCGGGGCGGACGGGCGACTGATCGACGCGGTGGTCGCGCAGAGCAGCCGCGCGCCGACGCTCGACGCCGCCGCGCTCGATGCGGCGAACGCCTCGCGCTTCCGGCCCTATCGCGACGGGGCGGGCAAGCCGATCGCTCTGCCGATCCGGGTGCCGTTCGGCTTCGACAATTATCGCACCCCGGGCCCCGGCGGCGGCATCTTGCGCTACCGCTGCGACCAGTTCACGCGCGACGAAGACTGGTGGGCGGCGCATTGGCCGACAAGCGAGAAGCGCGAATTTTACACGATGATGCTGGGGATCAGCGCCTTGTCGCAGGACATGCTGGCCCAACCCGCGCAGTTTCGGCAGAAGATGGCGGCGTTCGAACTGCGCTATGCGGCCGCGCGGATGCATTGCGCGGCGCGGCCCGACAAGCTTTTCGTCGACGTCATGGAGATCGAAGGCCCGATCGCGCGACGGATGGCCGAGAAGGCGAAATAGCGCCGTGAGATTAGGCATTGCCAAGGCGGTCGATATCGGGAGGATGGCCCATCCACAAATGGACTCGACAGGGGAAATGCCATGAAAAAGACTCTGATGCTCGCCGTCGCGAGCAGCCTCGTCCTGGCGGCGTGCGGCGACAAAGCGGCCAAGGACGGCGAGGGCGCCGCCGCCGCGTCGAACGAGCCCCCCGAACAGCGCCAGCCGGGCAGCTGGGGCCAGAAGATCGAGATCGTCAAGCTCGAGGGCGACGACGTCACGCCCGACGCCAAGGCCCAGATGCAGCAGATGTTCTCGATGCTCAGCGGCATGACCGTCTGCCTGACTCCCGAAGCGGCGAAGCAGGAAGACATGGCGAAGAACCTGTCCGACATGGGTTCGCGCGGCGAGAATTGCACCTTCGACAAGAAGAATTTCAGCGGCAAGACCGTCGATTTCGCCGCAACCTGCAAGGGCGATGCGGGCAAGACGATGAAGATGAGCGCAACCGGCACCAGCGGCGCCACCGCGCAGGACATCACGATGACGATCCTCGCCAACAAGGCCGACGGCAGCAAGGAAGGCGAGATGGTCATGCACATCACGTCCGAGCGCAAGGGCGATTGCGGCCCGAACGACATCACGCCGCCGACCCCGGCGGCCCCCGCCGCCAAGAGCTGATCGGATCGCCGCGATGCTCGGTTATGTGACCATGGGCGCCGACGATCTCGACCGGGCGCGCGGATTCTATTCCGCGCTGCTCGGGACGATCGGCGCCAGCGAGTTGATGCGCATGTCGGACAGCGAGGCGAACGGCTTCACGCTGTACGGCACCGGCTGGGGCCAGCCGGGCATCGCGGTGACAAAGCCCTATGACGGCCAGCCTGCGAACCGCGGCAACGGCCATATGGCGGCGATCGTCGTCGACGAGCGCGCCAAGGTCGATGCGCTGCACGCCAAAGCGCTCGAACTCGGCGGCAGCTGCGAAGGACCGCCGGGATTGCGCGGCGAGGAGGGTGATCAGGCCTTTTACGCCGCCTATTTCCGCGACCTCGACGGCAACAAGCTCTGCGCTTTCCGGATCGGACCGGCCTGACCGGCGCGATCTGGCTCGGGCGGCGCGGGACGCCGCTGCTGATCGGATTGACGGCGGGTCTCGTCGCGGTCGCCGCCGCGCTGGTCGCGGGAGAGGGCGCGCCACAGGAGGCGCTGCTCGCGGCGCGCTGGACCGCCCGCGCCGCGGCGCCGGTCTTCCTGGTCGCCTATCTCGCATCGACCTTGTGGCGCCTGTGGCCGGGGGCGGCGACCGCCGCGTTGCTGCGGCGCCGTCGCCAGTGGGGGCTGGGCTTCGCGCTCGCGCACACGATCCATCTCGCCGCGCTGCTGGTCAACATCATCGCCTTTCGGCCGCGACCGATCGCGACGCTTTTCGGCGGCGGATTGGCCTATGTCCTGATCTATCTGATGGCGCTGACGTCGAACGATGCATCGCAGCGCCTGCTCGGGCGCGGCTGGACCTGGCTTCACCGCATCGGCATTCATTATATCTGGCTGATCTTTTTCATCAGCTATGCGAGCCGGGCGATCCACGCCGACCCCGCCTATCATGTCGAAGGTCGCATATTGGCACCGCTCTTCCTTGCCGCGCTGGCGCTCAGGCTTTATGCGCGTAGCAAGAGGCGCTGAGGCGCCGGCGGTATCGCGATATCAAAACAGGAAAATGGGTGGACTTGCCGGACGGGGAAAAGGGTGGGGCCATCTCCCCGTCCGGCGAAGTCGCTGTGCATGAAGTTGGAAAATCTTTGTGAAAAATGCCAGGGACCAGCTCGCATCCTTCGATTTACCCGCTTCAATTCGCCTTGCCGGGCAAGGCCCGGGCCAGGCGGCAACGTCTTTAGGGACGTCACCACAATCACAGAATGACCGAAATGGGACAAATAGTTGAGTTACATCGGGTCACGTAGCGGGTTGTTGCAATCCGGTAAGGAAATTTTAACCGTGTTTCGGCTTTTTTCGTGCGGACTTGGCCTCCGCGCAATTTTATGTTACGAAAACTGGCTTTGTTGTTACCGTTACAAGGACGTAACAACGACTGGTCGCGCCCGATTATTGGCGTATCTACCGCGCAGCAGCTCGCTTGAGGGCATTTGGGGGTGGTATGGACCGCACGAAAGCGAGCGCTGACCAGGATCAGGATCAAGGCGAGATCGAAAAGATCATCGCCGACGAGCTGACTCAATTGCTCGAATCGCCGATGTTCGTGCGTTCGCCGGTTCTTACCCGCCTGTTGCAATATCTGGTCGATCATCGGCTGCAGGGCAACCGCACCGCGCCCAAGGCCTATGCGATCGCGACCGAGGCGCTGGGGCGCAGCGCCGATTTCGATCCCGCGATCGACAGCTATCCGCGCGTGATGGTCGGGCGGTTGCGCAATCTGCTCGATCGCTATTATGCCGAGACGCCATGGCTGCACCGCCTGCGCGTGCCGCAGGGCAGCTATGAGATCGTGGTCCAGTACCGCTCCGCGCCGCCGAGTTCGCGCGCCGCCGATGCGGGCGATGCGCCGATCGAGGGGCAGACCGCGCCGGGCGGTGCGGCGGCGGTGTCGGGCGCCGGGACGGCGACCCCGCAGTCGCTGATGTCCCCGCTGCCGCCGAAGCGCCGTGCGATCTGGCTGTGGCTGGGCTTCGTGGTGGCACTGGCGTTGGCGGCCTTCGGCGGCTGGTGGTTTGCGCATTCGAATGGACGCCTGCTCGGCAAGCAGTTCGTGGCGATGCCGACGATCGAGATGAGCATGCCGGCGTCGGGCGACACCGGGCCGTCGCGGGCGATGGCGCGCGGGCTCGACAGCAAGCTGCGCGACGGGCTGCGCCGCTTCGAACTGATCCAATTGCGCTCGGCGCGTGCGCCCGCCGACGGGGCCCGTCCCGTCCCCGCCGACTATCGGCTTGATGCGTCGATCGTCCGCGCGCTCGACGGCGATTCGGTCGATGTCACGCTGGTGCTCAACCGCGTTGCCGACGATCGCGCGATCTGGTCGCAGCAAATCCGCGTGACGCTGAACGATATCCCCGAGTTTCGCGGCCTCGAACCCGCGATCGCGCAGATGGCCGGCGACTATGGCGTCATCGTGCGCGACCAGTTGCAGCGCGAACCCGACAATTTTGCGCCGGGCTATCCCTGCCTGGCGCAGTTCAACCGGCTGCGGCAGATGCGCACCCCGGCGGCGGCGCAGCGGACCGATCGCTGCCTGCGCGCGACGCTGGCCGACATGCCGGGCGATCCGGTGCCGCTGTCGCTGCTGCGTTTCGGCGACTGGCAGCAATTGCGCGCGACGCCAAAGGGCAAGGCCGCCTTTGCCGAAGCGCAGGATCTGGCGCAGCGCGCCTATACGGCCGCTCCGAACAGTGCGCCGGGGATTTTCGCGATGGCGCGCGCCCATTTTTATGTCGGCAGTTGCCAGCGCGGAGTGGCGATGGGCAATGCGGCGGTCGAGCTGAACCCCTATGACCCCGACCTTGCGGGCTTCATGGGGCTGTTCAAGACGTCGTGCGGCCTGTTGGCGGATGGCGAGGCGCTGTTGACGCGCTCGGTGATGCTCGACGATTCGCATGCGGGCGTTCCCGCCGTGACGCTGGCCTTTCTGCGCTCGCAGCGCGGCGAACAGGCCGAAGCGCTGGCGTTGCTCGATCGCATGCCGTCGCCGAGCAATCTCGAACCGCAATATCTGATGGTCCGCTCGATCGTGCTGGCGCGGATGGGCAAGGTCGAACAGGCACGCGCGCTGTGGCGCCGCCTGCTCGCCTATACCCGCCAGCCTGCGGCCGCGCCGCCCGAAATGGTGCTGCGGCAGTTTATGATCACCCCGGCGGTCATCGCGCGGGCGTCAATCGCGTTGCGCGAATCGGGCGTGGTCGGGCCCAAGGTCGCGCCGCCGCCCGCCGGAGCCAGAGCGGCCGATTGACAGCGCGGGCTGCGGCGAACAGGATCGCGCGATGCTGCCATCGCTCGCCGCCCTGACGCTCGCCGCCGCGCCGGTGCCGCCCGCCGCCCTCGCGGTCGGGTTCGACCGCGAGGGCGATGTCGCAACGCTGGTCGTCGAAGGGGCGGCGGACCGGGCGAGCGGCCGCTTGCTGACCGCCGACGATCCGGTGCGCGTCGCCTCGGTGTCGAAACTCGTCGTCGCGCTCGGCGTGATGCGGCTGGTCGAGGCCGGGCAGCTCGACCTCGATCGCGACGTGTCCGACTATCTCGGCTGGCGTCTCCGGGCGCCCACATTTCCCGACGCGCCGGTCACGCTGGCGCAATTGCTCGGCCACCGCGCCGGGCTGACCGACAATGTGAACTATGCCCTGCCGCTCGGCAGCGATCTGGAGGCGGTGCTGCGGGATCCCGCCGCCTGGGATGCGGCGAGGCCGCCGGGCGGTGATTTCACCTATGCCAATCTGAACTTTCCGGTGGTCGCTGCGGTGGTCGAGGCGGTGACCGGCGAGCGGTTCGACCGGGCGATGGCACGGCTGGTCTTTCAGCCGCTGACGCTCGACGCCTGTTTCAACTGGACGACGTGCAGCGACGCGGCGGTGGCGCGCGCGGTCGTCCTTTACGGCGCTGACGGCAGTGTCCAGCGCGACGAGCTGAAGGGCCAGCGCCCCGATTGTCCGGTGGTTCCCGCCGCCGATGGCAGCTGCGACCTTTCCACCTATCGGCTCGGCCGCCATGGCGCGGGGTTCAGCCCGCAGGGCGGTTTGCGGATCTCCGCCAACGGTCTGGCGCGGATCGGCGTGATGCTGCTCCGCCGCGGTGACGGCTTCCTGAAACCCGCAAGCCTGGCGCGGCTGGAGGCGATGGCGCCGGTGCACCCGACGAGCGGCGAGGGGACGGGCGGCTTTTTCTGCGAATATGGCGCGGCGATGCACAGCAACGGCGGCCCGGCGCTGCGCGATCCGGCGTGCCGCGACGACCTGTTCGGCGACGGCCGGCTGCGGCTCGGCCACTCGGGCGACGCCTATGGCTTGCGATCGGGACTCTGGTTCGACCTTGAACGTGGGCAAGGCATTGCCTATTTCACCACGCAGGTGCCGGAGGGAGAGAAGGGGGAACGTTCGGCCTATAGCGCCGCCGAGGAACGGCTGGTCGATGCGGCGAGACGCCGATCGACCGATGCCAGACCTCTTGCCAGCCCTGCCCCCGCGCACTAGGGCAAATCCCGATATTCACGAGATAGTCAGAAAAGGAACTCTGCATGAGCGATTCGGCTGAAAAGGTTAAGAAGATCGTCGTCGAACATCTGGGCGTCGAAGCCGACAAGGTCACCGAGGAAGCAAGCTTCATCGACGACCTGGGCGCAGACAGCCTTGATATCGTCGAACTGGTGATGGCGTTCGAAGAAGAATTCGGCGTCGAAATTCCGGACGATGCGGCGGAAAAGATCGCCACCGTCAAGGACGCGATCGACTATATCGAAGCGAACAAGGGCTAATTCGCCCCGGTCCGGCCTCGCCGGACGTGGCGGCCCTGCCGCCCACGCGTTTCCGGCTTCCCGGTCTCGAGCGCTCGCGCGCAGTGACCGGGAAGCTTTTTTTATGCGCCAGCGTTCATTAGAGGCGCGCCAACGGATGTGATGCGGGTTTCTGCAGGGACGGGGACCGACGAAAGGAATGACTATGCGCCGGGTTGTGGTGACGGGATTGGGTTTGGTGACGCCGCTGGGCGCCGATGTGGAAACCACATGGGCCAATTTGCTCGCCGGCAAATCGGGCGCTGGCCAGATTACCCATTTCGACGCGTCGGACCAGAAATGCACGATCGCGTGCGAGGTCAAGGGCCCCGACCATGAATATGGCTTCGACCCCGGCAAGCGCGTCGACCACAAGGTGCAGCGCCAGGTCGACCCCTTCATCATCTATGGCATCGACGCGGCGGGCCAGGCGATCGAGGACGCGGGCCTCGAGGATATGACCGACGAAATGAAGCTGCGCGCCGGTTGCTCGATCGGGTCGGGCATCGGCGGCCTGCCGGGCATCGAGAGCGAAAGCCTGTTGCTCGCCGAAAAGGGGCCAGGGCGTGTTTCGCCGCACTTCGTCCATGGTCGCCTGATCAACCTGATCTCGGGCCAGGTCAGCATCAAATATGGCCTGATGGGCCCCAATCACGCCGTCGTCACCGCCTGTTCGACCGGCGCGCATTCGATCGGCGACGCGGCGCGGATGATCCGCGACGACGACGCCGACATCATGCTCGCGGGCGGCGCCGAGGCAACGATCTGTCCGATCGGCATCGCCGGCTTCGCGCAGGCGCGCGCGCTCAACATGAGCAGCAACGACGCGCCTGAAAAGGCGAGCCGTCCCTATGACAAGGACCGCGACGGCTTTGTCATGGGCGAGGGCGCAGGCGTGGTGGTGCTCGAGGAATATGAACATGCCAAGGCGCGCGGCGCCAAGATCTACGCCGAGGTCGTCGGTTACGGCCTGTCGGGCGACGCCTATCATGTCACCGCGCCGCACCCCGAGGGCTTCGGGGCCTATCGCTCGATGGAAATGGCGCTGAAGAAAGCGGGCATGACCCCCGGCGACATCGATTATGTCAACGCGCACGGCACCTCGACGATGGCCGACACGATCGAACTCGGCGCGGTCAAGAAATTGTTCGGCAATGAAATCGCCAATGTGTCGATGAGCTCGACCAAATCGGCGATCGGGCATCTGCTCGGCGGCGCCGGCGCGGTCGAGACGATCTTCTGCATCCTCGCGATCCGCGACCAGATCGTGCCGCCGACGCTCAACCTCGACAATCCCGACGAGGGCACCGACGGCGTCGACCTGGTGCCGTGGAAGGCGAAGAAGCGCGAGGTCAAGGCGGCGCTGAACAACAGCTTCGGTTTCGGCGGCACCAATGCGAGTTTGATCGTCAAGGCGGTCGATTAAAAACCCTTCGTCATTGCGAGCGAAGCGAAGCAATCCAGAGTGGCGGTAACCGCCCTGGATTGCTTCGCTT
>NZ_JBOHHU010000122.1:0-10160 GCF_050725615.1 Sphingopyxis sp.
GCTCAGGGCTACGGTGTTTATTCGCCGCCGGCCTTCTTCGCCGTTGGAGTCGAAGTTTCGGTCTT
Source organism: Sphingopyxis sp. (assembly GCF_050725615.1). Taxonomy (GTDB): domain Bacteria; phylum Pseudomonadota; class Alphaproteobacteria; order Sphingomonadales; family Sphingomonadaceae; genus Sphingopyxis. The sequence goes on from NZ_JBOHHU010000122.1 coordinate 66, forward strand.
CTTGCCGACCGGCACCGAGATCGCTTCGGCCTTTTCGTCTGCGCTGTCGGTTTCGTCGGCCGCCTCGTCGGCGGCTTCCTCGGTCTTTGCAGCCGGCTTTGCCGTGCCGTCGTCGGGCACGCTGTTGTCGACCGCCGTGCCGTCGCCGCTCGCATCATCAAGGATGATCATCGAATCGCTGATCGTGCCGGGTTCGACCTCGACGGCTTCGAGCTTGGTCGTGGTCTTGCCGGCCGGTTCGCTGCCGCAGGCGGCGAGGGCGAGGAGCAGCAGCGAGGGGAGAAGGTTGCGGGTCATGCGTCCGTCCTAATCGTTCGCCGAAATTTTGTCGAGAAAGGCGGGCAACGCGTTGGCGAGCGCCGCATCGACCTCGGCAAAGCCCGCCGACCTGCCGAGCGCGGCCAGGCTGGTGACCGGAAATTCGGCTATGCCGCACGGGACGATGCCACCGAAATGCGACAGGTCGGGCGCGACATTGAGCGACACGCCGTGCAGCGTCACCCAGCGTTTCACGCGCACCCCGATCGCGCCGATCTTGGCTTCGCGGCCGTTCGGATCGTCGGTCCAGATGCCGATGCGCCCCTCGGCGCGGCGCGCCGCGACGCCGAATTTGGCGAGCGCGTCGATCACCCAGCCCTCGAGCGCCGAAACATAAGCGCGCACGTCGCGCCCGCGTTTCGAGAGGTTGAGCTGGACATATCCCACGCGCTGCCCTGGACCATGATAGGTGTACCGCCCGCCGCGTCCGGCGTCATAGACGGGAAAACGCGGGTCGAGCAGCTCGGCGGGATCCGAACTGGTCCCGGCGGTGTAGAGCGGCGGATGCTCGAGCAGCCAGATGCGTTCGCTTGCTTCGCCCGCGAAGATCGCGGCGGCGCGCGCCTCCATGTCGGCGAGCGCGCCGGGATAGTCGGTCAGGCCGGGCGAAACGGTCCATTCGGGTGGCGGCAGGCGGCTCATTGCGCCGCCTCCTGCCCCCATGCGCGAGCGAGTGCAAGGGGCGGGCGCTAAATCGTTAACAAGGCTGGACATCGGCGGCCAAGAGCGTCAGTCTCCGATGCCATCAAATGAGCAGAGGCAGGAAGTAAATGCCGAAATTCGATATGGGCGCGGCGTGGGACGACAGCATGGTTTTGCTGAAGTCGCACAGCGTGCTGACGGGTGCGATCGTGGCGGTCTTTTTCTTCCTCCCAAGGCTGGCGTTGAGCTGGTTCGGACCGGTGCCGATCGAGCCCGCTCCCGGTGCGACTTTCGATCAGGTCATGGCGGTTCTCAGCGCCAGCATGCGCCAGATTGCTCCCTATGAATTGCTGGTCAGCATGGTCGGCGCCATCGGGGGTGTCGGCGTCCTGCGGCTCTGGTTGTCGCGGACGGGTATCAGCGTTGGCGAAGCGCTGGTTTTCGCGCTCAAGATGATCCCGACGATGCTGGCGGTTCAGATCATCCTGACCGTCGGGCTGGTCCTGATCGCGATGCTCTGCGTGATGCCCGGCGTGGCCGCCGGCGGCGGCGCGGTGGGCATTTTGTTGGTGGTGATCGGCCTGTTCCTGTTTCTGGGTATCGCGATTTATCTGTGGGGCCGGCTGGCCCTGATCTCGGCCGCGATCGCCGATCGCTCGATCTTCAATCCCGTCGTCGCGATCGGCGAAAGCTGGAAGCTGACCAAGGACAATGGCTGGCGCGTCGCGCTGTTCCTGTTGCTCGTCACGATCGTGATCGCGATCATCTTCGGACTATTCGGTCTGGTCGTGGGGGCCGCAGTGGGGACGGGCGAGGGGATCGGCCGCCTGCTGACCGGGCTGGTCGAAGGCGGCGGTGCGGCGATCGGCGGGCTTGTCGGGGTTGCGATCGTCGCAGCGGCATACCGCCAATTGGCGATCCGCAGCGCGAATGACGTTTTTTCCTGATCCCGCAGGGAATGCCCGACGTTCCGCAAGCACAGGAAATGGTCGCAAAGGGCAGGATAGTCCGGTAAGCAGAAGCATTGGGACGCACAAAAAGGAATAAGGAACAGGTTCAACAAAGGGGGAAAATCATGGTCAAGATGAGTATCGGTGCGGCCTTTTCGGAGACGTTCGCGTTTCTGAAGGCCAATTGGATGCAGATGCTGATATGGGTGGGCGGCGCCTTGCTGCTGGTCGGATTGCTCGGCTATCTGTTTTTGGGATCGACCTTCTCGGCCCTGGCGATGGCGCCCAATGACCCCTCGATTATGATGGGCGCCTTTGGCAAGATCGGCCTGTTCGCGTTGATCGCCGCCGTCATCCTCTATGCCGCCTGTATGCTGATATGGCGCGGCGGCATGTATCCGGGGGAAGCTCCCAACTTCGGCTGGGCGCTGCAGGCCGGGCCGGCGTTCGCCTTTGGCATGTTCGTCGTGTTCATCGCCGCCTATATCGTCATTTTCATCGTCATATTGATCTTCGGTCTGATTTTCGGCGCCGCCTTGGGCGGAATGAGCGGTTTCTCACCCGGCGCGATGGAATCGGGCGCTGTCGGTGGCGGAGCGATGGCAATTGGCGCCATCCTCTATATCGGCCTGCTCGTGTTCATGCTGTGGGTGCAGGGGCGTTTCATCGTCGCCGGGCCGGTGATGGCGGATCGCCTGACCCGCAACCCGATCACCGGACTCAGCGAATCGTGGAAACTGACGCAGGCGTCGCAATGGACGATCGTGGGCTTTTACCTGCTCTTCACGATCCTGATCGTCGTTTATGCCTTTGTCGCCGGGTTGGTCTTCGGCGCGATCCTCGGCGGTATCGCCAGCAGCGGATCGATCGTGGCGGCGATCATTTCGATGATCATCACCGCAGCGGTCGTCTATCTGCCGATCCTGATGGTGTCCTTCTCGATGCCGGTCGGCGTCTATCGGGCGCTCGCACCGCGCGCGTCGGGTGACGTGTTCGCCTGATCGGGCTTGAAACGACGACAGAGGGGCGCTCCGGCAACGGGGTGCCCTTTCTGTTTCAGCTCAGCTCCATTTGGCGAGCGGCGGCAGGCTCATCAGGATCGCGTCGATATTGCCGCCGGTCTTGAGCCCGAACAGGGTGCCGCGATCATAGACGAGGTTGAACTCGGCATAGCGGCCGCGCCAGATCAGCTGCGCCTCGCGCTCGGCGTCGGTGAAGGGCAGCCCCATGCGCCGCCGCACGATCTGCGGGAAAATGTCGAGGAACGCTTCGCCGACCGCCCGGGTCAGCTGGAAGTTGCGGTCGAACTCGGCATCGTCGCCGCATTCGAGATGGTCGTAAAAAATGCCGCCGACCCCGCGATGGACGCCGCGATGCGGGATATAGAAATAATCCTCGGCCCATTTGGCGTAGCGTTCATAGACCTCGGGGCCGAACGGCGCGCAAGCGGCGCGCAGCCGCGCGTGAAAGGCGTCGGTGTCCTCGGCATATTCGATCGGCGGGTTGAGGTCGGCGCCGCCGCCGAACCAGCGCCGCGTGGTGACGAGGAAGCGCGTGTTCATATGCACGGCTGGGACATGCGGGTTCGCCATATGCGCCACCAGGCTGATCCCGGTGGCAAAGAAGTTCGGATCTTCGGACGCGCCATGGATCGATGCGGCGAAGTCGGGGGCGAACTGGCCGCCGACGGTCGAGACATTGACCCCGACCTTTTCGAACACCTGGCCGGTCATCACGCCGCGCACCCCGCCGCCGCCTTCGCCGGCATCGAGTCCCTCGGCCTCGCGGTCCCACGGCGTATAATCAAAGCGCGCCTCGCTGCCCGCTTCGGCCTCGATCGCTTCAAACTCGGCGCAGATTCGGTCGCGCAGCGATTCGAACCAGTCGCGGGCGATCTGTTGCTGGGGGTCGAGCGAAATCATGCGGGAAAGCCTTTCGTCTGCCGGAGCGCTTCGGCGAGCGCGATGCCAGCCGCGACCGCGACATTCAAGGAGCGAAAGCCGCTTTGCATCGGAATCGCGACGCGGGCGGTGACGGCATCGTGAACATGATGGGGAACGCCCGCGCTCTCTGACCCGAACAGCAGGACGTCGCTTTGATCGAAATCAAACTGCGGCAGCGGCGTCGCGCCTCCTGTGGTCAGCAGGACGAGACGCTGGCCGCCGATTTGCGACCATATGCGGAACGCATCCCAGCTGGGATGGCGCCGGACATTGGCGCGCACCGCATAATCCATGCCCGCGCGCTTGAGCGCGCCGTCGGAGAAGGGAAAACCGCACGGCTCGATGATATGCGCCGGCACGCCGAAACAGGCGGCGGTGCGCAGGGTGGTGCCGACATTGCCCGCGATATCGGGCTGAAACAGGGCGATTTCCATGCCTGCTCCATAAGCCGCATGGCCGTGCAAATCGAGGGCTTCGGCAGCGGCGCTTGCGACCGGTTCGCAAAGGGGAAATTGCCTGTTGGCAAGCCCGAACTGTGCCGCTATCAGGCCCGCAATTCCCGGAGGGGCCGCCGGGGCGCGGCATTTCGTGCGTGCGCAAAATGGGTGGCCCTCAGCCCGGGGAAAATGTCAGTTCAGCCATGCAAGGGCAATCGAATGGCCAGTGAAACCGAACATACCGCCGGAATCGAAGACGGGGTTCGACGCCGCGACTTCATCAACATCGCGGCGGTCAGCTTCGCCGGCGTCGGCGCGGTTGCCGTGGTGCTGCCGCTCATCAACCAGATGAACCCGTCGGCCGACGTGCTCGCGCTGTCGACGACCGAAATCGACATTTCGGCGATCCAGCCGGGGCAGGCGATCAAGACCAGCTGGCGCAAGCAGCCGGTGTTCGTGCGCAACCTCGTCGCCAAGGAAATCGCCGAAGCGAAGGCGGTGCCGCTCGGCGACCTGCGCGATCCGCAGACGATCGACGAACGCACCAAGCCCGGCAAGGAAAACTGGCTGATCACGCTCGGCGTTTGCACCCATCTGGGTTGCGTGCCGCTCGGCGCGGCCGAGGGCGAGAATCGCGGCGATTTCGGCGGCTATTTCTGCCCCTGCCACGGGTCGCACTACGACACCGCAGCCCGCATCCGCAAAGGCCCGGCGCCGAAGAATCTGGTTGTGCCGCCTTATGAATTCACCAGCGACACCGTCGTGACGATCGGCTGAGGAGCGAGATATTATGAGCTTTCCCTGGGCCAAGAACTACGAACCGCAGCAGCCGTTGATGAAGTGGCTGGACGAGAAGCTGCCGTTGCCGCGTCTCGTTTATAACGCGATCGGCGCGGGCTATCCGGTGCCGCGCAACCTCAACTATTTCTGGAACTTCGGCGTCCTCGCCGGCGCCGCGCTGGCGATCCAGATCGTGACCGGTATCGTCCTGGCGATGCATTATGCCGCCAATGCGGGGGTCGCCTTCAATTCGGTCGAGCATATCATGCGCGACGTGAACGCCGGCTGGTTCATCCGCTATGCGCATATGAACGGCGCGAGCATGTTCTTCGTCGTCGTCTATCTCCACATCTTCCGCGGTCTTTTCTATGGATCGTACAAGGCGCCGCGCGAAATGGTGTGGCTGCTCGGCGTCGTGATCTTCCTGTTGATGATGGCGACCGGTTTCATGGGCTATGTGCTGCCGTGGGGCCAGATGAGCTTCTGGGGCGCGCAGGTGATCACCGGATTCTTCTCGGCGATCCCGCTCGTCGGCGAACCGATCCGCGAATGGCTGCTCGGCGGCTTCGTGCCCGATAACGCCACGCTCAACCGCTTCTTCTCGCTGCACTATCTGCTGCCGTTCGTGATCGCGGGGGTCATCATCCTCCACATCTGGGCGCTGCACATCCCGGGTTCGTCGAACCCCACCGGCATCGAGGTGAAGGACGAACAGGATACCGTCCCGTTCCACCCCTATTACACCGCGAAGGACGGCTTCGGGCTCGGAATCTTCCTGCTCATCTTTGCCGCGCTGACCTTCTTCAGCCCGAACATGCTGGGCCATGCCGACAACTATATCCCGGCGAACTCGCTTTCGACCCCGGCGCATATCGTTCCCGAATGGTACTTCCTGCCCTTCTATGCGATTTTGAAGGCCTTCACCTTCAACTTCCTGTGGATCGACGCGAAGTTGTGGGGCGTGATCGCGATGTTCGCATCGATCGCCGTGCTGTTCTTCCTGCCCTGGCTCGACAGCTCGCCGGTGAAATCGTCGACCTATCGCCCGATGTATCGCATCTTCTTCTGGGTCCTCGTCGTCGACGTGCTGGTGCTCGGTTTCTGCGGCATGCAGCCCGCCGAGCAGCCCTATGTGATCCTCAGCCAGCTGGGTGCGATCTATTATTTCGCCCACTTCCTGGTGATCCTGCCAATCGTGTCGCGCATCGAACGTCCGCTGCCGATGCCCAATTCGATCACCGAGGCGGTTCTCGCCAAGCATGCCGACACGTCGTCGGCGGCCACGGCCTGAGCGCCGGACTTTAATAGGAGCTGATTCAGCCATGGTTCGTCCGCTCGGATTTCTCGTCGGTCTCGGTTTCATTACCGCGCTGGTGTTCGCGATTCTCACGACACCGCTCAGCAATGAAGAGAATGTCGCCCACAAGTTCCACGAGGAGCCGCGTCATCTCGCGCTGTCCAGTGACGGCCTGATGCCGCATTGGGACAAGCAGCAGCTGCAGCGCGGCATGCAGGTGTATAAGGAGGTCTGCTCGGCCTGCCACAGCCTGCACCTCGTCGCGTTCCGCGATATCGAAGCGCTCGGCTACAGCGAAGGCCAGGTGAAGACCTTTGCCAAGGGTTTCCAGGTGCCGTCGATCAACCCCGACACGGGTGAGCCGGCGACGCGCGACGGCCTGCCGTCGGATTATTTCCCGTCGCCCTATCCGAACGAAACTGCGGCGCGCGCGGCGAACAACAATGCGCTGCCGCCCGACCTGTCGCTGATCACCAAGGCGCGCGAAGGCGGCAAGGACTATGTCTATTCGCTGCTGACCGGGTTCCAGAACCCGCCCGCCAACCTGCCGGCCGAACTCAAGCCGGGTACCGGGCTGCACTTCAACCCCTATTTCGCGAACCTCAACCTCGCGATGGCGCCGCCGCTGACCAAGGGTCAGGTGACCTTTGCCGACGGTTCGCCGAACGACGTGAAGTCGATGGCGGCGGACGTCACCGCCTTCCTCGTCTGGACCGCCGAACCCAAGCTGGTGAAGCGCGTGCAGGTCGGCTGGGCGTCGGTGCTGTTCCTCGCGATGTTCAGCGTCCTCGCTTTCCTGTCGTACCGCAACATCTGGGCCGACAAGAAGCATTGAGACAAGCCGGGAGGGCGACCGCCATGATCGCCCTCCCGCCGCATCCCGACCTCGACCTGGCGTCGTTGGTCCGCACGATCCCGGACTTTCCCAAGCCGGGCATCCAGTTTCGCGATATCACGACATTGATCGGTGACGCCGTCGGCTTTTCGGAAGCCGTGCGGCGTCTTTCCGTTCGCGCGGCAAGCCATGCGCCCGACCTGATCGTCGCGGTCGAGGCGCGGGGTTTCCTGTTCGGCGCCGCGATGGCGACCGCGATGGGGCTTGGCCTGGTGCCGGTGCGCAAGGCGGGCAAGCTGCCGGGCGTCACCATCGGGGTCGATTACGAGCTCGAATATGGCGTCGACCGCCTTGAACTCCACGAAGGTGCAGTGCTGCCGGGGCATCGGGTGGTGCTGGTCGACGACCTGCTCGCGACCGGCGGCACGATCCTCGCCACCGCCGACCTGATGCGGAGTGTGGGGGCGGAGGTCGCGGCGGCGCTGTTCGTCATCGACCTGCCTGATCTCGGCGGGTCGGCGCGGCTGGCGGCAGCCGGGCTGGCGTGCGAGACGCTGATCGCCTTCGACGGCGATTGATCCCCAACGCAAAACGCCCGCGCGGTTCCTGCGCGGGCGTCGAAGCGTCCAAGGGGGAAGGGCGCTTTTAGAAGGGGACCCAGTTCTGCTTCTTGCGGAACTTCATATAGCCGACATTGGCACCCAGTCGCGCCCCGACACCGACGCGGATCGGGATCAGCACCACATCGCCGCGGCGCAGGTACGAGGCGTTGAAGCCGCCGATCAGATAAGCGGCGCCTTCGCCCGCCGGATAGCGCTTGTAGAGGTCGTTGCTGTCGAAGAGGTTATAGACGAGGACAAAGGTGTTGCCGGCATTGGCGCCCGCGTCGAAGCCGATCGACGGGCCGGTCCAATAGGCCGGCATTTCGCCCTCGATCTTGTGGAACAGCGTGCCTGAGCCGTAGCGCACGCCGAGCACCAGCGCGCCGCCGGCCTCGCGGCCGACGATATAGGCATTGGGCTCGCCCTGTTTCTTGAGGATGTCCTCGATCAGGCTGGCGAGGCCCTGGGCGCCCTTGCCGAACACACCCTCGGCGGCGCCGATCAGGTCGTCTTTCTTGTAGGTGCTGCCCGGTGCGGCCGTCGTCGCGCCATTGGGGTCGGCGGCGGTCGTCGTCGCGGTGTCGGGGGCGGTGACCTGGTCGCCGGTGGCAAGATCGCTGTCGTACGAGGTCTCGCCGCTCGTCGTGCTGGCCGGCGGCGGCGGGGGCGCCGGATTGTTGAGATCGGCATCGATCGCGGTGTTCGGGTCGATCTCGGTCATCTGGGCCGCCGCGGGCAGCGGCGACAGGGCGAGGCCGATCGACGCGATCGCCATCGTCGCAAGCTTGGAAAAGGACTGACGCATATATTCCCCCAGAATCTGAGGCCGACGACACGAAATCGCGCCGCGAACCGGCATTTACCATGACTCCAAATGGCGCGCGGGCAATGAACCGGCGATGACCTGAGTCGATTTTGCGTCGGACCGAATCGATTTCGGCGACGGAGTGATCGTCGCGCGTCAAAAAAGGGCAATGTTTGCGATTGCGGCGCGCGAAGCGGCTGGCTATAGCGCCCGCCTGAGCCAGCCTGTCGTTAGCGCGACAGACCATGCGGAGACGTGGGTGAGTGGCTGAAACCAACGGTTTGCTAAACCGTCGTACTGGTAAATCCGGTACCGAGGGTTCGAATCCCTCCGTCTCCGCCACCTTTCCAGCTTTGCCTGGAAAAACAACAGCATACATATTCCCGCTTGTCGGACCGCCCCGAATCGCTCCATAAGGCGGTACATAACAGCCTCTAAAGGCGCCCGTCCGGTCGAGGGAACAATATCGACCGAGCCGACCCAAATTTGGTGGGGTCGAAACTTGGATGCGCCGGCGTGACCGGAACCCGTGTCCAGCACCTTCAGCGTCGTTCGGGCATCTATCATCTGCGTGTGCGGGTGCCCGACGACATTCGGTCGCTGGTCGGGTTGACGGAAGTGCGTCGGTCGCTTCGCACAAATCAATCATCTCGAGCCCGGATCTTGGCTGCAGTTTGTGCAGCGCGTGTGTTCGAGGTGTTTGAGATGGTAAAATCTAGCAAGTTGTCAAAAGAGCAGATTCGAAATTTGGTTAGCAGCCTGTTCGAGGAGATGAAACGGGATATCGAAGCGAGCAGTATCGGGCGCGGTTCCGATAGGGATCGGAATGAGCAACTCTTCTGCTCGACGGAAGTCGCCGCTGCGGTTCAGACGCAGCGCGCCATTGGTGAGTTCGACTACCATGTGCAGTTAACTGCACAGGAAGCGTTGAAGCAATCCAGGCTCCGCTTGAATGATCTTGCAACGATTTCTCGCGAGGATCTTCTTGACGGCGTCGCTCGAGCTCTCATCGAGCGGGAGCGATTGTATCAGTTCCGGCTTGCGGATCGGATTGCCGATTATGCATCGGTGGACCCGCTGTTCTCTTCGCCACCTTTGGTCGCTGCGCAGGAAAATAAGGTTGTTGGTCCCACGTTGGGTGAAGCAATCGATACCTATTCGTCGTCCAAGCGGCGCGCTTGGGGCGCTCGTCACGACGCTGGATAGACTGAGCTTGAATTTGCTCGGGAGCGAGAAGTTCAGACTGTCGCATGAGCAGGATCTGGCGAAACGTCGGTACGTCGAAGCGCTGTCGGCTAAACAAGAGCGGCTGCTGCCTAGCATGCGAGCGCGTTACGCAGAACAATTGAACGCAAAGCTGTTCCGCCACGATATCATTGTGGCGGTTGACGTGACCCCCTGGTTTCCACCAGCGGGGATTAGAGCCCAGCAGCTTTGTTGCGCATGAGCGCGGTGTAAGCAATGGCCTGCGCAGCGGAGCCCGTAG
>NZ_JBOHHU010000123.1:0-9711 GCF_050725615.1 Sphingopyxis sp.
GGATTGCTTCGCTTCGCTCGCAATGACGATGAAAGGGATCAGCCCTTGCCCGAATCCAGCGCGTAACCCGCCGAGCGCACGGTGCGGATGATGTCGCTCGTGCCGGGCAGGTTGATCGCCTTGCGCAGCCGGCGGATATGGACATCGACGGTGCGCAATTCGATATCGCTGTCCTGGCCCCAGACGCTGTCGAGCAATTGGCCTCGCGAAAAGACGCGGCCCGGATGCTCCATGAAATGGCGCAGCAGGCGAAATTCGGTCGGGCCCATGTTCACGATCTGCCCGCCGCGCACGACCTTGTGCGCGACCGAGTCGAGCTCGATGTCGGCATAGCTGAGCATTTCGCCGGCGAGCGCGGGGCGCAGGCGGCGCAGCACCGCCTGGACGCGCGCGACCAGTTCGCGCGGGCTGAACGGCTTGGTGACATAATCGTCGGCGCCGGTTTCCAGCCCGCGAATACGATCCTCTTCCTCGCCGCGCGCGGTGAGCATGATGATCGGCACATTCGCCGATTTGGGGTTGCGGCGGAGCCGGCGGCAGACCTCGATGCCCGGCAGGCTTTCGATCATCCAGTCGAGCAGGACGATGTCGGGCACGCGTTCCTCGACCAGGACGAGCGCCTGTTCGCCGTCGGGGGTCTGGCGCACCGAAAAACCTTCGCGGGCGAAATGCCACACGATCAGTTCGGCGATCGCTTCATCATCTTCGATGAGAAGCAGGTCGGGCTGCGGCATCAGCCTTGCTCCTGTTCCGCAGCGCCGTCCTCGGGCTGCTCGCCGCGCTCGCGTTCGTCCATCTGGCCGCCGGTGACGACATAATAGACCATCTCGGCGATGTTGGTCGCATGGTCGCCCATGCGTTCGAGGTTCTTGGCGACGAACAGCAGATGCGCGCTTTCCGAAATATATTTCGGATTTTCCATCATAAAGGTCACGAGGGTGCGGAAGATGCTGTTGTAGAAATCGTCGACATTCTTGTCGCGGACGGTGACCCGCACCGCGAGGTCGGCATCGCGCGCCGCGAAACTGTCGAGCGCGTCGTGGATCAGTTCGGCGACGATGTTCGACATCGAGATCAGCAGCGGGATCGCCTCGATCGATCGCGTCTGGTCCATCAGCGCGACGCGCTTGGCGATATTCTTGGCATAGTCGCCGATCCGTTCGACGACCGACACGATTTTCAGCGCCGCGATCATCTCGCGCAGGTCGTCGGCCATCGGGGCCCTGAGGGCGATGGTCTGGACCGCGAGTTGCTCGACTTCGCTTTCGAGCGCGTCGATCTTCTTGTCGTCGCGCACGACCTGCGCCGCGAGTTCGAGGTCGCCCATGTTGAGCGCGGTCATCGCCTGGAGCAGCGCCTGTTCGGCGCGGCCGCCCATCTCGCTGATCAGACCGCGGAGGCGGTTGAGGTCTTCGTCGAAGGCCTTGACCGTGTGATCGTTGACGATTGCCATCATGCTATCCTTTCGCGGCTACGGTTTAGCCGTAGCGGCCGGTGATATAATCCTTGGTCCGCTCCTGGCGCGGGTTGGTGAAGATGTCGGTGGTCTTGCCATATTCGACGAGGGTTCCGAGGTGGAAAAAGGCGGTGCGCTGCGACACGCGGGCCGCCTGTTGCATATTGTGCGTGACGATGACGATCGCGAATTTGCCGCGCAGTTCGTGGATCAGTTCCTCGATCTTCGCGGTCGCGATCGGGTCGAGCGCCGAGCAGGGCTCGTCCATCAAAATGACTTCGGGGTCGACCGCGATCGCGCGCGCGATGCACAGCCGCTGTTGCTGGCCGCCCGACAAAGCGGTGCCGCTTTCGCCGAGCCGGTCCTTGACCTCGTCCCACAGGCCGGCGCGGACGAGCGCGCGTTCGACGATGCCGTCGAGGTCGGCCTTGGTCGGAGCGAGGCCGTGGATGCGCGGGCCGTAACCGACGTTGTCATAGATGGATTTGGGGAAGGGGTTGGGTTTCTGGAACACCATGCCGACGCGGGCGCGCAGCTGCACGACGTCCATCGACGGCGCGTAGATATCCTCGCCGTCCAGTTCGATGCGGCCGGTCACCTTCGCGCTCGCGACGGTGTCGTTCATGCGGTTGAGCGAGCGCAGAAAGGTCGACTTGCCGCAGCCCGACGGGCCGATGAAGGCGGTGACCAGTTCGGTGCCGACATCGATCGAGACGTCGTTGATCGCCTGTTTCTCGCCATAGAAGACGTTGACGTTCTGCGCCGTCATCTTCGGGTCGGTTATGGTCAGATCATCTTGGGTCATGGTCATGGCTTTAGCTTCACCAGCGTTTTTCAAATTTGTTGCGAAGATAGATCGCGAGCGCGTTCATCGACAGCAGGACGATGAGCAGCACGATGATCGCGGCGGAGGTCTTTTCGACGAAGCCGCGGTCGACCTCGTCCGACCAGAGGAAGATCTGCATCGGCAGCACCGTCGCGGGCGAGCAGACGCCGTCCGGCACATCGCCGATGAAGGCGCGCATCCCGATCAAGAGCAAAGGCGCGGTTTCGCCCAGCGCGCGCGCCATGCCGATGATCGTGCCGGTCAGGATGCCGGGCAGCGCGAGCGGCAGGACATGGTGGAACACCACCTGCACCGGGCTGGCGCCCACACCCAGCGCCGCGTCGCGGATCGACGGCGGCACCGACTTGATCGCGTTGCGGCTGGCGATGACGATCACCGGCATCGTCATCAGCGCGAGGGTCAAGCCGCCGACGAGCGCGCTCGCCTGGCAGATGCCGAACCAGTTGATGAACACCGCGAGCGCAAGCAGGCCGAAGATGATCGAGGGCACCGCCGCGAGATTGTTGATCGACACTTCGATGAGGTCGGTCCAGCGGTTCTTGGGCGCATATTCCTCGAGATAGAGCGCGGCGAGCACCCCGGTCGGGAAGGCGATCAGGAAGGCGATCAGGATCGTCAGCACCGACCCCTTGAGCGCGCCCCAGATGCCCGCGACCGCGGGATCTGTGGCGTCGGCGTTGCGGAAGAAGGGCCAGTGAATGCCGGTCGACAATTTGCCGTCGCGCTCCAGCGCATCGACCTTGCTGCCCAGCGCGCCTTTGGCGCCTTCCTTGGCGGCGATGTCGACCGCGCTCGACGTCGGCAGATGGAAGACCGTCTTGCCCTTGAGCAATTCGGGGTCGTCCTTGATCGCGCTGCGCACTTCCTTCCACGCATTTTCGCTGATCATCGCCGAGCCGCCGTCGCCCAGCGCCTCGTCGGCGGCGAAGGCGACGATGTCGGCGAGGCCGGCGTTCGCGATCACCTGGTCGGCGTCGGCATCGCCCAGCCGCGCCGCATCGACGGTCAGCGGCATCGCCACGAAGTCGACCGGCACTTCGACATTGGTGTAGGTGAAGCCGCGCAGCCCGTTGCCGACCATCGTGAACAGCAGGAAGGCGAGGAACAGGCCCGAGAGCAGCACCGCGCCCAGCCCGAACAGCCGGAACCGGCGCTCGGCGGCGTAGCGCTTGGCGATGCGGCCCTGCATCGCGCCGCCCTTCCAGTCGGTTGGGGCCCTGGAGCGAGAAGGCGTGTCTCTATTCATAAGCTTCGCGATATCTTTTGACGATGCGCAGCGCGACGATGTTGAGCAGCAGGGTCACGACGAACAGCACGAGCCCGAGCGCGAAGGCGGCGAGGGTCTTGGCGCTGTCGAATTCCTGGTCGCCGGTCAGCAATTTTACGATCTGCGCGGTCACCGTGGTGACGCTGGCAAACGGGTTGGCGGTCATATTGGCCGACAGGCCCGCCGCCATCACCACGATCATCGTCTCGCCGATCGCGCGGCTGACCGCGAGCAGGATGCCGCCCATCACGCCCGGAAGCGCGGCGGGGATCAGCACCTGGCGGATCGTCTCGTTTGGCGTCGCGCCCAGCGCCAGCGATCCGTCGCGCATCGCCTGCGGCACCGCGTTGATGCTGTCGTCGGCCATCGACGAGACAAAGGGGATGATCATCACGCCCATCACGATGCCCGCCGCGAGCGCGCTTTCGGTGCTGGCGTTGGGCACGCCGATCATCACCGCGAATTCGCGCAGCGCCGGGGCGACGGTCAGCGCGGCGAAATAGCCGTAAACGACGGTCGGCACGCCCGCGAGGATTTCGAGGCACGGCTTCACCCATTTGCGCACGCGCGGGTTGGCATATTGGGTGAGATAGACCGCGCTCATCATGCCGATCGGGATCGCGACGATCATCGCGATGATCGCGCCGATCAGCACCGTGCCCCAGAACAGGGGAATGCCGCCAAAGGTGTCGGGCTGCGGGGCCCCGCTCGTCGGCGCCCAATGGGTGCCGAACAGCAATTCGGCCGGCGACACGAGGCGGAAGAAGCGGATCGATTCGAACAGCAGCGACAGCACGATGCCGAACGTCGTCAGGATCGCGACGAGCGACGCCAGCAGCAACAGCAGCATGACGATCTTCTCGACCCGCGTCCGGGCGCGGAAATCGGGCTTGATGCGCGTGAAGGCGTAAAGCCCGCCCGCCAGCGCCAGCGCCAGCATCGCGGCGATGCCGATCCACGCATATTTGTGGCCGGCGTCGGCATAGGGTTTGACCAAAGGCGCGGCGGCGGGGATGCGCACCTGGGCCTGATGGCCGGTCGCGACATTGCGCGCGTCGGACAGGATGGCGCCGCGCTCGAAGCCGAAGGCGGGCAGCTCTTTCGCCGCATCGCTCGCCAGCACCTGGTTGGTGACGAGGCCGGGCGACACCGCGCTCCACACGCCGAGGAACAGCGCGGCGGGAGCGAACAGCCACAGCGCGACATACCAGCCATGATATTGCGGGCGCGAGTGGAGTTTCCGGCCCGCGCGCCCCGCGAGCATCGCCGAGCGCGCGCGGCCGGCCAGCCAGCCGATCAGCGCAAGGCCGGCGATCAGGAGCAGCAAGGCGGCGGCGTTGAAAGTCACACTATCCCCTTCATCATCCGGCCCGCCGTGACCCAAAGCGGGCGGGCGTGGCAATTTGATGACTCTGCGTCATAAACTTCGCCCACATCCCCGTTGGTGTCTCAACCACATTTCCGTTCGTGTCGAGCGAAGTCGAGACACGTCTGGCGCGAACGTGTCTCGACTTCGCTCGACACGAGCGGGGGTAGGGCGTTCGGCAAAAAGCGGCGGCCGGGAAGGGAATGGAACCCCGTCCCGGCCACCGGCCAATCCGCTTACTTCAGTTCGGCGCCGTTGAGCACGACCCAGCCCTTGGCATTCGCTGCGGCGGTCGCGGCGATGTCCTTGGGCGACACGATCAGGCCCTTGGCGGCGAGATAGCCGCCTTCGCCCGAACCCTTCAGGAATTCGGCGACATATTCGGCGAGACCGGGGATTACGCCGACATGCTTCTTCTTGATATAGATGAACAGCGGGCGCGAACCGGGGTAGCTGCCGTCGGCGATCGCGGCATAGGTCGGGCTGACGCCCTGCACCGGCACCGCCTTGATCTTGTCCTTGTTGGCGTCGAGATAGCTGAAGCCGAAGATGCCGAGGCTGGTCGGGTTCTTGTCGAGCTTCGAGATGATGAGGTTATCATTCTCGCCCTGCTCGACATAGAAGGGCGCGCCGCGCAGCGTCGTGCACACTTCGTCATGCTTGTCCTTGTTGCTGTCCTTCAGCGCCTTCATCCCGGCATTGGCGTCGCAGCCCTTGCCCAGGATCAGCTCCTTGAACGCATCATAGGTGCCGCTGGTTGACGGCGGGCCGAAGACCGAGATCGCGACCGCGGGCAGCGCCGGGTTGACGTCGGCCCAGGTCTTGGCGGTGTTAGGCTTGCCATAGGGGTTTGCGGCCAGCGCCTTGTACACATCTTCTTCCGACAGCTTGAAGCCGGGGCCGCGCGCGGCTTCGCCCAGCGCGATGCCGTCGATGCCGATCTGGATTTCGACGATGTCGGTCACGCCATTCTTGGCGCAGGTGTCGAATTCCTTCTTCTTGATGCGGCGCGAGGCGTTCGCGATGTCGGGAGTGTCGCCGCCGACGCCCGAGCAGAAACGCTCGAAGCCGCCACCGGTGCCGGTGCTGTCGATCTTCGGGGTCTTGTTGCCGGTCGCCTCGGCGAATTTCTCGCCGACGGTGGTGGCAAAGGGATAGACGGTCGAGGAACCGACCGCGCTGATATAATCGCGCGCCGCGCCGCCCGAGGAGGCCTGATCCTGGCACGCGGAAAGCGCCAGCACGCACGTTGCAGCGCCGGCGACGAGAGCAAATTTCTGGAACATGACAAAGTCCTGTCGGGGGTCGTTAGCGGAGGGAGCCGCCACCCCCGCGGCGACTCGCTGAGGGCCATTTGGGGGTTTTGTGTGACGTGTTTGTGACAAGGAGTGTCATATAAGTGTCATGTGGAGATAGCGACCCACTGTGACCTTTCCATCTCCTTTTACAATCGAATTCGATCTCGATTTATCTCCGGAGTTGTGCTTCTCTTTTAGAAATCGGTGGGGAAGATGACGTGAGCATAAAGTTCGATCTGCAAGACGGCACGCTTTTCGGTAACGACGCCGGAGAGGACGAAACTCCAGAAATTTTGGCTTCCTATTTTGTTGACCAAAGAGTGTTTAACCCATTTCTCAACAGGGATGGGAAGTTCTATGTCGCTAGGGCAAAAAAGGGGATGGGGAAATCGGCCCTTCTTGCCAAATTTGGGGACCTATATACCTAGCTAGCCAGAAAAAGTTTGACAGGAGCGCAATCCATGGCTAGTTAGGTTTCATGACCGACAAGCCCGAAACCGTCAGCCTCTATCAGTTCTTCGCTCGCTTCCCCGACGAGAACGCCGCTCGCCTCTATTTCGAGCAGAATCGCTGGGCTGGCGAGGTCTCTTGCCCCCATTGTGGCAGCCTGTCGGTTGCCGAGGTCAAGAACCACAAGCCGATGCCCTACCGCTGCCGCGACTGCCGCCAGCATTTCAGCGTCCGCACTGGCACCGTTCTCGCCGAAAGCCGTCTGCCGCTCCACAAGTGGCTCATGGCGATCTACATGATGACCACCGCGCGCAAGGGCATCCCTTCGACCCAGATGGCCCGCGAGCTTGGCATCACCCAGAAATCTGCATGGTTCCTTGCACAGCGCATCCGCGAAACGTGGCTGGCTGGCACCGACAACGACATGGGCGATCACGTCCAAGTGGATGAAACCTTCATCGGCGGCAAAGAGAAGAACAAGCACGCCTCCAAGCGCCTTCACCTTGGCCGTGGCGGCGTCGGCAAGACTGCCGTTGTCGGCATCCGTGACGACAATGCACAGGTTCGCGCCACCCCCGTTGCCGACACCACGGGACGGACGCTCACGGGCTTCGTGGAGGCCAACGTGCCGCAGGGTGCCAGCGTCGTCACCGACGAGTTTTCGGCTTATCGCGGCCTCTCCGGCAAGGGCTACATTCACCACACCGTCAATCACTCGGCTGGCGAATACGTCCGCCACTATTGCATCCATACCAACGGCATCGAAAGCTTCTGGGCGCTGTTGAAGCGCGGCCATTATGGCATCTATCACTTCATGAGCCAGAAGCACCTGCACCGCTACGTCAACGAATTTGCGTTCCGCCAGAATACGCGCGAAGCTGGCACCATGGGCTTCATCGACCAGACCATTGGCCGAATGGTCGGTAAGCGCCTCACCTACAAGGGTCTCATCAATGCCTGACGACAAGAAAATCATTCAACCGATCGATGCCGACTTTGACGAGGTCGCAAGGGCAATGATAACTCCGGCCACCCCATTAGTCAGTAAATCCAATGCCTTAGTGGCTAAATCGGGGCAAAGACCGGCACCCTATCAAATGAGCCTCGATCTAGGGATTGAGGTCGAGAGAGTCGTTGGCGGGATCGAAATGGGGGTGCTGGAGAACGGCATCCCCTATCTAACGCAACGCGGCCTTGCTGAAATGACTGGAGCGGCTCGCTCGACGATTCAGGAGCTTACGCAGGAATGGCAGCAAGCTCATGAGGCTGGCGTTTGGCCGCGCGGTCGAATGCAATTCTTCCGCGACTATCTGGAGAAGGCGGGCTTTGACGAGCCGAGCCTGTTTATCGAGATTACCAAGGACGGATCACCGCACTACGCCTATCCCGACATGGTTTGCATGGCGATGGTCGAGTACTTCGCCTTCGAGGCTCAGCGGACGAATGAAACGGCCCTCACAAACTACCGCAACCTCGCGCGCTACGGCCTCCAGAAGTTCATCTATGACGCTCTAGGTTATGTTCCCGCTGATCCTTGGAAACTGTTTAACGCCCGCGTCTCCTTGCTCAAAGACAGCGTGCCGATGGGATATTTCAGCGTTTTTAAACAGAGCACTGGCTTGCTTGTCGATTTGATCAACGCTGGTCTGCCCGTCAACGAGCACACCATCCCGGACGGCAGCGTTGGCGGCACATGGGGGCGCTACTGGACAGCGGGCAACCTCGACGAGAAATACGGCCCCCGCATCAAATATGCCCACCATTACCCGCCAGAGTACCCCCAGAGCGCCAGCAATCCACAGGAGGCGAACGCCTATCCGAATGAGGCGTGGGCGGAGTTTCAGCATTGGTTCCGTACGGTGTATCTGCCGACGAAATACCCCGTCTACATTCTGAAAAAGGCGAACATGCTGCCGGGCGGTTCGGGTGAAGCAAGAAAACTTGCCGCAATGTATGAACCCAAGGCTATCGAAGGCTAGGGCAGCAGTCGCAGCGTTTTAAGGCGAATTTCCATCGCGGCTTTTGACACGCCGAAATCCCTGGCAAGCGCCGCCACATCCTTGTTAGTCTGGAATTTTTCTTCGATCAGCGCTGTCGGCATGACGATTTGAGCGGCGATCCTGTTGGCCTGAATCTCATGCTCGCGCTTGAAAACGACGTCGCCAGAAGGCTGTCCGCCGTCAAACAGACTATCGACATGTCGATGCATTCGCTCACCATCACCCATGAGGTCGCGGTGCAGGAGATAATGGGCCAATTCATGCGCGGCGGTAAACCGCTGGCGGTTCGCCGATTCATTCTCATTGACGGTGACAATGAATTTCTCGCCGTCACGGACAATCGAACCGGAAGCGCTATCCAAGCAAGCTTCCTCGAAGTGGATTCCAAGCTCGGCAAAGATGGCCTTGAGATCGACGGGGGCCTTCTTCATGTGCCGAGCCAGTATGCTCATTTCACTTTTTTCCATCGTCATTCTCCTTTCCATCCGCTCCGGCAGCGGCAACCAAATCGCCTATATCGGTGTCAGATATAGGGGCTTCCAATGGAAAAGTCTTCTTCCATTCCTGCATTTCACGCCGCAGCATCGGGAAGCCCTCTTCTTCAATCCACTTTTTGGTGCATCGCTCCGCCTCTTCGCGAGCCTCCTTTTCCGCCCACGCTTTCACAAAAAAGCCCCACGCGATTGCGCCGAATAGAGCGATGACCGCAAGCAATATCGAGCCAAACGTGAAGGCTGTCGAAAGGGCGGCAAGAGAATCCGCCGTGGTGTTTGCGGGTTCCGGTGCAGTGGCGATTAGGGGCTGGCAAGAGCGCGTCGCCGACTCCACCATCTTGGAACATGCATCGACGGGGATTGTCTTTGTTGCCATCCTAGCGGTGTGGCACATTCAGAGCGCGGCAGTGACGTGCTCCCCTGAAATGTGACTGGTTTTTGGTAGAGTCCGACGCAAAGGAGTCGGACGACAATGAAACGAAGCAGGTTCAGCGAAGAGCAGATCATCGCGGTTTTGAAGGAACAGGAGGCTG
>NZ_JBOHHU010000124.1:0-9407 GCF_050725615.1 Sphingopyxis sp.
GCCCGCGCCCCGCCTGCGGTCAGCACCGCCGGCAGGTCGATCCTTTCCTCGCGTCGCCCGCCGCCCGCGACCAACGCCGTCTGCTGGCCCAGCTGATAATCGCGCTCGGGTTCATAGTGGCGCAGCCGGATCGCCCCCGGCAGCGCCGCCAGCGGCAAGCGCCGCGTCTCGGCGCCATCGACCGCCGCTTCGACCCGCCGCGCCTCGGCGAAATCGCCCAGCGCGACCGGATCGCCCGCCAGCGCCGTCGGCGCCAGCCGCCAGCCATCGGCCGCGCCCACCAGCCGTACGCCATCGGCATCGAACAAGGGCGCCAGCGCGTCGCGCACCCGGTCGCCCGACGCAGCATAACCCGCAAATCCCGTCTGCCCGGCGCACCGCCCCGCCTCGCCGAGCAGCGCATCGCAGACGAACCCGGCATCGATCGCATCCGCATCGGCTTCGACCTCGAAAGTCAGCGCCGGAATCCGGTTGCCGAAGCTCGCCAGTTCCAGCTCCTCGAACACGACATAGCTCAGCCCGCGAAACGCGCTCGCCGATCCGATGCCGATGGCGGCGGCGATCAGCGGATCGACCGCCTGATCCTCGCTCCCCTCGTACAAGCGAAACACGCACCGCTCCTGGAACGTCCCGCTCGTGCCGCGCAGCAGATTGCCGTCGGCCCAGATCCGCCGGATCGCCCGGATCGGCCGCGACGACAGCGCCACCGCCAGCGACACCGCATAGCTATACTCGGTCGTCGACGGCCGCCCCTTGCCGCCGCCATGCTTCTCGCGCCGCTCGATCAGGTCGGTCGCCCAGATCACGCTGCCCGCGACGCGCATCGTCCCGAACAATTGCGGGATCTGCTGGCCATAGGTCGACGCCTGGATTTTCAGGTCGGCCAGCCGCGGCCCCTCACGCCCTTTGGGCTTGAAGATCTCGGCATCGATCTGCTGCCCCGCATAAGCCCCGATCGCCGCCCCCACGGGCCCGCCGATCAGGCCGCCGACCACCGTCAGCACCAAGGTTGCCATGACTATGCTCCCAAATCTGGAGAATCCTCCCCGTCGCGAAGCGATGGGGACGGTGGAGGGATCGAGGCCTTGCACCGACGCACGACGGAAGCGCCGCGCATGGGAAGGTTTCACGCAGAGGCCGCAGAGGAAGCAGAGACCGCAGAGACCGCAGAGAAAAGAGAAGACAGGCGGCGAAGCCGCCAATCGCTCATCACTCATGGCTCCGCGCCTCCGTGTGACCAACTTCTTCTCTGCGACCTCTGCTTCCTCTGCATTCTCTGCGTGAAACCTGTTCAGCGCTCCGCCAGCCGCCACCGCGCCGCCGCCCGCACGTCAACACCCAGCGGCGTCTCGACCACCCGCCGAAGCCCCGCATGGGCATGCACCACGCTCGCCGCGCCGATCAGCGCCAGATGAAACTGCCCTGCCGCCAATGCGATCAAAGCGACATCGCCGACCCGCACCTCATCGTCCACCAACACAAACCCCGCCGCGGCCAAGCTATCCTCGACCCGCGCCCGCGGCCATCCCCGCAGCGGATAATCGCCCGGCCGGACCAGCCTGACGCCCGCCGCCGCATAGGCCGCCCACACCAGCCCGACGCAATCGAGCCCCGTCGCCGCATCCTTGCCCTGCAACCGGAACCGCACGCCGACCAACGCCCGCGCCGCCGCAAAGGCGCGGCAACCCCGATCATCCACCGGGATATCGCGTCAGCAAATCATTGCCCGGCAGATGCGCCTCGCCGCGAAAATTCGCCGCATTGGCAAAGCGCGCGCTGCACGTCGCCAATTGCCGGTCGCACCCCTCGGTCAGCCGCACCCGCGCCGGCAAGTCGGGCAACACCCCCGGCGCCTCGGCCAGCGTCAGCACCGTCCCGTCGTCGGCGATCACCGGCGACGCCAGCCCGCACGCCGCGCCCTGGGTCCACAGCAATTCGCCAAACGCCAGCGTCCCCGCCGCGACCGGCGCATCGAGCGTCACCGTCCGCCCGTCGACCGCAACCACCCGCCGAACATGGGTCAGCGGCGCCAGGTCGATCCGGCACGCCCGATCGCCCAGCGCGGCGCGGCACGATGGCGAGGTCGCCGGGCAGGCCGGTCCATCGAGCGAGCGCAACACCCCCTGCAACTCGGCCGCAAACGCCGCACCGCGCCGCTCGACCGCACCCAGTTCGCCGCGCGCGACGACCACCGGCGCGGCGTCGGGCGCGCTCCAGTCGGTGACCATCAGCACCAGCTGCGCCCCGTCCCAGCGCCCCGCGTCGAGGTCGGCGGCGGCGATCGCCGCGCTGCTGACCGCGCCTTCCAGGTCCATCGTCTCGACCTCGAGGCTGTCTTTCGTCTCCAGCGCCGACGGCTTCATCCCCGGCGCCGCGCGGTACGGCGTGCCGTCCACCATCAGGTCGCGGTCGTGCGAGGTCAGCCCGACGACCACCCCGTCGCGCCGCGCCAGCCGCCAACACCAGGCGAGCGTCACCAGCTCCTCGCGCAGCCAGTCGGGCGCCGCGGTGAGACTTTCCGCCATCGTCATAGTTCTTTCCTGCTCAAATACCGTAGCCCTGAGCCTCTCGAAGGGCGCCTCACTGAGAAGCGCCCTTCGACAGGCTCAGGGCTACGGTAAATGAACTAGCGGTTCTTCCGCCCTTCGATGAGCCCGTCGACGAGGCTGGGGTCGGCGAGGGTCGAGGTGTCGCCGAGCGAGCCGAAATCATTCTCCGCGATCTTCCTGAGGATGCGGCGCATGATCTTGCCCGAGCGCGTCTTGGGCAGCCCGGGGGTCAGGTGGATATGGTCGGGCGTGGCGATCGGGCCGATTTCCTTGCGGACCTGCTGCTTGAGGGCGGTGACCATTTCTTCGGTCGGCTCGACCCCGGCGTTGAGCGTCACATAAGCATAGATGCCCTGGCCCTTGATGTCGTGCGGGAAGCCGACGACCGCCGCCTCGGCGACATCCGCGTGGAGGACGAGCGCGCTTTCGACCTCGGCGGTGCCCATGCGGTGGCCCGACACGTTGATCACATCGTCGACGCGCCCGGTGATCCGCCAGTAACCGTCGGCATCGCGGCGGCAGCCGTCGCCGGTGAAATATTTGCCCTTGTAGGTCGAGAAATAGGTCTCGGCGAAGCGTGCGTGATCGCCATAGATCGTCCGCGCCTGCCCGGGCCAACTGTGCGTGATGCACAGATTGCCCTCGGCCGCGCCGCCGCTCTGTTCGTCGACGAGCACGCCGCCCTCGGCATCGACGAGTTGCGGGCGGATGCCGAAGAAGGGTTTACCGGCGCTCCCCGGCTGCGCGGGGTGCGCACCGGGCAGGGTGGTGATCATAATGCCGCCGGTCTCGGTCTGCCACCAGGTGTCGATTACCGGCACGCGGCCCTTGCCGACGATGTCGCTGTACCAGCGCCAGGCCTCGGGGTTGATCGGCTCGCCGACGCTGCCGAGCAGGCGGATCGACGACAGGTCGTGGCGGGTGACATAGTCATCGCCCTCGCGCATCAGCGCGCGGATCGCGGTCGGGGCGGTGTAGAGGATATTGACCTTATGCTTGTCGACGACCTGCCAGAAGCGGTCGTGGTCGGGGTAGTTGGGGATGCCCTCGAACATCAGGGTCGTCGCGCCGTTCTGGAGCGGACCATAGACGACATAGGAGTGGCCGGTGACCCAGCCGATGTCGGCGCTGCACCAGAAGATCTCGCCGGGGCGATAGTCGAAGCCGTACCAGAAGGTCGTCGCGGTCCAGACGCTGTAGCCACCCACCGTGTGCAGGACGCCCTTGGGCTTGCCGGTCGAACCCGAGGTGTAGAGGATGAAGAGCGGGTCCTCGGCGTTCATCGGCTCGCAGGGGCAGTCGGCGGGGACGTCGGCCGACAGCGCGTCGTACCAATGGTCGCGGCCTTCCTTCATGCTCACGTCGCCGCCGGTGTGGGCGATGACGAGTACGGCTTTGACATCGACGCGCTCGAGCGCCTTGTCGACATTGGCCTTCAAGGGGACGACCTTGCCGCCGCGGAGGCCCTCGTCGGCGCAGATCACCCAGTCGCTCGCGCAATCCTCGATCCGGCCGTGGATCGCCTCGGGCGAGAAGCCGCCGAAGACGACGCTGTGGACCGCGCCGATGCGCGCGCAGGCGAGCATCGCCACCGCACCCTCGGGGATCATCGGCATATAGATGGTGACGCGGTCGCCCTTCTGGACGCCGAGCTTCTTCAGCGTGTTCGCAAAGCGGATGACGTCCGCCAGCAGCGCCTTGTAGCTGATCGTGCGCGTCTCGCCATCGGGGGCGTCGGGTTCGAAGATGATCGCGGTGCGGTCGCCGTACCCCGCCGCGACGTGGCGGTCGACGGCGTTGTGGCAGAGGTTGAGGACGCCGTCCTCATACCATTTGATCGCGACCGGGTCGTAGGACCAGTTGGCGATCTTCGCCGGCGCGCGGGTCCAGTCGATGCGCTTTGCCTGCTCGGCCCAGAAGCCGTCGGGGTCCTCGACGCTCTGCCGATAGAGACGGTCATAGTCGGCGGCGGTGCAATGGGTGTTCGCGGCGGCGTCGGCGGGGACCGGAACCAGCGGTTCGGAGGGGGGTAGGTCGGACACGGCAGCTCTCCTCTATTTGCTCCCCCTTAGCCGCTCGCATCGAGCGAAGTCGAGATGCGTCTGGCGCTGCGCAGGCGTGTCTCGACTTCGCTCGACACGAACGGGGGTTGGGGATTAGAGGCAGCGCAATATGGTATCGAAAGGATGGGTAATGGCCGGGATCGGCGAAGATGTTGGGCGTCTGCTCGATGGACTGGGCGTCGACCGGCGCCTGTGGACCGAAGGATCGATGCCGTCGGTGACGCCGCTGACCGGTGAGCAGGTGGCGTTGGTGCGCGTCGCCGATGGCGCAGCGATCGACGAAGCCCTCGGCAATGCGACCGCGGCGTTCCGCGCCTGGCGCAAGGTGCCCGCGCCGCGTCGCGGCGAGCTGGTCCGCCTGTTCGGCGAAGAATTGCGCGCCGCGAAGGACGATTTGGCCAGGCTGGTGACGATCGAGGCGGGCAAGATCCCCTCCGAGGGCGCGGGCGAAGTGCAGGAAATGATCGACATCTGCGACTTCGCAGTCGGCCTCTCCCGCCAGCTTTACGGCCTGACCATCGCGACCGAGCGGCCGGGGCACCGGATGATGGAGGTCTGGCACCCGCTCGGCGTCGTCGGGGTGATTTCGGCGTTCAACTTTCCCGTCGCGGTGTGGGCATGGAATGCCGCGCTCGCGCTTGTGTGCGGCAACAGCGTCGTGTGGAAGCCGTCCGAAAAGACGCCGCTGACCGCACTCGCCACGCAGGCGATTTTCGAGCGTGCGGTTGCGCGCTTCGGCGATGCGCCCCAAGGGCTGTCGCAATTGCTGATCGGCGGGCGCGAAGCGGGCGAGGCCTTGGTCGACGACAGCCGCGTCGCGCTGCTGTCGGCGACGGGATCGACGCGCATGGGCCGCGCGGTGGCGCCGCGATTGGCCGAGCGTTTCGCGCGCGCGATCCTCGAGCTCGGCGGCAATAATGGCGTGATCGTCGCGCCCTCGGCCGACCTCGATTTGGCGCTGCGCGGCGTCGCGTTCGGCGCGATGGGGACGGCAGGGCAGCGCTGCACGACGACGCGGCGGCTGTTCCTGCACGACAGCATCTATGACGGTTTCGTCGCCAAGCTGAAGGCGGCCTATGCCAGCGTTGCGGTCGGCAATCCGCTGGCTGGCGAGGTGCTCGTCGGGCCGCTGATCGACCGCGCGGCCTATGAGATGATGCAGGAAGCGCTCGTCGCCGCCAAGGCGGCGGGCGGCGTCGTGACGGGCGGCGAGCGCGTCGGCGAGGGCGCGGGCTTCTATGTGCGCCCCGCGCTGGTCGAGATGCCGGGGCAGGTCGGGCCGGTGCTCGAAGAGACCTTCGCGCCGATCCTCTATGTCATGCGCTACGACGATCTCGATGCGGTGATCGACGCGCATAATGCGGTCGCGGCGGGGCTGTCGTCGGCGATCTTCACCACCGATATGCGCGAGGCCGAGCGGTTTCTGGTCGCGAGCGATTGCGGGATCGCCAACGTCAACCTCGGTACTTCGGGGGCCGAGATCGGCGGCGCGTTCGGCGGCGAGAAGGAGACCGGCGGCGGGCGCGAGAGCGGATCGGACAGCTGGCGCCAATATATGCGGCGCGCGACGAACACGGTGAATTATTCGGACGCGTTGCCGCTGGCGCAGGGGGTGAGTTTCGATCTCTAATATCCTCCCCGCTTGCGGGGAGGATCAGGCCGTGCGCCAGCTGAAACGGTCGTCGCCGAGCGCTATGACTTCGCCCGCCGTTCCCACCGGCTCGACCTTGCCGTCGGTCAGGAAGGCCAGCATCGCGGGGTCGTTCACATCGACGTGCGACAATGTGCGTTCGCCGCCCGGCGTGCGCGCGACCACGACGCCGGTCTTTGGCGCGCCGTCGCGGGCATAGAAGACGGTGTAGCTTTCGATCGTCGCCGGCCCCGCATAATCCTTGACCAGTTCGGGGACGGGGCCGCGCTTTTCCTCGGCTTCGGCCTGATAGTCGAAATTTTGCGGGAAGCTCGCGGCGGCGATCGGTTCGCTGCCGAGGACGATGCAATGATTGTCGGTCGCGAAGCCGCCGTTGGCGAAGAGAAAGCCGTAGCGACCCTCCTGGCGCAATTTCTCGACCATCGAGACCACCGCATGGCTCATATAATTGGCGATCGGGCCGCCGCCGAAGGTCAGGCCGCCGAACACCGTCGCGGGCTTGTCGACCGACCAGCCGAGCGTGCGGCGCGCCATCTTGGGTACGCAGGGAAAGCAGCTGTACAGTTCGACGCAGTCGAAATCCGCGACCGTCATCGCGTTCAACGCGAGCGTGCGGTTGATGCTCGTCTCCATGCTGACGCTGCCGTCGTAGCGGTCGCGATGGAGAATGCTCGCAGGCTCCTTCGCCGCAGCGCCCATGCCCACATAAATGAGCCGGTCTTCGGCGATGCCGCGGCGGCGCGCCTCGGCGAGGCTGGCGACGAGGAAGCCCGCACCCTGATTCACCGACGAATTGGCGACCATCAGCTTCGAATAGGGAAAGGCGATCGGGCGGTTGCGCTCGTCGACGGTCAGGATGTCCGCCGGCGTCGCGGGCTTGCGGATCCAGGCGCCGTCGTTGGTCGCGGCGACCTCGGAGAAGCGCGACCAGATCGCGGCGCTTTCGTCCTGCGCTTCGGCGAGGCTTTGGCCCCAGGCGGCGCGGGTCGCGTTTTCGTAGAGCGGATAGACGTCGACGGGCGCCGACAGGCCGTGGACCTGCGCATAATTGGGCTCGCGCCGGGTCGCGACCTGACGGACGGCGTTATAGCTTTTGTCCTCGCCCTGCGCGGCCTTGGCGGCGCGGCCGGCGGCGGTGCGCAGCGCCTCGGCGCCGACGATCGCGGCGAGTTTGATCTCGCCGGCGCCGATGCGGTTCGCGGCCTCGTTGAGCAGGCGGATCGGGGTGTCGCCGTGCGGGGCATCGGACTGGTAGTTGATCGCGGGGGAGGCGCCGATCGCGGCGGCGAGCGGTTCGGGCAGCTTGCCGAGGCTGTGGAAGCTGATCTGGTCGACGATCGCGAGGCTGTCGATCTCGGTCAGCGACACGCCGGCATCTTCAGCCGCGACATTCAGCGCCGCGACCATCAGCCCGAGCGAGTCGAGCCCTTGGTCGGGGTCCTCGGGCCGGTCGTTGATCTGGCCGACGCCGATGATGACGGGAATGCGCTCGGGATCGGTCATGCCCATATCAGCGCGCCTTCCATTCGGGCTTGCGCTTTTGCGCGAAGGCGAGCGGACCTTCGCGCGCGTCCTCGCTGCGCATCAACGCGTTGCGTTCGAGCGTATTGGCTTCCCAGGCCGCGGCGTCGGAGGCGATGCGGCCGTCGTGGATGCCGAGCGCGACGCGTTTCGACACCTGCACCGACAGCGGCGCATTGGCGGCGATCTTTTCGGCGAGCGCGATCGCGGTGGGCATCAGGTCGGCGGGCGATACGACGCGGTTGGCGAAGCCGTAGCGATGCGCGGTCGCGGCGTCGAAGGGATCGCCGGTCAGCAGATGCTCCATAGCGAGCTTTTGCGGCAGCTGGCGCGCGATGCGGAAGGCGCCCCCGGCGGCGGCGAACAGCCCGACCTTGACCTCGGGCAGGCCGAATTGCGCATTTTCGGACGCGACGATGATGTCGCTCATCAGCGCGATTTCGCAGCCGCCGCCAAAGGCGAAGCCGTTGACCGCGGCGATGATCGGCTTCGAGATCGGATGCGCGACCATGCCCGCGAAGCCCCACGCCTGTTGCGCCTTGTCCGCAGGGAACAGCATTTCGCCGCGCGACACCGCGACCAGGTCGGCGCCCGCGCAGAAGCTCTTGTCGCCCGCGCCGGTGATCACGACGACGCGGATTTCGGGGTTGTTTTCCGCCTCTTCCAGCGCCGTGCCGATGCCGACATGCACCGCGGCATTGACCGCGTTGCGCGCCTCGGGCCGGTTGATCGTGACGATCAGGATATGGCCCTGGCGTTCGCTCAGGACGGCGGGGACGGCGGTGTCGGTCATCGAATCTCTCCCTTTGTCGCGGGAGAGTATCGACGCAGGTTGACGTTTACGTCAACTGTTAACGACGAGCGTTAGATTGACTGGCCGGTCTTCGCCCAGTCGGCGAGGAAGCCCTCGATGCCCTTTTCGGTCAGGATATGCTTGAACAGGCCCTTGATGACCGAAGGCGGCGCGGTCATCACGTCGGCGCCGATCTTGGCGGCTTCGAGGACGTGGATGCCGTGGCGGACGCTGGCGACGAGGATCTCGGTCTCATAGCCATAATTGTCGTAGATCAGGCGGATGTCCGAGATCAGCTGCATGCCGTCGAAGCCATTGTCGTCGTGGCGGCCGACGAAGGGCGAGACGAAGGTTGCGCCGGCCTTGGCGGCGAGCAGCGCCTGCGCCGCCGAGAAGCAGAGCGTGACATTGACCATCGTGCCCTCGCCGGTCAGCGCCTTGCAGGTTTTGAGGCCGTCGATCGTCAGCGGCACCTTGATGCAGACATTGGGCGCGATCTTGCGGAGGATTTCGGCCTCTTTCATCATCGTTTCATGGTCGAGCGCGACGACTTCGGCCGAGACGGGGCCGGTGGTCAGCGCGCAAATCTCGCGCGTCACTTCCTTGAAATCGCGGCCCGACTTGGCGATCAGCGACGGGTTGGTGGTGACCCCGTCGAGCAGGCCGGTCGCGGCCAGTTCCTGGATGTCGGCGATTTCGGCGGTGTCGGCGAAGAATTTCATGGCGCTGGGCTTCCTGTTGGGGTGGCGACTCGGTGTTGCTGACCCCCTAGAGCAACGCGTGCGAAATATGAACTGCCACCTCCCTGCTTCGTCACCCCGGACTTGATC
>NZ_JBOHHU010000125.1:0-9330 GCF_050725615.1 Sphingopyxis sp.
GCCCCGCCCACCCCGGAGGACGCCCGTCCGGGCCGCCGCCCGGTGGCGGCAATCCGGCGCAGGGCTTCCCCTTCCCGCGTCCCGAGGACAGCAATGAGGATGGCTTCATCTCGCGCGCCGAATTCGTCGCCCCCGCCGCCGCGATGCTCGACGCCTGGGATCGCGACCGCGATGGCGCGGTGACCGCGGCCGAAGCCCCATCATCCCCCACCGAAGGAGACCGACGATGACCCCCCGCATCCTGTTGCTCGCCGCGCTCGCTGCGATGACCATCGCCGCCACGCCCGCCGCAGCGGAGCAGCCCAGGCCCGCGCAAGCGAAGGCCGAGCCGAAACGCGATGCGTCCAGACCGGCGCCGAAACCTGCCGCCAAACCCGAGCCTAAGGGCGACGCGCGCTATGGCCATTGGGACAAGAGCTGGGGCACGCGCCCTCCCGCCCCGCCGCAGCATTTCGGCAAAGAGGGCGACTGGTATCGCCATGTCCGCGCCTGCCAGCGTGCTTATCGCTCCTATCACGCCCGCACCGACAGCTATCGCGGCCGCGACGGCAGCACCCTGCACTGTCGCCTGTAACCGAACCGCCCCGGCCCTCGCCCATCTGTGACGAACGGCCATCCCCGGTGCCGATCACCCGGCGAGCCGGGTCGCCCGAAGCCCCGTCGGATTCGTCCGGCGGGGTGGAGGCATTTTCAGGCCCCCGCCTGCCAGTCCCGGATCGCCTCGACCGGCGAGACCAGCATCAGGACGTTGAGCGTCAGATTGTCGCGGATCGTCCACAGCGTAAACAGTTCGAAGGCGATCGCCAGCGCCACTGTCGCCCACCAGCGCATCCGGCTCGCGGCGAGGAAGCCCGCGACCATGAACAAAGTGTCGCTGACCGAGTTGAGGATCGAATCGCCCGAATAGCCGAAGGCCATCGTCACTTCGCGATAGCGGTCGATGATGATCGGCGAATTTTCGAGGATTTCCCATGCGCCCTCGATCCCGATCGCGAGTCCCAGCGCGACCCACAGGGGCTGGCGCGGCAGCAGCCGGCGCGACAGGCCGAAAAAGATAAAGCCGTGGATGATATGGCTGAAGCTGTACCAGTCCGAAATCTGCTGGCTGTTCTGGTTCGACTGGACGATGCCGTGCCACAGGCTGATCGTCCCGCACGGGCAGATCGGCGGGCGTCCCATCGCGAACAGGATCGCGGCGAGCAGCGCGACGAGCGCTGCGGCGACCAGCCAGCCCCTGCGCGATATTCCCGCCATATGTGTCCCCCTTGACCGCTGCGCCTCTCCGCGCAATTAGCGCCCATGGCTGAAAGCGTCCACCTGAACCGCCGCGGCGTGTTGTTCGTCCTTTCCTCGCCCTCGGGCGCGGGCAAGACCACCATCTCGCGCATGATGCTGGAGGCCGACGGCGACATCGCGCTTTCGGTCTCGGCCACCACCCGCCCGCCGCGTCCGGGCGAGGAGGATGGCGTCCATTATCATTTCGTCGACACCGACAGCTTCAAGCAAATGGCCGCCGACGGCGAGTTCCTCGAATGGGCGCATGTCTTCGGTCACCGCTACGGCACCCCGCGCGCGCCGGTCGAGGCGCTGCTCGCCGCGGGCAAGGATGTGCTGTTCGACATCGACTGGCAAGGCGCCCAGCAGCTCTATCAGGAGGCCGGTCCCGACGTCGTGCGCGTCTTCGTCCTGCCGCCGACGATGGAGGAGCTCGAACGCCGCTTGCGGTCGCGCAACACCGACAGCGACGAGGTGATCGCCGCGCGCATGGAACGCGCCGCGAACGAGATCAGCCACTGGGACGGTTACGACTATGTGCTGATCAACGACCATGTCGGCGAATGCTATGGCGAGGTCATGGCGATCCTGCGCGCCGAACGGCTGAAGCGCCGCCGCCAGATCGGCCTGATCGGCTTCGCGCGCGACCTGATCCGCTCGGTGCCCGATGCGGACAAGAAGCTTTAAAATGTCCGTCGCCCCCGCGAAGGGCGACCAGAGTCAGGTGCCTCTGGACGCGGCCGCTGGAGGTTTACAAAGCAACGAAGCTTAAGTCCGAAGGCGGCCCCCGCCTTCGCGGGGGCGACGGTGGGTCGGTCAGGCCGCCTGCGCCAGCTTCGCTTCGAGCTCCGCGACCATCTCCGCGCGCAGCGGTCTCGCCTGCCCGTCGGTGCGGCACACCACCACCGTGTCGCAGGTCGCGATGCAGCGGCCGTTCTGGAACATCGCCTGGACGATCGTCCAGCTCGAAGTGCCGAGCCGGCCGATCCCGGTCGCGATCTGCACCGGGTCGGGGAAATTGCCCTCGGCGAGATAGTTGATCTCGACCGCCGCGACCATCGTGCGCTCGTTCGCGGGGCGCTCGGTCAGCGGGCGCACCTCGCGGTTGAGCAGCACCCGGCCGCTTTCGAACAGCGCCGCAAAGGCCACATTGTTGAGGTGGCCGTTGATGTCCATGTCCTGGAACCGCGTCTGCAGGTCGAGATGGACGGGGTAGCTTGCGGCGTTCAGCCGCCAGCTCTCCGGTTTCGGCATATCAGCGCGGACCCATGCGGATGCCGCCGTCGAGGCGCACGTCCTCGCCGTTGAAATAGCCGTTCTCGATCATCGTCAGCGCAAGACCGGCATATTCGGCAGGGTTGCCGAGGCGCTTCGGATTGAGCACCGAGGCGCCCAGCGCGTCGCGGACATTCTGCGGCGCGCCCGCAAGCAGCGGGGTGTCGAAGATGCCGGGCAGGATCGTGTTGACGCGGATGCTCTCGCTCGCGAGGTCGCGCGCGATCGGAATCGTCATGCCGACGACGCCGCCCTTCGAGGCCGAATAAGCCGCCTGGCCGATCTGGCCGTCCTCGGCCGCGACGCTCGCGGTGTTGACGATCGCGCCGCGCTCGCCGTCTTCCATCGGCGGCAGCGTCATCATGCCCGCCGCCGACTTGGCGATGCAACGGAAGGTGCCGACGAGGTTGATCTGGATGATCCAGTTGAAGGCATCGAGCGGGAAATGCTTGATGCTGCCGTCTTCCTTGCTGCGGCTCGCGG
This sequence comes from Sphingopyxis sp., assembly GCF_050725615.1. Lineage (GTDB taxonomy): Bacteria > Pseudomonadota > Alphaproteobacteria > Sphingomonadales > Sphingomonadaceae > Sphingopyxis. The sequence continues at coordinate 3,034 of NZ_JBOHHU010000125.1, forward strand.
TCTTGATCGCGTTGCCAGTGCCCGCGCAATTGACGAGGATGCGTTCCTGGCCGATCGCTTCGCGCGACTTGGCGAAAGCGGCATCGACCGACGCGTCGTCGGTGACATTGCATTCGCAGAACACACCGCCGAGTTCGGCCGCGAGCGCCGTGCCCTTTTCTTCCTGCAGGTCGAAGATCGCGACCTTGACGCCCTTGGCCGCCAGCGCGCGCGCGGTCGCGGCGCCGAGGCCCGAGGCGCCGCCGGTGACGACGGCGGATACGGTGGAATCGAGTTTCATATTGGTCTCCCTAGTTCATATTCGTCGCCCCCGCGAAGGCGGGGGCCGTTGGCAGCCTCGCGCTACCCCGATAGCGGCCCCCGCCTTCGCGGGGGCGACGCCAAATTGCTTACAGCCGTTCGATGATCGTGACGTTGGCCTGGCCGCCGCCTTCGCACATCGTCTGGAGGCCATATTTGCCGCCGGTCGCGTCGAGCACGCCGAGCAACGTCGCCATCAGCTTGGTGCCCGAGGCGCCGAGCGGGTGGCCGAGCGCGATCGCGCCGCCATGGACGTTGAGCCGCGCATGGTCGGCGCCCAGATATTTGAGCCAGGCGAGCGGCACCGGCGCGAACGCCTCGTTGACTTCATAGGCGTCGATATCCCCGATCTTCATGCCCGCCTTCTTCAGCGCCTTTTCGGTCGCGAACAAAGGTTCTTCGAGCATGATCACCGGGTCGCCTGCGGTCACCGAGATGTGGTGGATGCGTGCACGCGGGGTGAGACCATGATCCTTCAGCGCCTGTTCCGACACGATCAGCGCCGCCGAGGCGCCGTCGCAGATCTGGCTCGACGAGGCGGCGGTGATCGAGCCGCCTTCCTGCAGGATCTTGACCCCGGCGATGCCTTCGAGCGTCGCGTCGAAGCGGATGCCTTCGTCCACGAGGTGCATGGCGCGGCCTTCGGGGGTGTCGATCTCGAGCCCGACGATCTCGCGCTGGAAGCGACCGGCTTCGGTCGCGGCCTTGGCGCGGCGGTGGCTTTCGAGCGCGAAGGCGTCGAGGTCGTCCTTGGTGAAGCCATGCTTCTGGACGATCATTTCGGCGCCGGCGAACTGGCTGAACATGATGCCGGGGAATTTCTCCTCCAGCCGCTCGGACTTGTAGTGACCAAGGCCTTCCTTGATGAAGAGCGTCGCGACGCTGCCCATCGGAACGCGGGTCATACTTTCGATGCCGCTGGCGAGGACGATGTCCTGCGTGCCCGACATCACCGCCTGCGCCGCGAACATCATCGCCTGCTGCGACGAGCCGCACTGGCGGTCGATCGTCACCGCAGGGATCGAATCGGGCAGGTTCGACGCGAGCACGGCGTTGCGGCCGAGGTCCATCGTCTGCTGGCCGCCCTGCGACACGCAGCCGGTGATGACGTCGTCGATCTTCGAGGTGTCGAAATCATTGCGGGCGGCGATCGCGTCGAAAACGGCGGCGCCGAGGTCGACGGGGTGGACGCCGGCGAGCTTGCCGCCGCGCTTGCCGCCGGCGGTGCGAACGGCATCGACGATATATGCATGAGCCATGGGGAGTTCCTTTCGTAGTTCCCCTCCCGCAGGCGGGAGGGGCTAGGGGTGGGCGCGAGCGAAGCGAGCGTCGGGGGTGAAAAGGCCCACCCCGCTGCGACTAACGAGCAAGCTCGTAAGTCTCGCTGCCCCTCCCGCCTGCGGGAGGGGGGACTATAGTTTCCGCCCGATCAGTTCCTTCATAATCTCGTTGGTGCCGCCGAAGATGCGCGTCACGCGTGCGGCGCGCCAGGCGCGAGCGATCGGATATTCGTTCATATAGCCCGAGCCGCCGAACAGCTGGAGGCATTTGTCCATCACCTCCCACTGGAGTTCGGTGTGCCACAGCTTCGCCGCGGCGCCCTCCTCGGGGGTCAGTTCCTTCTTCATGTGGCGCGCAAGCGCCCAGTCGAGATGCGCCCAGCCCACCTGCAGCTTGGCCTTCAAATCGGCGAGCACGAAGCGGCTGTTCTGGAAATCGAGGATCGGCTTGCCGAACGCCTTGCGGTCGCGGGTATATTCGACCGTGTCGTCGAAGGCGCGCTGCGACGCCGCCTGCGCGCTGACCGCGATCGACAGCCGTTCCTGCGGCAATTCGCTCATCAGATAGATGAAGCCCTGTCCCTCTTCGCCGAGGCAGTTGGTGATCGGCACGCGGACGTCGTTGAAGAACATTTCCGACGTGTCGGCCTCGTCCTGCCCGATCTTGTCGAGGTTGCGACCGCGTTCATAACCTTCGCGGTCGGCCTCGACGAGGACGATCGACACGCCCTTCCACGCCGGCTGGATTTCGGTGTCGGTCTTGACGCAGACGAGGATCAGGTCGGCGTTCTGGCCATTGGTGATGAAGGTCTTCGACCCGTTGATGACATAATGATTGCCATCCTTCTTCGCGGTCGTGCGCATGCCCTGGAGGTCCGAGCCGGTTCCCGGCTCGGTCATCGCGATCGCGGTGATCACCTCACCCGCCACCATCTTGGGCAGCCAGTGCTTCTTCTGCTCTTCGCTGCCATATTTGACGATGTAGCTGGTGACGATGTCCGACTGGAGCGAGAAGCCGGTGGTCGCGCGGCCATAATACGCGCTCTCTTCATCGACGATCGCATTATAGCCGAAGTCGAGGCCCAGCCCGCCATATTCCTCGGGCACCGTCGGGCACAGCATGCCGAGCTCGCCCGCCTTGGGCCAGATCGACTTGGGGACGATCTTGTCCTCGGCCCATTGCGCGGCGTTGGGCGCGACTTCCTTTTCAAGGAACTGGCGGACCGTGGCGCGGAACGCCTCATGGTCCTCGCCATAGGCCGAGCGCGACAGGTTATCGAGCGACATCGTCTTCTTCTCCCGTGTGACGGCCGGACGAAAGCGGGGAGCCGGCGCGCGTGCATGGCCGCGCTGCCGCGCGCCCTTCGACGCCACCTGACCTTACGTTTACGTGCACGTCAAGTAGAAATGCCGCTACGGCATGATATGTTGCGGCATCGTCCGCGCAAAGCCGCGGTGGACGAATAGGTTTGCAGGCGCTGGGCAGTGGCGGCGACGCGCGTTACACGGCGCGCATGGTCCAACTCCTCCTCGACGCCGGCGCTTTGCTCGGCGAGTCGCCGCGCTGGCACGCAGGCGAAGCCCGCCTCTATTGGGTCGATATCGACGCGCAGCAGATCCATCGGCTCGATCCCGTCACCGGCGACCATGCCTGGATGCAGCTCTCCGAACCGGTGGGCTGCGTCGCGCCGCGCGCGGACGGCGGGCTGGTGGCGGCGTTGGGCGACGGCTGCGCGCTGATCGACGAATGGGGCACAGCGCCGCGCCCCTTCGGCCCCGCCGCGCTCGCGGGCCTGCCGCACCAGCGTTTCAACGACGGCTGCGTCGACGGCGCCGGGCGGCTGTGGGTCGGCAGCCTGACCGCCGACAAGCCGAAGCGCGACGCGACCCTCTATCGGCTCGATCCCGACGGCAGCCTCACCCCGATGCTCGGCGGGCTGATGACGAGCAACGGCGCGGCGTTCAGCCCCGACAGCCGGACCTTCTATCACGCCGACACCCCGACGCACCGTATCCACGCCTATGCCGTCGATCCCGCGACCGGCGCGCTCGGCGAAGGCCGGTTGTTCCATAAATTTGTCGAAGGCAATGGCCGCCCCGACGGCGCAGCAGTCGACGCGGAAGGCTGTTACTGGTCGGCGCTGTGGGACGGTTGGCGCATCGTCCGCCTGTCGCCGCGGGGCGAATTGCTCCAAACCGTCGACCTGCCGGTCCAGCGCCCGACGATGATCGCCTTTGGCGGCGACGACATGCGAACCGCCTTCGTGACCAGCGCCGGCAAGAATCTGACCGAGGGCGAACGCCAGGCGCAACCGCATGCCGGCGGGGTCTTCACTTTCCGGGTCGAGGTGCCCGGTCTCGTGCAGCCGATGTTCGCGGGCTGACCGATCCCCCAAACTTGCACCGCTCTGTCATATAAGGTTAAGACGCCCGCCGACATGGTTTCGTCCGAAACCTTTTCCACCGGGAGATTCCAGACATGCCGCGCAACGCGCCCGCTTTTGTTCGTCGTCTGTCGACTCTGCTTGCATCGACGGCGATGCTCGCGAGTATGAACCAGATGACCTTCGCCGCCGAAACCACCGCCCCCGCCGTCACCGCGCCCGCCGACGGCAATCCGATGCTCGCCCCCTGGACCGGCCCCTATGAAGGGGTGCCGCCGTGGGACAAGCTCGATCCCGAACTCTTCCCCGACGGTTTTGCCAAGGCGATGGCGGAGACCAGGGCGCAGGTTCAGGCGGTGATCGACAATCCCGAGGCCCCGACGTTCGAGAACACCCATGTTCCGATGATGCTGGTGGGCGACACCGCCGACCGGCTGTTCGCTTTGTGGGGGGTGCAGTCGTCGAACAAGTCGAACGACCGCGTCGAGGATATCGACGCCGAGTGGAGCCCCAAAATCTCCACCTTCTACACTGAGCTGTTCCTCGAGCCGAAGCTCTTCGCGCGCTACAAGGCGGTCTATGACGCCCGCAACACCAGCGGCCTCAACGCGCAGCAAATCCGCATCGTCGAGCGCAGCTATGACGAAATGGTCCGCGACGGCGCCAATCTGTCGGCCCCCGACAAGGCCAAGCTCGTCGCGCTGAACGCCAAGCTCGAAGGGCTGTTCTCGACCTTCTCGTCGAAGCTGCTCGGCGACGAGAAACTCTATACCTTCGTCACCGACAAGGCCGAACTCGCCGGCCTCGAACCCGGTTTTATCGCCTCGCTCGCCTCGGCCGCCGAAGCGCAGGGCAAACCCGGCCAATGGGCGATCAAGAACACCCGCTCGTCGGCGCAGCCGGTGCTGCAAAACGCCACCAACCGTGCCCTGCGCGAGAAAGTCTATAAGGCCTTCGTCAGCCGCGGCGACAATGGCGACGCCAACGACACCAATGCAACGATCGCCGAGATCTTGCAGCTGCGCCAACAGCGCGCCGAACTGCTCGGTTTCCCGAACCACGCCGCCTATCGCATGGCCGACACCATGGCCAAGACCCCCGAGGCCGCGATGGGGCTGATGATGAAGGTGTGGCCCGCCGCGGTCGCCCGCGTGCATGAGGAGGTCGCCGACATGCAGGCGATCGCCGACGCCGACGCCAAGGCCGGCAAAGGCCCCAAGCTGACCATCGAACCGTGGGACTATCGCTATTATGCCGAGAAGGTCCGCAAGGCGAAATATGACCTCGATGAAAGCGAGGTGAAGCCCTATCTCCAGCTCGACAAGCTGCGCGATGCGATGTTCTGGTCGGCGGGCCAGCTCTATGACCTGGGCTTCCGCGAGAACACCGGCACCATCCCCGTCTTCGACCCCAAGGTGAAGACCTTCGAGGTCTATAACCTCAAGACGAACGAGAATGTCGGCGTCCTCTACCTCGACAATTTCGCGCGCGACGGCAAACGCTCGGGCGCGTGGATGACCACCTATCGCAGCCAGCAGACGCTGGGCGGCGAGCGCAATGTGCTCGCGTCGAACAATAATAATTTCACCGAGGGCGCGAACGGCGAGCCGACGCTCGTCAGCCTCGACGATGCGCAGACCCTGTTCCACGAATTCGGGCACGGCATTCATTATCTGTTGCAGCATGTCTACTACCCCGCGCTCGCCGGGGTGCCGCGCGACTTCGTCGAATATCCGAGCCAGGTGAACGAGAATTGGCTGATGACGCCCGAAGTGCTGTCGAAATTCGCGACGCATTATAAGACCGGCGCGCCGATCCCGCAGGCGCTGGTCGACAAGATCCTCGCCTCGGACAAGTTCAACCAGGGCTTTTCGACCGTCGAATATCTGTCGAGCGCGATCGTCGACATGAAGCTGCACGACCGCAAGACCCCGCCGACCGACATCGACAAGTTCGAGCGCGAGACGCTGGCCGAAATCGGCATGCCCAAGGAAATCGTGATGCGGCACCGCCTGCCGCAGTTCGGGCATCTGTTCAGCAGCGACGCCTATTCGGCGGGCTATTACTCCTACCTCTGGTCGGAGACGATGGACGCCGACACCTGGGCGGCATTCACCGAGGCCGGCGGGCCGTGGGACCGCAGCGTCGCCGACAAGTTCCGCACCATATTGCTGATGACCGGCAACGAAACCGACCGCGCCGAGGCCTATCGCGCCTTCCGCGGCCGCGACCCCGATGTGAAGGCGCTGCTCCGCAAGCGCGGCTTCCCGACCGGCGAATAAGCGGCCCAACGGCTTTCTTCGTCACCCCGGACTCGATCCGGGGTCCCGCTT
>NZ_JBOHHU010000126.1:0-9328 GCF_050725615.1 Sphingopyxis sp.
GTCGAAGGGCGCTTCTCAGTGAGGCGCCCTTCGACAAGCTCAGGGCTACGGCTTCATTTCCCGCTGCAGCGCACGTCCATGGCCGCCTGGTAATTGGGACCGCTGCCTGCCCCGCGTTTGACGGTGAGATAGGCCAGCATGCCCTGCAACAGGCCGGCGTCGTCGATCTTCGCGATCCGCTGCGCCATCGTCTCGGTGCCCGTGCAATGCGCGCAGGGATAATTGGCGGCGAAACTGAAGCGGTTCGCCGCCGCCCAATCCTTGCCGGTCTTCTCGCTGGCATAGCGCGTCATCCGCTCCAGCCATTCGTAGCGCGCGTCATAGGTGAAGAGCTGCATCGCCGGGTTGCTGCCATGGTCGGTGGTGATCGCCGGGATCGACAGGTCGAGCTCGGTCATCTCCCCCGCACAGTCGCGCAGCCGCCGCATGTCGTTGAGGTGGGTGTGGCTGCTCATCGTACCGCTGATCTCGGCCTGATAGGATGCGACGATGCCCAGATAGGCGTCCTGCACCGGCTTGCCCGCATAAGCGGCGAGCGTCGCATCGCTGCCGGTGTAGAGCAGATCGGGGTTCCAGTTCGGATAGCCGCTATAGCCGTCGGTGCCCGGCGGCACATGCATCGCGAGCACCGCCTTGTCGCCCGCAGTGCGCGTCGCGGCGAGCTGCGCCGCCAGCCATTCGAGCTGCGCATTGGCATCGGCCTGCCGCGTCGCCGCATCGACGCAGTTACCATTGTTGAAGACGCCGTAGTTGGGGTTGAAGATCACCGTGTTGAGCGCGAGCAGGCGCAGCGACGGACCGCTGCGGCCCGCCCCCGGCTTGCCCAGCGGATAGGCGGCGTAGAAGCCGCGCGCCAATTGGCTGGCGTCGATGATATCGCCCGGCTTCGCATTGACCATGGGCCAGGCGGCGGGGTCGGTCGCGGCATCGAACGGGGTCTCGCCGCCGGTGGTGAAGGCGCAATAATCCTCGCCGTCGCTGTCGTTGTTGCCGGGCAAAAACAAGAGCCGCCGGTCCGACCCCGCGACCAGCGCCTGCAGCCCGTCGAGCACGGTGCGGAATTGCTGCTCGCGCACGCTTTGCGGCATGCCATGCGCGGGCAGGTCGCCGAGGTAGACGATGAAATCGGGATCCGATTGGGCGATGACCTGCCCCGCCTCAGCCTGCGCGCGGGTCCACAACAGCTTGCTCGTCTCGTGGTTGCGGCCCCATTGGTCACTGCTGTTGCCGTCATAATGGACATCGGACAGCGCCAGGAAGCTGCCGGGCTTGGGCAAGGTGATGCTGGTCAGCGGACGCGCGTTGCCCGCTGCGGGCTTCTGCCCCGCCGCGCAGCCCGCCAGCCCCAGCGCCGCCGCGAAACCCAAAATCATTGCCGCTCTTGCCATGACCGCTGCCCCCTGCCCTCGTCCATGGCAAGACTGAGCGCAGGGCGACAGAGAGTCAAATGCGCGAAAGCGACCTCAATTCAGCAGATATTGTTTCCAAAACAGCAGCGACGCCCAGAACTGGTAATCGACATTTTCCTTCTTCGCGAAGCCATGGCCTTCGTTGGTGCCGACGAGGTGCCACGCCGTGCCGCCCTTGCCGCGCACTGCGGCGACGATCTGGTCGGCCTCCGATGCAGGCACGCGCGGGTCGTTGGCGCCGGTGACGATGAACAGCGGTTTCTTGATATCGCCGACGCGGGTGAGCGGCGAGATTTCGATCAGCTTGGCGCGCTGTTCGGGCACGCGCTCGTCGCCATATTCGACGCGGCGCAGGTCGCGGCGATACTCCTGGGTATTTTCAAGGAAGGTCACGAAGTTCGAGATCGCAACGACGCAAAGATTGGCGCGCAGCTTGTCGGCATAATGGGTCGCCGCCGCATAGCACATATAACCGCCATAGCTGCCCCCGGTCAGCCCGAAGCGCGTCGCATCGAGCGTCTTGTCCTTCGCGAACAGGTCGAGGAAGGCCCCCATGTCCTTGACGCTGTCCTCGCGCTTGAACGGACCATTGTCGAGGCTGACGAAGGTCTTGCCATAGCCCGTCGAGCCGCGAACATTGGGATAGAAGACCGCGATACCCAGCTCGTTGATCAGATAATTGTTGCGGCCAAGGAAGCCCGGGCGCGACTGGCCCTCCGGCCCGCCATGGACATTCATAATCAGCGGCCGCTTGCCAGGGAATTTCGCCGGGTCGGGGCGATAGAGGAAGCCCGACACCTCCAGCCCGTCAAAGCTCTTCACCTTGACCAGTTCGGGTTCGACATTCTTCGTCACGTCGAGCCCGCCGGTTTCGCTCTGCGTCCAGCGCGTCACCGCCAGCGTCTTCGGGTCGATGCTATAGGCGTCGGCGGCGCTGCGCGCCGACGTGAAGCTGATCCCGATCTCGCCCCACGGCGCGATCTCGAGCCCGCCGATGATCCCGGCGGGCAGGCTGTCGACGGTGCGCACCGCCCCCGTCTTGGGATCGAACAGACGCAGTTTCGACATGCCCGCCTCGTTCACGACATAGGCGATGAAGCTGCCATCTTCGGAAATCGCGAAGGTGTCGACGTCCCATTTTTCGGCCGGCCCCCTGGGCGTGAATTGGCCCGTCGCGGGGTCGAGCGTGCCGAGCCGCTGGAAATCACTGCCCTCGTCGCTGGTGCCCCAGATCGTGCCATCGGGGGCAAAGGCGCCGCCGCCATGGGCGATGGTCTTGCTGTGATCGCCGATCGGGGTCATCTGGCCGGTCTTGAGGTCGAGGCGGAACAGGTCGACCTTTTGCACCGAGACATATTTGCCGACCAGCGCCCAGCTCTTGTCGGGGGCGATGTCGCTGACCCCCCAGCCGCCGCCATCGACCTGCGCCACCATGCGCGTCGTCTTCGGATCGCGCGGGTCCATGACATAGATGTCGCTGTCGCGGCCGTTGCGGCGCGTCGAAGTATAGGCGACGAGGCTGCCGTCCTTGCTCCACGCATTGAGCCCGTTGCGGCTCTTGCCGTCGGTCAGCAGCTCGAGCCGGCCGTCCTTCATCGCATAGATCTGATAGAATTCATTGCCGCCGATATCCTTTTGCAACAGCATGATGTCGGCGGTCTTGGGCGACCAGGACGCGCCGCCGATCGGCTCTTCCTCGAAGGTCAGCTGGCGGCGATCGGCCATCGGAAAGGCTACCCGGTGAATCTGGCTGGTATTGCCGAAGCGCGTCGAGATCAGCATCGATTTATCGACCGGGTTCCAGCCGACGAAGCCCGCGCCGCGATTTTCCATATAGGGCCGGGTCGCCGAGGCGAGTTCGGCCGGAATGTCGGGCAGGCCGTCGGCGGTCAACGCCGCGGGCTTGGGCGCGACGGGGGCTGCGGGAGCGGGCTTGGCGGTTTCCTGTGCCAGTGCGGGCGCGAGCGGCAGCGCAAGCGCGGCCAGAAGGGCGAGATGACGCATCGATGATTTCCCCTGTTTTTCCGAATGGTGCGGACGACAGGGTTTAGAGGCTATCAGCCGGGCGCGCCGATGCAAGTTTCGACCGAAACCATATCGCCATCGACCAAAGCCTTTTGCGGCTGCGAGTCGGAGCATTTGGCGATCCGCGCCCTCGCAGCAGGCCGTTTTGCTGCCGAATTGGCTGCAATAGGGCGGTTCGCCGCAGAAATGTTCGCAATCCGGGGCGAATCGAAGGCAAAATTAACGAATCACCGGCAGACTGTCTTGACTCGGTAATGTTTGGCTGAAAATCAGGGTTTCTGGGAATCGCCGGCCTAAGGGGGCTGAAAAAATGGCATCAACATTCGGACCGCGCCTGTTGGGGCGCCCCGCTCGCGCTGTGCCTCCGGCACGCAGTCTCGGTCGCCGAATGACCTTTCATGCCGCCACCGCGCTTCTCGTTTTTGCCGCGCTGCAGATCTGGCTCGTGTCGAGCGCGATCGCAGTGGGCGCGCCGACCGCATTGACCTTCATCGCCTTGACCCTGTTGCTCGCGATCGCGGTGCCCATCGCGCGCATCACCGAACGGCGCTGGTACCATCTCAGCCGCCAGGCGCTGGCCAGCTGGGGCCTCCACGCCCGCTTCCGCCGTGATGTCCGCCGCCTGTGGATCGCCGCGCTCGCCTTGCCCTTCCTGTGGGTCAGCGGCGCGATGGCGGCGACGACCGGCCTCTCGGTCATCGGCGGCTGACCCCCGACGATCGCGGCGCGTTTCACCGATAAGATTTTGACGGCTTGCCGCGCCCGGTCTAGGGCGCGCCCATGCTGACCGTCGCCGAAGCCCTCGACCGCGCGCAGATGCTGTGCGACGCCGCCGCCAAGGCCGGCGCCGACGCCGCCGACGCGCTTTATTATTGCAACGCCGCCACATCGGTCTCGATGCGGCTCGGCGCGCTCGAGGATGTCGAGCGGTCCGAAGGCCAGGACATCAGCCTGCGCGTCTTCGTCGGCCAGCGCAGCGCCAGCGTCTCGACCGCCGACATGGACGCCGATGAACTTGCCAAGCTGGTCACGCGCTGCGTCGCGATGGCGCGTGAGGCGCCCGAGGACCCCTATGCCGGTCTCGCGCCGGAGGAGCTGCTGTTCCGGGGCGCCATCCCCGATCTCGACCTCGACGACGGCAGCGAAGCCGATCCGCAGGCGATGCGGGAAACCGCGCGCGCGGTCGAAGAGGCGGCGCGCGCCGTCGCCGGCGTCACCAACAGCGAAGGCGGCACCGCGAGCCACAGCCGCACCCGCATCGCGCTCGCCACCAGCCATGGCTTTGCCGGCGGCTATGGCGCGAGCGGCCACAGCCTGTCGGCCAGCGTCATCGCCGGCGAAGGCGCCGGCATGCAGCGCGACTATGGCTGGCATAGCGCGCATCACCTCGCCGATCTCGAAAGCGTCGCCGCCATCGGCGCCCGCGCGGGCACCCGCGCCGTCGCGCGCCTCAACCCCGGCAAGGCCCCGGTCGGCAAGGTCCCCGTCTTCTACGACCCGCGCGTCAGCAGCGGTATGATCAGCCATTTGCTCGGCGCGATCAGCGGCCCCGCGATCGCGCGCGGCACCAGCTTCCTGCTCGGCAAGGAAGACGACCAGCTATTCGACTCCGCCATCGTGATCCGCGACGAGCCGCATCGGCTGCGCGGGCTCCGCAGCCGTGCCTTCGACGGCGAGGGTCTGCCCACCGATGCCCGCGACCTGATATCGGGCGGGCGCCTGACCGGCTGGCTGCTCGACAATGCGTCGGCCCGGCAGCTCGGCCTCACGCCCACCGGCCACGCCAGTCGCGGCGGCGGCGCGTCGGGGGTCAGCGTCAGCAACGTCTATATGGCGGCGGGCACGGCATCGCCGGCGGCGCTGATGGCCGACGTCGTCGAGGGGGTCTATGTCACCGAACTGATTGGCCAGGGCGTCAACCCCGTCACCGGCGATTACAGCCGCGGCGCGTCGGGCTTTGCGATCCGGAATGGTCAGCTCGCCGAACCGATCGCCGAATTCACCGTCGCTGGCAATCTGATCGCGATGTTCGCCGCGCTGACCCCCGCCGACGACCTCGCCTTCCGCCACGGCACCGACGCCCCGACATTGCGCATCGACGGCATGACCGTCGCGTCGAGCTAAGCCCCGTGCCGCACCGCAACCTCGAGGCCGTGATCGCGGCGACCCGCGAGGTCGGCGACATGGCGATGGCGCGCTGGCGCGGCGAGGGCAAGGCGGTCGACGTCCAGTATAAATCGCCGAACAACCCGGTCAGCGACGTCGACCTTGCGGTCGATGCGCGGCTGAAGGCGGTGCTCGGCGCGATGGTGCCCGAGGCCGGTTGGCTGTCCGAGGAGACCGCCGACAATACCGACCGCCTGTCGTGCCGCGCGATGTGGTGCGTCGATCCGATCGACGGCACCCGCGACTTCATCCGCGGGCGTCCCGGCTGGGCGGTGTCAGTCGCGCTCGTCGTCGACGGCGCTCCCGAATTCGGCGTGCTCTACGCCCCCGCGCTCGACGAGCTGTGGGTCGCGCAGCGCGGCCAGGGCGCACAGCTCAACGGCGAGACCCTTCACGCCAGCCAGCGCTGCGAATTTTCGGGGTCGCGCGTCCCCGCCGATGCGCTGCCGCGCGTCGACAGCGACCTCGTCATCGTCACCAAGCCGAACAGCATCGCGCTGCGCATGGCGCTCGTCGCCGACGACCGCGCCGACCTGGTCGCGACCTTGCGCTGGGGTTTCGAATGGGACGTCGCCGCCGCCGCGCTGATCGCGACCGAGGCGGGCGCGATGGTGACCGACGCCTTTGGCGAACCACTGGCGTTCAACACCCCGCGCGCCCAGGCGTTCGGCGTCATCGCCTGCGCCCCCGGAATCCACCGGGCCGTCGTCGACCGCTTGCACGATCGCGCGGTGGCGCTTACAACCAAGGCATAGGGCGTTATCGCCCGCCGTTTCCGCCGCGCGGAAACCCCGTCATCGCGCCGCAGTTCGCTTGACAATTCGGGCGACTCACCCTATTTGCGCGTTCATTCCGACATCATAACCGGACGGCGAAGCGCCCAATGCGCATCGTGGTCCGTTTTTTGCGTTGGAAATCAGACGCTTTGAGATAGGGTCGTTGCCAGCGACCCTGTGGAGCAGGAGAAAGTATCAATGGCACGTATCGCGGGCGTCAATCTGCCCACCAACAAGCGCGTGATCATCGCGCTCACCTATATCCACGGCATCGGCCGCAAGTCCGCCGTCGACATCGCCGACAAGCTGGGCATCGATCACACGCGCCGCGTCCAGGACCTGTCCGACGCCGAAGTGCTGCAGATCCGTGAAACCATCGACGCCGACCACACGGTCGAGGGTGATCTTCGCCGCAACACCGCGATGAACATCAAGCGCCTGATGGACCTCGCCTGCTATCGCGGCCTGCGTCATCGCAAGGGCCTGCCGGTCCGCGGCCAGCGCACGCACACCAATGCGCGCACCCGCAAGGGCAAGGCCAAGCCGATCGCCGGCAAGAAGAAGTAAGGTTCTGAGCGCGCTCGCCCTTCTCTCGAAGGGGCGCGCGCTTCCTTACTTTGTCGCTTAGCAGAATTCAGGATTAGGATAGCATCATGGCTCGTGAACCGCAGCGCCTTCGTCGGCGCGAACGCAAAAACATCTCGTCGGGCGTCGCCCACGTCAACGCGACCTTCAACAACACGATGATCACCATCACCGACGCCCAGGGCAATGCGATTGCCTGGTCGAGCGCTGGCATGATGGGCTTCAAGGGCAGCCGCAAGTCGACCCCGTACGCCGCCCAGGTGTGCGCCGAAGACGCCGGCAAGAAGGCCGCCGAACATGGCGTCCGCACCCTCGAAGTCGAAGTCAAGGGCCCGGGCGCCGGTCGTGAATCGGCGCTGCGCGCGCTGCAGGCGGTCGGTTTCCACATCACCTCGATCCGCGATGTGACCCCGATCCCGCACAATGGTGTCCGCCCGGCCAAGCGCCGCCGCGTCTGACACCTGCTTCGGATCCGCCCCGTCCGGGGCGCGTCCGCTATCTCCTAACGCCGGACCGGTCGGTTTCCGCCCCCGCCCTGTCCCGCCAAAAGCAAAGGGAAGACCATGACTGTCAATATCCGGAACTGGCAGGAATTGAAGAAGCCCAGCAACCTGGAAATCAAGGCCGGCAGCGACGGCAAGCGCAAGGCGACCTTCGTCGCCGAGCCGCTTGAGCGCGGCTTCGGTCTGACGCTGGGCAACGCGCTGCGCCGCGTGCTGCTGTCGTCGCTCCAGGGTGCGGCGATCACGTCGATCAAGATCGAGAACGTCCTCCACGAATTCTCGAGCCTGGCCGGCGTGCGCGAAGATGTCACCGACATCGTCCTCAACGTGAAGCAGATCGCGCTCAAGATGGAAGGCGAAGGCCCGAAGCGGCTCCAGTTGTCGGCGACTGGTCCCGCGACCGTCAAGGCCGGCGACATCATGGTGTCGGGCGACATCAAGGTGATGAACCCGAACCATGTCATCTGCCACCTCGACGATGGCGCGACGCTGAACATGGAACTCGTCGCCGACACCGGCAAGGGCTATGTCCCCGCGACCGCCAACCGTCCGGTCGACGCGCCGATCGGCCTGATCCCGGTCGACTCGCTCTTCTCGCCCGTGCGCCAGGTCGCCTATAAGGTCGACAATGCCCGCATCGGCCAGGAACTGGACTATGACAAGCTGTCGCTGACCGTCGATACCGACGGCACCGTGACCCCGGAAGACGCCGTCGCTTACGCCGCGCGCATCCTCCAGGACCAGCTGCAGGTCTTCGTCCACTTCGAAGAAGCGATGAACGACAGCGGCATGATCGGCATGGCGGCGTCGCCGACCACCGCCGACGAGAGCGACGTCAACCAGCTCAACCGCTTCCTGCTCAAGAAGGTCGACGAGCTCGAACTGTCGGTGCGCTCGGCCAACTGCCTGAAGAACGACAACATCATCTATATCGGTGACCTCGTTCAGAAGACCGAAGCCGAAATGCTCCGCACCCCGAACTTCGGCCGCAAATCCTTGAACGAAATCAAGGAAGTGCTGTCGTCGATGGGCCTGCGCCTCGGCATGGACATCCCCGGCTGGCCGCCGGAGAATATCGAGGAAATGGCCAAGAAGCTCGAACAGGAACTTCTCGGCTGATCTGGCGCCCCGGCTTCGGCCGGGGCCAACAACGGGAAGGGGTCGGCCCGCAATCGACCTGGCTTGGGGTACCTCACACGGCCCCTTTGACAAACGAAGGAATGGATTATGCGTCATAAATCGGGTGGCCGGAAGCTGCAGCGCACCAGCGCGCATCGTACCGCGATGTTCCGCAACATGTCGGCCTCGCTCATCAAGCATGAGCAGATCATGACCACCGTCGCCAAGGCGAAGGAACTGCGTCCCTATGTCGAAAAGCTGGTCACGCTCGCCAAGCGCGGTGGCCTGGCCAATCGTCGCCTCGCGCAGAGCCGCCTGCTCGACGAAACCCAGCTGAAGAAGCTCTTCGACACGATCGCCGAACGTTACAAGGATCGCGCTGGCGGCTACACCCGCGTGATCAAGGCCGGCATCCGCGCCTCGGACGCCGCCCCGATGGCGATCATCGAATTCGTCGATCGCGACGTCGACGCCAAGGGCCAGGATTCGGGTCCGGTCGAGCAGTATGAGGACATGGAAGCCGCATAAGCGCAGGCTTTCGATCAAAAAACAATGGGACCGGAAGCGGATGCTTCCGGTCCCTTTTGTTTTGCAGAATCCGAACGGCGGGTTTCGAGCGGAAGGCGCTGTTGAAGAATGGAGCTAATCCCCCTCCCGCAGGCGGGAGGGGCAGCGAGACTTGGGCGCTTGCGCCCTAGTCGCAGCGGGGTGGGCAGACCGCAACGCTGCTGGCCCACCCCCAACC
>NZ_JBOHHU010000127.1:0-9043 GCF_050725615.1 Sphingopyxis sp.
CGACCATAGAGAGTGCCCTGCGGTCCGCGCAAAACCTCCAGCCGCTCCATGTCGAAAAATTCCTGCTCGAAGAAGCGATTCTGAATCATCCCGGTATTATTGAAGCTGACAGCGACGCCTGGATCGGTCGTGGCGGAAATGGCCTTGGTGCCGATACCGCGAATCGAAATATTGTAGCTTGAGAAGTTCGATTTACTGAAAGTCAGGTTCGGAACCGCGCGCATGATGTCGGGACCGCCCTCGATCTTCTGCTCCTCCAGATTCTTCTGCGACAGCGCGGTGACGGCGATCGGCACGTCCTGCACCGATTCCACGCGCTTCTGGGCGGTGACGACGATTTCGTTGGCGGTGTAGCCGGTGTCCGGCGCGGGGTCGGCCGCTGCGGAAGTCGCCAGCGCCAGCGTCCAGGTGCGCCCATCGCTCGACACGACGCGCAGTCCCGCATCGGCGGCCGCACGGCGAACAGCCTGATCGACGCTCATCGCCCCCTTGATCGCCCGGATCGTCTTGCCGCGCACCGCCTCTTCGCTGACGAGAATCTGAATGTCGGCCTGCTCCGCGAGTGCGGGGATGCCGGTGGCGGCGGACTGCGCCGGGACGTCGAAGCTCTTGGTCTGGGCCATCGCGGGCGTCGCAACCGCCACCGCACAAATTGCCGCCGAAGACGCGAGCGCGCCGCGAAGATCGCGATACCGCATATTATCCTCCCCCATGTAATCCGGCCCGATCATTCGGGCTCACATGGACAACGATGCGTGAGCGAAACTTTTTTGTAATTTTTTCTGAAAAAATCCGTCAATCCGACGACAGGATGATCCGGTCGGCGGTGATGACGGCGCGAGAATCCGTCAATATCTCAACGGCGTGCGCGAAGGCGTCGGGTTCGTTCGTGCGAAAGCGGCCGATCATCTTTTTTTGCCCGAGCGCCGCGTCGGAAAGCTCGATCTTGCGAACATTGTAGCGGTTGAACTCGGCCACCGCCTCCGCAACCGTGTCCCCGTCGAATACAAGCTGGCCGGTGCGCCATGCCAGCGCATTGTCGATTTCCTCGCTCGCAGCGGCAATGGACACCACGGCTTTGTCGGGTGCAATGAAGGCGCGTGTCCCCGCCTTGACGCGGCGGATATTGGCTTCGTCCCCGACGCGCCACACCTCGACGACGCCCTCGGTCACTCGCACATCGACGCCGTTCGCTTCCCGCCTGACGGAAAAGGCCGTGCCGACCGCGCGAACGCGCACGTCGCCGATTTCGACGACGAACGGCCGCGCCCGATCCTTGGCGACCTGAAACCACGCCTCGCCGCCCTTGAGCGCGATCTGGCGCAGCTTCGGCTTCATAGTCACGTCGAGCGCGGTTTGCGTGTTCACGGCGGCAAGCGAGCCGTCGCTTAGCGGCACCCGCCGGATTTCCCCTATCGCCGTCTG
The DNA here is from genome assembly GCF_050725615.1 of Sphingopyxis sp. GTDB lineage: Bacteria > Pseudomonadota > Alphaproteobacteria > Sphingomonadales > Sphingomonadaceae > Sphingopyxis. Next base: position 1,426 of record NZ_JBOHHU010000127.1, read on the forward strand.
GATTTGCTCATCCGGCGCAGCGAAGAAATCCATGCGCGGAAGGCCGACCACCAATGCGGCGGCAGCGGCGGCGGCGGCACCGCCGCCCAATATGACACGCCGCCTTGAAAACCAGCCGCCGCCAGCGGCGGCCACCTCGTAAGCTAGCGGTTGTCCGGCGCGAAGGACGCTCGCGCGGTCGAGCATGTTCCATGCGACCTTGGCACGGAAATAGGCGCCGCGACGGCGATCATCACCCGCGAGCCACGCCTTGAGTTCGGCGCGCACGGCAGGGTCATGGCTCTCGCGGTCCATGCGAGCGACCCACTCGACCGCGCGATCATTGATCGCTTGTGCTGTTTCGCGTTCGCTCATCATATCCCATTCTTGCCATTGCTCGCGCGGTCTTGCGATCACCATCGGCTATCGACTGCAATATCAGCTTCATGCCCTTGGCAACCTCATTCCCGATCACAAATTCCGTAACGCCAAGCTGCTCGGCAACCTCGCGCTGCGACAGTCCATCAACCTTGCGAAGCTCGAAAATCCTTCGGCAGCGGTCGGGCAGTTCCTCGATAAGACGCTGCACCCTTTCCAGTTCGCGCCGGGCGGCGACAACCCGTTCGGGTGTCGGCTCGTCCATTGCGATCCCTGTGTTCTCGATCTCCGTAACCGATTCAATGCTGACCACGCGCGCGCGGCGCAATCGCATGAGAACGATGCTGCGCGCCGCGGTGAAGAAATAGGCGCGACCGCTGGCGATATGGCTCACGCCTTTCAGGCCCGCGATCTGGCAATAGGTTTCCTGTATCACGTCTTCCAGATCGTCAGGATCGAGCGTGCGAAGAAGCCAGGCGCGCACGTCCGCTTCGTGCGGCAGGATTTCCCGCCCCACCCAGGCCATGATCTGCGCGCGCTTCTCCCGGTTCACGTCATTCGACTTTTTCGCTCCCGTTCACCCCAACGATGCACGACGGAGGATTTCCCGTAAATTTTGTTCAAATTTATTGGATGCTGATAATCTACATCCCAATCATCCAAGCCCGAAACCAAACAAAAAATGCACCGCCGCGCATCGTTGGAAGGAGTAGGAGAATGCGAGGCCATGAACGATGAGGCGACGATAACACGGCAAGAACTTTACGATCTCGTCTGGCAGAAGCCGATGATACGCCTTGCAGAAGAATTTGGGATTACCGACCAACAGCTTGCCAGCCTGTGCAAGCGAGAGGCGATTCCGCGGCCGCTCCGGGGCCATTGGAACAAGCTCGCATTCGGCAAGCAGGTTGGTGCAAGACCGCCGCTTCCATCCGGAAATCGAGGCGTAGATGCGATCGTCTTTCGCATATCGGACTTGTCGGCCCCTCCCGCGACGCCCAAATCGCAGGTCGATCGGCATAAGGCAAAGATTCCGCCGGTTCGGATTTCTGAGCGGGTGTTTCATGCGCACCCGGTCATCGCCGAGCGTATCGCTTGCCGAAAAGCGGATATACGCGCCGGCAGGGAATATTATGACTGCGGCACCCGCGCGTGGGAGAAGATAACGCCCTTCAACGATGCTGATCGGCGCCTTTTTTGCGTTCTCAATGCTATTTGCCAGAATCTCGAGGCGCATGGAGTGGCGGTAAGCCGCAATGAGCGCGGCGAACTGACCGCACGTTCGGGCTGTGATGCAATCGTGTTTCAGCTTCGCTACCGAATGAAACGGATCAAGACGTCAAGGATGCCCGACTCCTGGGACATTCGACCCAAAGGGGATGACGTCGTTCGCCGCGATCTCGAAGCGACGGGCAATCTCATATTCGAGATGACAAGTTGGATGCCTTCAGGCTTCCGCCGCAAGTGGTGCGAGGGTTCAACCTATCGCATGGAACAGTTTGCCAGCGACATCGTGGCGACCCTGATCTTCGCGCTCCCGGCTATCGCTGCCGAACGCGAAGCGCGGGAGGAAGGCAGGCGCCTTTCAGAAATGAGGATGAGGCGGCAAAGCGAACTGGAAGCGCAGCGACGCTTGGATAAAAATCGCTTCCGGCAGCTCGCCGAACATGCCGCAGCATGGCGTGAAACGTCACTGCTGCGCCGCTTCGTTGCGGCCATACGTGAGGCCGACCTCGACATGGAAATGGTGATCGAGGGCAAGACCATCGCGCGATGGCTCAACTGGGCGGAGGTTGCGGTCGACCGTCACGATCCGCTTTTACACCCGAAGAGCGTGATCGAATCCATTGCAGCCGTGGATCGTTGGACCTATCCAGACTGACAAGCAGTCCGCCCGAACGCCTTGCACCCACGGATAGTTTTTCGGGGTCCAGATTCTGAGCGGACTCTAAGTTCTTCCGCAAACGATCGAGTTCATCCGACCAGAATTGCATCATCTGGACGCGCTCGTCCCAATACTCGCCTCTGGCATAGGCGCGCCGCACCGCGTTGCCTTCGGCATGCGCGAGTTGCCGTTCGATCGCATCGGGATTCCAGCGGCCCATTTCGTTGAGCAGGGTGCTTGCCATCGCGCGGAAACCATGCCCGGTCATTTCATCCTTCGCGTAGCCGAGACGACGGAGCGCGCCGTTGATGGTGTTTTCCGACATGGGGCGACTGGCCGAGCGTAGCGAAGGAAAAAGATAGGAACTCAAGCTGGCATCATATTCCAGCATGGCGATGATTTCCAAAGCCTGCCGGGAAAGCGGAATCTTGTGCGCCCGGCGCATCTTCATTTTGCTCTCGGGGATCGTCCACACCGCTTTGTCGAGATCAAACTCTCTCCATTCGGCATGGCGGAGTTCGCCGGGGCGAACAAAAACGTGGGGCAAGAGGCGCAGCGCGATCAGCGTGGACGGATGGCCCTCATAGCTCTCTATCGCTCGCAGCAACGCGCCAACCTCTGCTGGTGTGGTAATGGCGGCGCGATGCGTCACCTTTGGCGTAATCAACGCCCCGCGCAAATCGGCGGCGACATCGCGATCCGCTCGAACAGTGGCGATCGCATAGCGGAAAACCTGACCGCATATGCTTCGCAGGCGAAGAGCGGTTTCATGCTTTCCCTTCGTTTCATATTTGCGAAGCAGGGTCAGCAATTCAAACGGCTTGATCTCTGCAATCGGCCGATGCCCGATAAACTGGTAGGAAAAGTCCAGCAGCCAACGATTCTTCTTGAGCGTGGCTGGCGAGAGACCTTCCTTCGTGACCTTGGCGAGCCATTCCTCTGCGACGGCCTTGAACGTGTTTGCCGCCGCTACGCTTGCTGCCGCCTTTTCCAGCCTGGCCTGCTCGGCTGGATCGCGCCCGGTGGCCAGCAATTGCCGAGCTTCGTCGCGCTTGGCTCTGGCTCCGGCAAGGCCAACATCAGGCCAAGCGCCAAAGGACAGGGTCTTTTGCTTTCCAAGGAAGCGGTAGTTCATCCGCCAACATCGTCGCCCCGAAGGGTTCACGAGAAGATATAGCCCGCCCGAATCACCCAGCTTATATGGCTTATCGCGGCCCTTCGCCGCCTTGATCGCTACCGCCGTCAGCATGATGGTATCTCTTCCATGACTGCTTCGGACATACCATCAAATATACCCCCAAATTGTCGGGGTGCGACGAAATACGCCCGTATCAACACGGACGGTGATAGCACAAAAAATGGGAGAAATCAGCCGTTTTTTGGACGTTGCCGGACGTCCTCGGAAGAGCCTCTGGAGCGGGTAGCGGGAATCGAACCCGCCTAGCTAGCTTGGAAGGCTAGAGCATTACCACTATGCTATACCCGCTCACCCAAGGTCGGCGGCGATTGCCATCTTGCCTTCGTTTCGTCAAGCGCGGCATTGAGAACATCGTGGCAACATGCTAGTCGGGCCCGGTGGAAGATGCCGAAGACCAGGCTGCGGACGACGCGGAACCCCGGCTCCGCAAGATCATCCATGTCGACATGGATGCCTTTTACGCGTCGGTCGAACAGCGCGACGACCCGCGCCTGCGCGGCAAGCCCGTCGCGGTCGGGGGATCTTCGCGGCGCGGGGTGGTCGCGGCGGCGAGTTATGAGGCGCGCAAGTTCGGGGTGCGCTCGGCGATGCCCAGCGTCACCGCAAAGCGCCAATGCCCCGAGCTGATCTTCGTGCCGCCGCGCTTCGAGGTGTATCGCGACATTTCGCACCAGATCCGCGCGATCTTTCGCGACTATGCCGACGAGGTCGAGCCGCTGTCGCTCGACGAGGCCTATCTGGATGTAACGGCCGACAAGGCCGGGCTCGGCAGCGCCACGGCGGCCGCGAAGGCGATCCGCCGCCGCATCCGAGAGGAAACCGGGCTCACCGCTTCCGCCGGCGTCTCGTACAACAAGTTCATCGCCAAGCTGGCGTCGGACCAGAACAAGCCCGACGGCATCACCGTGATCCCGCCCGGCAAGGGCGCGGCCTTTGTCCAGACGCTGTCGATCCGCCGCTTCCACGGCATCGGCCCGGTGACCGCAGCGAAGATGGAAGGGCTCGGGGTCTTCTCGGGCGCCGACCTTGCGGACAAGGACCCGCGCTGGCTCGCGGAGAATTTCGGCAACAGCGCCGAATGGCTGTTCAACCTGGCGCGCGGGATCGACCATCGGCGGGTGAAGTCGAACCGGCCGCTGAAATCGCTGGGCGGCGAGCGCACCTTTTTCAACGATCTGATCAGCGACACCGAAATCCGCGAGGCGCTGGCGCATGTCTGCGCGGTGGTGTGGGACCGCGCAGCGAAGAAGGGCGCGCGCGGGCGGACGGTGACGCTGAAATTGCGCTACGCCGATTTCAAGACGATCACGCGCGCGAAGTCGGTGCCGGCGCCGATCGCCGACGGCGCGGCGTTGCTCGCGGCGGGCGAGGCGATATTGGCGCCGCTGCTGCCGACCGAGTTGGGGATAAGGTTGCTGGGGCTCACCTTGAGCAAGTTCGAGGGCGAGGAGGATGAGGAGGATGGCGGCACCGAAGTGACGGGACCGGCCGACTTGCTGAGCCTTATTTGATCGTCATTGCGAGGAGCGAAGCGACGCGGCAATCCAGAGCCCGCGTAAACCGCTCTGGATTGCTTTGCTTCGCTCGCAATGACGCGCTTATTGAAGGCCCTATTCCGCCAAAGCCCCCAGCCGCCGCTCTTTCGTCGCCGTAAAGCGGATATCCGGATTGCGCTGGGTGATATAGCCGACTTCCCAGCCGTCCTTCGCCATGAACACCGGCGCGCCGTCGCGGTCGGTGGCGCTGGCGCCGCGATGTTCGGACTGGAAGGCCTTCATCTTCGCGGCATCGTCCGAAGCGATCCAGCGCGCGGTTTCCCATGGCGACTGCTCGAGCTTGGCCTCAACCTTGTACTCGGCGTCCAAACGGCTGATCAGCACCTCGAGCTGGAGCTGGCCGACGACGCCGACGATCATGTTCGACCCGATTTCGGGGTAGAAGACCTGAATGATCCCCTCCTCGGCCATGTCGTCGAGCGCTTTGCGCAATTTCTTGGTCTGGGTCGGATCGACGAGCGCGACGCGGCGCAGCAGTTCGGGGGCGAAATTGGGCAGCCCGGTGATGGTGATATCGGTGCGCTCGGACAGCGTATCGCCGACGCGCAAGGTCCCATGGTTCGGGATGCCGATGATGTCGCCGGGGAAAGCCTCCTCGGCCATTTCGCGGTCCTGCGCGAGGAACAGCATCGGGCGGCTGATCGCGATCGCCTTGCCCGTCCCGCCCTGCATCAGCCGCATGCCGCGCTCGAACTTGCCCGAGCACAGCCGCATGAAGGCGATGCGGTCGCGGTGCGCGGGGTTCATATTCGCCTGTACCTTGAACACGAAGCCGGTGACGGCGTCGTCGGTCGGGTCGACCGGCGCGGGGTCGGCGGGCTGCGGCTGCGGCCCCGGCGCGTGCGCGGCGAGCGCGGCGAGCAGATCGGTGACGCCGAATTCCTTCAGCGCCGAGCCGAAATAGACCGGGGTCAGGTCGCCATTGCGATACGCCGCGCCGTCGAAGGGGGCGTAACAGGCCGACGCCAGCTCCGTCTCTTCCTTGAGGTGAGCGAGCGCGCCCGCCGACAATTCCGAAGCGAGCGCAGGGTCGTCCAAGCCCGCCACCTTGGCGCGATGCCCTTCGTACATGCGTGAGGCATCGCCGCCCGGGCGCATGATCGCGGGGTCGGCGAGATCGTAGATGCCCTCGAACTGGCCGCCCATGCCCGCCGGCCAGTTCATCGGGCACACGTCGAGCGCCAGCCGGTCGGCGACCTCGTCGAGCAGCTCGAACGGCGGCAGGCCTTCGCGGTCGACCTTGTTGATGAAGGTGATGATCGGCACCGAACGCAGGCGGCAAACCTCGAACAGTTTGAGCGTCTGCGGCTCGATGCCCTTCGCGGCGTCGATCACCATCACCGCGCTGTCGACCGCGGTCAGCGTGCGATAGGTGTCTTCGGAGAAATCCTCGTGCCCCGGGGTGTCGAGCAGGTTGAAGATCAGCCCTTCATGCGCAAAGGTCATCACCGACGAGGTGACCGAAATCCCGCGCTGCTGCTCGATCTTCATCCAGTCGGATCGCGCGCGCCGCGCAGCCCCGCGCGCCTTGACCTCGCCCGCGATATGGATCGCGCCGCCGGCGACGAGCAATTTCTCGGTCAGCGTCGTCTTGCCCGCGTCGGGATGCGAGATGATGGCGAAGGTGCGGCGGTCGGGATGCGGGGCGATCATGGCGGCGGCGGTTAGCAGGTGCGGCGGGGCGTGGAAAGAGGCTGGCGCCGCGCCGGCTTTAGCAATTGCGCGCCCCACGCATCTCTGTCATTCTGGCCGTGCCATCAAAGCGTTAGGAGACGCCCCCCATGTCCCTGTTCCCCAGGATCCAGAGTCCCTGCCCCTATAAGGGCAAGCTCAGCGACATATTGGATGGCGACATCTGCCGCCTGTGCGACCGCGAAGTCCATGACATCACCGACCTGTCGGTCGCCGCGCGCCGGGCGCTGGTCGCCGGATGCAGCGACGAGATTTGCGTCAGCTACAAAGTATCGGCCAAATCGGCGCTGGCCGCGATGGCGCTCAGCGCGAGCATGGCGACGCCCGCCTTTGCCCAGGTCGACGAAGTGCTGGCGAACAATGGCGAGCCGACGAGCGGCGAATATTGCCTCGACGATATGCAGATCATCGTCGGCGGGCTGAAAGCGCCGGGCGCGGTCGAATGGCTGACCGCCGACCTCGATGACAGCCTACCCGACATGCCGGTCGTCTATGACGACGAGCCCGTAGCGCCGTCGACCGCCAAGGCGGTACCGGCATCAACCTCATCCGACGATACCGCCGATGATGGCGCGCAGGACGACCGCGATCCGCCGCCGCTGGTCAAGGATCGACCGGCCGCTTCCTGACTTCGGCGATCACGCGCCAGTCGAGCAGCGCCGCGACCTGATTGGCTTCGACCATCGCCTCGGGCTCGCCGTCGCCGAGGCTGAGCGCGATATGCGTCGCGTCGAAGCCGTTCAGCGAGATATCGAAGCTTTTCCAGCGCCCGTCGACAAAGGCGATCACCCAGCTGTGCGGCATGAAGGCGTTGCTCGCGCCATGATAGCGCCCCGGCGAAAAGACGAGGCCATGGACGACGCGCACCGGAATGCCCGCCGCGCGGCCGAGCGCCGCCAGCACCAGCGCATCCTCGGTGCAGTCGCCGGC
>NZ_JBOHHU010000128.1:0-8846 GCF_050725615.1 Sphingopyxis sp.
AAGCAATCCAGAGCCCGCGTAAACCGCTCTGGATTGCTTCGCTGCGCTCGCAATGACGGGATTACTCATGGCGGGCGTACGGGTTGTGCGTCCATTTCGGCAACTACCCGGTCCGAATCCGTTGATTGCTTTCCCCAACCCCGTCAAAAGGAACGAAAGGGAGCAGGGAGCATCATGACCATCACTTTGCTGATCGCCGCCGGTTATCTGCTCGGCTCGATCCCGTTCGGCGTCATTCTGACCCGGATGTTCGGGGCCGGCGACCTGCGTCAGATCGGATCGGGCAATATCGGCGCGACCAATGTGCTGCGCACCGGGCGCAAGGGGCTCGCGGCGGCGACGCTGATCCTCGACGGCGCGAAGGGGGCGGTCGCCGTGTTGCTGGCGCGGCATTTCTTTCCCGACACCGGCCATCATGGCGCGATGGTCGCGGGCGCGGCGGCGATGATCGGCCATTGTTACCCCGTCTGGCTGAAGTTCAGGGGCGGGAAGGGCGTCGCGACGCTGCTCGGCCTGTCGCTGGCGCTCGCCTGGCCGATCGGGCTGGTGTTTGCGGGCGTCTGGCTGGGCACCGTGCTGTTGCTGCGCATCTCGTCGCTGGGCGGGATGCTGGGGGCCGTCGCCGCGCCGCTGGCCGCGCTGGCGCTCGGCTATCGGGTCTATGCCATCGGCCTGGCCGGACTCGCCCTCATCGTGCTGTGGCGTCACCGCGAGAATATCGCGCGGCTGCGTGCGGGCACCGAACCGCGCGTCGGCGCCGGGAAAAGCACCGAATGACCGACGCCGAAAGGCTGGCACGGCTGCGGCTGATCCGCACGCCGCATGTCGGCCCGGTCAGCTGGCACCAGCTGATGGCGCGCTTCGGGTCGGGCGAGGCGGCGCTGGCCGCGCTGCCCGACCTCGTGCTGCGCGGCGGCGCGGGAAAGGTCCGCATCGCGCCCATCGACGTGGCGGTGCGGGAACTCGAGCGCGTCGCCGCGCTCGGCGCGCGCCATATCTTCAGCGACGACGAAGATTATTCCCCGCTGATGCGCGAGGTCGAGGGCGCGCCGCCGGTGGTGATCATACGCGGCGATACCGCCATGCTCCACCGGCCCTGCGTCGCGATCGTCGGCGCCCGCAACGCCTCGGCGATCGCTTGCCGCTTCGCGCGCCAGATGGCGGCCGAACTGGCGGCGCGCGATGTCACGGTGGTCAGCGGGCTGGCGCGCGGGGTCGACACCGCCGCGCATGTCGGCGCGCTCGGCGGCGCGACGGCGGCGGTGATCGCGAGCGGCATCGACATCGCCTTTCCGCCCGAAAATGCCGCGCTGCAGGAAAAGATCGCGACCGACCAACTGCTGATCGCCGAACAGCCGCCGGGCACCGAGCCGCTGGCGCGCCATTTCCCGTCGCGCAACCGCATCATCGCGGGCCTCGCGCACGGGACGCTGGTGATCGAGGCGGCGCCGAAGTCGGGATCGCTGATCACCGCACGCCGCGCCGGCGATTATGGGCGCGAGGTGATGGCGGTGCCCGGGTCGCCGCTCGACCCGCGTGCGCAGGGTTGCAACCTGCTGATCCGCGAAGGCGCGACGCTCATCCAGACGGTCGACGACGTGATCGAGGCGCTGGGGCCGATCGATGCGCGCATGGTCCGCGAATCGGTGCGTGGTTATGCTGCGACGCCCGCCGGACTCGACGCCGGGGAGGGGGATCGGCGGACCGTCGTCGAACTGCTCGGGCCGACGCCGGTCGCGGTCGATGAACTCGTCCGCCAGTCGGGCTGCCCCGCCGCGACGGTGCAGTTGATCCTGCTCGAACTCGAACTCGCCGGGCGCATCGAACGCCATGCCGGGGCCAAAATCTCGCGCCTGTGATACCTCGCACAGCGCGCTAACGCGCGACAATCTAACCATTCGTCGCGGTTCAGCCACGGTTCAGCGGCCGACCAACAGATTCGTGATATTATATCACATCGCGGGGAGTTTGATGATGCGAAGCCGATTTCTGAGTGGCGTGACGATGATCGCGGTCCTCGCGGGCGGCCTGGCCCCCGCGCCGCTGAGCGTCGCTTATGCCAAGCCGGGCGCGCCGCAACAGGGCTTCTGCCGCAACGCCGCTCCGCTGCCGAGCCTCGATGCCGAGATATACGCAACGCCGGCGCCCGCGATGGAGACGCGCGGCATAGGAGGCAGCAAGGCCAAAGGCACGAAGCGCAGCAAGGCCGAGCCGGAGGTGATGGCGCCGCCCCCGCCGCCGCCGCCACCTCCGCCCCCGCCACCAGCGATGGCGCCGCCGCCGCCGAGCTATGAGGGCGACGCCTATGCCCGCGAGGTCGTGGTGACCGGGTCGGCCCGATCCGAATATGCGGCGCCTGCCGGGGCGATGGACGTCGAGGAGCGCGCGCGGACGGCGATGCCGCCGCCCGCATCGACATCGCCGGTGCCCGGCTCATCCTCGGACTATACCGGGCGTCCGCCCGTGCCGCCGCGCCCCTATCCGCAACCGCAGCCGCAATCGGGGATATTGACTGCGGGCGAGCATGACGATCTGCTCAACCCCGAACTCTATGCCGCCTATGTCAATCGCACCGATCTGGGGCAGGCCATCCGCGTCCTGCCGCGCGTCGATACGATGCGCGTCGTGACGGTGAAGGTGAACGACCGCAACGGCCAGCCGATCCCCTTCGCCGATGTCGTCGTCACCTGCAGCGATGGCAACAGCATCACCATGGCGACGCAGGCCGACGGCAGCGCGGTCTTCTTTCCCGGCCTCGACCGGCTGAGCGAACGGATCACCGTGTCGGCGAAAAAGGCGGGCCGCAGCATCGCCGATGCGCGGCCGGTGCTGGTCGCCGACGCGCCGGGCGGCCAGGTCGTCGGGCTGACCGCCAGCCAGGCCGCGACCAGGGCGACCAAACTCGACCTGATGCTCGTCATCGACACCACCGGCAGCATGGGCGACGAGATCCGCTATCTGCAGTCGGAGATGCGGGCGATCATCGCGTCGATCGCCGCCAAGCATCGCGACCTCGATATCCGCGTCGGTTTTGTCTTCTATCGCGACATCGGCGACGAATATGTCACGCGCACCGTGATCTTCGACCGCGACATCGGCCGCGCGCAGGGCACGCTGGCGGCGCAATATGCGACCGGCGGCGGTGATTATCCCGAGGCGATGGACCAGGCGCTGATCCGCGCGGTCGGGCAGGAATGGCGCCCCGATGCGGTCAAGTCGCTGTTGCTCGTCGCCGACGCGCCGCCCCACAACGAGTTGTTCGGGCGCACCTGGCAAGCCGCCGAAGCGGCGCGCGCCAAGCGGATCCATATCACCCCGGTCGCCGCCTCGGGCGTCGCCGACGAGGCCGAATATGCGATGCGCGCGATGGCGGCGGCGACCCAGTCGCGCTATCTGTTCCTCACTGACGACAGCGGCGTCGGCAATGCCCATGCGGCGCCGGCGATCGACTGCTATCTCGTCACGCGGCTTGACGCGCTCGTCCGCCGCGTGGTCGACAGCCAGATCAGCGGCCGCCGGATCGAGCCCGAGGACAGCGAGGTGATCCGCAGCGTCGGCAAATATGACGCGGGCAAATGCTCACTGCCCGCCGACTTTAAATGGCAGAACCAGTAAGCCGTTGACTTGCCCCCGCGTCTGTTCGATGCGGGGGCCATGGGTCGCTTCGGGGAACCCCTGCCGCCGGACGGATCCGGCCGCCGGGGTCGGAGGACCTACCCATGAAAAAACTGCTGTCGGCCATCGCCATCGCGGCGATGCTGTCCCAGCCCGTCGCCGTGATCGCCAAGGACAAGGAACCGGTGAAGATCGCCGGCCCCGCCAATGCGAAGGGCGTCACCACCGTCGCCGTCGGCGCCTTCAATATCGGCTTCATCTTTGAATCGACCGACCAGACGGCGGCGTCGGGCGGGCTGATGGGCGCGTTCGGCGGTACCACCAAGGCGAAGAGCGAACTCGTCGGGGTGACGCCCGAAATGATGCAGGCGGTGACCGACGCCGCCTATGCCGATTTCGTGTCGCAGCTGACCGCGAACGGCTATGCGGTGCAGGCGCCCGCCGACCTGTTCGGCCACGCCGCGCTGGCCAGGACCAAGCCGCAGGAGGCGCCGCTCGACATCAACATCGCGCTGGAAAAGGGCAGCAAGGGCAAGGCGACCTATTACAAGCCCAGCGCGCTGCCCGGGTTGCACATGATCCCCGGCGACTTCGTCGGATCGGGGATGAGCAGCATCGGGATGAACATGGCGGCGGGGCAGGCGGTCGGGGCGCTCACCACCTATGCCAAGCAGGCGGGTGTCGGGGTGATCGACGTCGTCTACCTGATCGACTTTTCGCAGCAGAAGCGCCCCGGCGCGTTCAGCTTCGGCGGGATCGAGGTGAACAGCGCTCTCTCGGTGAGCGCCGACTATTCGCGCATCACGCTGATCGCGCCGAACGGCAAGCAGTCGGTGATCACGGTGAAAGCGCCGGTCGCGGTCGAGGGCGAGTTCGTCGAAAAGAGCGACGCGTCGAGCGGCGCCGACAAGGCGGTGCAATCGGCGGGCAATGTCGTCGGCGGGCTCGCCGCGGTCGCCGGGTTCGGCGGGCTGCGTTTCGGCAAGACGCGCAAATTCGCTTTCACCGCCAAGCCGGGAAATTATGAGGAAGGCGCGGCGAAGGCGGCGAATCTGGCGAGCACGATGTTGATCGGACGCCTGGCGCCGCTGCGGTAATGGGGTCTGGCGGACGCTCCGAAACGCTCTTGACGCGATAGCGGAGCGGCCGCCACCCTCGCGCGCAGGACGATCGCGGGGAAATTCCATTCATGTCATTCGACGCCAGTTTGCTGATTCCGGCCTTGCGGCGGTCGTGGGAGCTGGTCGTCGCGGCGCCGGTGACCATGCTGGTCGCATGGTTCGGCATCGCGGCGCTGGCGTTGCTCGCCGATGTGGGCAGCAGCCTGTGGTCGGGTTACGCCGGCGCGACCTGGGTCGCCTATGCGCTGGCGATGGCGGTGATTCAGATCTGGATCACCGGCGAAGCATTGCGCGGCGCGGGCTATCGCCCCATATTGTCGATGACCGGCGTGCTGATCCTGTTTGTTCAGGGGCTGTTGGTCGGACTTGCCATCCTTCTCGGTCTCCTTCTCCTCATCCTGCCGGCCTTTTATGTCGCGGCGCGTTTTTATATGTCGGGTGCGATCCTGGTGCTGCATGGCGGGGGCGCCGGCGCGGCGATGTGGCGCAGTTGGGACCTGCTAGCGGCGCGCTGGCCGGCCGCGCTGGTGATCGGGCTGATGGTGTCGTTGCTCTCGGCGGCGCCATGGATCGTCGCCCTGGTCGCTCCGGCGGTGCCGGTCGACTATGGTTTTGGTTGGCTGGTAACGGCGAACCTGATTTCGGCGGCCGGCGCGCTTGGCGGTTTTGTGACGGCCGTTGGCCTGCTTTTGACCATCGAGCCGCCAGCCTCGGCCTATCGGCAAATTTTCAGTTGACGATCGCGTCGACACCGCCACCCTCGCGCGTACGTACGTAAGGCACAGTCAGGACTAAGGTTTTTCATGCAGTTGGTTATTGTGGAATCGCCGGCAAAGGCGAAGACGATCGAGAAATATCTGGGCCGCGATTTCAAGGTTCTCGCATCCTATGGCCATGTTCGCGACCTGCCGCCCAAGGACGGGTCGGTCGATCCCGACGACGGCTTTGCGATGCAGTGGCAGCTTTATCCCGACAAGACGAAGCGGATGAAGGAAATCCAGGACGCGGCGAAGGGCGCCGACCGCCTGATTCTCGCGACCGACCCTGACCGCGAGGGCGAGGCGATCAGCTGGCATGTGCAGGAATTGCTGCGCAGCAAAAAGGCGCTGCCGGCCGCCGTCGACCGCGTCACCTTCAACGCGATCACCAAGGATGCGGTGCTGACCGCGATGGCGAACCCACGCGCGCTCGACGACGATCTGATCGACGCCTATCGCGCCCGCCGTGCGCTCGACTATCTGGTCGGTTTCACCCTGTCGCCGGTGCTGTGGCGCAAGCTGCCCGGCGCCAAGTCGGCGGGGCGTGTCCAGTCGGTGTCGCTGCGGCTGATCGTCGAGCGTGAGCGCGAGATCGAGGCGTTCGTTGCCCTGCAATATTGGTCGATCACCGGGTTGTTCGAAATGGCGGGCACCCCGTTCAAGGCGCGGCTCGCGCGCTGGCGCGGCGACAAGATCGAACGGCTGACGATCACCAGCGAGGCCGACGCGCGAGCCGCCGAGGCCGATGTGAAGGCGGGCCATTTCACCGTCGAGACTGTCGAGACCAAGCCGCTGACGCGCAACCCGCCGCCGCCGTTCACCACCTCGACGCTGCAACAGGAGGCCGCGCGCAAGCTCGGTTTCTCTGCGAGCCACACGATGCGGATCGCGCAGGGCCTCTATGAGGATGGCGCGATCACCTATATGCGTACCGACGGCGTCCAGATGGACGGCAGCGCGATCAGCGCCGCGCGCAAGGCGATCGCGACGCGCTACGACGGCGGCTATGTCCCCGACCAGCCGCGCCAGTATCAGACCAAGGCGAAAAATGCGCAGGAAGCGCATGAGGCGATCCGCCCGACCGACTTTTCGAAGGACAAGGCGGGCAGCGGTGACCATGGCCGGCTGTACGAGCTGATCTGGAAGCGCGCGATGGCGAGCCAGATGGCGTCGGCGCGGCTCGAACGCACGAGCATCGACCTCAGCGACGGCACCGGCAAGACGATGCTGCGCGCAACGGGGCAGGTCATCAAATTCCCCGGCTTCCTCGCGCTTTACGACGAAAGCCGCGACGACGCGGGCGACGACGACGATGCGCGCCTGCTGCCCGCGATGGCGAAGGGCGATGCGCCGGCCAAGACCGGGGTCGAGGTCGAAAGTCACGAGACCCAGCCGCCGCCGCGCTATTCGGAAGCGAGCCTGGTCAAGAAGATGGAGGAACTCGGCATCGGGCGTCCGTCGACCTATGCGTCGATCCTCCAGGTGCTCAAGGACCGCGCCTATGTGACGGTCGAAAAGAACCGCTTCATGCCCGAAGAGAGCGGGCGGCTGCTCACCGCCTTCCTCGAGCGCTATTTCACCCGCTATGTCGAATATGACTATACGGCGGGTCTTGAGGAAGAGCTCGACGATGTGTCGGGTGGCCGCGCGCAGTGGCAGGCGGTGCTCGACGCCTTCTGGCGCGATTTCAAGCCGCGCACCGGCGAGGTGATGGAGCTGAAGCCGTCGGAGATCACCGCAGCGCTCGACGAATTCCTCGGCCCCTACCTCTTCCCCGACAAGGGCGACGGCAGCGATCCGCGGCTCTGCCCCAATTGCGGCACCGGCAAGCTGGCGCTGCGTGGCGGCAAGTTCGGGCCGTTCATCGCGTGCAGCAATTATCCCGACTGCAAGTTCACGCGCAAATTCGCGCAGCCGGGCGGCAGCGATGGCGGTGATACCGGACCCGAGACGATGGGCAATGATCCCGACTCGGGCCTTGAGGTCACCAAGCGCAGCGGACGGTTCGGCCCCTATATCCAGCTGGGCGACGGCAAGGAGGCGAAGCGCTCTTCGATCCCCAAGGATATTTCGGGCGAGGATTTCGACCTTGATTACGCGCTGCGGCTCCTGAGCCTGCCGCGCGAGGTCGGCACGCACCCCGAAAGCGGCAAGGTCATCATGGCGGGCCTGGGGCGCTATGGGCCTTACCTGCTCCACGACGGCAAATATGCGAAGCTGACGGGTACGACGGAAATCTTCGACATCGGGATGAACGCTGCGGTCGTCCGCATCGCCGAAGCCGCGAATGGCGGCGGGCGCGGGCGGACCAAGGCCGAACCGCTCAACACCTTCGGCCCGCACCCGACCAGCGGCGGCGAGATGAAGCTGATGGAGGGGCGTTTCGGGCCCTATGTCACCGACGGCACCACCAACGCGACCCTGCCCAAGTCGATGGAACCCGCCGCACTGACGCTGGAGGAAGCGATCGCGCTGATCGACGCGCGCGCGGCGAAGGGGCCAGCGAAAGGCAAGAAAAAGGCGGCGCCGAAAAAGGCTGCGGCGAAGAAGGCGCCCGCCAAAAAAGCTCCCGCGAAGAAAAAGGCGCCGGCGAAAAAGGCCGCTGCCGAGGAGTAGGGTTTGGCGCGGGGCATTTTCGCTGCGGCCTTATCATGTTAGCATCAGCGCATCGGGAGGTATTTTGATGCGCCGCTTGCTTGCCGTCCTGTTCGCACTTTGCCCGCTCCTTGTCGTGCCCGCGATGGCGCAGCAGGCCGGTAGCCTGATCTCGGTCGATCCGATGCCTTCCACGCCGCCCGGCGTCCAGGCCTGGCGGATCAGCTATTGGACGACCAACGCGGCCAATGCGCCGTTGCAGGTGACGGGCATCGTCGCCGCGCCGATGGAGGCTGTGCCGCCGCGTCCGCGCCGCGTCATCGCCTGGACGCACGGCGCATGGGGTGTCGCCGAAAAATGCGCGCCGTCGCTCAGCGGCAATTTCTTCGGCGCCTCGGCCGGCGTCGAGCCTGCGGTGCGCGCGGGCTATGTCGTTGTGGCGCCCGATTATATCGGGCTCGGCAGTCCGACGATGCACCCGTTCCTTGTTGGTGACGACACGTCGCGCGCGGTGCTCGACGGGGTGCGGGCGGCGCGCGGCATTCCGGGCGCGGCGGCGGGCAACCGCTTTGCGGTCTGGGGCGAATCACAGGGCGGCCATGCGGCGCTATGGACCGCTATTCGCGCGCGGGCCTATGCCTCGGACCTGACGCTCGTCGGCGCGGCTGCAGCCGCCCCGCCGACCGACCTCGCCGCCAATTTGCGCGAAGGGAGCGACAAGAATGCGCGCGCCCTGCTGTTGTCCTTCGCCCTGCAC
>NZ_JBOHHU010000129.1:0-8619 GCF_050725615.1 Sphingopyxis sp.
GGATCGCCCTTTCATCGGGTAACATGGTCCTGATATTTGCGACGGCGCGCCGGTGGGCGCGCCGGTGGGCGCGCCGTCGATCACACTCAGTCCTTGAAGTCCTTTTCGGGATTCGATCCGTCCCAATTTTCGAACACATGCATGAAGCCGGGAACGGTCGCCTCGCGCGCCCAGTCGCGCTGCAGTTCGCAATAGAGCTGGGTCTTGCTGATCAGCTGGCCGCCCGCCTGTTCGATGCGGCGTAGCGCCGCTTCGTGCGCGGCGAGCGAGGTGCCGCCCACCGCGTCGGCGACGACATAGACCTCAAAACCTTCCTTGAGGGCGTCGAGCGCGGGAAAGGCGAGGCACGCCTCGGTCCACAGCGCCGTCATAATCAGCTTGCGCCGCCCGGTTTCCTCGACCGCGCGCCGGAATTCCACATCTTCCCAGCTGTTGATCGTCGTCCGGTCATAGGTGGGAAGATGGCCGAGTACGGCCTGGATTTCGGGGATCGGCGGCTTGTTGCGGCCGGTTTGCACGTTCACCGTCGAATGGACGATCGGAAGGTCATAATTCACCGCCGCCCGGGCGGTGTTGACGATGTTGAAGACCAGCTCGCGGCGGTCGATCGACCGGATCGAAGACACCTGGATCGGCTGATAGTCGATGATGATGAAGGCCGAATTTTGCGGGGTGAGCAAATGGTCGCTCTTCGGATCGCGGATGGCTTCGCTGGTCATGGTCGGTTCCTTTCGTCTGCTGCGCCCTTATCGAAACCGGGATCGGCCGAACGCGCGCCGCCCCGGAAACAGAAGGACCCGGCTCTTCGGAGGGGTCTGGAAGAGCCGGGTCGCAGCGTCAGGCCGCTTGCGCGAACTTGCCGCTGTTGAAGTCGTCGATCGCCTGCCGGATCTCGGCTTCGCTGTTCATCACGAACGGGCCATAACCGACGATCGGCTCGTCGATCGGCTCGCCGGTCAGCACGAGCAGCGTCGCGTCGCCGTCGGCGCGCAGGTGAACCGCACTGCCTTCGCGCCCGAGCATCAGCATTTCGGCCTCGCCGACCGCATGCTCATTCTCGACGGTGACATGGCCGCCGAGCACCACCAGCATCGCGGTGTGGCCCTCGGGAAGCGCCAGGGTCATGTCGGCATCGCGGTTCAGGCGCATGTCCCACATGTTGATCGGCGTGAAGGTCTTCGCGGGGCCCCTGGTCCCGTCGAAGTCGCCCGCGATCACCCGCGCCACGCCCGCGCCGCCGGGCAGGTCGACAACCGGAATATCGGCGCTGGTGATGCCCTGATAGCCGCCGGGGGCCATCTTGTCCTTCGCGGGCAGATTGACCCACAGCTGCACCATCTTGAACGGCCCGCCGGTCTTGGCGAAGGCCGGCGAGTGATATTCCTCGTGCAGGATGCCGCCCGCAGCGGTCATCCACTGGACATCGCCCGGACCGATCACGCCGCCGTTGCCGGTCGAATCCTTGTGCTCGACCTCCCCGTCATAGACGATGGTGACTGTCTCGAAGCCGCGATGCGGATGCTGGCCGACCCCGCGCCGTTCGGTGGTGGGGCTGAAATAATGCGGCCCCGCATAATCGAACAGCAGGAAGGGGCTGATGTGCTGGCCGAGCGAATTATAGGAAAAGAGCGAGCGGACGGGAAAGCCGTCCCCCACCCAGTGGCCGTTGTCATTGCCATACCGGCCCAAAATGGTCTTGTTGATGGTTTTGCTGATCGTGTTGCTCATCGTTCATCTCCTGGCGAAGCGACTCTCCGTGGGTCGCTCCGGACTTGAGGTGAACATGCCTCCGCGACGCTGATGCCGAAAGATTGCGATTTCGGACGCAACGTCCTATCAACAGGACGATGCAGGACCTCAACGACCTTTATTATTTTGTGCAGGTCGTCGACCATCATGGCTTTGCGCCGGCCGCGCGCGCGATCGGATTGCAGAAATCAAAGCTCAGCCGGCGCATCCGGAACCTCGAGGACCGGCTCGGCGTGCGGCTGCTCAACCGGTCGTCGCGGCGTTTCTCGGTCACCGAGGTCGGGCATGAATATTACCGCCATTGCACCGCGATGCTGGTCGAGGCCGACGCCGCCGAACAGGCGATCGCCGAGTTGCGGGCCGAACCGCGCGGCGTGATCCGCATGGCGTGCCCGGTCGGCTTGCTGCAATTCCAGTTCAGCAGCCTCATCGCGCGGTTCGTCAAAGACAATCCGGCGGTCGAAATCTATCTCAAGAGCTTCAATCGCCCGGTCGACGTGATCGCCGAAGGGTTCGATCTGGCGATCCGGGTCCGCTTCCCCCCGCTCGACGATACCGGCCTCGTCATGCGAAAGCTCGACGACAGCCGGCAATGCCTGGTCGCGAGCCCGGCGCTGCTGGAGCGCGCGGTGGCGTCGCCCGCCGACCTCAACGGCCTCGCCAGCCTCGACATGGGTCCGCCGCGCCCGGACTATCATTGGGAACTCGTCGGCCCGGACGGGCAGCGGGCGAACATCGGGCACAAGCCGCGCATTGTCACCGACGACATGGCGACGCTGCGCGCGGCGGCGATCGAAGGCCTGGGGGTGGTGCAACTGCCGACGCTGCTGATCTGGCCGGATATCAAGGCCGGACGCCTGATCCATGTGCTGCCCGACTGGCGCCCCCCCGCCGCCGTCGTGCACGCCGTCTTCCCGTCGCGCCGCGGGCTGCTTCCATCGGTGCGCGCGCTGCTCGATTTCTTCGCCAACGAATGCGCCGCCCAGCGCCGAGCAGCGGACCAGGCGCTGCAAGACTAGGCGCGGCGATCGCGCATTTCGGGCACGAGCGCGGCATCGCTTTGCCGGTGGGCTTTTTGAACGCGCCGCCCTTCACCCGTTGACCGCAAGGCAGCGCCGCGCGCGTGCCGGTACTGCCCGCCCCCCTCCACAGGAGGGGTAGGGCCGGCCACACAGGAGCATAGGCTGCCGGCATATCCCCAAGATCGAAGGCGTGCCCGAATGACCCCTCAAGAACCGGACGACGTGCTGCTGGTGACGCGCGATGGCCCCGTTGCCACCGTCATGCTCAATCGGCCGCATCGCCGGAATGCGGTCACGCAAGACATGCTCGACGCGCTCGCGGCTTTCTTCGCCGCCTGCCGCCGCGATCGCGAGTGCAAGGCGATCATCCTGCACGGCGCGGGCGACCATTTTTGCGTCGGGCTCGACCTTGTCGGCGCGCATGGCGACGATCCGATCCTCGACGAACTGCTGCTCGGCGACTGGGGCTTGGCCGACATCCTGCGTGACATGCGCGCCTGCCCGCAGCCGATCGTCATGCTGGGCAACGGATCGATCGCCGGCGCGGGCCTGATCTTTGCTCTCGCGGCGGACATCATCATCGCGAGCGACGATGCCTTCTTCACCACCGCCTTCATCAATCTCGGGCTGTCGGGAACCGAACTCGGCGTCGCCTGGCGCCTGCAACGGACCGTGGGCCTGTCGCTGGCGCGCGAGATGGCCTTCACCTCGGCGCGCCTGCCCGCCGATCGCGCGCTGACGGCGGGGCTGGTCTCGCATGTCGTGCCGAAGGACGCGTTGCTCGCCGAAGGGCGCGCCATGGCGAACCGGATCGCGCAATATTCGCAGGACGCGCTCCGCCTGACCAAGCGCAATCTCGACCTCGCGCTACAGAGCCCGTCGGTCGAAATATCCTATGAACTCGAGGAGCGCGCCCAACTTCGCCGCGCGGCAGGTGGCGCCCTCGACGAAGCGCTGGCCGCATTCAACGCGCGCAAGAGCGGCAACTGACACCCCTTTCGAGGAACCGCCATGCCCTATGATTCCATTTTCCGTCCCGGCCTGTTCGACGGCCAGGTCACGATCGTCACCGGCGGCGGCAGCGGGATCGGCCGCGGCATCGCGCATGAACTGGCGTCGCTCGGCGCGCATGTGGTGATCATGGGCCGCAAGCCCGAGAAGCTCGCGGCGGTCGAGGCCGAGATTCGCGCCGATGGCGGCAAGGTCTCCAGCCAGGTCTGCGACATTCGCGACGAAGCCATGGTCGCCGACGCGGTCGCGGCGGTGCTGTCCGATCAGGGGCGCATCGACGGACTGGTGAACAATGCCGGCGGGCAATTTTTCTCGCCGCTGAAAGACATCTCGACCAAGGGTTTCGAAGCGGTCGTCCGCAACAACCTCACCGGCGGCTTCATTATGATGCGCGAGGTCTATAACCAGTGGATGGGCGCGAACGGCGGCGCGATCGTCAACATGATCATCGACATGTGGATGGGAACCCCGAATTTCGCCCATTCGGCGGCGGCCCGATCGGGCATGTATTCGCTGACCCAGACGGCGGCGGCCGAATGGGCGTCGTCGGGCGTCCGCGTCAACAGCCTCGCCGCCGGCATGATCATGTCGAGCGGTTTCGACAATTATGACGGCGAAGCGGTCAATTTCATTCGCGAATCCGCCAGCAACATCCCGATGCAGCGCGTAGGGACGGTGTCCGAAGTCGCCGCCGCGATCAATTTCCTGCTTTCCCCCGGCGCCGCCTTCATCACCGGAACCTGCCTGCGCGTCGATGGCGGCGGCCCGAACGCGCGGCGCCACCTGAAGCTCGAGCCGCATGGCAATTCGCCGCGCTTCCAGGGTTTCCATCTCGACTCGACGCCCGACCTCTTCCGCCCCGCGTGACGCTGCCACCCTTCGGGAGGGGGTGGCTCCGCCTCCCGGCGCTGCGATGACATCATGCGGCGGTCAAAGGGAGATATGCCATGGTCCAGCAGCTTAGTGCCCAGGATGCACAGTTCGTCTATTTCCAGTCGGGCGACACGCATACGCATATCATGGGGATCTATATCTATGACCCCTCGACCGCGCCCGGCGGCAAGGTGCGGTTCCGCGACATCGTCCAGCACGTCGAGCGCCGGATGCACACCTCGCCGGTTTTTCGTCGCAAGCTTCTCCGCCTGCCCTTCGATCTCGACCACCCCTATTGGGTCGAAGACGAGCATTTCGACCTCGAAGCGCATATCAGCCACGCGCGCCTGCCCGAACCCGGCGACTGGCGCCAGCTCTGCATCCAGGTCGCGCGTCATTTCAGCCGGCCGATGGACATGGGGCGGCCGCTCTGGGACATCTATGTCATCGAGGGGCTCGATCGCATCCCCGGCCTGCCATCGGGCAGCTATGCGCTGCTCCACCGCGTCCATCATAGCGCCATCGACGGCACCGCCGGCGCGCTGATGTTCGCAGCGCTGAGCGATTCCGACGCCAAAGGCACGGCCGCGATTCCCCTGCCCGAAACCCCGGCGAAGGTGGAAAAGGCGCCCAAGGCCGAGGAACTGATCCAGCGCGCGATCGTCGCGGCGATGGCGGCGCCGATCAACTTGCTCAACGCCTCGCTCGAAGCCCTGCCCAAAATGGCCGGCGCGCTGCAAGAGCGCCTTGCCAATCCCGACAGCGCGTCATTCCAGGGCATTCCCGTCACCCGGTTCAACGCGCCGGTGTCGCCGCACAAGATGTTCGACGCGGTCAGCTTTCCGCTGGCGGAGGTGAGCGCCATCCGTAAGCTGATCGACGGAGCGACGATCAACGATGTCGTGCTGGCGATCTGCGGCGGCGCGCTGCGCGACTATCTGCTCTCGCATGGCGAACTGCCCGAACAAAGCCTCGTCGCCATCGCGCCGATCAATGCACGCGCATCGAAATCGGACACCGTGTCGCACGGCAATAATCTGTCGGCGATGACATTGCCGCTCTTCAGCAATATCGCCGATCCCGTCGAGCGGCTGCGGGCCATCCGTGGCTACACGGCGAATGCGAAGGAAGCCAAGACGGGCCTTAGCGCCCGGATTATGACCGACCTGTCGAAGCATATACCGGGCGCAACCCTCGCCGGCGTCGCGCGGCTGATGGCGTCGCCCAGCATGGCTCCGCTTCAGGCCAATCTGCTGATCTCGAACGTCCCGGGGCCGCAAATTCCGCTCTATATGAACGGCGCCCGCCTCGCCGGGCAATTTGCGATGGGGCCGCTCGCGAACAAGCTCGGCCTCTTTATCTCGGTGCTCAGCTACAATGGCAGCATCAATTTCAGCATCACCTCCGAACGCGTCATGTTGCCCGATATCGCCGCGCTGAAAGACGCCTTTACCCGGTCGTTCGAGGCGCTTTCCGCGCTCGCTGCGAAAAGGACGGCACCGAAAGCCCGCTCGCGCAAGGCCGCCCGCCCATGATGCCGCTGCTCGGTGCGGCAGCGACGCCCGTTACGGCTTTCCTGTCGGTGGCGCGCCTCGCGGCACGCGGGCTCGCCGGGATCGGAACCTATTCCAAGGTCATCGACGGGATACGCTGGTGCTGGAGCGAGGCGGGGCCCCGCGACGCCGAGCCGCTGGTCATGCTCCACGGCTTCGCAGGCGACAAGGATAATTGGGCCTTTTTCAGCATGTTGCTGGCGCAGCGCTACCGGGTGATCTGCCCCGACCTTCCCGGCTTCGGAGACAGCGGCCCTGTAGCTCAGGGCGGCTACGCCATAGCCGAACAGGCGCGGCGGCTGGAAAGCTTTCTCGACGCGCTGGGCATCGACACCTGCCATCTCGGCGGCAACAGCATGGGCGGCTTCATCGCGCTGACGATCGCGCTCGACAGTCCGCGCCGCGTCCGCTCGCTCCTGCTGATGAACAACGCCGGCGTGAATGGCGACCGGATGACCGACACGCAGCAGGCGATCCTCGACGGCGCCAATCCGATGCAGGTCAAAAGCCTCGACGACATCGACTTTCTTCTTGGGATCATCCTGCACGATCCACCTTATATTCCCCTGATATTCCGCCAGCTCCTCCTGCTCCAGCTCGCCAGACGCGAGAAGCTGCACAACGAAATTTTCGCGCAGATCGCGAGGAACGCGATCGAAAGTCCGCTCAACGACAGGCTCGGCGACGTCCGCGTTCCGACGCTCGTCCTATGGGGGGATTCGGACAATCTGCTCCATGTCGCGGCCGCCACGACGCAGCACGACGCAATCCCCGGCGCCGAACTCGCGATCATCGAAAATGCCGGACATGTACCGATGGTCGAGCGGCCGTTTCGCACGGCGGCGGTCTGCCTGGACTTTCTGGCGCGGCAACAATGCCGATCGACCGCACCCGCCGATCGTAGCAGAAGACACAGAGGAAAGGTTCAACCATGATCCACCGCAAAGCCAGTTGCCTCGCGCTCGCGCTCAGCCTCGCCGGCCTCCCGGCCGCAAGCCCGGCCCAGCCCGCCACGGCGTCGGCGTCAGCCAGCCCGGTTACGCCCGCCTTCGAGCGCCGCGCCGCCGAAGCGGCGGTCTGGGGAATGCCGCTCGCCAGCTTCGATGCGATGCGCGACGCCTATTTCCGCGATGCCGGGGCGCAATATAACGACATCCTCTACTGGTCGCGGCCGTCCGACTGGAAGAACCAGACCACGACCGCCAATTCGACGTCGCACTATGTTTATGCGAACATCAACCTGCGCGGTGGCCCGGTTGTCTTCGCCATGCCGCCGTCGGGCAAGCTGAGCGTCTACGGCAACCTCCAGGACGCCTGGCAAATCCCGGTCGAGGATTTCGGACTGGCCGGGATCGACGAGGGCAAGGGCGGCGCCTTCCTGCTCACCCCGCCGGGCTATGCCGGCCCGGTGCCGCAAGGCATGCGCGAGCTCGCGATGGCGACCTACAATGGTTATTTCCTGATCCGCCTGACCCCGGTATCGAGCGACCCGCGCGAAGCCGCCACCGCCAACGCGCTGGCGCGCCAAATTCGCCTCTACCCGCTCTCGGCCGCAGCGGCTCCGCCGCCGCAACGCTATATCGACATGTCGGACAAGCTGTTCGACGGTATCGCCCGCATGGACGATAGTTTCTTCGACCGGGTCGCGAAGATGCTCTCCGAAGAGCCGCCGGCGCCCCGCGACATGGTGATGCGGGGGATGCTGCGGACGATCGGCATCGAGGCCGGACGCGCCTTTGCGCCATCGCCCGAACAGCGCGCGGCGCTGGCGAAGGCGGCTGCGCAGATACGCGGCGAGTTGATGGTCGACGGTCAGGTCAGCCGAACCGCCTGGTGGCCGGGCGAGCAATGGTCGACCTCGGCCGACCTGCTGCCGCTCGCCAAGGGCGGCTTTACCTTCGAACTGGGCGACGCCCTGCGCATCGACGAGCGCGCGTGGTTCTATTTCAAGGCCTATGCGTCACCGAAGCGGCTGGGCGCCGCCACCTTCTATGTCACCCAGGCCAAGGATCCGGCGGACGCATGGCTGGCCGGCGACAGGGACTATGGGCTCCACATTCCGGCGAAGGTCCCGGCGGGACAATTCTGGTCGGTCGATGTCTATGACCTCGAAACGAGCGGTTTCCTGCGCGATGTCCCGGTGGTCGGGATCGACAGCAACGAGCCGGGCCTGCGGGTGAACAAGGACGGATCGGTCGACATCCGCTTTTCGGCAAAGGCGTCCCCGCGCGGCAAGGACAACCGGATATCACTGGTTCCGGGCAAGCGCTGGTTTGCAATGTTCCGCTTCTACGGCCCGAAACCGGCCTTGTTCGACAAGAGCTGGGTGCTTCCCAGCATCCGCCAGCTTCCGTCGCAGTCCGAATAGGCAATCGAACGGGCGCCGCGCCGCATCGCAAACCGGCGATACG
>NZ_JBOHHU010000130.1:0-8005 GCF_050725615.1 Sphingopyxis sp.
GGCCCACCCCCAACCCCTCCCGCCTGCGGGAGGGGAGAGCAACATCCGCTCCCCACCCCAAAGCCGATCCCGGCAGCGGCGCCCGCAATCGACATCGTCCCGTTGTTTCTCTTGTCGTGGCGCATGCTTTCCCGCATTTCTCCTGACGGGGGGGAGAGACGATGCGGTGCGCATACATAATATTCTCGATACTATCGAGCGTCGTTCTTGCCGCTTGCGATCCGCCGACCGATTTGCCGCGCGAGGCCGAAAAGATCGACGCGAGAGTGTCTTGCCCCAACGCAAATGAAATCAAAGCCGACATTGACGCGCTCGACGCTGCCGATCGATCGGCGAGGGCTGCGATGGTACAGCGCATTCAGGAAAAGTTCTCAGCCGTCCGCCGCGTGGGATATGATCGGCAAGACGCGGGCGGTGTGATTGTGTTGAAACCGACGTGCGGAGGCACCCGTTATCCGGATATCCGTCTTGTCTCACCATCGGAGCTTTTCCTACTGCTGGGGGAATAGATCGGCTTTCCGCCGCACGTCAGGCTACTTGCCAACTGCATCCAATTCGCGCAGTCCGCTTTGCGGAAGAGGAGCCTGAGTGACCGAAATCGACGATCATCCGCCGGGACTGGTGGCGCGCGCCGTGCGCCGCCTGTTGCTGGCGATGTACCGGCTGCGCGGCTGGAAGGCCGAGGGTGAGGTGCCCGAACCGCGGCGCTTCATCATCATCGCCGCGCCGCACACCAGCAACTGGGATTTCGTGAACTTCCTCGGGCTGACCGCCGACCTCAAGGTTCGCGCCCATTTCATGGGCAAATTGTCGCTGTTCAAATGGCCGCTCGCGGGTTTTATGAAACAGATGGGCGGCATCCCGGTCGACCGGCACCATGCGTCGAACGCGGTGGCGCAGATGGTCGAACAGTTCGCGCGCCGCGCCGAATTCATGCTGACCGTCGCGCCCGAGGGGACGCGCGGCAAGGCGAAGAAATGGCGCACCGGATTCTATCAGATCGCGCTCGCGGCGAAGGTGCCGATGGTGGTCGGGTTCATGGATTATGGCACCAAGACCGGCGGGCTCGGTCCGCTGATCTGGCCGACGGGCGATTTCCGCGCCGACATGATGAAGGTGCTCGAGACCTATAAAAGCTGCATCCCGAAATTCCCGGAGCGTGCGGTGACGTCGATCGATGATATCGTGGGGGTGGATTAGG
This sequence comes from Sphingopyxis sp., assembly GCF_050725615.1. GTDB lineage: Bacteria > Pseudomonadota > Alphaproteobacteria > Sphingomonadales > Sphingomonadaceae > Sphingopyxis. The sequence continues at coordinate 1,202 of NZ_JBOHHU010000130.1, forward strand.
CCGCCGGGGTGCAGGGCAGGAGAGTGCGATGACAAGCGTGGGGATCATGCTGGCGACGAATTTCTTCGGCCTGATATTGGTCATCGGGCTGCTGTGGCTGATCGCCCTGTCGATCCGCGACGTGTCGTTCATCGACGCCTTCTGGGCCTTCGGCATGGTGCTGCTCGCCTGGGGCAGTGCGATCCAGGTCGGCAATGAAGGGCTGCGCGCGCAGTTGCTGCTGGGGCTGACGACGCTCTGGGGATTGCGGCTCGCGATCCATCTGTTCGTCCGCTGGCGCCGCACCGGCGAAGACCCGCGCTACCAGAAGATCATCGCGAGCATTATGAAGAAGCGCCACTGGGGCTGGGAGGTCACCGCGCTCGTCTCGGTCTTTCTGACGCAGGCGCCGCTGCTGTTCATCACCAGCCTGCCGGCGCAGATCGGCATCTGGGCGAGCGCGGCGGCGCCGGGGTCGGCGATCGGCATCCTCGGCTGGATCGGCGTCGCGGCGGCGCTGACCGGCATTGCGTTCGAGACCATCGGCGATTGGCAGCTCGACCGGTTCCGCGCCAATCCCGCCAACCAAGGCAAGGTCCTCGACACGGGGCTATGGCGCTACACGCGCCATCCCAATTATTTCGGCGATGCGCTGACCTGGTGGGGCATCTTCCTCGTCGCCGCCGACGCCGCGCTGTGGGTCGCGGCGGCGAGCGTGATCGGGCCGTTGTTCCTATCCTTCACCCTCACCAAATGGTCGGGCAAGGCGCTGCTCGAACGCGGCATGAAGCATACGCGACCGGGCTATGACGACTATGTCGCGCGCACCTCGGGCTTCCTTCCCTGGCCGCCCAAAAAGCGTGGCGCTTGATCCCGGCCTCGACAGCGACGCGCCGGTCGCCGCCGACGTCAGCGCCCTAGGCGACGCGCCGCGCATTCGCGCGATATTGACCGAAGCGGCGCGGGCGGGGCAGAGCGTCAGCTACTCCGAGCTGCTCGGCGAGCTGGGCTTTCGTTTTTCACGGCCGAAGATGCGCGCGGTGTGCAAGACGCTCGCCGAAGTCGACCGCCTCGCCGCGCTCGACGGCGAACCCGACCTCGCGGTGCTGGTGGTGCGCGAAAGCGACCGGCTGCCGGGGCAGGGCTGGTGGGTCGGCGGGACGGCGCTGCTGCTGGGTTATGATGGGCCGTGGGAGGGCGCGGCGGCGGCGCGGTTTATCCGGGAGCAGCAGCAGGTGGTGTTCGATTATTGGGCGGGGCGTTAGGAATGCGCGAAGTCGGCCTGTCGATCTTGCCGCGCGATCCCATGAGGTGTCCTTCCCAACGAGGCAAGCTATACTAGTGGGATGACCGATGATCTCTCTGGCTTGGAGGCATTAGATGCGCCGGCCCTGACGGCCGAATACCTGCGGCGGCGAATGCAGTTTCGAGACTGCTGCAAACGTGCTGTGAGGGTGTCACGAGGTAGTGGGGGCATTTACGTCGAGGGCAATCGCCTCGCATACGCATCTGTTCTCTTTACGCGCATCGCCGTAATGTCGAAAAGCATTGAGCGCCTGCTGCCAGATTGTAAGCCAAAAGAGCATTGGGACTTCAGCGCAGTAGCGTCGCTCGCTCGTAATCTGGCGGAAGCTTATCTTTGGTATCATTGGTTATGCGAAGATGACGTAGATGACGAGATACGGCAAGCTCGGTTCGTATTAACTTACTGCCACGACCATGGTTCGCGTGGTCGGATGTTTGCGCCGGAAGATCCGCTGCCGCAAGACAGTGTTGTTATGGCCGATCTAATAGCGCGTTTTGATGGAAACGCTTTTTTGCGGACATATGATGCCAAAGCGCGACGGGAGGCGCTTAAAGGGCACAAGACACCCTTCGTCCAAGATGAAGTGCTCGATAGAATGGGTGCTGACAAACAGGATTTCCGCTTGCTCTATCGGTTTTTTTCTCAGCACACGCACACTGGCCCTGTCTCATTCATGCGAACTTTCGAGCATGATCGAGGGGCTGGTGTCGAAACGGAACATGAGAAAAGATACATGATCGTGGCCGTAGACTTTGCTGCATCAATTTTGGTGGCCGCAACTGGCGGACATCTAAAATTGTTTCCGGATGCTGAAACGCGACAACCGGCGCTCACTCAAGCTGATGTCATACGGAATGTGGAGCGCGACCAATGTCGAGCGAAGTTTCGCAATCGGAAATAGGCGTAAGAGCCCGACGCCTACTTCTTCAACCCAATCTCCCGCAGCCGCTCCTGCAGATACTCGTCCGCGGTGATCGGCGTCGGATACAGGTTCGGCTGCGACGCGCTGATGCAATTTTCCAGCGTTTCGATCGGATAGTCCGAGCGGAAGTGGAGGAAGAAGGGCATCGAATAACGCGCGACACTCGCTCGCCCCGCGTCGGGGTTGCGGACGCGGTGGGTGGTCGAGGGCAGGCGGTTGTTGGTCAGTCGCTGGAGCATGTCGCCGACATTGACCGCCATCGCGCCCGGCGGGGGCGAGACGGGGAGCCAGCTGCCGTCCTTGTCGAGGATTTCGAGGCCCGCTTCTTCCGCGCCCAAAAGCAGCGTGATCGTGTTGATATCCTCATGCGCCTCGGCGCGGATGCCCTTCGCGGGCGCTTCGACCGGGGGGTAATGGAGCAGGCGCATCACGCTGTTGCCGTCCTGCACCGTGTCGTCGAAGAAGGCCGGGTCGAGCTTCAGATAACGTGCGATGCCGGACAGCAGGCGGCCGCCGACGCGGTCGAATTCGGCGAAGAGCTTGTCGTAAGCGGTGCGGAAGCCCGCGACCTCGGCGGGCCAGACATTGTTCGGCTGCTGCGCGGCGAGGCGGTGGCCGGCGGGCAGGTCGCGGCCGACGTGCCAGAATTCCTTGAGGTCGACTTCCTTCGCGCCCTTGGCGATCTCGGTCCCGAAGGGGGTGTAGCCGCGCGCGCCGCCGCCGCCGGGGATATGATAGGCGCGCTTTTCGTCCTCGGAGAGCGCGAAGAACGCCTTCGCCTTGTCCCACGCCTCGTCGATCAGATCGGGGTCGATGCCATGGTCGGTGATCATCGCGAAGCCGAAGCGTTCGAAGGAGGCGCCGAATTGCTGCGCGAACTGGTCGGCGGGAAGCGCCATGGAAATCACGGGTACGGCGGCAGTCATGTCTTTGTCCATCTGTCTGGGGTCGGCGCCGGTGGCGCGCGTCATGCGATGCGATTTAGGCGCTGCGGCGGCGCGGTTAAAGGGAAAAAGGCGGTTCCACCCTGTCGCGGGCTCGGCTAGACCCGCGCCCATGGCAAAACAATATTGGCTGATGAAATCCGAACCCGACGCCTATGCGTGGGAAAGGCTGGTGCATGATGGCAAGGGCATGTGGGACGGGGTGCGCAACCATAGCGCCAAGCTCAACATGAAGGCGATGAAGGTCGGCGACGAAGCGCTCTTCTATCACAGCAATATCGGCAAGGAATGCGTCGGCATCATGGAGATCGTCGAGGAGGCGACCCCCGATCCGACCGCCGACGAAGGATCGCCCTGGGTCATCGTCCGCGTCGCGCCGGTGCGTGCGCTGGCCTATCCGGTGACGCTGGCGGCGATCAAGGCCGATCCGAAGCTCGCCGACATGGACCTGATCCGGCTGTCGCGGCTGTCGGTCGGGCGCGTGACGCCCGCCGAGTGGAAGCATATCCTGAAGAAGTCGGAAAAGCCCGAGGGCTGAGTGACCGCTTAGCGCAGCTTGCTCTGCATATGCGCGGCGACCGAGGGGTGCAGCGGGTTCACGAACTCACAGCCATATTCATTGCCGTCGACGCGCCGCACGATCGCCTCTAACTGCTGCAGTCCGGGCAGGCTGACCCATATATGCTTGCCGATCGCCGGGCGGGCAAAGGTGTTCATGCGAAAGCCGGTCGACGACAGGTCGAACAGCTCGGCATCATAGGGATTGAAGCCCGCTTCGCGAAATTTCGCGTTCGCCTTGACCTGCGTGCGCTGGGCGCCGCGCGTCTGGGTGGTCGGCTTGGTGGAGAAGGTGCCAGGATAGGTCACGGTCGGCTGCGATCCCTTAGGAGGTGGAGCGGCAAATTTAGGCTGCGATGCTTTCGAGCCTGTAAACACACATCGTAAATATCTTCCAAACCCCGGTTTTTTGTCTCGCGGCGGGACGTTTTTCGCCCGTCGGAGCTTTTTCGGCCCCGACGATATTGGCAGGATCAGGTAAAGATTGGATTTACTCTGAGGGGCGGACGCGGCCGCGCCCCGCCTTGATCGTACTGCGCGCCTTTTTGCTGTCGACGCGACGCGCCTTCGCGGCCTTGCTCGGCTTGGTCTTCACGCGCCGTTCGGGGCGGACCAGCGCGGCGTCGACGAGCGCCTGCAATCGTTCGCGCGCGTCGGCGCGGTTCGCTTCCTGGGTGCGATAGCGGCGGGCGAGGATGACGAGTTCGCCCTCGGTCGTCATCCGGCTGCCCGCGAGGGTCTTGAGCCGCCGATAGCTGTCGGGGTCGAGCCCGAGCGCATAGACATTGACGCGCAGCTGGCACGCGGTCGCGACCTTGTTGACATTCTGGCCGCCCGGCCCGGTTCCGGCGAGGAATTTCTCGCTGATCGCCGATTCCGGAATCTCAGCCACGCGTCGGTTCCGCGCCCTCCGGGGCAACGAAGCCCAGCGCGACGAAGCGTTCGGGGAAGGGGGCTTCGGCGACGATCGGGGGCTTGGCGCCGCGTGTTACGACGAGGCGCTCCGCGTGGAGCATCGTGCGATCACGCGCGCCGCCGGTGCCATAGACGGGGTCGCCGACGAGGGGAAAGCCGAGACCTTCGAGCGCATGGACGCGCAGCTGGTGCGTGCGACCGGTTTCGGGGCGGAAGCGCAGCAGGCTGCGGCCATCCGCCTCGCCGAGCTTTTCCCAGTGCGAGATCGAGGGCTTGCCGCGCCGGCTGCCGTCGGCATCGCCGACCATGCGCCAGCCGTCCTCGGCGGTCGAAACCTTGGCGAGCGGCAGGTCGATCGTGCCGCTTGTCCCTGCGACGATGCCGTCGACGATCGCGAGATAGGCCTTTTCGACCTCGCGCGCCTCGAACGCCTGGGTGAAGCGGCCATGCGCCTTGGGATTGCGCGCGAGGAGCAGGCAGCCCGAGGTGTCGCGGTCGAGCCGGTGGACCGCGAGCGGCCAGCGCTTGAACCCGAACTTCAGGCTGTCGAGATGATTCTCAAGGCTGAGGCTGCCGTCGCGCGGGGCGTCGACGGGCAGGCCCGCCGGTTTGTCGATGACGATCGCCTCGCCGTCGAGAAACAGGATATGATCGGTGAGTAACATCGGCGGCCTATAGGCCGCGCGCCGGTCAGCCGAAAGAATAAACGTCCATGCCGAGCAGGCCATAGGTGGTGCTGGCGTGCAGCCGCTCGGCCGCGAAGGGCGTGGCGCCCGCGCCCATGGCGACGAACAGCGGCAGGATATGGTCCATCGTCGGGTGATTGTCATGGCCGTGCGGGGCAAGCTCGACCGCGTGCAGCAGGTCGTCGACGGCGCCCGCCGCCATGCGCTCGGCGACCCAGTCGGTGAAATCCGTCACCCACGCCGGGGCGGGGGCGTCGATGGCGGGGCGCGCCGAGAAGAGCGCGCGGAGGTTGTGGGTGATGCTGCCCGATCCGACGATCAGGACGCCCTCGTCGCGGAGCGGCGCGAGCGCCTGGCCGAGCGCATAATGCCATTCGGGCGGCGCGTTGGAGGCGATGGAAAGCTGGACGACCGGGATGTCGGCGTCGGGGTAGGTCAGCGACAAGGGCACCCAGGCGCCATGGTCGAGGCCGCGTTCGGGATCGGCGGTGACGGTCAGGCCGTGCGCGCCGAGCAGGTCGACCACTTGCGCGGCCAGCGCCGGATCGCCCGGCGCGGGGTAGCGCATCGCGAACAATTCGTCGGGAAAGCCGCCGAAATCATGGATCGTCGGCGGATGGGGCGACGCGGTCACCGTCGCGCGCCCGCCCCGATCGGCGGCATCATGGTGCGCCGACACCATCAGGATCGCGCGCGGACGCGGGAGATGGGCACCCAGCCCGGCGAGGAAGGTCCTTGCCGGGCTGGGCTCGAGCGCCATCATCGGCGAGCCGTGCGAAACGAAAAGGCTCGGGAGACGGCGCATCGGTTCAGGCCGCCTGCCGCAGCGCGTCGATCGACGCGGTGGCGCGGGCGATCGCTTCGCCGTCCTGCATCTGGCGGTCGGCGGCGATGATCGACACGTCGGTGATGCCGACGAAGCCGAGGACGTGGCGCAGATAGCCGGTGGCGAAATCATAGTCGCTGCCGACGGGCACCCCGCCCGAGGCGACGACGAGATAGGCCTTCTTGCCCTTGAGCAGCCCTTCGGGGCCGGTCTCGGTGTAGCGGAAGGTGCGGCGGGCGCGGGCGATCAGGTCGACCCAGGCCTTGAGCGCGGCGGGGATCGCGAAATTATAGACGGGGACGCCGATGACGATCGTGTCGGCGGCTTCGAGTTCGGCGATCAACTCGTCCGAGGCGGCAAGCGCAGCGCGCTGGTCGTCGTTGCGGTCGGCGTCGTCGGTGAAATTGGCGCCGACCCAGGCTTCGGTGAGCAGCGCGGGCGGGGTGAGCGCGAGGTCACGGCTCGTGACGGCGGCGCCATAGCCCTGTTCGACAAGGCGGGTGACGAGCTGGTCGGTGAGCTGGCGGGTGGTCGAACCGGCGTTGCGGGCCGAGGCGTCGATGCGAAGAATATGGGACATGATCTTACTCCTTGGACTTGGGTGAAAAGCGGGAAGGGGGTGCCGCGAGTTCGGTTACCGGGGGAAGGGCGAACTCGCGGCACAGGGT
>NZ_JBOHHU010000131.1:0-7915 GCF_050725615.1 Sphingopyxis sp.
CGCATGACGTCTGGGTGTCTCGACTTCGCTCGACACGAACGGGATTTGCAGGACAGCCTGGCCGACTTGCCTGAAACCGCACCTCCCAGCACCGCCGGCACGGAGAGGCGCCCAACCTCAAGCCGCTTCGCTGACCCGGTATCGCTCGGCGACGTCGCGCCGCGACAGGCCCGGGCCCATCGCCAGCCGCGCATCCTGATACGCCGCCCACTGGCCCTCATCGGCAAGCGGCGGGATCGTCACCTCTTCGCCGCGGTCGAGACCCAGCAGCGCCGCATCGACCAGGTCGCCCGCGTCCATGACCATCTCGGCGGGAAAGGCATCGACATCCTTGCCCGACCGTTCCCAGATTTCGGTGCGCGTCGCGCCGGGCAGCACCGCCTGCACCTGCACCCCCTGCTCGCGGACGCTGTTCGCCAGCGCGATGCTCAGGTTGAGCAGGAAGGCCTTCGACCCGCTATAGACGCCCTCGAACTGCTCGGGCGCCAGCGCGAGGACCGAGGCGATGTTGACGATCTGGCCCGCGCCGCGTGAGGCGAACGCCTTGCCGGCGGCAATCGCGAGCCGCGCGGCGGCGGTAATGTTGAGCGCGATGATCGTCTGGATTTCGGCGGCGCTATTCTCGAGCGTGCCGCCGTTCAGCGACATGCCGGCATTGTTGACGAACAAGGTGATGGCGGCATCGTCGATCAGCCGTTGTTCGATCCGCGTCACATCGTCGCTATTGGAGAGGTCGGCGACGATCACATCGACCGCGACGCCATGGTCGGCGCGCAGCGTCGCCGCGCGGTCCTGCAATTGTGCGCCGTTGCGGGCGACGAGGATCAGGTCGTGGCCGCGCTTGGCGAGGCGGTCGGCGTAAACCGCGCCGAGGCCGGTCGAGGCCCCGGTGATGAGGGCGGCTCCCTGAATGATATCGGTCATCGTCTGTCTCCTTTGCTGGCCCCAAACGGGTCACTTGCAAAAGAATAGTGACTCGCCCATATCGGTTCAATGACCGACGCGGAAAAAAATTCGGGCACCTGCCCTATCGATCGCGGACTGACCCTGATCGGCGACCGCTGGTCGATGCTGGTGCTGCGCGATATCCAGCGCGGTTTCACCCGTTACGACCAGATCCGCACCAGCCTCGGCATCGCGCCGAACATATTGGCGCGGCGCCTCGCGACGCTCACCGCGGCGGGGTTGCTCGAAAAGCGCCGCTACAGCCAGCGGCCGCCGCGCGACGAATATGGGCTCACCGAAAAGGGCCGCGACTTCCTCCCCATCCTCGCCGCGATCGGCGCCTGGGGGCGCAAGCATAATGGCGACGGCGCGCTCACCCGCCAGATCGATGTCGAGACCGGCGAAGCGATCCGCCCGGTGGTGATCGACGCGAACACCGGCGCGCCGCTCGGCACGCGCGAACTCAGGCTGGAATATCCGGACTGATCCCCTCTCCCATTTAGGGAGAGGGAGCGAGACCTACGCGCTTCGCGCGTTAGTCGCAGCGGGTGAGCGCCCGAGACCTAAACATACATGCCATCGCGCAAATTGATCCCATGCTCGATCCAGACCTTGAGCGCGCACAGCATCTGCGACCAGCCCTGGCAATTGCCGTAGGACGCGCCCAGCGCCGCCTGATTCTCCCGCCAGCCCTCCTCGGCGATCTCGACCAGGGTCCGGCCGTCGTCGAGCGCCTTGAAGCTCATCGTCACGCGGGTGCGATAATCGGCATCCTTGTGCTCGCCGCCTTCCACATTGGGCGGCTCGCCCTCGTTCGCCTGCCATTCGAGTATGATCTTCTCGTCCGGCACAACCTCGATGACATAGACCGGGAAGGCGCCCGGAAAGTCGTGGAAGTCCCATGTCACCGTCGCGCCGGTTTCCAGCCGCCCCTTGGCGCCGCCGGTGGTGAAATAATGCGACAATTGCGCGGGGTCGGCGACCGCCTCGAACACGTCGTGCACCGGTTTCGCGATCCGCGCCGCGACTCGAAATTTCAGCTCCATGACACTCTCCGCTTGCGTTTGTGCCATTATGTTATATATTTATAACATGTCAATCCACGAAGAATATGACCGCGTTTTCAAGGCACTGGCCTCATCGGTGCGCCGCCAGATGCTCGACAACTTGAAAGATCAGCCGCTCACCACCGGCACGCTGTGCGACAACTTCGCCAACATCGACCGCTGCACCGTCATGCAACATCTGAAGGTGCTGGAGGACGCCGGCCTCGTCATCGCCGAACGCTGCGGCCGCACCCGCTGGAACCACCTCAATGCGATGCCGATCCAGGACATTCACGACCGCTGGATCGGCCCGCACGCCGCCGCCGCCAGCGCGCGACTGGCGCGCTTCAAGCAAAGCGTCGAGGCCGAATGAAAAGGCCGGGGAGTCGCCTCCCCGGCCGATCATTTTCCCGATCGCGGCGGCTTCACCACCCCGTCGGCTTGCCCTTGTTCTGCTCGTCGAGCCAGGCTTTCAGCGGCGCGAAATATTCAGCCATCGCCTTGCCCGACATCTCGCGTGTCCCGGTGAAGGCCTCAAGCGCGTCGGGCCAGGGTTTCGACGCGCCCATTTCGAGCATCGCGTTCAGCTTGGCGCCGACCTCCTTGTTGCCATAGAAGGAACAGCGGTGGAGCGGCCCTTTCCACCCCGCCTGGTCGCACGCCGCCTTGTAGAACTGGAACTGCAGAATGCGCGCGAGGAAATAGCGGGTGTAGGGCGTGTTGCCCGGAATATGATATTTTGCGCCCGGATCGAAAGCGTTCGCGGGCCGCTCGCCCGGCGGGACGATGCCCTGATATTGGGTGCGCAACTGGGTCCACGCCTTGTTGTAGTCGGCGGGTTTGATCGTGCCGTCGAACACGCCCCAGCGCCAGCGATCGACGAGCAGGCCGAAGGGCAGGAAGGCGACCTTGTCCATCGCCTGTCGCAAGAGCAGCCCGATATCCTTGTCGGCGCTCGGCACCTTCGCCTTGTCGAGCAATCCGATGTCGACCAGATATTGCGGGGTGATCGATAGCGCGACGAAATCGCCGATCGCCTCGTGGAAGCCGTCGTTGGCGCCGTTCAGATAGAGGAACGGCTGCTTGTTATAGGCGCGCTGGTAATAATTATGGCCCAGCTCGTGGTGAATGGTGACGAAGTCGTCGGCATTCACCTTGATGCACATCTTGATGCGGATATCGTCCTTGTTGTCGATATCCCATGCCGAGGCGTGGCAGATGACTTCGCGGTCAGCGGGCTTGGTGAACTGGCTACGTTTCCAGAAGGTCTCGGGCAGCGGCGCCATGCCGAGCGAGGAGTAAAAATTCTCGCCCGCCTTGACCATGTCGAGCGGGGTCTTGCCCTGCGCCGCGAGCAGATCGCCGACATCATAACCGAGGTCGCCCGAGCCCGGCGGCGCGACGAGCGGGTAGATATTGCCCCATTCCTGCGCCCACATATTGCCGAGCAGGTCGGCGCGGATCGGCCCGGTCTTGGGCTGCACCGCGTCGCCATATTTCTCGTTGAGTTTCCAGCGCACATAAGTGTGGAGCGCCATGTAAAGCGGCTTCACTTCCTGCCACAAACGTTCGGTCGTCTTGGCGAACTCGGCGGGCGGCATGTCGTAGCCCGAGCGCCACATCGCGCCGGTATCGGCAAAACCCAGCTCCTTCGAGCCTTCGTTGGCGATCGCGACCAGCCGCGCATAATCGTCCTTCATCGGCGCGCCGACCTGATCGTGCCAGCTCGTCCACATCTCGGCAAACTCGGCGGGCGTATGCTTCAGATTGCCCATCTCGGCCTCGATATCCGAGTTCGAGATTTCCTTGCCGTCGAGGGTGCCGCGTCCCTTGCCATATTGCGACTGCAGGTCGGTCGCGATCTGGTTAAGCTCGGTCGCGGCGCCGGGCTTGGTCGGCGCGGGCAGGACAAGGCCGTTGCGCAAAATGTCGAGCTTGCGCTTGGTATCCGGGCTCAGCCCCGGAACCGTCGCATATTTCGCGGCTTCGAGCGCGTATTTGACCGCCTTCTCGGTGCCGACGGCGTTGATCCGCGCTGCCATCGCGTCGGTGTCTTCGGTGATGTAGGTCGCATTGACCCAATTCACCTGGCTGCCTTCGACCGTATAGTCGAACAGATCCTTTTCGGCGGCGGCGATAAAGGCGTCGGCATCGGCGGCGGTTGGCTTGGCGCTCTGGCCGGGCGCATCCTTGGCCTTCTCCGCCGCCAGCACAGGGCCGGCAAGCGCGAGCGAAAGGGCGAGAGAAAGGGTAGAAATCATGGCTTTCATGGGGGGCGATCCTCGGGTCTGGTGGCGGCGCTCTATGGCGCTATGACACCAGTCTGGACCGACCCGCCAGCGGGGTCAAGCGGCGAGGAAGACCGCCATCGCCTCGCCCATTTCGGGCTGGGTGACGCTCGACATATGGGTGCCGGGGATGGTGACGAGCCGCGCGTCGGGAAGCGCTGCGGCGAGGTCTGGCGCCGATCCATTGTCCTGGTCCTGCTCGCCGCAGACGAGGAAGGTCGGCATCGTCAGCGCCGCGAGCGCGTCGGGCGACGTGTCGGTGAAGCTGTCGAGCAAATGGCCGGCGGCGATGCGGTCGACCTTCATCGTCTTCATGAACTGAACCGACAACCAGGTGTCGTCGCCGCGCTTCGCGGTTTCGAAATCGGCGATCACCCGCTTGAAGAATTGCCCCCGCCGCTGCCAGCCGGCGAGCCCCGACAGCCCCATACCGCCAAGGATCAGTCGGCGCGGTTTCATGCCCGCGACGACGGCGCGCGTACTGGTGCGCGCGCCGAGCGAGAAGCCACCGAGGTCGAAATCGCCGAGGCCAAGATGCGCGATCAGGTCCTGCAGGTCGTTCACCAGCACGTCGGGCGGGTAGTGCCAGTCGTCGTGCGGCGCATCGCTCGACCCGTGCACGCGCAGGTCGGGCATGATGACGCGGAAACCCTCGGCCGCGATGCGAGCGGCCGTACCGAATTTGATCCAGTTGACCTCGGCGCTCGAAAACAGGCCGTGGAGCAGCACCACTGGCCGCCCCCGCCCCGTCTCGCGCCATGCGAGCCGGACGCCGTCGCGGGCTTCGAAAAACTGTGGTTCGATTGTCATTCGCCCTCGCGCAGCTTTGCCCAGCGCTCTTGCAGCGGCGCATAGTCGTCGGTGCGCATTTCGGGAAGCCCCTCGCCGGCGGTCCAACCATGGACGCGGCTCTCGGTCCCGAAATGGCTGGCGAGCGACACCGCTCCGGGATCGTCGAGCGCGCCGACGGTCAGGTCGATCTTGGGGCTGTCGGGATAGTCAAAGGTCAGCGGCGTGCCGCAATCCCCGCAAAAGCCGCGACGGCCGAAGGGCGACGACATATAGGTCGCGCGATCGCCCTGCCAGGTCACGCTGTCCTTGGCCACGTTCCAGAAGGCCGCAGCGACATTGCCCAGCGCGCGCTGGCACATGCGGCAATGGCACCAATAGGCATCGCGGCCGGGATAGGTGCTCGAGAAGCGGACGGCACCGCACTGACAGCCGCCGGTGAGGGCCTCGCTCATCGCGGCTGCAGGCCCTTTTGCTCCATGCGCCAGCGCGCCATTTCGATGCGGTCCTGTCCGAAGAAAGGCTCGCCGTCGAAGACGAGGGTCGGCACGCCCCAATGCCCCGCGATTTCGAGCGCGACCTGGTTGGCGGCGATTTCGGTGTCGAGGGTCTCGGCATCGCGCACCGCCTCGGCATCGAGATCGGCGAGGTCGAGCCCGGCGCAGCGCGCGGCGCCTGCCAGATGGTCGCCGAGATGCCAGTCCTGCGCGCCGCCCCAGATGAGCTGCGCCGCCTCATGCGCGAAGGCGAGGCTGCGGCCGCGACGCGACGCCGCCTGACCGAGGCGGGTGAGGCGATAGATATAGGGCTGGTCGGGCGAAATCTCACGCGTCGCGACATTCTGGACGATCGGGTCCGGGCGCGGCGGGCCGAAGGGGATGCCGTGAAATTGCGCGACGCGGATCATGTCGCGCATCGTGTAGCTCAGCCAATTGGGGTGATTGCGTTCGAAGAAGTCGGGCTGGCGGATCGCGAGCGGATAGACCGGGCGGAGGTTGATATCGACCTGATGGCTCGCCGCGAGCGCGCGGTAGCGGCCGATCGCGAGGTAGGAATAGGGCGAGCGGAAGGACCAGAAGAGATCGGCGGTGAGCGTCATGCGCGCATCTTAGCGGCGGCGGGGGATTTGTCGATGTTGCGGAAGTTGGCGAAAGTGCCGCGTAGCGTGCGGTTGCATTTAGTAGCAATTGCTATTATATCACATGCCATGAGTGAAACGATCGGGTTCCTGCTGAACGACACTGCGCGGATGTTTCGCCGCGATTTCAACGCGCGTACCCGCGACAGCGGCATCACCGCGCTGCAGTCGCGGGTGCTGACCTATCTCGCGCGCTACCCCGGAATCCGGCAGGGACCGCTCGCCGAAGTGATCGAGGTCGAGCCGATCACGCTGTCGCGGATGATCGACCGGCTGGAAGAAGGCGGGCTGGTCGAGCGCCGCGCCGACCCGACCGACCGCCGCGCCTGGCAACTGTATCTGACCGCGCAGGCCGAACCGATGCTCGACCATCTGCGCCAGACCGCAAATGCGGTCGTCGCCGAAGCCACCGAAGGGATGAGCGACGCCGAACGCGCAACCTTGACCGCGCTGGTCGAACGCGTCCGCGCCAATTTGTCCCGCCGCGAATGCCAAAAAGAAAAAGAGACCGCCTGATGGACCAGCTCTCCCCCGCCCGCACCAAAGCCGAGGACGCCACGCCGCCGAAGGCTGCGCCCAAGGCCGACCCCGTGCCGCCGGGCGCGGCGACCGGCGGCGAAACCAAGGACGCGCCCAAATGGCGTACCCGGCTGCTGATGTTCGGCCTGCCCGCGCTGATGATCGCGGGCGGCGCGGTGTGGTGGCTGACCAGCGGCGGATCGGTGTCGACCGACAATGCCTATGTCCAGATGGACAAGGTGTCGGTCGCGGCCGAAGTCGGCGGACGGATCACCGAAGTCGCGGTCAAGGACGGGCAGGATGTGGCGGCGGGGCAATTATTGTTCCGCATCGACGGCGAGCCCTATCGGCTGAACGTCGCGCAAGCGACGGCGGCGATCGACGCCGCACAGGTCGAGGTCGGCAATCTGTCGGCGAGCGCCAACACGTCGAACGTCGACATCGCGGCGGCGCGCGAGGATGTGAAGTTCGCCGAGGTCAATTTCGGGCGCCAGGCGGCGCTGATGGAAAAGGGCTTCACGACGAAAGCGGCCTATGACGCATCGCGCCATGCGGTGAGCCAGGCGCGCGAGCGCGTCCGCCAGGCCGAGGCCGCCGCCGCCGAAGCGCGGACCAAGCTTGCCGCCGGTCCGTCGACGGGGGTCAACCCGCAGGTCGAGGCGGCGCGCGTCCAGCGCGCGCAGGCCGAGGTGAACCTGGGCCGCACCGAGGTGCGCGCGCCCTATGCCGGCCGCGTCGCACAGGCCGACCGGCTGCAGATCGGCCAGATGATGGTGCAGGGCCTGCCCGCAGTGACGATCGTCGACACCGGCCATCCGTGGGTCGAGGCCAATTTCAAGGAAACCGACCTCGCCAATATGCGCATCGGCCAGCGCGCCGAAATCAGTTTCGACGCCTATCCGGGGCTGAAGGTGCGCGGCCATGTGCTGACGATCGGCGCGGGCACGGGCAGCGAATTTTCGGTGCTGCCGGCGCAGAACGCCACCGGCAACTGGGTCAAGGTGACGCAGCGCGTGCCGGTGAAGATCGCCTTCGACGAAAAGCCGGCGCGCGACATGATCGCCGGGCTGTCGGCCGATGTGCGGGTGTTTACCGCTAATGGTGCGGTGGCGGGAAAGTAGGTTTGGGTGCCGTGGAGAACAATTGCGGCCGGATCGATCCTCCCCATCGACTTGCGATGGGGAGGTGGC
>NZ_JBOHHU010000132.1:0-7764 GCF_050725615.1 Sphingopyxis sp.
CTATGGGATCGGTGTCTTGCCATGGGCTCTTCTCCAAAAGCCCGGCTACACGGTCAATCCAACTATGCTTCCTTGTCCGGCCCGAGGGGCCCACTCCAGATCGGCGTCGAAGAGGGACCCCCTTTTCGGATAATATGATGCTGGTTTGTTGAAGATGGCCTTGCGCTGCGTGCGGCGGAGGGCGGGCGTAGCCCGACCGGAGGCGCGCGCAGCGCAAGATAGATTTTTGAAGGCGCCGAAGGTGGCGGTCAGCTGCGGTTTTTGAAGCGCCAGCTGTCGTTGCCCGTCTCGACGATATCGCAGTGGTGGGTGACGCGGTCGAGCAGCGCCGTGGTCATCTTGGGATCGCCGAACACGGTCGGCCATTCGCCGAAGGCGAGGTTCGTGGTGATGATGACGCTGGTCCGCTCATAAAGCTTGCTGATGAGGTGGAACAGCAACTGCCCTCCTGAGCGGGCGAACGGCAGATAACCGAGCTCGTCGAGCACGATCAGGTCGAGCCGCGACAGCTGCGCCGCCAGGGTCCCGCCTTTGCCGATCCGGGTCTCCTCTTCGAGGCGTGTCACCAGCCAAGGTTTTCGTGACCGAAGACCCTGCCCTTCTCGAAGCTGGTACGGCCCTCATACATGTGAAGGTCCGACCCGCAGATATTGGTCGTGGTCAGCCGGATGATAACATCGGTCTGCTTTTCGATCTTGGGATCATCGATGGTTTTGACCGAAACATCTTTGGGCCCGTTGTACACGACAGCTTTCAGGGATCTTTTCCTTTCGCAGTTCTTCTCAATGCATCATCAAATCGAGAGCTTGCTGATGATCCGGTCCATCGCAACGGCGGAGGACATCGCACCCTTCCAAGTGATCTCAGTTTCCTGAACCTTCTGCTATCCGAGAGGTTCCTTCCCGTAGGGCCATCCTGGGATCGATTCACGGCGGTTGTCTGAATGACAGGGCCAGAACGGCCGAACAACGCGCCCAATTGATGTACCCAAGAATATCCGGCGAACCAATAGTGCCGTTACGTCGCGAAACATCAACGGCGCCTTATCAGTAAATTCAGAGGTGTGATAAGCGCAAAAGACAAGGCCATCCACTATCGCGGATGGCCTGTCGTATTCATTTACTCATTTCTCGGTTCGGCCGGGGCATCCATTACGGATGAAGACACGAGCCTTGCACTGCAGCCAAACGGCAGCTTGGGGTGCGGACCGCTCCGCTATTTAGCGGCCAGCAGGGTGAACTTGTGAATCTGCGGCGGTTCGGAAAACAGTTCTTCTGCCTTGTCCATCAGTGCGGCGGCAACCTTGCCGTCAAGATGGGCCTGCCGATCCTCCTCAGTGTCGAACGTATCGAAGATCGCGTACGCACCGGGACCTTCCTCGATCGCATACCAGGTCAGAGTGCCCGGCTCAGCTTGAACGAGCGGCAATGCCGAGGTCAGGAAATCGGCGACATCGCGCTCTTTTCCGGGCTTGGCCTTCAGTGGTACATACAGGGCAAGTTTGGGCATAATTGACTCCTCAAGTGAAACGGACAGATATCAGTCAGCAAAGTAACGGACGAGCGGACCGGGACGTTCCCCATTGGACGGAGCACACGCGGCCCCGCCTCGTCGAAATCAGAACTCCTGTGCGGTCGGCCGGATGACGATCGCGTTGACGTCGACGTCATCAGGTTGTTCGACAGCGAACGCGATAGCACGCGCCACCGATGCCGCCGGGATGGCCTGCTTGTAGAAGTCCAGCACCGTCTCGGCAGCCGTGCCGGATGTCGTGAACTTCAGATCGCTTTCGACAGCTCCAGGCTCGATTGACGTGACCCGGACCTTTTCCCCCACCTCGCGGCGCAAGCCCTCGCTGATCGCGCTGACGGCGAACTTGGTGCCGGAGTAGACCGTGCCGCCCGGTGCGAAGACCTTGATGCCCGCAACCGAGCTCAAGTTGATGATGTGACCGCTGCCCTGCTCGAGAAAACCGGGAAGGGCCGCCGCGATGCCGTAGAGCGTACCCTTCAGATTGACGTCGATCATCTGGTCCCACTCGTCGGTGTTGACCTCGGCCATCGGACGGATCGGCATCAGCCCGGCGTTGTTGATCAGCACGTCGAGGCGGCCGAAGTCGGCAATGATTGCGGCGACGACGGACTGGACCGCCGATTTGTCGGTCACGTCCAGCGCGTAGCTACGTGCCGTGCCGCCAATTGCGGCGATGTCCGCGACGACCTCGTCGAGCCTGTCCTTGCGCCGCGCGGCGATGGCCACCTTGGCGCCGCGTTCCGCGAGAAGACGCGCGGTTTCCGCGCCGATGCCGGTGCTGCCGCCGGTAATGAGAACGATCTTGCCTTCGATACCCTTTGTCATGATTGTATTCCTTCAAGTCAGTTGTTGATTTTTCGCCGGATCGCGGCCCCGCGGGAGCCCGCCCGGCTTGATGGGGTCACCGCGAGCGCAACAGGACGGGAGCGGCGCCCACCTTGATGCGGAGCAGCTCGTAGGGCTTGCGGCGCAGGTCTCGGCCGCCGTGGAAGCCGGGCTGGCGGTGGAGCTGGTTGGCGGTGAAGTAGAGATATCCGTCGGTGCCGATCGACAACGTGTCGGGCCAGCTGATGCGCGGGTCGCTGACCACCGTCGTCCAGAGGCCCTGGTCGAGCATGCGGATCGCGTTATTCTCGTAATCGCCGGCGAACACGCGGCCCCGGTCGTCTTCGGCAATCCCGTCCGAGGCGCCTTTGCGCCCCAGGCTGCGGACCGCGCGGCCCAGCTCCTCCTCGGACACCGCGGGATCGCGCAGCAACGCCGTGGGCACCGCGTGCAGCGTGCGGCCCGACAGCGGACCGTAATACAGCAGGCTGCCGTCGGCGCTGAGCGCAATCGCATCGCTCGCAATTGCTACCGGCGTCGCGGGTCCATCGGCGGGACGGTTCATGAGCACCGCGCCGTCGACGACCGGGGTGAAGCCGGGCTCGGGGTTGGTCGTCGCATGGTTTGACAGGCGCCGGATCGCACGCCCGCTGGCGATATCGACGACGATGATGCCGCCGATCCCCTCGTTGCTGCTGTCGGTGATGTAGGCGACGCCCTCGGCGCCCTGACGCAGATCGAAGCGCACGTCGTTGAGGTAGGTCGTGGGCAGCACCACGCTGGGCGGCAGGACGATCGTCTTCACCACCCGGTCGGTCGCAAGGTCGATTGCCACCAGCTTTGCACCGCCGACCTGTGGTTGAGAGAATTTGGGCGCCGCCGTGTCGAGCACCCACAGGCGATTGGCGCCGTCTGCCACCACGCTCTGCACCGAGATGAAATGCCCCGCCGGGTCGGCCGGATCGGGCCGGTTGGTCGCGGCATCGGGATAGGGCACCGCCTTGCCGTCGACCAGCTCGGCCACCGTGAACGGCGCGTTATCGCCCCATTGCGGGAAGTTGACGAAGATGCGCCCGCTGGGTGCGACGGTCACGCCAGTCGGCATCGCGCCATTGAACGTCGCGACCTGTTCGATTTGCGGCGCGGATGCACCCTCGCGGGTCATCGCGCAGGCGGCGAGCGAGAGGGCAGCGCCAGCGGCCAGAAGCAGTTTGACCGAGGTTTTCATGGTGTCATTTCCTTGAGGATGCGGCCCGCTTCGTGGGGCTCGGACCGGAGGTATTGCGGCGGCGCCTTGACCGATGCGCCGAGCGCGGCGGCGGCGTGCCAGGGCCAGCGCGGATCCCACAGCGCAGCGCGGGCAATGGCTATGGCGTCGGCATGCCCGTCTTCGAGGATGCGCTCTGCCTGTTGAGGATCGGTGATCATTCCGACCGCCACGACAGGCATGGCCACCGCATCCTTGACCGTCCGCGCCAGCGGCACCTGATAGCCGGGGCCGACCGGGATCTGCTGGCGCGGGTCGAGCCCGCCGCCGGAGACGTGGATTGCCGAACAACCGCGCCGCTCCAGCTCCTGCGCAAACCGCGCGGTTTCCTCCGCCGTCCAGCCGCCTTCAACCCAGTCGGTCCCCGAAACGCGAACGGTCACCGGGCGGTCGACGGGAAACGCTTCGCGCACGGCATCGAACACTTCGAGCGGGAACCGCATCCGATTGTCGAGGCTGCCGCCGTATTCATCGCCGCGCCGGTTGGAAATCGGCGAAAGAAACTCGTGGAGCAGATAGCCATGCGCCGCGTGGATCTGGACGGCATCGATGCCGAGCCTGCCGGCGCGGCGGGCGGCGTCGGCGAAGGCCTCCCGGATGCGGGCAAGCCCTGACTTGTCCAGTTCGACAGGGGGATGGTCGTCCGGAGCGAAGGGAATGGCGCTGGGTGCCACGGTCTGCCAGCCATTCTCCGTATCGGGGGCGATCTGCGTTCCGCCGTGCCACGGCTTGGCGCAGCTCGCCTTGCGGCCGGCATGGGCCAGCTGGATGATCAGCGGCATGTCCGACCAACGGCGCACACTTTCGAGCACGCTTCGCATCGCCGCTTCGGTGCGGTCATCGTACAGGCCGCTGTCACCGTAGGTGATGCGCCCTTCCGGGCTGACAGCGGTCGCCTCTATCGTTAGCGCGCCCGCGCCCGAGAGCGCCAACTGGCCGAGATGCATCTGGTGCCAGTCAGTCATCGCGCCGTCGACTGCCGAATACTGGCACATCGGCGCGATGACGATGCGGTTGGCGAGCCGCAGCCCGCCAACCTCAATCGGTTCGAACAATTTCGCCATCACCATTCGCCCGTGTTGGGCATGGAGGCCCAGGGTTCGGCCGGAGCCTTGTGTTCGCCCTTCTGGAGCAGTTCGACCGAGATCCCGTCCGGCGAGCGGACGAACGCCATGTGTCCGTCGCGCGGGGGGCGATTGATCGTCACGCCGCCCGCCTGCAGCCGCGCGCACGTTTCGTAGATGTCGTCGACCCGGAAGGCGAGATGGCCGAAGTTTCGGCCCCCCGTGTATGTCTCGGCAGGGCTGCCGTCCTCGGGCGGCCAGTTGTACGTCAGTTCGACCTCGGCATCGCCCTGCTCGCCGTCGCCGCGGAAATCCTCGTCGGCGGCAAGGTAGATCAGCGTGTAACGCCCGGCTTGGTTCTCCATGCGCCGCGTCTCCTTGAGATCCAGCAGCGTGAAGAAACGGATCGCCGACTCGGGATCGGCGACGCGCAGCATGGTGTGGAGATAGCGCATGATCAGGCGACCTTGTCCTTGAGGGCTTCCATCACGAGCTCCGCGGTGCGGGTAGCGCTGGCGGGGTTCTGGCCGGTCACCAGATTGCCGTCGCGCAGGGCGAAGGGGGCAAAATCGGGGCCGCCCTCGTGCTTGCCCCCAAGTTCCTTGAGGCGCGTTTCGAGCAGGAACGGCACCGCCTGATCGAGGCCGACCGCGCGTTCCTCCCTGTCGGTGAAGCCCGCGACACGGCGACCGGCGACGAGGGGCGTGCCATCGGCCTTCTTTGCCGAGACCAGCCCTGCCGGTCCATGGCAGACGGCGGCGACGATCTTGCCTTCGCGGTCGAAGCGTTCGACCAGGCGGGCCAGTTCGTCACTGACGGGGTAATCGAACATAGTGCCGTGGCCGCCGGGCAGGAACAGCGCGTCGTAGCCGGCGGGATCGATGCTTGTGAATACAGGGGTGCTGGCAACCTCGGCCTTTAGGGCCTCGTCCTTCAGATAGCGCTCGACCGAAGCGTCGTTCTCGCCGTCGGCGTTGACGCTGCGCTGGTCGACGGGGATGGCGCCGCCCTTGATCGAGGCCAGCGTAACCTCGGCGCCCGCATCACGGAAGGCGTAATAGGGGGTGGTAAGTTCCTCGAGCCAGACACCCGTCGGTTCGGTGCCGGGAGTCATGCGGTCGGCGGAGGTGGCCACCATGAGAATGCGGGTCATCGTCAATTGTCCTGTTCCATTGATGTCGGGGACACGAGCAAACGCAACCGGCGCAGCCGCACCCGCCACAAAGACAGCGGTGAGAGCTTTCAGCAGTTGGCGGCGATTTTGCATTCGATCGTTCCTTTCGGCGGCTTAGATACGCAGGGAACAGCATCATGAAATCCAGCGGGAATGGCGGACGGCCATAAATCCGGTTATGGAACCGGAATGTCCCTCTTGCAGTTGCGCACCTTCGTCGAAGTCTACCGCCGTCGTTCACTGAGCGAGGCGGCCCGGGCAATCGGCATCACCCAACCGGCGGCGTCGCAGCACATCGCATCGCTCGAGGCGCAATTGGGCCGTCCCTTGTTCGATCGCCATTCGCGGGGTGTTCGACCAACAGCGATTGCCGACGATCTCGCGGCTTCGATCGGAAGCAGCCTCGACACGGCGGAATCGGCACTGGCCAGCGCGCGGGCCCGATCGTCGCGCATCTCGGGCACGGTCCACATCGCCGCGCCGTCGGACCTGCTGGGAGAGATGATCACGCCCCGGCTGGCCCCGCTGCTGGAAGCAGGGCTGGACCTGCGCCTGCATATCGGCGGGCGCGAGGCGCTCTATGCCTTGCTGCTCGAAGACAAGGTGCACCTGGCCGTCACCGCCTCGCAACCCGAAGATGCGCGGTTGGCCTTTCATGCGCTGGGCGAGGAACACCTGCGCGCCGTAGCTTCTCCCGCTGTGGCGGAGCGGATTGCCGCGTTGCCGTTGGCAGAAGGGCTCGACCGGACGGCTCACCTCGCCTACGATCTCGACCGGCCGCTGCTGCGGACCTGGCTTGAGGCAAACCAGATCGAACTGACGAGCCAGCCCGCCTTGACCGCGCCCGATTTGAGGGTGCTACGGTCGGGATTGTGCGCGGATCTCGGCTGGACGGTACTGCCAGGCTATCTCACCCACATCGAACGCGCTGCCTGCACGCTGATCGAGATACCCGCCCCGGTCACGGTGCCGCGCAACGCTTACTACCTCGTCTGGGCACGCTCATCGCTGCGCCACCCTCGCGTTGCTACAGCTCGCGATGCCCTGATCGCTGCACTAGGTCACATACCCATAAACAGGATTCCCAAGAGGCTTGAGTTCTGATTCAGTGTTTCCCGGAAGGGAGACGCTGATGGCGCGCTTTGATTTGACGGATTTCGAGTGGTCGGTGATCCAGCCGCTGTTGCCGACGAAGGTTCGGGGGGTTGCGCGGGTCGACGACCGGCGGGTGTTGAACGGGATATTCTGGCGGCTGCGAACTGGAGCGCCATGGGCGGACATTCCGTCGCGTTATGGGCCGCACACGACGTGCGTGAACCGCTTCAACCGGTGGCGCAAGGCGGGCCATTGGGCGCGGATATTGGAAGCGGTGTCGAAAGCTTACGCGGGGGACATCCAGATGATCGACTCGTCGTCGATCCGTGTTCACCAGCACGCCGGAAACGCCAAAAAAAAGATGACCGATCCCGTTGCATGGGTCGCTCGCGCGGCGGCCTGACGACCAAGATCCACGCGCTCGTCGATGCGCTCGGTCTGCCGATCGGGCTCAAGCTGACCGAAGGACAAGCGCATGACGGGCGCAGCGCCGCCGACATGCTGGGCGGCCTTGGCGAGGGCGATGTCCTGCTCGGCGACCGCGCCTACGACAGCGATGCGATGCGCGCGGCTCTCGCCGAACGCGGCGCCTGGGCCTGCGTCAAGCCGATGCCGGGCCGCAAACGCATCCCCCCGTTCAGCCCCTTCCTCTATCGCTACCGCAACCTGGTCGAACGCTTCTTCAGCAAACTCAAACACTTCCGCGCCGTCGCCACGCGATACGATAAACGCGCCGACAATTTCCTAGCCTCAGTCCAACTCGCCTCAATCAGGATTTGGCTGCGACATAACGAGTCGATGACCTA
>NZ_JBOHHU010000133.1:0-7693 GCF_050725615.1 Sphingopyxis sp.
CGTCACCGACACGCTGGACCTCGCCCTGGCGGCTTCTGGTTGCGACAGCGCCACGGGGCTGCACAAACCCCGGTTACTCAGCGACAATGGCCCCAGCTACATCGCGGGTGAGCTGGCGGAATACATCGAGGCCCGGAAGATGAGCCATGTCCGCGGCGCCCCGTGTCATCCCCAAACCCAGGGCAAGATCGAGCGCTGGCACCAGACCCTGAAAAACCGCATCTTGCTGGAAAACTACTTCCTGCCCGGCGACCTCGAAGCCCACATCGAGGCCTTCGTCGAGCACTACAATCACCAGCGATACCACGAGAGCCTGGCCAACGTGACGCCTGCCGACGCCTACTTCGGCAGGCTCCGGCAATCATCAAACTGCGCGAAAGGATCAAGCGACAGACCATCGAACATCGGCGCTTGCAGCACCGCAAGTTCGCCGCCTAACATCAACCCCCTGACGAGGTCCGCACTCCGCTAATCTACGCCGCGAGTTGTGCCGAATGTTCTGACGACGGACAGTCCCTTGCCGCATGGCAACCTCCCCTCCTTGGCCCCGCCCTCGCTGGCGGGGTCCTTCTTTTAGGCCCGGCGTGCTGACAATCGCGGCGGCAGCCGGCTTCTATCGCGGCCGCACCGCCATTGGCACATAGACGAGCAGGAACAGCAGGAAAGCCGCCGCCCACAGCCCGCCCGCGGCCGCAATGACCGTCAGATAATCGAAGGGCAGCAGCGGCGCGACCACGCGCAGCAGCGCGCCCGCGTGAACGAGAATATAGATGAGGACCGTCGCACGGTCGGCCTCGAGCGGACAACCGGTATGGCCGCGCGTCGCGCGCGTCATCACCGCCAGCGTCATCGCCCCCATCGCGCCCGCCCCGAGCGCATGAATCGCGCTCGACACCGGCAGCACCGGATGCAGCGTCGCGCAGCCGAGCAGGATCAGCCCCGTCGGCAGCCACGCGTAGGAGATGTGAAGGACGAAAACGAGCGGATCGCTGAGCGCCTTCATCCCCGCCCAGCGCGCGAGGCGAATGAACTGGAGCACGCCCGCCGCGATCAGCAACCCGGCTGCGATGGCGCTGGCTGGCTCCGCGACCCACGCCGCGAGCGCGAGCGCGGTGGCGCCGATCACCGCCATGTCGAAGCGGTTCGGCAAGGTCGGCAGGCCCTCGCTGCTCCCCCGTCGCATCAGCCAGTTGCGCGTGAAGGCGGGGGTGATGCGCCCGCCGATCAGCGAGATCAGCAGCAGGATCAGCGCAAAGCCCAGATGCACGCCGAGCGCGGGGTCGGCGAGCGCCCCCATCATCGCGGCATGATCGAGCGCGCAGGCGGCGGCGAACAGGAAAAGGATGATCAGGATCGGCTTGTTGCGGTTGCCCGAGGCGAAAATCTCGCGCGCCGCATAGGCGAGCAGAATCAGCAGATAGACGACATCGAGCACCGCGCCGACGAGCGGCGGCACCGTCGCCGAAAAGAGGATCGCCAGCCGCGCCGCCAGCCACAGGCCGCCGACCGCCGCGACCCGCCAGCCCGTCACCGTCGGCCGCCCGGTCCAGTTGGGCATGGCGGCGCTGACGAAGCCGCCGATGATCGCCCCGAGATAGCCGAACAGCATCTCGTGCTGGTGCCACGCGAGCGGCTCCATCGCGATCGGCAGCGTCAAGCGCCCGCCAAGCGCGCCGACCCACAAAGTCACGACGACGACCGCCCACAGCGCGCCGCATCCGAAGAGCAGGCGATAGCCGCCGCGCAGCCAGAGCGGCGACCGCGCTCCGGCATCGGGCGCCGCGGCGGCCATCATCGCCATATTCATGCCCGCGCGCCCTTCCGCCACAGGCCGAGGATCACGACCTGCCACGCGATCGCGACCGCGCCGACGATGAACACCACGTCGCCGAAGGTGCGGACCCAGCGCAAGGTTTCGAGGAAGCCCTGCTGCAGGAAGGTATCGCTGCGCGCATACCACATGCCGGTGGTCACGCTCGCCTCGAACTGGAACAGGCCGACCGGCAGCAGGCTGGTGAAGATCATCAGCACCAGCCCCGCGTTGAGCCCCCAGAAGCCCGTGCGCATCAGCCGCTCGTTGAACGCGATCTCAGGCCGGATGTAGCGCAGCACCAGCAGGGTGAAGCCCAGCGCGAGAAAACCGTAGACCCCGAACAATGCCGCATGGGCGTGAACCGCGGTGGTGTTGAGCCCCTGGAGGTAAAAGAGCGCGACCGGCGTGTTGATCATGAAGCCGAAGACCCCGGCGCCAAGCATGTTCCAGAAGGCGACCGCGACGAAGCATATCAAGGGCCAGCGCAGCGAGCGCATCCACGGCGCGCGGTCGCGCAGGCTCCAATGCTCCCACGCCTCGTAGCCGAGCACGATCAGCGGTACGACCTCGAGCGCGCTGAACGCCGCGCCGACCGCCATCACCGGGGTCGTCGTCCCCGAGAAATAGAGATGATGGAAGGTGCCCGGCACCCCGCCGACCATGAACAGCGAGGCCGAAGCGAGGCTGGCCGCGGTCGCGATCCGTTTCGACACGAGGCCCATCGAGGCGAAGATGAAGGCGATGGCGGCGGTCGCGAAGACCTCGAAGATGCCCTCGACCCACAGGTGGACGACCCACCAGCGCCAATATTCCATGATCGTGATGTGGGTGCGCTCGCCGTAGAAGAGACCCGAGCCGTAGAAGAGCCCGATCGCGACCGTCGAGACGGTGAGCAGCAGGAGCAGGCTCCGGTCGCCTTCCTTTTCGCGCCGCAGCGCGGGCATCATGCCGCGCAGCATCAGCACCAGCCAGAAGAGCAGCCCCGCGAACAGCGCGATTTGCCAGACGCGGCCGAGATCGAGAAATTCATAGCCCTGATGCCCGAGCCAGAAGCTCAGCCTCTCGGGCATCGCGTGCGCGATGGCGAGATAATTGCCCGCGAACGAGCCGGCGACGACGAGGATCAGCGCCCAGAAGAGCAGGTCGACGCCGAGCTTCTGATGCTTCGGATCGCCGCCGTGGACCACCGGCGCGAGGAACAGCCCGGCGGCGAGGAAAGCGGTCGCTATCCACAGTACCGCGCTCTGCACATGCCAGGTGCGGGTCAGTGCATAGGGGAACCACTGCGAGACATCGATGCCGTAGAAGCTCTGTCCCTCAATCGTGTAATGCGCGGTGAAGCCACCGATGAAGACCTGGAAGATGAACAGCGCGGCGACGACGAACAGATATTTGCCGAGCGCGCGCTGCGACGGGGTCAGCGCCGCGAGCGTCAGCGGATCCTTGTCGGCAGGGGCGAGCGGCGTGTCTTCGTGGCGGCGCAGAAACGCCCAGCCCCAGATCAGCGAGCCCACGCCCGCGATCAGGATGACGACACAGGCGAGCGACCAGAGAATATTCTCCGGCGTCGGCTGGTTGCCGATCAACGGCTCGGGCGGCCAGTTGTTGGTGTAGGTCGCGACCGTCCCCGGCCGCTCGGTCGACGCCGCCCACGCGGTCCAGAAGAAGAAGTCGGCCAGCTTCTGCCGCTTCTCCGCGCTCGGCAGCGTATCCTCTTTCATCGCATAATTATCGCGCATTTCGCGCAGCGCCGGATCGGTGCCGTAGAGCGCGTCATAATGCGCCGCGACGATCGCAAGCGCGCGGGCGCGGCGGTCCGACACGGTGACGACGCCGGTCGCCGGATCGAGGGCGTTATGCCGATATTCCTGCTTGAGCTGATAGGTCAGCGCCGCCTTCTGCTCGACGGCAAGATCGTCGAACGGCTTGCCATAGCCGTCCTCGGCCGCAAGGCTCAGCCAGGCGGTGAGTTCGCGGTGCAGCCAGTCGGCCGACCAGTCGGGCGCCTGGTAGGCGCCGTGGCCCCAGATCGAACCGAGCTGCATCCCGCCGGTGCTCTGCCACGCCGCCTGCCCCGCCATGATATCGTCGTGGGTCATCAGGAGCGCGCCCGAGGCGCTGACGACCTTCGCGGGGATCGGCGGCGCCTTGCGATAGACTTCGGCGCCGGCCACCCCCAATATGGCGAAGGTCACGGTCAGCACCGCGATCAACGTCCACCAAAGCTTGCGATATTCGCCCATTGCAACCCCCTGTTTCTAAGCCATTATCTGCAGAACATGCGATTAGCCCGCCGGCGCCGCGGCCTCGGCACCGGGTTCGTCGAACAGGATCGTCAGCAGCAGCGACGTGTCCGCGACCGCTGCGAGCGCATGCGGGGTTCCCGGTTCGAGGAATAGCCAGTCGCCCGCCCGAAGCTCGGACGGCGAGCCGCCCTCGAAACGCACATGGCCCGCGATGCAGTATAGCGTCATCGATCCCGTGACCTGATGCGGGGCGATCGAGCTTCCGGCGCGAACGACGAGGTGAATCGCCTCGAATGACGCGGTGCGCGCGAGCGCCACGCTGTGCGTGGCGGCGTCGCCAACCGGTCCGAGCCGGGCAATGTCGCCCGAGCGGCAATGGGGCTGTGCCATCGTCAGGCGCGCACCCAGCGGCGAGCGAGGCGCCTTGCACGCGCGAGCGTCTCACCGATCGACCGGCGCAGGAGCAACACAGCGCCATCCTGTCGTAAGGGCGCGGAGCGCCGCAGATCGAGCGGTCCTGATCCGATCACTTCTCCGCATTCGGGACAGACCATGCCATCCTCCTTCGCCTGTTTTCGCCGGGGTCCTTCCGATCCCCGATGGCGACGCTTCTAGCACAGGCGCGACACGCCGATTTGCGCTGGCGCAAAGAGCTCCACTTTTGCTCCGGCGCCGTTAGAAGCGAGTCATGGCCGCCCGAACCTCCGTCGATCCCAGGACGATCCGCACTCTCGCGCTGCTGGCCGGACTGCCGTCGGCCACGCGCGAAGAGGTGATCGCATCGGGACGGTTGCGCGAACTGCCGCATGACACCCGCATTTTCGGCCAGGGCGAGCGCGCCGGCCGCGCGCACGCGCTGCTCGCAGGCTGTGTGCGTATCTCGCAGGTTGGGAGCGACGGCGAAGAGATACTCGTGCGTCTTATCGGGGCCGGCGAGATTTTCGGCTGCGTCCCGTTCCTCACCGACGGGCTCTATCCCGCCGATGCGACCGCGATGGTCGACTCGGTCGAGATCAGCTGGGATCCCGCCGATCTGCTCGCGCTGATGCGGCGGCAATCGCAGGTCGCGATCAACATGGCCGGCATCATCGGCAAGCGCCTCGGCGAAGCGCAGGAGCGATTGCGCGAGCTCGCGACGCAGAGCGCCGAGCGCCGCATTGCGCGGACGCTGCTGCGCCTGCTCGAACAGGCCGGCTGCCGTGACGACGAGGGCGTG
This sequence comes from Sphingopyxis sp., assembly GCF_050725615.1. Lineage (GTDB taxonomy): Bacteria > Pseudomonadota > Alphaproteobacteria > Sphingomonadales > Sphingomonadaceae > Sphingopyxis. The sequence continues at coordinate 5,276 of NZ_JBOHHU010000133.1, forward strand.
CGGATCGCCTTTCCGCTCCGGCGCAAGGACATCGCCGACATCGCGGGGACCACGCTCCACACCGCGAGCCGAACGCTCGCCGAATGGGATCGAAGGCGGCTGCTGGTCAGCCGGAATCAGCATCTGACGATTGTGTCGGAGGCGGAGCTACGGCGCATCGCCGAACGGACGGCGGACTGAGCGAGGTTGCTGAACCAGCGGCATAATCCGCATCCGTAAGCCGAGGCCCCCGCGCTGCCCGGCCCGGCGGCGCGACGGACCGGGAACCACACCGCTTGCGCGGTTGGAAGGCTAGCCCGCTTTTTCCCGATCGAAACGCCGGCCAATCCGTCAGACAGACCGCGCGCACTTGGTCGCGTTAAAGCACCTCCCTGTCAGCCTAACGCGGCATTAAGCCTCTTTTATCTTTGAAAGCGCCCGTCGCGCGCGCAACCTGCCCGTCTTGGTGTCGTGCCAGAACAGCGGATGCGCGCCGTCTCCTTGACGGCGAAGCCCTCCCAAAAATCGCAACAGCATAGCTAGATAGCAGGAGAGACTGCCATGCCTCGTCACGGCGTATATCCGCGCGACATCGTTCCGCCGCGCTCAAAATATTCCGACGCTGGCCGCTTCGGCCGCATGTTCGGCGAATTGCCCCCCTTCGCCGCCGATACCCCCGATGTCCGCGCCGCGCTGATGGAGATCGGCAAGCCTGGCGGGATCATGGATTCCAAGGACAATCTGGCCAAGACGCCCGCCGAGCTCATCACCAACCCGGCGCTGTCGGCGAAGAACAGCGACAACCCCAACCTGACCGCGGGCTTCACCTTCCTCGGCCAGTTCCTCGACCATGACATGACGTTCGACCCGACCTCCAGCCTCGAACGGCAGGCCGATCCCGAACAGATCGCCAATTTCCGCACGCCGAGCCTCGGCCTCGACAATGTCTACGGCGCCGGGCCGGGCGGCAGCCCGCATCTCTACGACACGCAAGGCGGCAAGGGCGGCAAATTCCTGCTCGAAGCGACGGGCACCGCGAACAAGTTCGACCTGCCGCGCAACAGCCAGAAGGTCGCGTTGATCGGCGATCCGCGCGATGATGAAAATCTCATCATCAGCCAGCTCCAGGTCGCGTTCCTGAAATTCCACAACGAGGTCGTCGATTATGTGAAGACCAAGATCAAGCTGACCGGCTCCGACGAGATTTTCGCCGAGGCGCAGCGGATCGTGCGCTGGCATTATCAATGGATCGTAGTCCATGAGTTCCTGCGCCGGACCTGCGGCGATGCGGTGGTCGACGATGTGCTGCAGAACGGGCGCAAATATTACAGCTGGCACAACGAGCCCTATATTCCGGTCGAATTCTCGGTCGCCGCCTATCGTTTCGGGCACAGCCAGATCCGCCCGTCCTACCGCGCGAACTTCACCGGCAACGGCGGCAATCCCTTCTTCGCGATGATCTTCAAGCCCACCCCGTCGGACCCCGACGATCCCGACGACCTGTCGGGCGGCTGCCGCGCGCCGCGGCGTTTCGTCGACTGGCCGACCTTCTTCGACTTCGCCGACGGCAATGTGAAGCCGAACAAGAAGATCGACACGACGCTGTCGACCGCGCTCTTCCGCCTGCCGGGCTCGGTGGTGCCCAACCCCGATCCCAAGACCAACCCGGCGTCGCTCGCGCAGCGCAACCTGCTGCGTCACCTGACCTTCGCGCTCCCCTCGGGCCAGCGCGTCGCCCGCGCGATGAAGCTGCCTGAGCTGTCGAAGGGCGACCTTGCCGACCTCAAGCCTCACGGCTTCGACGACCGCACGCCGCTCTGGTTCTACATCCTCCGCGAGGCGCAGACGGTGGAGAATGGCGAGCGGCTCGGCCCGGTCGGGGCGCGGATCGTGACCGAGGTGTTCCTCGGGCTGCTCCACGGCGACAAGGGCTCCTATCTGGCACAGGATCCCGAATGGCAGCCCTTCCTGCCGACCGTCGATGCGTCGAAGACGGGCGACGATTTCAGGATGGTCGACCTGCTGCATTACGCGAAGGTTGCGTAGAGAGCGGTCCGCGAAGATTGGCCGCCGGCATCGTGCGCCTATTGCCGGCGGCCAATTTGTGCCCTCCCCCCCCCCCCCGGGATTATCGCCTCGCGCGGATGCAGCCTGCCGGGGGATGCGTTTCGGTCGACGTGGACTTCGCATTACTCGATCGGCGCGTATGCATTCTCGATCGCGAAAGGTCGATCCTCGGCAATTTCATGCGGCTGAACCCCGATTCCAGCGAAAATGCATGGCCGTGCAGGTCAAATCCGCGGCAACGAAGGAGACATTTCTCGATTTGTCTGCCGTCAGCACCAATGGCACAGATTTGAGGTTGTGATTTAAGGAGGATCTGGGCTTCGTCGTAGTGACGAAGGAACGAAGATGAAGCCCAGATCCTCCAATGTAAAA
>NZ_JBOHHU010000134.1:0-7556 GCF_050725615.1 Sphingopyxis sp.
GGGTGGGGGCGGACGTGGCTCTCCCCTCCCGCAGGCGGGAGGGGTTGGGGGTGGGCCAGCAGCGTTGCGGTCTGCCCACCCCGCTGCGACTAGGGCGCAAGCGCCCAAGTCTCGCTGCCCCTTCCGCCTGCGGGAGGGGGGATCAGCTCAATTCTTCAACGACGGTTTCCGCCCGAAAGCGGCCCCGCGCTACTCCGCCGTCGCCTTCATCTGCTGCGCATAGCCCGCCTGGACCATCGCGCTCATCCGGTCGAACAGCGCGTCGGGATCGCCGCGCCGCAGGCCGGGGATCGCGGCCTCGGCGCCCTCGGCGACGACCAGCTCGCGTGCGCCGGCCGCGACGGCGTCCAATATCTGCGTCGCGGCGAAATCGGGCGACAGGCCGTTGTCGATCGCCTTGTCGCTTTCCCCGCGCACGCTGCCGTCGGCGTTGAGCGCGTTGCGGCTGACGTTGGTCGCGATCGAGCCGGGGGCGACGACGAGCACCTTGAGGCCCAGATGCTCATTCTCCGCGCGGACGCTGTCGTGGTAGCCGATCAACCCATGCTTGGCGGCGCAATAGGCGCTGCGTAGCGGCACCCCGGCGATGCCCGCGATGCTGGAGATCGCGATGATCTGTCCGCCGCCCGCTTCGATCATGCGCGGCAGAAGCTGCTGGGTCAGCGCGATCGGCGCGAGCAGATCGACGTCGACGATTTTCTGATAGACCGAAAAATCGGTCTCGACCGCGAGGCTGCGCTGCGAGATGCCGGCGTTGTTGACAAGACCGTCGATGCGCCCGCTCCAGTTCCACGCTTGCTCGGCCATCAGCGGCAGCGCGGCGTAGTCCGTAGCCTCAAAGGGCAGGATCATCGTGCCGGGACCGCACTCCTTGGCGACCGCCTCAAGCGCGGCGATATTGCGCCCCGACAGGATCAGCCTGGCGCCGCGCGCCGCCAGGGCCCGCGCCAGCGCCGCTCCGATGCCCGACGAGGCGCCGGTAACCCACCAAACTTGATCCTGCATATTGGCATCCTATCTGTCATTTTGTGCCAGCCTGAAACGGACTTACGCGGCCGTCAAGGCGCCCACCCACGCATTTCCGTGCAGGGGTGGCAATTTTGTTGCGACTCTGTTATAATAAATATCAACACGCCGACATTCTGTCTCTTCCCGTCGCTGGGCTGGGGCACGTTCGGCGTTTCCGATGGAGCCATATCCCTTGTCACTCTGACTGGCTAGCGCCGCCGAATTGCTTCGATCCCCCTCGATGGAGGGCCGGATGCACTGGCTTTGACGCTTCGCCGTTCCGACAAGGCACAGAAAGGAAACTGCATGTCCGCAAACACCCTCCTCTTCGAAGTCGGTGACTATGTCGTTTATCCGAAGCATGGCGTGGGGCGCGTCATCGAACTGCAGCGGTCGGAAATCGCCGGCATGCAGCTTGAGCTCTATGTCCTGCGCTTTGAAAAGGAAAAGATGACCCTGCGCGTCCCGACCAACAAGGCCGAGGGTGTGGGCATGCGCAAGCTGTCGTCGGACAAGACGCTGAAGGAAGCGCTGCAGGTGCTGACCACCAAGCCGAAGGTCAAGCGCACCATGTGGTCGCGCCGCGCGCAGGAATATGAAGCGAAGATCAATTCGGGCGACCTGGTGTCGATCGCCGAAGTGACCCGCGACCTGTTTCGCGCCGACGACCAGCCCGAGCAGAGCTATTCGGAACGCCAGATCTTCGAAGCCGCCTCGAGCCGCCTCGCGCGCGAACTGGGCGCGATGGAAGAGAGCGACGAAAAGACGGCGCAGGCCAAGATCCTCGAGATTTTGAACGAAAATGCGCCGCGCTATTATGTGGAGAAGGCTCTCTGAGCCGGTATTCGCCGCGGTGAGACAAAGCAAAGGGCGGTCCGAAAGGGCCGCCCTTTTCGATTCGGGCGTGATATTCTTGGTTCGTCATGCCGGACTTGATCCGGCATCCCGCTTCTTGCGGGGTAAGAAAAAACTGGCGGGACCCCGGATCAAGTCCGGGGTGACGAACTGAGGAGGTGTGTCTCAGGGATAAGTCGCCGCCACGAAATACAGCCCGTCGGGGGGTGCGTTCAGGCCCAGCGCGTTGCGATCTGCGGCCTCCAGCGCCGCCCGCAAATCACGCGCCGACCATTTGCCGTAGCCGACGAGCGCGAGGCAGCCGACCATCGAGCGCACCTGATGGTGGAGGAAGCTGCGCGCCGCAGCCTCGATAATCAGTTCGTCGCCGTGGCGGCTGACGGTCAGTCTATCCAATGTCTTCACCGGGCTCTGCGACTGGCAATGCGCCGAGCGGAAGGTGGTGAAATCATGCAGGCCCAGCAGTAGTCGCGCCGCCTCGTGCATCGCCGCAGCGTCGAGCGGCTTGGCAAATTGCCAGGCCAGTCCCTTGTCCCACGTCAGCGGCGCGCGGCGGTTGACGATGCGATATTCATAGCTGCGCCCGATGCAGGCGAAGCGCGAATGCCAGTCGTCGGGGGCCGCGTCGCACGCGGTGATCGCGATCGGGGCGGGGCGCAATTGCGCGTTGATCGCTTCCATCAGGCGGAAGGGCGTCAGCGGCTTTTCGATATCGACATGGCCGCGCATCGCGATGGCATGAACCCCGGCGTCGGTGCGCCCGGCGCTGAATACTGCGGCATCTTCGCCGGTGATCTTCGTGACCGCTTGCTCGATCGCCTGCTGCACGCTCGGCCCATGCGCCTGCCGCTGCCAGCCCATATAGGGGCGGCCGTCATATTCGATGGTGAGGGCAAAGCGCGTCATGCGAGGCGTGTGCCCTGGGGGATCGCCCGGCCGCGCAGCAGGTCGGCGGCGTCCATCGCAGGCTTGCCGGCGCGCTGGACGCGCGTCGCGCGGATCGCGCCGGGGTTGCAGGCGATGGTGAGGCTGTCGTCGAGCGTCGTGCCGGGCGCCGCGCCGGGAACGGTGCCGGCGGGATGGATGACCTCGGCGGCGAGCAGCTTGTAGCGTTCGCCGTCGAGTTCGAAAAAGGCCCCCGGCATCGGGTTGAAGGCGCGGACCTGGCGTTCGACCTGCACCGCGCTCACCAGAAAATCGAGCCGCGCTTCGCTCTTGTCGATCTTGGCCGCGTAAGTGACGCCCTCATCGGGCTGCGCTTCGGGGAGGAAGGCGTGGAGGTCGCTGAGCGTCCGCACCATCAGCGCGGCGCCCATCGCGGCGAGTTCGTCGGTGAGTTCGCCGGCGGTCTTGTCGTCGACCCCGGTGCGCCCGACCAGCCGCATCGCGCCGGTGTCGAGCCCCGCATCCATCTGCATGACCGTGACGCCGGTCTCGCCGTCGCCCGACAGGATCGCGCGCTGCACCGGCGCCGCGCCGCGCCAGCGCGGCAGGATCGAGCCATGGACGTTGAGGCAGCCCTCGCGCGGGGCGTCGAGAATCGCCTCCGGCAGGATCAGGCCATAGGCCGCGACCACCGCGACATCGAGGTCGAGCGCGGCGAATGCTTCCTGCTCTTCGGGGCTCTTGAGGCTCTTGGGGGTGTGGACGGGCAGGCCGTGTTCTTCGGCCCAATGGTGGACGGCGCTTTGCTGCACTTTCTTGCCGCGCTGCGCGGGGCGGGGGGGCTGGGTGTAGACCGCGACGATCTCATGCCCCGCCGCGTGGAGCGCGGCGAGCGTCGGTACGGCAAAGGGCGGCGTTCCCATAAAAGCGATGCGCATGGGTGCGGGCTTTGGCGGAGGTTGGGGCGCGGTGCAAGACCAAGGCTTTCCCCTTTCGTCACCCCGGACTTGATCCGGGGTCCAGCTTTTATCCGTCGCTGAGCGGGATCCCGGATCAAGTCCGGGATGACGAGGGAGGGATATTGCGCCGCTACGCCGGCCCCACTACCACCACTCGATGGCGTCCACCGAAATCGAAGCCCTCGTCCAGCAACTCGCCCGCCTGCCGGGCCTCGGCCCGCGCTCGGCGCGGCGCGCGGTGCTGCACCTGATGAAGAAGCGCGAGAGCAGCTTCGCGCCCTTGCTCGCGGCGCTCACGAGCGTGTCCGAACGGCTCGTCACCTGCGGCATTTGCGGCAATGTCGATACGCAGGACCCGTGCGCGATCTGCGCCGACCCGCGCCGTGATGAGCGGTCTTTGTGCGTCGTCGAGGAGGTGTCGGACCTGTGGGCGCTCGACAAGTCGCGGCTGTTCCCCGGCAAATATCATGTGCTCGGCGGGCGGTTGTCGGCGCTGGAAGGCGTGCGGCCGCAGGATTTGAGTATCGACGCGCTGGTCGCGCGCGTCGCGGCGGGCGGGATCGACGAGGTGGTGCTGGCGATGAACGCGACGCTGGAGGGTCAGACGACGGCGCATTATCTGGCGGAGCGGCTCGAGGGCTATCCGGTGCGGCTGACGCAGCTGGCGCATGGTTTGCCGGTGGGCGGCGAGCTCGATTATCTTGATGAGGGGACGCTGGCGCAGGCGCTCAGGGCTAGACGGCCGGTGGGATAATTCCAAGATTCTACAGGGGGTTTACGATGGCTGCCGACGATTTGAAGTTTCCCGTCTCCATCAATTTCACAGTCTCGAACCCTTCTGTTTTCGTGAGTTATGGCGAGCGGAACCTGAGTAAGATCCGCTATGACCTGAGGTCTGACCGGTTTCGGGACAGCGTAAAAATAGCTGGCGGCGGCGATATAATGCGTATGCCAGGCTCGTTGCACATTACCGGGATTCCTGAGGGAGACGACGCTTGGGAACGGGTTGGGTCGATCTATTTTATACCGGCATCTAGTGGTTCCCGCGACGGAGTCATCTCACCGTCGGACGATCATTTCTCCGTAGAGTGCGGCATTCCTCTTGTAGAGTTGAAAGAGATCATCGCTGCCGAGCGAGCTTCCAAAGGGGCATCATCTGTTAGAATCACGGTATCAGAGGGCATGGAATATGGCTGGGCGCCCGATGGATCGCAGATAGAGTGGGATAACGGAGACAGAAACTGGGCGCCGATCAGTGAACTCTCATTGGACTTCCTTGAGGCTCGTAAAGAGGAGCATGAAAAGGCTGACGATATGGCGCCAGATCAGAGTTTGCGGTCCATGACCGAAGTCCGCAGCAGCATCGACTCACTCGCCAGATTGGTAGCAGTCAGATCTCAATGGGTAATCGGGCCACTGCTGTTTATTGCCGTTTGGCTGGCAATCCAATTGCGATGAACGCCCCCTTGACCCGACGCCCCCGCATCCATACCTGCACGCCATGGCCCTACTCCCCATCATAGAGACTCCCGATCCGCGGTTGCGCGTCATTTCAAAGCCGGTCGAGACGTTCGACGCCGAGCTGAAGACGCTGATCGCCGACATGTTTGAGACGATGTACGACGCCCCGGGCATCGGGCTTGCCGCGATCCAGGTCGGGGTGGCGAAGCGCATCCTGGTCATCGACCTGCAGGAACCCGATCCCGAGGACGAGGAGGGCAAGCGCCTGATCCGCACCCCGCGCGTCTTCATCAATCCCGTCTTCTCCGAAGAGAGCGAGGAGCATAGCGTCTATCAGGAGGGCTGCCTGTCGGTCCCCGAGCAATATGCCGATGTGACGCGCCCCGCCGAGGTCACCGTCGACTGGCAGGACGCCGACGGCCAGCATCACAGCGAACGCATGACCGGGCTGATGGCGACGTGCATCCAGCACGAGCATGACCATCTGGAAGGCATTCTCTTCATCGACCATCTGTCGCGGCTGAAACGCGAGATGGTGCTGAAGAAGCTCGCGAAGATCCGCAAGGCGGCTTAAATCCCTCTCCCATCCAGGGAGAGGGCAGCGAAACTTGCGAACTTGTTCGCTAGTTGCAGCGGGTGAGGGCATTTTGCCGCCGCTAGGTCGCAACTCCTCACCCAGCTTCGCCTAGGCAGCAAGCTGCCAAGGCTGCGCAACCCTCTCCCTAAATGGGAGAGGGGATCAAAGCTTTACCCCGCCTTCGCGACCGCGACCATCGCGGGGCGCAGCAGGCGGTCCTTCATCATATAGCCGGCCTGCATTTCCTGCACGATCGTGCCGGGGGTCTGGTCGCTCGGGATTTCGAGCATCGCCTGGTGCTGGTTGGGGTCGAGCGGCAGGCCGATCGCGGCGATGCGGGTGATGCCGTTGCGTTCAAAGACGCTGAGCAATTCGCGCTCGGTCGCCTCGAGGCCGGTGACGAGCGGCTTGATGCCTTCGTCGGCGCGCTGCTCGGCGCTCAGCGCGGCGAGCGCGCGGCCGAGATTGTCGGCGACCGACAAGATGTCGCGCGCGAATTTGGTCGCGGCATAGGCGTGCGCGTCGGCGACTTCCTTTTCGCCGCGGCGGCGGACGTTCTGCGTTTCGGCGCGGGCGTAGAGCAGGTCCTGCTGCAGCGCGGCGAGTTGTTCGGCGAGCTTCGCCAGTTCGTCATTCTCGCCGGCGGTGGGGGTGGTCGCATCGGCCTCGGCCGCGACATTTTCGGGGGTCAGCGCGTCGTCGGCGCGCGTGTCGTTTTCAGTGTTTGTCATAAACCTATCGTATCAGTCTGGAGAGCGATTGAGCGGTGAAATCCACCATGGGTACGATGCGGGCATAGTTCAAGCGCGTGGGGCCGATCACGCCCACGACACCGACCACGCGTCCGTCCGCGCCGCGATAGGGCGCCGCTATCACGGACGAGCCCGAAAGCGAGAATAATTTATTCTCCGACCCGATGAAAATCCGGGTCGCGGCGCCCTCGCGCGCGCTGTCGAGCAATTGTGCGATATCCTGCTTGGTTTCGAGTTCGTCGAGCAATTGGCGCACGCGGTCGAGGTCGCCGACCGCGCTCTCGTCGAGCAGATTGGCCTGGCCGCGCACGATCAGCACCGGGCGGTCGGCGCCGTCCGACGACCAGATGGCGAGGCCGCGCGACACGAGGTCCTGCGCCGCACGGTCGATCGCGATCCGCTCGGCCTCGATCTCGTGGCGGACGCGCGCCATCGCTTCGGCGAGGGTCAGCCCCGAGAGCATCGACGAGATATAATTGCCCGCCTCGACCAGCGCCGAGGGGTTGAGGCCGGGCGGAATGTCGATGACGCGATTCTCGACCGCGCCGTCGCCCGCGACCAGCACGACCAGCGCCTGGTTCGCCGACAGGGGGACGAAGGCGAGCTGTTTGAGCACGCGTTCGTGCTTGGGCACGAGGACGAGGCCCGCGCAGGCCGACAGGCCCGAGAGCGCCGAGGTCGCCTGCGCGAGCGCGCTTTCGATCGGACCGGCGTCGGACAGCGAGGCCTCAATTTGCGCGCGGTCCTCGGCCGATGGCTCGGCGACCTGCATCATGCCGTCGACGAAGAGGCGCAGCCCCTGTTCGGTGGGCAGGCGGCCGGCGCTGGTGTGCGGGCTGGCGAGCAGGCCGAACTCCTCAAGGTCCTGCATGACGTTGCGGATCGAGGCGGGCGAGAGGTTGAGGCTGGCAAGCTTCGACAGCGTGCGCGAGCCCACGGGCTGGCCGGTTTCGAGATAGGCGTCGACGACCATCCGGAACACGTCGCGGGCGCGCGTGGTGAGTTCGGTGATCGGCGGCGTGGTCATGGGGAGGATTTAGGGATGGGGAGGGGCGGGGG
>NZ_JBOHHU010000135.1:0-6734 GCF_050725615.1 Sphingopyxis sp.
GGCGGCGGCGGGTCGGACATGCGGCGCGCGACGACGGCCGGCGGCGTGGCGGTCGCCGGGGTCAGCGTCCCGCTCTTGCGCGGGCGTTCATCGGCACGCTTGCCCTTGGGTGTCGTCGTCGCCGGCGACGGTGGTGGCGGCGCGGCGGCGGCGATCTGCACCGGCTTGCGCGGCGGGCCGAGATTGCCCGACGGAAAGCGGCCAAAATGCGCGGCGGCGGCCTGCTGCGCCGGATTGAGGCGATCCATCTGGGTCAGATAAGGCAGGATATTCTGCGCGAGTTGCGGCGGCATCGTCGCATTGACGATCTCGGTCGCCTCGCCGTTGCGGCCGTTGATCGCAAGGATCATCGCGCGCATCCGCCAGGCGCCGCGATCCTGCGCGCGGAGTTGGCCCGAGAGCAATTGCACCCCGCGGTCGGCCTCGCCCGCGATGCCGAGCGACAGCGCATAGCGGCGGAGCGTCTCGTCATTCGGGGCGAGCGACAGCGCCAGCTGATAGTCGCGCTGCGCCGCGTCCTGCTGGCCGAGCAGGTCGCGCGCCAGTCCGCGGTCGGCGAGGAAAATCCGTTCGGGCGCGCCGAGCAACTGCGCCTCGCCGAAATAGTCGAGGGCGCGGGTCGGGTTTTCCATATGGACCATCGCCGAGCCGAGCGCCGCCTTGACCGCGCCGTCGCGCGGGTTCGCCTGTTCGGCGCGGGTCAGGAAGCCCAGCGCGGCGCGATAATCCTCGAGCTCGATCGAGGCGCGTCCGGCGTCGAGCAGCGCCGGTCCGTCGGTGCTGTTCGCCGCGATGCGCGCGAGCGCCGACGACAGGAGCGTCCGCGCGGCGGTGCGCTTTTCCATCGCGGCGCGCGTCGCGGCGTCGGGCGGCGTGACCTGCGCGTGCGCGTGCGCCAGCGGCATCACGCCGAGCAACAGCGCGGAAAGCGCGAGCGCCTTACGCGCCGCGCGTCCCGGCCTGGCCGACTTCATGGTTCGCCGCATGGGCAAATTCATCCCGATTCCGCGCCGCCCTGCCCTGGCAGGCGCGCTATGATCGCCCTGTTACTGGTTGTTCTGGCGGTTCAGGAAGCGCGGGATATCGACCCCGTCTTCCTTGCCATCATCCTCACCCTCGGCCGGCGCGGCGCCGCGCGACAGGCGCGACATCCGCTCGAACAGGGTGCCGCCGCCGATCGCGCGCGCCGGCGCCTCTTCGGCCGGCGCCGGATCGGCGACCGGGGCGGACTGATAGGCCGGGGCCGCCGCTTCGGGCTGACCAAGGACCAGTTCGTCGGCGGTGTCGTCATAGGTCGCCGCGACGTGCGACAACTCCATCGGCTCCTCCTCGACACTCGCCTCTGCCGCCGCCGGTTCGGCCGGGGCGCTGTCGCCGAGCGAAAAGCCCGGCGCCGGGTCGGGCTCGACCTGGGCCTCGACCGCCGCCTCATAGGGCGCTTCCTCGACCGGCACTTCGATGACCGGCGCGACCGGCGCGGCGCTGCGCGCCGGCGCGAAGGAGAAGCTGCGCGTCGCGGCCGGAGCCGGAGCGGCCTCGCCGGTCCCGTCGATGCCGGTGGCGACGACCGACACGCGGATCTTGCCCTCCAGCCCTTCGTTGAAGGCGCTGCCCCAGATGATGTTGGCGTCGGGATCGACCAGCTCGCGAATATGGTTGGCGGCTTCGTCGACTTCCATCAGGCGCATGTCTTCGCCGCCGGTGATCGAGATGATGACGCCCTTGGCGCCCGCCATGGAAACGCCGTCGAGCAACGGGTTGGCGATCGCCTTTTGCGCGGCTTCGAGCGCGCGGCCATCGCCTTCGGCTTCGCCGGTGCCCATCATCGCCTTGCCCATTTCGCGCATCACGCTGCGCACGTCGGCGAAGTCGAGGTTGATCAGGCCGGGCATGACCATCAGGTCGGTGATGCCGCGCACGCCCTGCTGCAACACTTCGTCAGCCATGGTGAAGGCTTCTTTGAAGGTCGTGTTCGGATTGGCGACCAGGAACAGATTCTGGTTCGGAATGACGATCAGCGTGTCGACATGATCCTGCAGCTCGGCGATGCCCGATTCGGCCGAGCGCATGCGCCGCGCGCCTTCGAACATGAAGGGCTTGGTCACGACGCCGACGGTCAGGATGCCCCGGTCGCGCGCCGCCTTGGCGATCACGGGCGCCGCACCGGTACCGGTGCCGCCGCCCATGCCGGCGGCGATGAAACACATATGCGCGCCCTGCAGCGCGTCCTCGACCTGCGAAATCGTTTCCTCGGCGGCCGCACGCCCGACCTCGGGCCGCGAGCCCGCGCCGAGACCTTGCGTGATCTGCGCGCCGAGCTGGATCCGCCGTTCGGCGGGCGAGGCGTTGAGCGCCTGCGCGTCGGTGTTGGCGACGATGAAATCGACCCCCTCGACCCGCGCCGCGATCATGTTGGCAATCGCATTGCCACCCGCGCCGCCGACGCCGATCACGGCGATGCGCGGTTTCAATTCATCGACCTGCGGCGGGCCAATATTGATGCTCATCGATCAGTCTCCCTGCAGCGGCGAACCATTGCCGCTTCCCTCACCATGCGACCCTGCCGAAGCGGTGGTCCGCCGCCCTGGCTTCGTACCGCATTGCACTATTGTGACGCCGATATCACCCAAAAAATTAACCCTTTCGCGCAACTCGTCGCTAGAAACTGTTTTTCAGTGCGGCCATCAAGCGATTGATAATCCCGGTACTGCGCGGCCGATAGACATCTTGTGACATCATCGGCAAATCGCGCAGGTCGACGGGGTCCGACGCCGCGTAGAGAATGAGCCCTGCGAGCGTCGCAAAGGCCGGGCCCGAATGCGCGTCGGGTAAGCCGAGCAATCCCTTGGGACGCCCCACCCGCGCCGCGCGGCCAAGCGCGCTCTGCGTATAGTCGGCGATCCCCTTGAGGTCCGCGCCGCCGCCGACGAGCACCACCTGGCGCCCGATCGGACCGACGAAATGCAGGTCTTTCAATGTCCTGCCGATCTCTCCCATCATCGCGTCGAGGCGCTGGCGGATCACGGTGACGAGTTGCGCACGCGTGATGCGCGGCGATTCCGAGCCGCTCGGGGCGCCGGGTTCGAGCTCGATGATCTCATTATTGTCGCGCGGGGACGCCGAGGCCGAGCCGTAGAAGCTTTGCAGGCGCTGCGCCTGGCTGCGGCGGATGCCGAAGGCCGAGGCGATGTCGTCGGTGATGTCGCTGGCGCCGAAGGGCAAGGACGCCATTTCTACGAGCATGCCGCCGGCGTAGAGCGACACGGTGGTCACCGACGCGCCGAGTTCGACGAGCGCGACACCGAGGTCGCGTTCCTCGTCCGACAGGCACGACAGCCCGGCGGCGATCGGCGAGGCCACCACGGCGTTGACGTCGAGATGCGCCTGGCGGACCGCCGCCTCGAGGTTCCGCACCGGGGCGCCGTCGGCCATGATGATGTGGATGTCGACGCCGAGCCGGTCGGCGTGGAGGCCGATCGGATTCTTGACCCCGGTGAGGCCGTCGAGGGTGTAGAGCGCGGGCTGGGCATGGAGGATCATGCGGCCTTCGGGATCAATGCCGGCGCGGCCCGCGGCGAGCAGGTCGTCGACATCCTCCTGTTCGATGCGGTGGCCGCCGAGTTCGCTTTCGATCGGCGCGACGTCGCTCAAGAGGCTGCCCGCCGAGAAGGCGACCCAGACATCGTCGATGTTGAGCCCGGCGATGCGTTCGGCCTGTTCGATCGCCTCGCGCACGACATGTTCGGTCTGTTCCATGTCGGCGACATAGCCGCGCTGGACGCCGCGGCTTTCGCGCTGGCCGGTGCCGAGGACGTGGAGCGCGCCGTCGGCGGTCTGCCCCGCGATCAAGGCGCACACCTTCCACGACCCGACATCGAGCGCGGTGATGATCTTCTCGATGCGCGGCGGCGCCATCGCCCTATCCTTCCTCGGCCGCAGTCGCGGCGGCCAGCGCGTCGGCGGCGGCGCGCGCACCCTCGAGCTTGGCGGGCGCGACCTGGCCTTCGTGGGGCAAGCGTAACACGAAACGGTCGGGATCGCGCATGTCGAAGCGCAGGATACCGCGCCCGAGCAACCGGTTGGCGCCGTCCATATGGGCGAATTTGGCAAGCGCCTTCTTCGCCTGCTCCTCGCCCTCGGGCAGCGACAAAGTCTCGCCGCTGCGGAAGCGCAGGTCCCAGCGGCGATTGCCGACCCAGGTCGCGCCGGCGAGCAGTTCCTTGAGGCTGCTCGCTTCTGCGAGCAGGCGGTCGAGGTCCTGCGAGCGCTGGTTCGCCTTCGGCCCGATGACGAGCGGCAGGTCGGGCATCGTCGCGATGGTCACGGGTTCGAGCACGACGCCCTTTTCGTCGATCAGCGACAGGCGGTTGTTGTGCTGCCAGATCGCCGCCGGGGTGCGCTCGACGATGTCGACCACGAGCGTGTCGGGCAGGCGGCGCGAGACGCGCGCATCCTTGATCCAGCCATATTTCATCAGGTCGGCGCGCACCCCTTCGAGGTCGAGCGCCGCCATCGAGCGGTCCTTTTGCGCCAGCGCGATGTCATAGACCTTGAGCCGGTCGATGCGGTCGGCGCCGACGACCTCGACCTTCTTGACCTGGAACCCCGCGCGGCCGACCGCCTGCGCATATTCCTCCTGCACCTTGGCGGTCACGCCCGTCGCATGCGCGGCGAGACCGACGACCGCGAAGAGGCCGAGGCCGATCGTCCAGTTGGCGACCTGCTGCAAACGCTGCGGGCTGATCGGCAGCGCGTTGATCACCGCGTTGAGGCGCGACGTCTTGATCGTCTTGCGCTTTTTCGGCGCGCGCGACGGGCGCCGCGGCGCCGATGTCGGGCGTTTGATCTTCTGCTGGCTCATAATGCTTCCCCCACGATGCGTTCGACCAGTTCCGCATAATCCATGCCGATCGCGCGCGCCTGTTCGGGCACGAGGCTGAGCGGCGTCATCCCCGGCTGCGTATTGACCTCGAGCAGGAAGATGCCCGCGAGGCCCTGTTCGTCGTCCCAGCGAAAGTCCGAACGCGACGCGCCCTTGCAGCCGAGCAGGCGGTGCGACTGTACTGCCAAATCCTTCATGCGTTGCGCCACGTCGTCGGGGACCTCGGCGGGGCAGACATGTTCGGTCAGACCCTCGGTATATTTGGCGTCATAGTCGTAAAAGCCCGACTTCACGCGCAGTTCGGTGACCCCGAGCGCCTGGTCGCCGAGCACCGCGACGGTGAGCTCGCGGCCTTTGATGAAGGGCTCGGCGAGCAGGCGGTCGAACTCCTGCCAGGGGCCGACGGCTTCGCGTGCGATCGGATTGCCGTAATTGCTGTCGTCCTTGACGATCGCGACCCCGACCGACGAGCCTTCATTGACCGGCTTCAGCACATAGGGGCGCGGCAGCGGGTCGACGCTGAACAGGCTTTCGCTGTCGACCATCGTGCCAACCGGCATCGGGATGCCGTGCGGGACGAGCGCCTGCTTGGTCAGTTCCTTGTCGATCGCGATCACCGAGGTGACGAGCCCGCTGTGGGTATATTTGAGCCCCATCAGGTCGAGCATGCCCTGCACGGTCCCGTCCTCGCCGGGAACGCCGTGGAGCGCGTTGAACACGACGTCAGGCTTCGCCTCGGCCAGCCGCAGCGCGACGTCGCGGTCCATGTCGATGCGCGTGACCTTGTGGCCACGCGATTCGAGCGCGTCGGCAATGCCCTTGCCGCTCATCAGCGACACCTCGCGCTCGGCGGACCAGCCGCCCATCAGGACGGCGACATGCCACGGACCCCGGCTCACTTCGCCACTCCCACGCGTTGAATCTCCCATTGCAGTTCCACGCCGCTCTTGTCCTTGACCCGGCGGCGGACTTCCTCGCCGAGCGCTTCGATGTCGGCGCTTGTCGCCTCGCCGGTGTTGATGAGGAAGTTGGTGTGCTTCTCGCTGACCTGCGCGCCGCCGACCGCGAAGCCGCGACAACCGGCCTCGTCGACCAGTTGCCACGCCTTATGCCCGTCGGGGTTCTTGAAGGTCGATCCGCCGGTCTTCGAGCGCAGCGGCTGCGACGCCTCGCGGCTCGCCGAGATACGGTCCATTTCGGCCTGGATGGCTTGCGCTTCGCCGGGGCGGCCACGGAAGGTCGCGCCGACGACGACCGCGCCGTCGGGCAATTCGCTATGGCGATAGGTATAGCCGAGGTCGGCGAGCGCGAGCGTCCGCCGCTCGCCCGAACGCAGTATGATGTCGGCGTCGATCAGGATGTCCTTGACCTCGCCGCCATAGGCGCCGCCGTTCATGCGCACGAAGCCGCCGACGGTGCCCGGGATCGAGCGGAGGAATTCCATGCCCGCGATACCCGCGTCGCGCGCGGTCGAGGAAACGAGAATGCCCGACGCGCCGCCGCCGCAGCGCAGCGTCGTCGCGTCGATGGCTTCGACCTTGGCGAACGCCTTGCCGAGGCGGACGACGACACCCGGAAAGCCGCCGTCGCGGACGATGAGGTTCGAGCCGAGGCCGAGCGCCATCACGGGGACGACGGGGTCGAGGTCGCGGAGGAAATCCGCGAGGTCGTCGGCATCCTTGGGCTCGAACAGCCAGTCGGCAGGGCCGCCCGACTTGAACCAGACGAGCGGGGCCAGTGGAGCCTTTGCCGTCAGTTTGCCGCGCACGGCCGGGAGGGTGGCAAGGTCGCTCACAACCGCATCCCTTCCCCGTTCGTCCCGAGCGAAGTCGAGGGACGCGTGGCGCTGCAC
>NZ_JBOHHU010000136.1:0-6713 GCF_050725615.1 Sphingopyxis sp.
GTTGCTGTCCCCGGCCTCGTCGAGGACAAGATCAACCTCGGCCAGGCTGAACCCCGTCAGCTCGACGTCGAAGTCGAGGTCGATCAGGCCCTGCAACTCGATCGAGAGGATTTCCTTGTCCCAGCCGGCATTGAGCGCGAGCTTGTTGTCGGCGAGCACATAGGCCCGGCGTTCGGCATCGCTCAGATGCGACAGCGCCAGGGTCGGAACCTTACGCAAGCCGAGCAGCTTCGCCGCCTCGACCCTTCCGTGCCCGGCGATGATCTCGCCGTCGTCCGACACCAGCACAGGATTGGTGAAGCCGAAGCGCTGGATCGACGCCGCGATCTGTTTGACCTGCTTTTTCGAATGGGTCCGCGCATTGCGCGCATATGGTCGCAGCGACGCAATGTCGCGTTCGACGAGCTGTGATGATGCCTGGATCATGATGCCCCTGTCCCGTTGATTTGCCCAGATCGGACATAGGAACAAAAAGAGATATTAGGAGGACATTAAACGGAACATTATCGCTCGAAATGCACGGCCTACCGCAATTTTATGGTTGTGGGGCCGGACGCCGGGCATGACGCTCGAAGTACATTGCCGCGAGCGTCCACGAACTGTCGCGCTGCGCCGGCCGCCGCCTCCATATGGAAATATCCATCCCTGATATGAGGGGGCCATTCGCTGTTATTGCGCGGCACGTTCCCTGTTGGGCGCAATTATATTCCCTGTTATCGCGAGAAGAATTCCCTGTTATTTTTTAGGGAATTTTCGACGCCGATGGCCTCAAAACCGCGCTTTTCGTGGAGTAGGGGCGACGAAAAGGCGTAGAGGGGCGTCCGAAAATTGATGATTTCCCTGTTAATTCCCTAAGAACAGGGAATTTCAGGCGGAGACGGGTTCGCTCTAGACTGGGTGGCGCACCATGATTTCAATGGCTTAGATGATTATTGTGGTGGTCGGTGTGCCGCGCAATGTGCCGATTTGTTCCTCATATTTCTGCCCATTCCCTCCGTGTAATCGCGTGTCCATGGAACATGGATGGAACATGGATGGAACACGGTAGTCGACGACCCTTACCCGCGCGGCTCGATCCGTGACGAAGCATTCTTCACCTCCTCAGGCTTGCAGTTCCGTTGACCTGCCCCCGGAAAGCGTCCCCGCCACGCACACGGCGACCGAATTATATTGTCGTGAGCAGTTTGGCAGCATCGCGCTGAACGGGACGTCTTTTGCATGCCGTAATTCCACTCTGCTCGCGCTGCGTGAGTGGAGTCGTTGCTTGATGTCCAAAAGGGGTGATCTTACCCCCGCGCTTGTGGGTCGATCAGGCCCCGTCGGTCGCATTGCCTGCGATCATTTCAGACTCCTCGCGGAGATTCTGGATCGCACGGCTCAGCAGATCGACAAGCGTGCTGATTTCACAGGGTGAAAGGTCCCGGGCGGCAATCACATTTACATCGTTCGAGATGCTTCCAAGCGCCAAGGCCACCGAGTGACCGTGCTCCGTCGCAAAAACGAGCGTTTCGCGGCGATTGGTGCAGTTGACCTTTCGGTCCAGCAGGCCGAGCGCCTCGAGCCGACGCACGGCGACGGCAATTGTGGCCTCGGATATGCCGAGCCGGGCACTCAGGACATGCTGGGCGAGGCCGTCTTCGGCCGAGAGGTTGCAGAGCAGGCTCAACTGGCCGGCGGCCAGGCCATGGCGGGCAATCCGCCGATCGACGATCATCGAGAAGCGCCGGAACGCGATGCGCGCGAGATAGCCGATGCTGTCGTCGAGGCCCCAGAACTCGCGTCGCGCCGCTGCCATCCGCCGGCCTCCTCTAGAGGAGCAGCGAGTTTGGCGGCAGCCCGACCAGCGCGCGCCCGTGCAATTCGGTCGCGACATCGAGGTCGTAGACGATGTGACTCTGCATGACTTGAACGTCGCGGAGAAGCCGCTGCATCGGATTGTCGAGCGCATGGACGCTCGACCCGACCGCTTCGCAGCAGGTCCGCACCGCCTCGACGCACTGTTGCACGGCGATCGCGATTTCGGCGCGCAGACGGATCCGCTCGGTCGTCTGTTCGGGTTCGTCGATTTCGCCAAGCAACAGATTTTCGCGGGCGGCGGCGCGGATCGTGCGCTCGGCCGAGCGCGCCAGCAGGTCGGCGCGGGCCAGGCGCATCTGTCCTGCGGGTTTTTCGACACTCGTGCTCATACTGCCGAGCTTGACGTGCTGCCCGAGCCGCTCGCGGCACAGCTGCACCGCCTGCCGCGCGGCACCCAGCGCCGGGATGGCGGCGGTCACGCATAGATTGGGCAGCATCGGCGATCCGTAAAGGCCCGGGCCATGGACCGCCCGGCCGTTGCCGCGCCCCGAACGCACCGGCTGCACCGCGAACTGATAGGCCTCGGGAATGAAGACATCCTCGACGATTATGTCGTTGCTGCCGGTCGCCGCCATGCCCGCCATCTGCCAGGTGTCGAGCACGGTGACTTGCTCGGCGCGGAGGAGCATCATGCGTACCACCGGAGCGCCGCCCTCGACGGGTTCGAGCGCGTTGAGCATGATCCAGTCGGCGTGCATGACGACGGTGCCCCATTTCCAGCGCCCGCTGAGGCGAAAGCCGCCGTCGACCGGGGTCGCTATGCCCGGCGGCGAGGCGGCGCTCGGCGCGATGACATAGGGGGTGTGGCCCCAGACCTCGGCCTGCGTCGCCTCGGGCATCTGCGCGATCAGCCAATTATGCTCGGCGGCGAAACAGGCGGTCCAGCCGGTCGAGGGACAGGCTTCGGCGATCGGCAGCGTCGCGCTGATATAGGTGTCGGGATCATATTCGAGTCCGCCGAAACGGCGCGGCACATAGAGGTAGAAATAGCCGCTCCGGCGAAGCGCCGCCCACACATCGTCGTCGGGGCGGCGCTCTTTTTCGGCTGCGGCCGCGCGCTCGGCGACGAGCGGCTTGAGCGCCTGCATCCGGGCGATAAGCCTTTCGGGGGTGATCGCGTCGATCTCGTCGCGCGAGAGGAAATCGTCGCCGGCGGGAATCCGGCGGTCGGCGAGGCGTTCGGGCATCATCATCTCCATCCTGTTTGCCACGGCATAGGGCGAAGGCAGGAATAATGTCAACTAGGTTGACTAAAATCCTTCGCGCGGGCATGGCGAGGGAATGACAGATCAGGCCGATATATCGCCCGCCGCAGGCCTCCGCGCCGCGCTGCGCACGCTGGTGCGTCCCGTCGCGGTGGTGACCGCCGCGCATGAGGGACAGCGCTACGCCATGGCGGCGACCGCCTTTTGCGAGGTCAGCATGGACCCGCCGTCGATGCTCGTCTGCATCAACCGCGCCAATGCGACCCATGCCGCGGTCGCGGCGGGGGCCGATCTTTGCCTTAACCTGCTCGCGGCGGACCAGGCGCACATATCGCAGCGCTGCGGCGGCGGCGTCGCGGCCGACGAGCGCTTCGCGATCGGCGACTGGCGGGCCGAAGCCGAAGGGCCGCCGCGCCTGGCTGACGCCTGCGGCAGCATCGTGCTGCGTCCTGTGTCGATCGTCGACCATGCGACCCATGCGGTAGTGATCGGCGAAGTCGTCGACGTGTGGCAGCGCGGCCTGTCGCCGCCGCTGGGTTTCCACGACGGCGCCTATCTCTTCCCGCTCGCGCAGGCGGCGATCAATTTGGTTGCGCAATCCGCGCGGCTGGGCGAAGCGGGCGCGATGCAGGACGGCTATCTGATGCTCGACGTGATGCGCGCCTTCTACTGGTTCGACGAGGGTCTCCAGTCGGCGCTGCGCGCGCGCGGCTGGGACGCCGTGTCGCGCTCGCAATCGATGACCTTCGCCAATATCGCGCTCGGGGTGCGCCGCCCCGCCGACCTCGCCCGCAACCTCGGCATCACGCGCCAGGGGGTCAGCAAGATGCTGCAGGAGATGGTTGAGCGCGACTGGATCGTGATCGAGCCCGACCCGACCGACAAGCGCGCCTCGATCGTCGCCTTCAGCAAAAAATCGCAGCAGCTGCGCGCCGACGCGCTCGAGATATTGGGCAAGATCGACGCGGCGCTCGGCGAGCGGATCGGCGACAAGGCGCTCGATGCGCTGCGCACCACGCTGGCGCGCGACTGGGGCCCGCCCCCCGAGATTTCCCAGCCCGCCGCTCAATAACCCGCGAGGTGGCCGTTGCCGCGCAGCTCGTAGCTGAAGGTCGATGGCAGATAGGGCAGCATATCGCGGTCCCATGCCGCGAAGGCGCTTTTGAGCCGGTCGAAGGCCTCGGGCTGCACGGTCTTCAGATTCGCGACCTCGCGCGGGTCGGCGGCGATGTCGAACAGGAACTCGTGCCCGCTCATCGCGAGATATTTGAGCGAGCCCTTGATCGCGGCGCGCTGGTCCTGCGCCTTGTGGCGCCAGAAAAGCTGGCGCGGCGCCCCGTCCGTCCCGTCGAGCAGCGCGGGCAGCAGGTTGCGGCCGTCGAGCGCCGGCCAGTCCTGTTCGGCGACCCCCGCCGCCGCGAGCAGGGTCGGCACCCAGTCCATCGTGATCTGGACGAGATCGCTGCGCGTGCCGGCCTTCACGCGTCCCGGCCAGCGCATCAGCGTCGGCACGCGAATGCCGCCCTCGAGCAATTCGCCCTTCATCCCGCGTAGCGGCCAGACCTTCGAGAAACGCTCGCCGCCATTGTCGCTGGTGAAGATCACGATCGTGTTGTCGGCCTGGCCATTGGCTGCGAGCGCCGCGAGCAATTGCCCGACCCCGCGATCGAGGCTTTCGACCATCGCGGCATAAACGGCGTTACTGCCGCCGTCATAGTGGAAGGAATCGCGGATCGTCTTCGCGACCTCCTCGTCGGCGGGCCCCTCCCACGGCCAGTGCGGCGCGGTGTAGTGCGCGCTGAGCAGGAAGGGGCGCCCTGTATCCTTGAAGCGGCCGAGTTCGGCGACGCTACGTTCGGTGATCAGGTCGGTGAGATAGCCGCTGCGGCGGATCTCGGTCTCATTCTCCCACAGGTCGTGGCGGAAATTGCTGCGGATCGTCATGCCATGCTCGAAATAATCGGCGCCGCCCTGATAGATGCCGAAGAAGCGGTCGTAGCCGCTCTTGCGCGGGCCATGGTCGGGCAGGCCGCCGAGGTGCCATTTGCCGACGAGCGAGGTGTCGTATCCCGCGCGCTTCAACAGGTCGGGCAGGGTGACGACATCGTCGGCAAGCCCCAGTTCGGGGTGGACGCCGAGCGGTTCGTCGAGCCCCGCCGGAAAGCGATATTGATAGCGGCCGGTGATCAGCGCCAGCCGGGTGGGTGAGCAGACGCTGCTGTTCGAATAGGAGCGATGCAGCGCCACCCCGCCGGCGGCGAGCGCGTCGAGCGCGGGGGTCGCGATATCGTCGCGACCGAAACAGCCGAGGTCGGCAAAGCCGAGATCGTCGGCGAGGATGAAGACGATATTGGGGGCGGTCGTCGCTGCCGGACGGGCGAGTGCCGGTGCTTCGATCAACCCGGTGATCGCCGATGCCGCACCTGCCTTCATCAAGGTCCGCCTGCTCAACATGATGCCATCCTCTCTCTCTCACTTCCCGCCGCGATATCGACCGGTTTTGATCCGCGCGATCCGATTTTTCTGCGTCGCTTCCCGCGAAGCGATCGAAAGGAAATCGTGGCGGTTTTTGGCTCTTTCGCGGTCAGTCCATGCTCGCCCGGATCGAAAATTATGTCAACCTACTTTACAATATATGCTTAGAACACTAAACGAATGGTCGACGCAACGGACCGCACCGGCAAAATCAGGGCGGCCAGAGGGAGAGAGTGGATGACGGCCAAGGCAGCGCAATTTCGTTCGGTCCGCCTGGGATTGCTGGCGTCGGCGGGGTCGATGTTTTTCGCGGTCCCGGCACTGGCGCAGCAGGCCGACGACACCGCCGCGTCGGACGACAGCAACATCATCGTGGTGACCGCGCAGAAGCGCGAACAGGATGTGCAGGACGTCCCGATCTCGATGACCGTCGTCGGCGGCGAGCAGCTCAGCGAGCTTGGCATCAAGGACTTCAACGAACTCGACCGCTACGTCCCCAATTTCTATGTCCAGACGACCCCGGGCAACAACGCCTTCTACATCCGCGGGATCGGCTCGACCCCGGGCAACCTCGCGTTCGAACAGACCGTCGGCCTGTTCGTCGACGGCATCTATGGCGGCCATGCGCGCCAGTTCCAAGCACCCTTCCTCGACGTCGAACGGATCGAGATATTGCGCGGGCCGCAGGGCGCGCTGGTCGGCAAGAATACCAGCGCCGGCGCGATCAGCGTCGTCAGCGCGCGGCCGACGCGCGATTTCCGCGCGACGCTCGAGGGCAGCTATGAATTCGAACTCGGCGGTACGCGGCTGTTCGGCATGGTGTCGGGGCCGGTGTCCGACGCGGTCAGCGTGCGCGTCGCGGCGCAATATGAGGACAGCGACGGCTATATCGAGAACACATTGCTCGGCGGCAACGAAACCAAGCGCGAAAGCGTCTTCGGCCGCGCCTCGGTCCTGATCGATCCGGGCAATGGCGCCGACCTGTTGATCCGCGTCGAGGGGGGCAAGGTTGACCTGACAGGAACGGCCGTCGAACGTTTCCTGACCGCGAACGACCCCGACCGCGAACGCCAGACCGGCGGCTTCCCCGGATTCATGGCCAAGGATTTCGACAACACCAACAATCTCAACGCCAGCGCGACCGCCAATATCGACATCGGCGACCATGTGCTGACC
>NZ_JBOHHU010000137.1:0-6331 GCF_050725615.1 Sphingopyxis sp.
TCAATAAACCGTAGCCCTGAGCCTGTCGAAGGGCGCTTCTCGGATAGGCGCCCTTCGACAGGCTCAGGGCTACGGTGATAATTGATCATTTATCCTGCCACGTCACAGTGGCGCTCTCATCGATGCCCAGCTTCGCCGCCGTGCCGCCCGCAAGTTCGAGCACCGCGCTCACTTCGCCGCCGCTGACCACCGGTTCGAGATTTTCGGGGATGGTGTTTTCGGCGATGCGGTCGATGCTGCCATCGCCGCGGATGAAGACCATATCGAGCGGAATCAACGTGTTCTTCATCCAGAAGCTGGCATATTTGGGCTTCGCGAAGGGAAAGAGCATGCCGCCGTTTTCAGGCAGGCTGGTGCGGAACATCAACCCCTTGGCCTGCTCCTCGTCGGTACGCGCGACTTCGACGGTGAAGACATGCGCCTTGTCGGCCGCCTTGATCGTCAGCGGGATCGACGTCGCGCGCGCGTCCTGCGAATCGCCACTGCAGCCGGCGACCGGCAAAGCCATGACAAGAGCAACAGCGGTCATCCACGCACGCATCGGCCTATCCTTTCGCCGCATCGGGGTGTGCGCCTCCTAATCGAGCCCCGCTTCGTCGTCCAGCGCGGCCTCATCCCCCGGCGCGGTGGCCAGGATGCGGCGCGCCAGCCCGAGCGAATGGCCGGCGCGGACAAAGGCGGCGACCTGGCGCTCGCGCAGCGCCGGATCGATCACCGCTGCGGTCGCATAGGGTCCGAACCGGCGGCGACGCGCGAAACCGAGCGCCGACGCCAGCGCAGCGCCCTCGGCCGCTTCGATCGCTTCGCCCGAATCGGCGGCGTCGATCCCGTCGACCCACAATTGCGCCTTCACCCGCCGCACGCCCAGACCGCGCCGGGTCATCGCGCCGCCGCGCATCGCGGCATATTGCCGGTCGTCGACGAAGCCGAGCCGTTCCATTTTTGCGACGACCGTTTCGCACGCGGTCATCGCATCACCCGCGTCCGTCCATTCGGATTCGCGTATCTTTCGGGACAGATAGCGCGCCAATTTGGCACGGCTGGTCGCGAATCGGGCGACATAGGCGAGCGCCAGCTCGTCCAGCCGCGCCGCGCCCAAGGGTTTTCTGGCCCGGTCGGATCGCGCACGGCTGGTGACCATGCCATGTTTATGCCACAGTCGGGCCTGATTGAGAACGACCAGCGACGCCATATCGGGCATCAATGCCTGAAAACAGGCGATTTGTTCCAACGACAAGGGATCGCGCAGCACGTATGGCCCAGAAAGATGACATGCTTGTTGCCGCGCGGCCGCTTTCGCGGGATGCCGGAGCTTCTATGACCGATACCAACACCGATGCGGCGGACGCGCTCGTGCCGACGCCGACCGAATGTTTCCAGCCGCGCCGTTTTTCGGACTTCGCCACGATCGGCGAAGCGCTCGACTATGCGGCAACCGGCACGCGCGGGCTCAATTTCCACGATCCGCGCGGAAAGCTGGTGCGCCCTTATCCGTATAGCGAACTCAAACAGGACGCGCTCCAGACCGCCTATCGCCTGCTCGCGGCAGGGGTGAAGCCCGGCGACCGCATCGCGCTGATCGCCGAGACCGGCGCCGAGTTCGCCGCCCTCTTCTTCGGCACCATCTACGCCGGCGCCTGGCCAGTGCCGCTGCCGCTGCCGACCAGCTTCGGCGGGCGCGATAGCTATGTCGGCCAGCTCGTCGTCCAGCTGACGAGCTGCGACCCGACGATGCTCTTCTTCCCGCCCGAAATCGCCGCGATGGCGGTCGAGGCCGCCGAGAAGGAAGGCGTCAAGCCGATGGACTGGAGCGCCTTCGCGCAGAATCCGGCGCCAGTCGCCGACCTGCCCGAGCAGAAGTCGGACGAGACCTGCTATCTTCAGTACAGCAGCGGATCGACGCGCTTTCCGCACGGGGTCGCGGTCACCCACGCCGCCCTGCTCAACAATCTCGCCGCGCACAGCCACGGCATGGAAGTGCGCGACAGCGACCGCTGCGTCTCGTGGCTGCCCTGGTACCACGACATGGGCCTCGTCGGCTGCCTGCTCTCGCCGGTCGCCAACCAGGTGTCGGTCGACTATCTCAAGACCGAGGATTTCGCGCGCCGCCCGCTCGCCTGGCTCGACCTGATCAGCCGCAACCAGGGCACGACGCTCAGCTACTCGCCGACCTTCGGTTATGACATCTGCGCGCGCCGCGTGTCGAGCCAGACGCATGTCGCCGACCGTTTCGACCTGTCGCGCTGGCGCGTCGCGGGCAATGGCGCCGACATGATCCGCCCCGACGTGATGCAGCATTTCGTCGATGCCTTTGCCGACGCCGGTTTCAAGGCGAGCGCCTTCCTGCCGAGCTATGGCCTCGCCGAGGCGACGCTCGCGGTCAGCATCATGCCGCCGGGCGAGGGCATCGTCGTCGAACTGGTCGAGGAAACCGAGCTGTCGGGCGCCGCCAACGACGCCGGCCGTCCGACCCGCTATCGCGCCATCGTCAACTGCGGCCGCGCCGCGCGCGACATGGTGATCGAGGTCCGCGATGAGGCGGGCAACATCCTGCCCGACCAGACGGTCGGCAAGGTGTGGTGCACCGGCCCGTCGCTGATGACCGGCTATTATCGCGACCCCGAAGCGACCGCCGCGTGCATGAAGGACGGCTGGCTCGACACCGGCGATATGGGATATTTATCCCATGGCTACATATATATAGTTGGCCGCGCCAAGGACATGATCATCATCAACGGCAAGAATCACTGGCCGCAGGATATCGAATGGGCGGTCGAGCAATTGCCCGGCTTCAAGTCGGGCGACATTGCCGCTTTCGCGATCACCGCGCCGGGCGGCGAAGAGACCCCGGCGGTGCTCGTCCAGTGCCGCACCAGCGACGACAATGAACGGGCGCTGCTCCGCGAAACGATCCGCGACCGCGTCCGCGCGATCACCGGCATGAACTGCCTGATCGAGCTCATCCCGCCGCGCACCCTGCCGCGCACGAGCTCGGGCAAGCTCAGCCGGTCGAAAGCGCGCGCGCAATATCTGGCCGGGGAAATCCAGCCCTTTGCAATCGCGGCCTGATTTTCGTCCCCGATGGGGACGAAAAAAGCCGTTTGGCTCCACCGGATAGTTACTTTCAGGTAACCCCATTTCGCTAAACCATGGCGGTGACCAGGGTGGCGAACGATCCGATTCCGACCGACGAGATTCCTGCGCGTGCGCTGCTGGGGCTAACCCGGCACGACGAGGAACTCGGCGACTTGCGGCAACTCCAGCTCGCGCCGCTGCGCGGGCGCGGCAGGCTGAGGCTCCTCATGGGGCTCGGCATGACGGTCATTGCGGTGCTGACGATGGTCAGCACGGTGCCAAAGGCGCTCATCGGCGTCTGGGCCGCCACCACGATCCTGTTCAGCCTGTGGTCGTGGTACGTCGTCTCGCGGCTGCCGCTGGGCGAGATCCGCCATTCGGGCGCCGCCGAATTCAACCTGTGCAACCGCCATGCCATCTATTCGGCGGTCGTCTGGTCGGTCCCCTTCTGGCTTCAGGGGCAGCATCCGGCGCTCGACCATATCCTGTCGATGTGGAGCGTCGCTTTGTTGATGATGCTGACCCTGGCGATCGTCGCGCATACGCTGCCGATGGCCTGCCTGCTCTTCATCGTCCCGGTCACCCTGTCCGCTGCGGCCGCGCTGGTCGTGGCCGGGGCATCGGCGCACGCCGGCGTCGCCATTGCCGCAGGCGCGCTGCTGTCGGGATTCTGCATCCGCTTCGCGCAAAGTCACATCCGTTTCCGCCGCGCCGAGGACGTGCTGCACGAAAAGACCGAGACGGTCAGCCTGCTGCTGCGCGAGTTCGAGGAAACCTCGGCCGACTGGCTGTGGCAGACCGACAACAGCCGCCGCCTCGTCCATGTCTCGCCGCGCCTCGCCTTTGCGATCGGCGCGCCCGCCGACCAGCTCGAGGGCATCCCCCTGCTCCAGGCGCTGTCGGGCGACGCTTGGGAAACCGGCAATTTCCCCAAAAGCCTGCACGACATGGCCGAGCGGATGAAGCGCCGCGAAAGCTTTTCCAACCTGATCGTTCCGGTCACCATCGACGGCAAGCCGCATTGGTGGGAGCTGTCGGCCTCGCCGCGCCTCGACGAAGCGGGCAAGTTCCTGGGTTTCCGCGGGGTCGGTTCGGACGTCACCGAACAGCGCGCCTCGGCCGAACAGATCGCCAAGATGGCGCGTTTCGACAATCTCACCGGTCTGCCCAACCGGCTCAGCCTCAACGAGGATCTCGAACGCGCGCTCAGCCATGCGATCGAGGCCAAGACGCGCTGCGCGATGCTGATGCTCGACCTCGACCGCTTCAAGGCCGTCAATGATACGCTCGGCCATCCCGTCGGCGACAAATTGCTCGCGCAGGTCGCGGCGCGGCTGAAGAGCATGATGGACCGCGGCATGACCTGCGGCCGGCTGGGCGGTGACGAATTCGCGATCATCCTCCACAACATGCCCTCGGCGAGCGACGCCGAGGCGCTCGGTCGCCGCGTCATATCGGCGCTCAGCCGCCCCTATGTCGTCGACAATCATCAGCTGTTCGTCGGCGCCAGCATCGGCTTTGCGGTCGGGCCGCAGGACGGCGCGACGGTCGAAACGCTGACCCGCAACGCCGACCTTGCACTCTACAAGTCCAAGGACAAGGGCGGCAATGTCGTCGCCGCCTATGTCGCCTCGCTCCACGCGCAGGCCGAGGAACGGCGCGTCATGGAGCAGGAACTGCGCGGCGCGCTCGAACGCGGCGAGTTCGAGCTCTATTACCAGCCTGTCGTCACCGCCGACGACGGCACGCTCAACGGCTTTGAGGCTTTGATCCGCTGGAACAACCAGAAGCTCGGCAATGTCTCGCCCGGTCGCTTCATCCCGCTCGCCGAGGACAGCCGCCTGATCTCGCCGATCGGCGAATGGGTGCTGCGCACCGCCTGCCACGAGGCGATGCGCTGGCCCTCGAACCTCAAGGTCGCGGTCAACGTCTCGGCCGAACAGCTCACCGACCCCGCCTTCGCCTCGGTCGTCGTCTCGGCGCTGGCGCAAAGCGGGCTGCCGCCGCACCGGCTGGAAATCGAAGTCACCGAAAGCGTGTTCCTGCGCGACGGCGGCGGCGCGGCGCAATTGCTCGACCAGTTGATCGGGCTCGGCATCCGCCTCAGCCTCGACGATTTCGGCACCGGCTATTCGTCGCTCGGCTATTTGCGCAAGACGCAATTCTCGACGATCAAGGTCGACCGCAGCTTCGTCGTCGGCGCCGCCAAGGGCATCACCGAATCGATCGCGATCATCCGCGCCGTCGTCGCGCTCGCCGACAGCCTCGGCATGTCGACCACGGCCGAAGGGGCGGAAACCGAACTCGAGGTCGAGACGATCCGCAGCCTCGGCTGTCGCAGCATCCAGGGTTATTATTATGGCCGCCCGATGCCCGCCACCGACGTACTGACGCTGTTCCGTCCGCCGGCCGGCGAATCCAGCGTCGCCGCCTGATCGGCGGGACGAACGCCACCCGTCGCGGCGAGTTGAGCCTGACCGTCGACGAATCGAACGCACTTTCAAAAGGTTCCCCGGTCCACCGCATCGATGACGCAGTTCGTCGCGCGACGGGTGGTGTGACGCACAAGATATGGCAATCACCCTCCAACGCTTGAACACAAGCCAAACGGGGGTCGCTTTCCATGTCAGTCAGCCGCTTTACAGCAGCAATTGTCGCGTGCGTGATGATGTTTTCCGCCGCCCTGACCGCCACCCCCGCCGCCGCGCGCGGCTACCTCCAGTGCGTTCCCTTCGCCCGCGCCGAATCGGGCGTCGAAATCCGCGGCAACGCCGGGACCTGGTGGGCGCAGGCTGCCGGCCAGTATGAACGCGGCGACGAACCGCGCGAAGGCGCGGTGATGGCGTTCGCCGGATCGCGCGGGATGCCGATCGGCCATGTTGCGGTGGTCAAGAAGATCGTCAGCGACCGCGAACTGCTCATCGACCATGCGAACTGGTCGCCGATCAACGGCCGCCGCGGCCAGATCGAACGCAATGTCCGCGTCGTCGACGTCAGCGCCGCCGGCGACTGGAGCATGGTCCGTGTGTGGTACGCCCCGATCGGCGACCTCGGTCTGCGCGCCAACCCGGTGCAGGGCTTCATCTATCCGGGGCGCAATGCCGGCCCGCGCAAGGCGCCGAGCTTCGACGCACCGGTGTGGGCGAGCAACGACTGGAAACCCGGCAACGGCCTCGAAACGATCGCCGCGTCGCTCGGCCAGTAAAGACCGGCACCGGCCCAAACAAAAAGCCCCGGCTCGCGCCGGGGCTTTTTG
>NZ_JBOHHU010000138.1:0-6090 GCF_050725615.1 Sphingopyxis sp.
CCCTTCGACAGGCTCAGGGCTACGGTGAGGGAATGATCCCGTCCGAACAGGACAGGCTCTAGTGGCCGAGCATTCCGAAAGCGGTCATCGCGCTGCGCACCCCCCAGATCGTCAGGATGAGCGTCGCCGCCCAGCGCACGACCTTCGCACCCGTCCGGTC
Source organism: Sphingopyxis sp. (assembly GCF_050725615.1). Taxonomy (GTDB): domain Bacteria; phylum Pseudomonadota; class Alphaproteobacteria; order Sphingomonadales; family Sphingomonadaceae; genus Sphingopyxis. The sequence continues at coordinate 161 of NZ_JBOHHU010000138.1, forward strand.
GGCGAGCGCGGGGCCAAAGGCCAGGAAGGGCAGCATCGCGATCGTCCATCCGGCGAGCCCGCCCGCGGCGGCCCAATGCCCCGCGCCGCTCGTCGCGGCGAGCGCGCCGATCAGGAAATGGCTACGGTCGCCGAACTGGACCAGCAGCATCCGGACGGCGAGCAACGGCAAGGGCGCCGCCAACGCGCGATCGTCGGCCAGCGTCAGCCGCCCGCGCCAGGCCAGCGCGACCGCCGCCGACAGCAAGGCAAAGGCGACGAGCAGCGCGATGATGCCCTGCCCGATCATCCGGTTGGCGATCGCCCCGGCAATCGCCGCGATGGTGGCGTTGATGACAAAGGCCCCGACCGCGATGGCGAATACGACCCGCCGGTCGTCGCGCGCGCCGAGCAGGCGCGACAGGAAGCTCCCCGTCCGCCCATCGGCATTGGCGAGCGCCACCGCGACAAGCGCCAACATGATCGCATCCATGAAAATTCGGTCCCGGTTTGGCGATCAGTGACCCAGCCGCATCGCGACCGAGGCCAGCCAGGCCTCCTGCGCCGCCGGCGCCATCGGCCCGCGCGGCGCGCTCGCGGCGTCGCTCATCGCATCGAGATAGGTCAGGATCGCGGCGCGATAGCCGCCCGCCGCCACCGCCGATTCCAGCCGGCTCGCCAGCGTTTCAACTGCGGCAAAGCCATTGTCGCGCGCGAGGCAGCGAATATCGTCGATCCCCTGCACGATCTGGGTCAGCGCGCAATGCGGCAGCGCTTCGGCCAGCGCCCCGATCTGCCCGGTGATGCGGTTCTGGATATCATGGTTCGGGTCATGGTGATGCAACATCTGACGTCCCCTGGTCCTTCAGGGGTCCACGATGCGCGCATTTGGTTAACAGGCGGTTAGCGATGCCCGGCGGGGCCATCCTGCCCCTGCTTGCAGCGGTACATGTCGCGGTCGGCCGCCGCGAGAATGTCCGATTCGGTCATGTCGGGCTGGAGCATCGCGATGCCGAAGCACGCCGACAGCGCGATCTCGCGCCCGTCATAAAGCGCGGGGCTTGCCGTCAGAATGTCGCACAGCCGGGTGACCTGCGCGCGCGCGCCGGCCTCGGTCGACTGGTCGAGGATCAGCCCGAACTCGTCGCCGCCGATGCGCGCCGCGACATCGGTCGCGCGGATCGAGGACAGCAGGCGGTCGGCGATCTGGATCAGCGCGAAGTCGCCGGCGGCATGGCCGAAGCTGTCGTTGATGAACTTGAGCTGGTTGACGTCGGCGAACACCACGGCGGCGCTTTCGGCGTGACGCTCGAAGCGCGCGATGCGCTGGTGGATCGCGGTCAGGAAATAGCGGCGGTTGAACAGCGGCGTCAGCGTGTCGCGCTCCGACACCCGCTCGAGTTCGGCGACCGCGATCTTCAGCACGCGATTCTCGCGGCGCAACGCATCGCGTTCGCGCCGCACGTCGCGCAGTTGGTCTTCGATGGAGTCGACGGGTACGGCGGTCAGATGATCGACCGCGATCCGTGCCCCCCCAATATTGTCCATCCCGAACGTCCCCGAAGCGAACCCGCGCCGCCGGCCCGATGCCGACGGTCTGTGATAGCGGGCGATCCTAGAAGCGACTTGATACCAATCGGTAAACGCTGGGCGATTTGATGACATTGCCCGCATCATTTCGACCCGCTAGGGGGAGGAGCGCGGCGGTGACTCGCCGCAGGCAGGGAGGCCAAGACATGGGCGACAGCGCGCCGCAAGTGGGCGTCATCATGGGCAGCCAGTCGGACTGGCCGACGATGGCGCACGCCGTCCAGATTCTCGAAACCTTCGGCATCGCGCACGAGGTCCAGATCGTCTCGGCCCACCGCACCCCCGATCGCCTTGTTTCCTATGCCAAAAGCGCCGCGACACGCGGCCTCAAGGCGATCATCGCCGGCGCCGGCGGCGCGGCGCACCTGCCCGGCATGGTCGCGTCGATGACGCGCGTTCCCGTGCTCGGCGTGCCGGTCCAGTCGGCGGCGCTCAACGGCGTCGACAGCCTCTATTCGATCGTCCAGATGCCCGGCGGCATTCCGGTGGCGACCTTCGCGATCGGCAAGGCGGGGGCGACCAACGCCGGCCTCTTCGCCGCCGCGCTGCTCGCGAACGACGACGCGGACCTTGCCGCGAAGCTCGACGCCTGGCGTGCAAATCAGACCGAGAGCGTCGCCCCCACCCCCGTGCGCGAGGGCTGACCCCTTGCTGCCACCCGGTTCGACGATCGGCATCCTCGGCGGCGGCCAGCTTGGCCGAATGCTCGCGGTCGCCGCCGCGCAGCTCGGCTACAAGGTCCATATCTACGCGCCCGACGCCGAAAGCGTCGCCGCCGAAGTCACCGCGCACCACAGCCAGGCGGCATGGGACGACGAACCGCGCCTCGCCGCCTTCGCCGCCGCCTGCGACGCGGTCACCTTCGAATTCGAAAATGTCCCCGTCGACACCGTGCGCTTCCTGTCGGGGCATGTCGCGGTGCGCCCCGGCGCCGAAGGGCTCGAGATCGCGCAGGACCGGCTGGCCGAAAAGCAGTTCGTCGCAGAACTGGGCGGATGCCCCGCGCCCTTCGCCGCGGTCCCCGACCGGGCCGCGCTCGACGCCGCGCTGGCACGGATCGGCGCGCCCGCGATCCTCAAGACCGTGCGCATGGGCTATGACGGCAAGGGCCAAGCACGCCTTTCCACCCCCGCCGACGCCGACGCAGCCTGGGAGGCGATCGGCCGCCATGCGGCGGTGCTCGAAGGTTTCGTCGATTTCGCTCACGAATTTTCCGTAATTCTGGTGCGCGGCATCGACGGCGAAATCCGGTTCTGGGATTCGACCGTCAACGTCCATGAAGCCGGCATCCTCGCCACCGCCAGCCTGCCGCCGCCGCAACAGGTCCGCGACCAGCAGGACGAAGCCCGCGCGATGATGGCGACCATCGCGGCCGATCTCGATTATGTCGGCGTGCTCACCGGCGAATTTTTCGCCACCGACAATGGCCCGGTCTTCAACGAGATGGCGCCGCGCGTCCACAACAGCGGCCACTGGACGATCGAGGGCGCGGTGACGAGCCAGTTCGAGAACCATATCCGCGCCATCGCCGGCCTGCCGCTCGGCAGCACCGCGACGCGCGCGCTGCCGGTCGTGATGCGCAATTTGATCGGCGCCGACATCGCGCAGATTCCCGCACTGCTCGCCGACGACCATTGCCACGTCCATCATTATAGCAAGACCGAGGTGCGCGACGGCCGCAAGCTCGGTCACGCCACCTGGGCCGGAACCTCTCCCGCATGAACCACCCCGAAATCACCCTGGTCATCGCGCGCGCGGCGAATGGCGTCATCGGCGCCGGCGGCAAGATGCCCTGGCACCTGCCCGCCGATCTGCGCCGCTTCAAACAGCTCACCATGGGCCGCCCGATGATCATGGGGCGTAAGACTTTCGACAGCCTGCCCGCGATCCTCGAAGGCCGCCGCCATATCGTGCTCACCCGCGACCCCGACTGGCAGGAAGAAGGCGCCGAGCGCGCCGCGAGCATCGAGGAGGCGCTGCGCCTCGCCAATGCGCCGCATGTGATGGTGATCGGCGGCGCCGAAATCCATGCGATGTTCCTGCCGCTGGCCGACCGCATCGAGCTCACCGAAATCGCGCTCGAACCGGACGGCGACGCGAGCATCCCCTATCCCGACCCCGCCGACTGGCACGAAACGGCGCGCGAGGATCATCCCGCCGACGACGCCGGGCGTCCCGCCTACCGCTTCGTCACCCTGGCGAGGAAAGGCTGATGCGCCGCTGGCTCATCGGCCTCCTGCTGATCGTCGCGCTCGCCGCGCTCGCCTTTTTCACCCTCGCCCCCGGTATCATCGAGCGCGGGCTCAACCAGGTCGACGGTAAGCCGCTGCCCCAGGTCAGCGCGCGCGCCAAGGCGCTGCACGCGACGCTCACCATCGTCGACCTCCACAGCGACAGCCTGATGTGGAAGCGCGACTTCCTCGACCGCGCGACACGCGGCCATATGGACCTGCCGAGGCTGCAGGACGGCCATGTCGCGCTGCAGGTCCTCGCGAGCACGACCAAGTCGCCAAAAGGCCAGAACTATGATTCGAACGGCGCCGACAGCGACAATATCACCGGGCTCGTCATCGCGCAGCTCCAGCCGGTGCGGACGTGGAACTCGCTGCTCGAACGCTCCTTGTGGCACGCGGCCAAGCTGCACCGCGCCGCCGACGCATCGGACGGCAAGCTGCGCAGCGTCGCGACCGCCGACGATCTCGCCGCGCTGCTCGCTGCGCGGCAGGGCAAGCCGCTCACCACCGGCGCGATGCTCAGCGTCGAGGGGCTGCACAATCTGGGCGGCGATATCGCCAATCTCGACACGCTCTACGCCGCCGGCTTCCGCATGGCGGGGCTCACCCATTTCTTCGACAACGACCTTGCGGGATCGATGCACGGGCTGAAAAAGGGCGGGCTCACCCCGTTCGGGCGGCAGGTCGTCACCGCGATGGAAGCCAAGGGCATGATCGTCGACGTCGCGCATTGCAGCAAGGCGTGCGTCGCCGACATCCTCAAAATGGCGCGGCGTCCCGTGGTCTCCAGCCATGGCGGGGTGCAGGCGACGTGCCGGGTCAACCGCAACCTCGACGACGCGCAGATCCGGGGCGTCGCCGCGACCGGCGGGCTGATCGGCATCGGCTATTGGGACGCCGCCGTCTGCGACACCTCGCCCGCGAGCATCGCCAAGGCGATGAAGCATGTCCGCGACCTCGTCGGCATCCAATATGTCGCGCTCGGCAGCGACTATGACGGCGCGACGACGGTGCGCTTCGACACCGCTAGCCTCGTGCAGGTGACGCAGGCGCTGATCGACGCCGGCTTCACCGACGACGAGATTCGCGCCGCGATGGGCGGCAATGCGATCCGCGTACTCGGCGCGGGGCTGGTCCCGCTGACCCCGCCCCCTTCCGTATCGGCGCCATGATCCGCCTCGACGGCCACGCCCGCATCGAAGCGCCGTTGCGCGACGGCGTGATCGCGCTCGGCAATTTCGATGGCTTCCACGGCGGCCACCAGGCCGTGGTCGGCCGCGCGGTGCACCATGCGCGCGACGAGGGACGCCCCGCGATCGTCGCGACCTTCGATCCGCATCCGGTGCGCTTCTTCAAACCCGACGCCGCGCCCTTCCGCCTCACCACGCTCGACCAAAGGCAGGAGCTGTTCGCCGACGCCGGCGCCGACGCGATGCTCGTCCTGCCCTTCGACGCCGCGCTCGCGGGGACGAGCGCCGAGGATTTCATCAGCGGGCTTCTCCTCGATCGCTTTGGCGCCAGGGGCGTCGTCACCGGCGCCGACTTCGTCTTCGGCAAGGGTCGCGGCGGCAATGTCGTCGCCCTCGCCGACCACGCCCGCCGCCTCGGCTTCTTCACCGAAATGGTCTCGCCGGTCGACGACGCTGACGAGGTCATCTCGTCGAGCCGCATCCGCGACGCGCTGCAGGCGGGCGATTGCGCCACTGCCGCGCGCCTGCTCACCCGCCCCTTCACGGTGCGCGGCATCGTCCAGCACGGCGACAAGAACGGCCGGCTGCTGGGCTTCCCGACCGCCAATATCGACATGGGCAATTATCTGCGCCCGCGCTACGGCATCTATGCGGTCACCGGCCGGCTTCCCGACGGGCGCGTGCTGAAGGGCGCCGCCAACCTCGGCATCCGCCCGAGCTTCGATCCGCCGAAGGAATTGCTCGAACCGCATTTCTTCGACTTTGCCGAAGATATTTACGGGCAGGAGATCAACGTCGCCTTCCACGCCTTCCTCCGCCCCGAGGCGAAGTTCGACGGCATGGACGCGCTGATGGCGCAGATCGCGGCGGACTGTGAGGACGCGCGAGAGCTATTGGCTAGGATCTAATATCATCGTCACCCCGGACTTGATTCGGGG
>NZ_JBOHHU010000139.1:0-6049 GCF_050725615.1 Sphingopyxis sp.
GCTGCGGACCGCTCCCAGCCTCGATCGTGCCGCCGATGGGCGGGCGAGCGCGGCGACGGACGATGCCGATACGTTGGTGTCGCCCGCTGTAAACACACCGGGACCGCGCAGCGTCTGGGTCCCCTGCGCATCAAGCCATTCGATCTGGTCTCCTGCCTTGAGGGTCAATCTGACGTTGCCGAAGAGCTTCTTGCCCGCCGGATAAAGCGCCGCCGATGGACCCGTCGAGCGCAGGATGATCGCCCGGATCAGGTCGGCGCCTTCGCCATAACCCAATATCCGCGGCAAAGTGGCCGCCTTCTGCTGACGTTGTGCTTCGAGGGCCGTCGCGAACGTGCGCGCAGCCTCGGCGCGGGAGGTGTCGGGAGTCGGGTTCGCGCTTGCCGTCGTTTCGATCAGCTTGCGCTCATAATCGGCGAGCGGGGCGGAATAGACCGCGAGCGGGTAGCCGGCGATCGCCAATTCCTGTCGCAAGCGTGAAATATGAAGGGCGATATCCCCATAACGACGGACCGCCGGGTCGCTTTCACTCGGGTTGATGCGCTGGGGGAGCGGGTCGAAAGGGTCGTAGCAAAGCCCGCCGCCTTCGGGGCAGGCGCCGACGAAAAGCGGCGTGCTGCGCGGCGTCTCGGCGACCTGCGCCTCGGCGGCGATCCGGACGTCATAATAGCCGTCGGGATACCATGTCTGCGGCGGCACTGCGGCTTCAAGTGCGGCCATCGCCGACCCGTCGGGAACCACGTCCTCCTGGGCGCTTACGGGCACAGCCATCATCGTCGCCAGAAGCATGGCGGCGCGAACTATGTGCCCATGAATGCCAAGCGCCATCGAGGGCTAACTCCCCGTCTTCTTGAACGTCACGATCGCCGCCGGCTCGCCGTCTTCGCCGGCGACGATGTCGCGCGTGCCCTTTCGGACCATGCCGTCGGGCCATTTCACCTGATAGACATAGCGACCGCTCAGCGGCTTCTCGACCCCGGTTTCGATCTCGTTCCACTTGCATTTGAACCGGTCCCAGGGGTCGGGCGTCTTGCGCGTACACACTTTGAAGGCAAAGGCGTTGACCAGCAGCACCTCTGCGCCCGGCGGGCTGGTCTTGACGATGATCGGCGCGCCCTCGCCGGCGCCGCAGCCACCCTCGACGACGATCTTCGGCAATTTGGGCGCGAGCCGCCGGCGGTTGGCCTCTAGCGCGTTTGCCAGCACGGAATAGGGATCGTCGATGTCGTCCGCCGTTTCTTCGCCCGCATCGACCTCGCCGGCATCGAAAGCGGGCGGTTCCTTGCCCGCTTTTTCGGCGGCGGCATAAGCGGCCTCCCATTCCGCCAGCCGAATGGCTTCGGCCTGCGGATCGGGTCCGCTGGCGGCCTCCGCGATCTGCGCCTGTTCGAACGCCAGCAGCGGCCCGGCATAGAGCGCGGCCGGATATTTCAGGCGCTTGAGTTCGGACCGCAGTCGCGCGACCTCGCTCGCCGCGAAACCGTATCGCGCCGTGATCGGATCGACCTCGAGTGCGGGCGGCGACGCGGCGCTGCAGTCATAGACGTCATAGCGCTTGCCGACACCATCGCCCCAGTCGCCTATCAGTTCGCTCGTCGGCCGCGCCTGTTCGGCCGCATCGGCCTCGGCAGCGATGCGCACGTCATAATAACCATCGGGATACCAGCGCTGTGGCGGGACTTCGGCCTCGATCGCCTTCAGCGCCGCCGCATCGGGCGGAACCTGCGCGGCCGCCCCGGTCGGCTGGGTGAGCAACGCCAGCGCCGCTATCGAACCGGATACACGCATCTTAGCCCTCCTGCTTCAGACGTCGCGGCCCGCCGAGCCAGCCCGCGACCAGCAGCGCCGCCGCCGCCGCCGCGAGCATCCAGGCGGCCGCGAGGATCAGCTTTGCCTGCCCGATCGACCCGGCCGTCCACAAGGCCGCCTCGTCATAGGCGGCATCGGCAAGCGCGTCCGATGGCAGGTCGGGGCATTCGCTTTCATAAACGAGTTTCGCGTCGGGCGTGCAGATGGTGCCGCGCACCAGCGGCGCGCCCTGCGCGCCCGCGATCACATAGCTGCTATGCGCCCAGCCATAGGTCGCCGCCGATATGACGAGCAGCGCGATCAGCGCGGCCTGCACCACGCCTTTCGTCCACCACTTCACCTGACCGCTGGCGATCACGCCCGCCGGGATGGCGAGCGCGACCAAGGCCGCGAGCCAGCCGATCGGCGAGGCGGGCGGCGCCAGCCCGCCGAGCCAGGCCGCAGCCAGCAACAGCGCCAGCACCGCGCCGCCCGTACCGGCGCGAACCAGCGCGTTGCTCCAGTTCAGTCCTGCTGCGCCGCGCGGCTTCACCGACCGATATTCGCGGGCGTCGGCGACCCCGTTCACCAATTGGCTCACCACATCGCCCAGCCGCGCGATATGATCCTCGACCGGCGGCGACAGCGCGTCGAGCCAGTGCGGCACGCTCATAAAATATTCGAGGCTGCGTTCGGGGACGACATCCTCGATGCGGAACGGGATGATCGGCAGGCCGAGGTGCACCGCGCGTTCGACCTCGCGCAGGATTTGCGGCGAGGTGTTCGCGTGTTGCGAAAAGACGAGGACAAAGACGCGCGCCTCTTTCAGTCCGGTGATGATCGCTTCGCCCCATTCGGTGCCGGGCAATATGTCGCGCGGCGCGATCCAGCAGCGATGCCCGCGCTCTTCGAGCAGCGCACACACCATGTTCGCGATGGTGCGGTCCTTCGACGAATAGCTGATGAAGACCTCGGCCACCATCGGTCGTTCCCCCCGGCACTATCATGCCGCGCGGGGCGGGGCAGGGCAATCGGTTAGTTTTCGGCACCATTCCGCCGCGCGGCCCTCCCTAATAACGCAAACGAGTCGCAGTAGCATAATGCTTGACCCTTATAGCGCACCTGCCTATGTCGCCGCTATTGCGAGTCAGTCGCAATTTACAAGGGGAAGAAAATTGACGATCCAAGGTTTGCCGTTCACCTCCCGCCTCGCCGCCGGCACGGCGCTTGGCCTCGCGCTCGCCGCGACCGCGCAGCCCGCGATGGCGCAGGACAATGACGGCGAATATTGGGCGGCACGCAAGAACCAGATCGTCGTCACCGCAACGCGCACTGAAAAGAGTGTTGAGGATGTGCCGCTGACCATTTCGTTGATCACCGAAGAGCAGATCGCGAACGAACTGGCGACCGATATCCGCGACCTCATCCGCTTCGAACCCGGCGCCAGCGTCCAGCGCCAGCCGGCGCGCTTCGGCGCCGCGCTCGGCGCCACCGGCCGCGCCGGCAATGACAGCTTCAACATCCGCGGCATCGGCGGCAACCGCGTGCTGATCCAGGTCGACGGCGTGCGCGTCCCCGATGGTTTCAGCTTCGGCGCGCAGGCGGCGGGGCGCGGCGACTATGTCGACCTCGGCCTCGTCAAGTCGGTCGAAATCCTGCGGGGTCCCTCGTCGGCGCTTTACGGCAGCGACGGCCTTGCCGGTGCGGTCAGCTTCGTCACCAGCGATCCCGTCGATTTCCTGCCCGGCGGCAAATCGGTCGGCGGCCTCGTCCGCGGCGCCTATAGCAGCGCCGACGACGAGTATAGCGAAACCGCGATCCTCGCGGGGCGCAGCGGCGACTGGTCGGTGATGGCCGCCTATACGCGCCGCGACTGGCAGGAACTCGACAACAAGGGCAGTGTCGGCGGTTTCGGCAGCCTGCGCACCGAGCCCAATCCGCAGGACGGCCGCTCGAACGCCGCGCTGGCGCGGATCGTCTATGATCCCGCCAGCGGCCACAAGCTGCGCCTGACCGGCGAATATCTCGACACCCACCTCTACACCAACGGCCTCACCGGGCGCAGCACCACCGTCGACCGCCTCGAAGGCTTCGACAGCGGCGAACGCAAGCGCGTCTCGCTCGACTGGAGCTGGGAAGGCGAGGGGCTGATCGATTTTGCCCGTGTCGCGCTGTACTGGCAGGACGGCGAGGACAATCAATACACCGAGGAAGACCGCACCCCCGCCGCCGACCGCACCCGCCTCAACACCTTCGAGAACCGGGTGATCGGTGCCGCCGCCGACGCCCGCGCCGATTTCAACACGGGCGCGATCACGCATCGCATCGTTTTCGGCGGCGACATCAGCAAGACGCGCCAGCGCGGGCTGCGCGACGGCACCGTACCGCCGGCGGGCGAGGTGTTCCCGACCCGCGCCTTCCCGACCACCGATTTCACCCGCGCCGGCCTGTTCGTCGGCGACGAGATCGGCATCGCCGACGGCGCGCTGACGCTCTATCCCGCGCTGCGCTTCGACTGGTACGACCTGTCGCCGCGCACCGATCCGCTGCTCCCCAGCTTCGCGGGCGCCGGACAGGATGGTTCGCGCGTTTCGCCCAAATTCGGCGCGGTCTGGAAGGTCACCGACCAGGTGCGGCTGTTCGCCAATTATGCGACCGGTTTCAAGGCGCCCGAACCCGGGCAGGTGAACCAGTTCTTCGAAAATCTCGCCTTCGGCTATACCTCGGCTCCGAACCCCGACCTCGGCCCCGAACGCAGCACCAGCTTCGAGGGCGGGCTGCGCTTTTCCAGCGACCATGTCAGCCTCGACCTCACGGGCTTCACGTCGCGCTACAAGGATTTCATCAGCCAGGAAGTGGTGAGCGGCAGCTTCACGCCCGCCGACCCCGCCGTCTATCAATTCGTGAATCTCGATCGTGTCCGGGTCAAGGGGGCCGAGGCACGCTTCGAGGGGCGAGCGTCGTCCGGCCTCTATACGACGCTCGCCCTATCCTATGCCACGGGTGACGTGATCGAACCCAATGGCGCGCGCAGCCCGTTGTCGACGATCGACCCGCTCAAGCTCGTCGCCGGCGTCGGCTATCGCGAGCGCACCGGGCGCTTCGGTGGCCAGATCATCATGACCCACAGCGCGCGCAAGGAAGCGTCGCGGGCCGACGGCGTCTGCACCCCGCAATGCTTCCGTCCCGACGGTTTCACCATCCTCGACGCGACCGCCTTTGTCCGTATCGTCGATGGGCTGACGCTGCGCGCCGGTGTCTTCAACATTCTCGACAAGAAATATGCCTGGTGGAGCGACGTGCGCGGCCTCGCTTCGACCTCGCTCGTGACCGACGCCTATACCCAGCCCGGCCGCAACGCGAGCGCCTCGCTCAGCTACCGCTTCTGAATAAAAGGACTGCCCAGATGAAGACATCCATTCGTTCGCTCGCCGCCAGCCTGTTATTGCTCTCGGCCGCACTGCCGGTCGCGGCGCTCGCCCACCCGCCGATCGCCGCCGATGCCGCCGCCGCCAGTTTCGAACAGGACCGCGCCGACATCCTCGCCATGGCTGGCAATTACCGCGTCAGCTTCAACATGCAGGAATCGACGCGCTGGGACCCCAATTACGAGGTGCTCGAGCCGAAGCGTTCGGGCGGCAACGAGGTCGTGCGCGTGATCGAGGACACGGGGCGCAAGATCGTGCTCCAGCATATGCTCGTCATCACCGGCGACGACGACAAGAGCATGATCATCAAGCATTGGCGCCAGGACTGGGAATATGAGCCCGCCAGGGTGCTCGTCTATTCGGACCGCAATAGCTGGACCTGGGAAGACGTCCCCGAAAAGATGCGCACCGGCCGCTGGTCGCAGACGGTCTGGCAGGTCGACGACAGCCCGCGCTATGCCGGCTGGGGTCAGTATGAAACGCAGGGCGGCGTCCGCCGCTGGCGCTCGAACTGGACCTGGCGCCCGCTCGCGCGCCGCGATGCGGTTCGCAATCCCGTCTATGATCGCTATCTGTCGATCAACCGCCACCAGCCCTCGCCCGACGGCTGGGTCCATTGGCAGGACAATACCAAGATGGGGATCAAGGACGGCAAGCTGGTGCCCATCGTCCAGGAATATGTCCTCAACACCTATATCAAATATGACCAATATGATGTGAAGGCCGCCGACGATTATTGGGCGGCGATGACGTGACCCCCTGGTTTCCACCAGCGGGGATTAGAGCCCAGCAGCTTTGTTGCGCATGAGCGCGGTGTAAGCAATGGCCTGCGC
>NZ_JBOHHU010000140.1:0-5929 GCF_050725615.1 Sphingopyxis sp.
ATGCGCAGAACCCGCAGGCGATCAAGGCGATCGTCGAGTCGCAGGGCTGGCCGGCTAAGATCGTCGCCACGCCGGGCGAGAGCCCCTATATCGAAAGCAGCCGCAACGGATTGAAGTTCCTCGTCCTGTTTATGAACTGCGACGAAGGCAAGAATTGCAAGACGCTGCAATATTATATGGGCTTCAACGACGCCAAGAGCACGACGCTCGAGCGGCTGAACGAGTGGAACAGCGAAAAGCGCTTCGCGCGCGCCTATCGCGACGAATCCGGCGACCCGGTGCTCGAAATGGACGTCGACCTCGATTTCGCGGGCATCCCGCGCGAGAATCTGGGCGAGACATTCAACACCTGGGCGGCGGTGATGGACGCCTATCACGCGTTCATCTTTGAAAAATAGCAACGCGTCGCCCGACGCGACGACCGGAAGTTTCAGGGGGATATCTTGAGAATGTTTCTGATCGCGGCCGCACTGGCCGCTTCGTCACCCGCCGCGGCGCAGCCGGCCCCGGCCGCCGACGCGATGGTCGGCGCCGATGTCGACCAGGTCGCGAAAGTCCTGACCGACGAAGGTTATAAAGCCAAGATCGAGACCGATGAAGACGGCGACCGCTATATCAAATCGGCGAGCGGCGGCCGAAATTTCACCATCTATATGCTGGGCTGCGGCGGCGGGGTCAAAAAGGGACCGTGCAACTCGGTCGAATTTTATGCGGGTTTCACCTTGGGCACGCCGTTCCCGCTTGAGCGGACGAACGAATGGAACCACAAAAATCGCTATGGCCGGTCCTATGTCGATGCCAGCAAGGACCCCGTGGTCGAGATGGATCTCTATCTCGACACCGGCGCGATGCCGCAGAAGCTGTTCGTCGAGAATCTCGAAATCTGGTTCGACGTCATGGCCAATTTCGACGCGTTCGTGTTCGACGACGGCAGCGAGGGCAAAAAGGCGAAGTAGCGGTCAGGCGTTGCGCAGCGCGCCCGCGACCAGCTTCTGCAGCTTGCTATGCACCGCAGCGCTGCCGGCGATGAATTCGCTGCGTTCGATCGCGCGGTCGCCGCCGCGGAAGTCGCTGACGAAACCGCCGGCTTCGCGCACCAGCAAGATACCGGCGGCGACGTCCCAGATGTTGAGGTCGCTTTCCCAGAAACCGTCGTAGCGGCCCGCCGCGACCCAGGCGAGGTCGAGGCTGGCGGCGCCGAAGCGGCGGATGCCCGCGACTTCGGGGGCGACCGCGCCGAACACGCGGCTCCACTGCGCCATATTGCCATGCCCCATGAAGGGGATGCCGGTGGCGATCAGGCATTCGTTGAGGTGGCGGCGCGACGAGACGCGCAGACGGCGGTCGTGGAGCCAGGCGCCGCGCCCGCGCTCGGCCCAATAGCTTTCGTCGGTCACCGGGTGATAGATGAGGCACGAGGTGATATCGCCCCAGCCGCCGCCGAGCTTGGGTTCCTGTACCGCGATCGAGATCGCGAAATGCGGGATCGCGTGGAGAAAGTTCGACGTGCCGTCGAGCGGATCGATGATGAAGCGCGGCTTGCCGGGTTCGCCCTCGATCTCGCCGGCCTCTTCCATCAGGAAGCCCCAGCCCGGACGATCGCGACCGAGTTCGTCATAGAGGGTGCGCTCGGCGGCCTGGTCGGCTTTCGACACGAAGTCCGCCGGGCCCTTTTGCGAGACCTGCAGATGTTCGATCTCGCCGAAGTCGCGGCGCAGCTTGGTGCCCGCCTTGCGCGCGGCGCGTTCCATGACGGTGATGATGCCCGATACGGCCATTGTTCAATCTCCCCCCTCCCTGCAAGGGAGGGGTTGGGGTGGGTAGCAACATGGGCGGGCCTGTCACCCACCCCTAGCCCCTCCCTTGCAGGGAGGGGAATCTAGTCAGTCAGCGCGGCGAACATATTCGCGGTCGTACACATGCACGACGATGCGGGTGCCGCTGGTGATGTGCGGCGGCACCATGACGCGCACGCCATTGTCGAGGATCGCGGGCTTGTACGACGAGGACGCCGTCTGGCCCTTCACCACCGCGTCGGCTTCGACGATCGTCGCTTCGATGGTTTCGGGCAGTTCGACCGAGATCGGGCGTTCTTCCCAAAGCTCGAGCACGACGTCCATGCCGTCCTGCAGGAATTCATGCGCTTCGCCGACGACGTCCTTCGAGATGTTGATCTGTTCGAACGTGTCCTTGTCCATGAACACCAGGTCGTCGCCCTCGGCATAGAGGAACTGGAAATCCTTGGTATCGAGGCGGACCTTTTCGACCGTGTCGGCGCTGCGGAAACGGTTGTTGAGCTTGCGGCCGTCGATCAGGTTCTTGGCTTCGACCTGCATATAGGCGCCGCCCTTGCCCGGCTGGGTGTGCTGGATCTTGGTGACCTTCCAGATCCCCTTTTCAAATTCGATAATATTGCCGGGACGGATTTCAACGCCGGTGATTTTCATCGCGCACACTCGCTGGTTCAAGGATGGAAAGAGCCGCCGGCGCGTCGCAACATGCCGGTCACAGGAGCGCGCCCTTAGCCGCGAAGGCGGCGAAGGGCAAGCGCGCGTTCGTTCAGGCTGTCGTCTCGACCGCCTTGCGGGTCCGCGCGTAGCTGAGCGAGATCAGCGCGACGAAGAGCCCGAGGCCGATGAAGATCGACGGCACATGGAAACCGTCGCCGACCACCGCGAGCGGCGCATCGCTGTCGGTCGCATAGACGAGACCCGCATAAAAGACCCCGAACAGGCTCTCGCCGACGATCATGCCGGTCGCGGTCAGCACGCCCATGCGGTGCGCAAAGGCGGCGTTGGCGCGGCGTTCGGCCCAGCGGTCATAGAACCAGCCGCCGACGGCGCCGATCACGACCGGCAGGATCACCGCCATCGGCAGATAGATGCCGATGCCGATGGCGAGCGGCGGCAATCGCAGCTTGCCCATGCGCCCGAGCAGTTCGTCGACGACGATGAAACCGACGCCCGCGAGCGCACCATAGCCGAGCATCGTCCAGTTGAGGTCGCCGCCCAGCACACCCTTGGCCAGCGAGGAGATCAGCCCCGCCTGCGGCGCCGCCAGCGCATTGGGACCCGCGCCGGGAACGCCGACGAAACCGAGCGTTTCGTTGAGCACGTTGAGCACCGGCGGCACCACCAACGAGCCGAAGAAGACGCCGATCATCAGCGCGACCTGCTGCTTCCACGGCGTCGCGCCGACAAGCTGGCCGGTCTTGAGGTCCTGGAGATTGTCGTTCGAGATGGTCGCGATGCCGAACACGACGCCGGTGACGATCAGCGCATAGGCGACCATCGCCGCGCTGGCCTCCTCGCCGCCGCCGCGCCCAAGCAGCCCGACGAGCAGCAGCGACGAGGCGATGATCGCGAGAATGCCGATGCCCGACACCGGCGAGTTCGACGCGCCGATCAGGCCCGCCATATAGCCGGTGACCGAAGCGATCATCAGCCCGATCACGACGACGAAGACCAGCGCTCCCGCGACGAGGATCGCCGCCGACCCGGCCAGCGGCCCGCCCGCTAGGATCGACCAGAGCAGCCAGGCGATCGGGATCAGCGTCAGCAGCGACCCGCCGAACACCCAGCCGATCGGAATATCCTGCTCGCCGACCGCGAGCGCTGTGCCCGCATGGCGCGCCCGGCTCGCCGCCATCGCCGAACGAATCCCGCCAATCACCGGACGCGCGATCTTGAGCAGCGTCCACAGCGCCGCAACCGCGATCACCCCGGCGCCGAAAAAGCGCACATCGGCGCGGAACACCTCGTTAGCGATCGTTTCGACATCGGGGCCGGCAACGCCCTGTGTCAGGATCGGCAGCAATATCCACCAGCCGGTGACCAGCCCGACGAGCTGCGCCAGACCGACCGACAGGCCGACGAGATGGCCGACGCCGAACAGCGCAAAGCCGAGCCCGCCGGCAATGCCCGTCGCGCCCGCGCCGACCGAGAACCATTTCGACACTTCCCCCGCCGCGACCTTCATCTGCGTGAGCAGCGTGAAGCCTGCGGCGACAAGGCTGTTCCAGAGCAGCGCCGACAGGCCCGCCTTATTCTCCGCCGCGCCCTCGGCGCTCGCGGCGCCGACCTGCAGCACTTCGGCGGCGGCGCGCCCTTCGGGATAGGGCAGGTCGGCATCGACGACGAGTGCGCGGCGCAGCGGGACCGAAAAGAGCACGCCCAATATGCCGCCGAGCATCGTGATCGCGGTGGTCTCCAGCAGCGGGAAGCCCTGCCAGTAACCGACCATGACGAGGCCGGGCAGCACGAAGATGATCGCGGCCAGCGTGCCCGCTGCACTCGCGATCGTCTGCACGATATTATTCTCGAGGATCGTGGCGCCGGTCATAAAGCGCAGCAGCGCCATCGAGATCACCGCGGCGGGAATCGAGGTCGCAAAGGTCAGCCCGACCTTCAGCCCCAGATAGACATTCGCGGCGGTGAACATCAGCGTCAGCACGCCGCCGAGCAAGATCGCGCGCAGCGTCAGTTCGCGGACGCCGGCTTTCGGTCCGGTGGTTGGCGTCGTGGCTTCGGTCATCAAAAATCTCCCCGTCCGCTGTCTTGCGGGGCGCCGCGTCCAGCGCAAGCGAAAAGCCACGAACCGACGCCGATTGGACCGAAGCGCCAAAAGCGACGGACCGAAATCCTTTTGACGCAACGATCCAATATGGCGGCGCGCGGCGGTGGCAGAGCGGCGGCCATGATGACCTGGAACCTTTCGGACGACCTGCGCCCCTCGCCGCGCAGCAGAAACGCCCTCCCCCGCCGCGCCGCGCCCTGTGCGGGCCTGTTCGGCTGGCGCAAGGACGGCAACCCGCCATGCGGCAAGGCCGACGGCCCTGCGCCGAAACCCGGCCCCGATCCTCTCGATCATCCCCCCGGCTGAGGATCAGCGACGCGCGCGTTTTCCGGCGAGCAATGGATAGGGATTGACCGGTTCGCCCGCATTCCACGCGCTGCCGGGCGTGGTCGCCAGCATCTGGAAATGCAGGTGCGGAAAGGCCGGGTCGGCATTGCCGCTCGCGCCGACGGTCGCGATCACCTGCCCGCGCGTCACCGCATCGCCCTCGGCCAGCCCGCGACGATAGCCCTGCAGATGCGCGTAATAGAGCATCAGGCGGCCGTCGTCGGCGCGCTGATAGATGGTCAGCCCGCCGCGGTCGGAGTGGAACAATTTCTCGATCCGCCCGTCCATCGCCGCGAGCACCGGGGTTCCGACCGGCGCCGGAATGTCGATCGCGCGGTGCAGCCGCCCCTCTGCGCGGCTCTGGTCCCAGCTGTTGATCAGTTCGTCCGCGCGAATCCCCTGCACCGGGATGATGATCGCGATGGCCCGATCGACCGCCGCGCCATCCTCCTCACCGCTTGCGCCGACCGCCGCCGTCCGCGCCGCCGCCTGCGCGGGCGGATCGAGCAGGTCATAGGCCGTGACCCAGTAAAGCGAGGTCAGGATCGCGGTGATGGTGGCGGTCCACAGCATCAGCTTGAAGGCGGCCTGCCAGCGCATCAGGCGACAAAATCCACCTTTGTCCCCGGCGACACCATCTGTGCGAGCCGCGCCGCGTCCCAATTGGTCAGCCGGACGCAGCCATTGCTTTCGGTGCGGCCGATATTCTGCGGCTCGGGGGTGCCGTGCAGGCCATAATGCTCCTTGTCGAGGTCGATCCATACGACGCCGACCGGGCTGTTCGGCCCCGGCGGCAGGCGATGCTTGCCCTCGCTCGCCGCGACACCGCGCAGCAGCGCGGGATCGAAGGCGTAGTCGGGATTGCGCCCGACGCCGCGGATCGTCCACTGGCCGATCGGCAGCGGGTCGTGCGCCGAGCCGGTGGTCACGGTGAAGAGCGCGATCAATTTCCCGCCCGCATCAAAGACCTTCATCGTCCCGGCTTTCTTCGACACCTCGACCCGCTCGGCGTCGGGCTGCTCGCTGC
>NZ_JBOHHU010000141.1:0-5925 GCF_050725615.1 Sphingopyxis sp.
CCGCTGCACCGGCGGCGGTCCGCCCGGTCGCGCCCGTCCGCCCCGAACCGGCCCCGGCGCCCCAGGCCAATGACGAGGGTGACGATGGCATCGCAGCCGAGGCTCCGCGCAAACCCGACGCGCCGCGCATCGTTTCGATCGGCCCCGGCGGCTTCATCCGCCAGGGGCCCGGCGATCAGCAGGCGCCGATCCCGCCGGCCCCGCCGCGCCGTCTGGTGCCGGCAAAGCCGAGTCCCGAGATCGCGGGCAAGACGACCCTGCTCGACCTCAATGACCGCATCTGCCGCTGGCCGATGGGGCATCCCGGTGAGCCCGACTTTCACTTCTGCGGCGTCGCGGTAAACCCCGGTTTCCCTTATTGCGTCGAACATTGTGGCCGCGCCTATCAGGCCCAGCTGCCACGCGGCACGCGTCGTCCCCCGCCGCCGCCGCCGTTCGGAGGCCCCCGAGTCCGTTGAGGCGCGTTAGGTGAAGCCCTTCGGCCAGGATTTTCATTTCGCACGGACGCTCGGCCTTGAGATGGTCGAGCGCGCCGATGGGCGTTGCGTGATGGCGATCGACATCGAGCGCGAACGCCATTTCAACCCGCAAGGCGCCGCGCATGGCGGGGTCGCCTATTCGCTCGCCGATTCGGCGATGGGCGGCGCGGTGACCAGCCTGTTGCCCGACGACCGGTGGTGCGCGACGCTCGAGATCAAGTTCAACTATCACGCCCGCGTCGTCGAAGGACGGCTGACCTGCGAAGCCAAGGTCCTGCACCTTGGAAAGCGCATCGCCAACATCGATGCCCGTCTCTATCAGGACGACAAACTGGTCAGCAGCGCCAACGGCAACTTCGCGATCTTCGCGGCGCCGACCGCCTGACGTAGAAAAGGCACCGGACCTCTTGCGGATCCGGCGCCTCCTTTAAATCTTCCGCGTTTTGCCAACCGTTCAGAAGCGGAAGTTCAAACTTGCCCGCACGCTGTGGGTGCGAAAATGATCGTCACTGCGTTTGATGTCGGTTCCGCCGCCATTGAGCAGGAAGGGGTTGGTCGGCGGTGCGGTGCCCGGCCCGACATTGACGACGAAATCATCGTCCTGGATGTCGGTGTAGAGATATTCGAGCCCAAGCGAGATGTTCTTGGTCAGCATCGCCTCAGCCCCGCCGCCCGCGACATAGCCCCAGCCGTTGGTGCGACCATTATCCGCGAAGCTGTTGGCGCCGTTGGTGGTCGAGAAGCGGTTGTCGAGCTTGGCATAAGCGCCCCCGCCGGTCGCATAGAAGAGCACGCCGCCGCCCGGCGTATAGCCTGCGCGCAGACGAGCGTTGGCCTGATAGTCGGCGGACCGCGCGAAACGGTAAGCGGCGGGCGTCGTCGAGAATCCGGACACGCTGTCGCTGGCCTCGCTACGACCGCCTTCGATCACGGCGCCGAGGACAATATTGCCCATCCGCTTGTCATAGCCGAGCTTGCCGAAATATTCGAAGCCGTCCTTGTCATTGCGGCAATTGAGGTTGGCGGTGCCGGTCGGCGATCCGCCGCAGAAGCCGGGCGAAAAGGCGTCGGCGCCGCCTGCCGTGTTGACGGTGTCGCCATAGGTGCCATCGCGATTGGTATCGAAGACCAGCGTTTCACCGCCATCGTTCGGCTGCACCGTATAACCGCCGGACACCCCGACATAGGGGCCGTCGAAGTCCTGCGACGTATCGCGGCCGCTCTGGGCCAGCGCCGGCGAGGCGAGCGCCATCGCAGCCGCCGAAGCGGCGAAGAGGGAGAGGATTTTCATGGTTTAACTCCGCTTTTTGAATGACTTTGCGTCGGCGGAGAAACCCACCCCGTTCGACCGGGGTTCCTCGATGTTCAGAAAATGGGGCGAACCGAGCGGCTGGCCGGCGTCAGGAAAACAGCTTGCGGTCGCGCGCCCGCACCGGGATATCCCAGAACTTGGCCCACCATGCGACCTCCCCGGGCGCCGGGGGTTTCTTCAGCGTCTTGGCCTCACCGCTCTTCTTGGCCGCCGCCATCGAGAGGCGAAACTGATAGCTGTCGAAGAGCCGGAGCGCCTCGACCATATAGGAGGTCGCGACTTTCCGGTCTCGGATGACCAGCAGGTTTTCGCCATTCGAGACGTCGGCGGGCTTCGAGAAGTTGAAGCTGCCCAGATAGACGCGCGCACTCGGGCGATCGAAATCGATGACGACGAACTTGTGGTGCATCTTGACGCCGAAACCGCCGGTCGCCTCCGACCGGAAAGGCTCGGGCAAATTCTTGGTCAGTGCCGACGGCGCCACCGGTTGCGGGTTGCCGTCCGGCGGCACCAGGATCAACCCGAGCTTCTTGTCGGCCATGCCATAGACGAAGACATCGGGATCCTTGGTGGCCGTCTCTATTGCGTCGCGAACCGCGCCGCCTGTCTGCGCCAGAAAGGCCAGCGAATAGAAGAGGCTGGAGTCGGTCGTCGCGATATCGGCGCCGATCGCGGCCAGCGCCGCATGGCTCGCCTTGTGCGGCGACATGGTGATCTCGGCATCGAGACCGGCGATCTGAAGCGGACGCCATGCGGCGCTGGCGCTCGCGCTGAACCCGCTGGCGCTACCCGGCCAATAGGATCGGAAGGCCTCCATCTGCTGCGCGACGATGTCGGGACCGCGGACGACGACGGCGTTGTTCGCCTGCACGTAAAAGCCGCGCCACGAAAAATTGGTCGAGCCCAGCACCACCGCCTGGGTAACGGGACCGTCGACGACGATCATCTTGTTGTGCTGCAAATTGCCCATATGCTGGCGCCGCACCTGCGCTCCCGCTGCCGTCAACCGCGCCGCCGCGACGCTTTCCGCCGAATGCGCCTCGCCCTTGTCGCTGCTGTCGTCGATGATGATCGAGAGCTTCGGCCCGATCCGTTCGAAGCGTTCGACCAGCTCGGGCAGGTTGAGTTCATAGGCCACAACGGCGACCGTCGCCCCCTCCCCGATCGCGGTATCGAGCAACCCGACGATCTCCGCGCGCGCCTCGAACCCCATCCAGTCATAGGCTTCGGCGGCTTGCGGATGCGTCGGGACAAAATCGATTCCTGCATCGGCGCTTTTCGGGATCAGCCCGTCGAAAGCCGCTTCGCCGCCAAAGCGGTCGACAAAGGATTGTGACGATACATAGCCGCGCGTGAAGGCGACATTCAGCGCGCCCGGCATCGTCTTCGAATGAAGGTCGATCTCGGCCTCCTGCGCCTCGCCGCGCGCCAGCACTCCCGCCTCGTTCATAAATAATGGCGTCACGCGATAGGCGAATGTCCCCGGCTGGTCGCCGACGCGCGGAAAGTGAATCCAGCGAAACACCTGAAATGGCGCCTCGGTACTGGGATATTGGGGCGCCGCTTGCGTCGGATCGCGCGGCAGCATGCGGTCGGCAAAGGCGATACGATTGCGCACGGGCCAATAGCGGTCGCCGCCGGGATAGCGAAACTCGATCGAAAAACCGACGAAATCATCGCCCGGACGACCGTCTTTCCAGTCCATGCCGATCAGGACCATGCCCTCGCCGCGATGCAGCGCGAGCTTGAAAAGCGCCGCGCTGTTTCGGCCGCGTACCAGCCAGTCGTCCGCCATCACCGCCTCCCCTCGCCCAACCGCTGTCCCTTAGCAGAGGACCGCACCCAAGTATGGGACGAAAGCGCCACAGATGCCCTTGCCACCGCGACTCCTCGCCCCCTATAGCGGGACCATGAGTCACGATTTGTTCGACGGCAACACGCCCGCCACCGACAGTTACAACGCCTCGCAGATCGAGGTGCTCGAAGGGCTCGAGCCCGTCCGCCGCCGCCCCGGCATGTATATCGGCGGCACCGACGAACGCGCGCTCCACCACCTCGCCGCCGAAGTCATCGACAACAGCATGGACGAGGCGGTCGCAGGCCATGCCAGCCGTATCGAAATCACCCTCGACGCCGGCAACCGCCTGACCGTGGTGGACAATGGCCGCGGCATGCCGGTCGACCCGCACCCCAAATTTCCCGGCAAATCGGCGCTGGAAGTCATTATGACCATGCTCCACTCGGGCGGCAAGTTCGAGGGCAAGGCCTATGCCACCTCGGGCGGCTTGCACGGTGTCGGGGTCAGCGTCGTCAACGCGCTGTCGGTCGACACGACCATCGAAGTCGCGCGCAACAAATTGCTGTACCGCCAGCGTTTTTCGCGCGGCACGCCGCAGGGCGGGCTCGAAGAGCTCGGCCCCACGCCCAACCGGCGCGGCACCAGCGTGTCGTTCGTCCCGGACCCCGAGATTTTCGGCGATCACGGCCGTTTCAAACCGCAGCGCCTCTATCGCATGGCGCGCTCGAAGGCCTATCTCTTCGCGGGCGTCGAAATCCGCTGGAAATGCGCGGCCGAACTGATCGGCGACGACACACCGGCAGAGGCGGTGTTCCAGTTCCCCGGCGGCCTCGCCGACCATCTGAAGGAACAGATAGGCACCCGCGAATGCGCGACCGCAGAGCCTTTTATTGGTCGCCAGGATTTTCCGAACGATCAGGGCCGCGCCGAATGGGCGATCGCCTGGCCGCTCTGGTCCGACGGGTCCTACAGCTGGTATTGCAACACCATCCCCACCCCGGCGGGCGGCACGCATGAAGCGGGTCTGCGTTCGGCACTGACCAAGGGCTTGCGCGGCTTCGGCGAGCTGATCGGGCAGAAGAAGGCCGCACAGATTACCGCCGACGATGTGTTCAACGGCGGCGAGATGATGCTGTCGGTCTTCATCCGCGACCCGCAGTTCCAGAGCCAGACCAAGGACCGGCTGTCGAGCCCCGAGGCCGCACGCCTCACCGAAAATGCCGTGCGCGACCATTTCGATCATTTCCTGTCGGACAATATGGATCGCGGCCGCGCGCTGCTCGGGCTGATCCTGGAACGCATGGACGAGCGCCTGAAGCGCAAGGCCGAGCGCGAGGTCAAGCGCAAGACGGCGACCAGCGGCCGCAAGCTCCGCCTGCCGGGCAAGCTTACCGACTGCGCGAACGACGGTCCCGAAGGCACCGAATTGTTCATCGTCGAAGGCGACAGTGCGGGCGGCAGCGCCAAGCAGGCCCGCGATCGCAAGACGCAGGCGATCCTGCCGATCCGCGGCAAGATCCTCAATGTCGCAAGCGCCAGCAACGACAAGATCCGGGCCAACACCGAAATCGCCGACCTCGCGCTCGCGCTCGGCTGCGGGATGCGCAAGGACTGCGATTCCGATCGGCTGCGCTACGAAAAGATCGTGATTATGACCGACGCCGACGTCGACGGCGCGCATATCGCGACCTTGCTGATGACCTTCTTCTTCCAGGAAATGCCCGACATCGTCCGCAACGGCCATGTCTATCTGGCGCAGCCGCCGCTCTATCGCCTCACATCGGGCAGCACCTCGGCCTACGCCCGCGACGACGCGCATCGCGCCGAACTCGAAGCCACACTCTTCAAGGGCAAGAAGGTTGACGTCGGCCGCTTCAAGGGCTTGGGCGAAATGAACCCCAACCAATTGAAAGAAACAACGATGGATCCCGCGACGCGCTCGATGCTGCGCGTCACGCTGCCGCAGGAATATGAGGAGCGCCATCTGGTCAAAGACCTTGTCGACCGGCTGATGGGCAAGCATCCCGAGCATCGGTTCCAGTTCATCCAGGCCAATGCCGCGACCCTCGACGAGGCGGCGATCGACGCCTGAGGAGGCGAGGCGATGATATTTCGGTCCGGGTACATCGCTGCCGCGTTGCTGTGGGCACTCGTACCGCTCGCTGCCGCTGCCCAGTCGACCGAAACCCCTGCTGCGGCAGCGACGATCTTCGACTTTCGCGCAGCGCAACTCGTCGACCTTCTCTCCGGAAAAATAACTTTCGCCGACTATTTCGACCCGTCGTTCCAGACAGCCGTGCCCGAGGCGCAATTCCAGGCCATCACCGCCAGCCCTG
>NZ_JBOHHU010000142.1:0-5879 GCF_050725615.1 Sphingopyxis sp.
AAGATAGGCCCCGCTCGTGACCCTGTTCAGCCGCTTTACCGACCATATCGGCTCTGCCCTTGACGCGCTCGCCGCGCGCGGCGCGCTTCTCGCCGGTCTCGATCGTTCGTCGATCAGCGTCGAACCGCCGCGCGATCCGTCGCACGGCGATGTCGCCACCAATGCCGCGATGGTGCTGTCCAAGCCGGCGGGCATGAACCCGCGCGCGCTCGCCGATCTGCTCGTGGCCGAACTGGGCGCGCTCGACGAGGTGACCGAGGCGAGCGTCGCCGGTCCCGGCTTCATCAACCTGCGTCTCGCCGACGCCAGCTGGCGCGACGAGCTGGCGCTGATCCATGCCGAGACTGGCGATTATGGCCGCTCGGCGCTGGGGCGGGGACGTACCGTCAACGTCGAATATGTCTCCGCCAACCCCACCGGCCCGATGCACGTCGGCCATTGCCGCGGTGCCGTCGTCGGCGACGCGCTCGCCGCGCTGCTCGAATATGTCGGGCACGATGTCATCCGCGAATATTATGTCAACGACGCGGGCGCGCAGGTCGATGTCCTCGCGCGCTCGGTGCATCTGCGGTATCGCGAGGCGCTGGGCGAGGAGGTCGGCGCGGTTCCCGAAGGTCTCTATCCGGGCGACTATCTGATCCCGGTCGCGCAGAAGCTGGCCGCCGAATATGGCGACCGCTTCGTCGGCGCCCCTGAAAGCGCGTGGCTCGGCCTGTTCCGTGCCGAAGCGGTCAGCGCGATGATGGACATGATCCGCGCCGACCTCGCCAAGCTCGGCATCCACCACAATCTCTTCTCGTCGGAGGCCGAGCTGCAGGCCGCGGGCAAGCCCGACGACGCCGAGAAGTGGTTGCGTGACCACGACCTCGTCTATGACGGCGTGCTCGAAGCGCCGAAGGGCGAGACGCCCGAAGATTGGGAACCGGTCGAACTGCCGCTGTTTCGCTCGACGCGGTTCGGCGACGACCAGGATCGCCCGATCAAGAAATCGGATGGAAGCTGGACCTATTTCGGTGCCGACCTCGCCTATCATTTCCAGAAAGCCGAGAGCGCCGACGAGTTGATCGACATCTGGGGCGCCGACCATGCCGGTACGGTGAAGCGGATCAAGGCGGCGGTCGCGGCGATGACCGAGGGCAAGAAGAAGTTCGACGTCAAGCTCGTCCAGATGGTGCGGCTGCTCAAGAACGGCGAGCCGTTCAAAATGTCGAAGCGTGCCGGCAATTTCGTGACCCTGGCCGATATCGTCGACGAAGTCGGGAAGGACGCGGTGCGCTTTACGATGCTGACGCGCAAGGCCGATGCGCAGATGGACTTCGACTTCGCGAAGGTGGTCGAGGCGTCGCGCGACAATCCGGTCTGGTATCTGCAATATGCCAATGCACGGATTTCGCGGCTTCGGAAAAAGGCCGCGGATGCCGGCATCATATTGCCCGCACCTGTATCGACCCGGCTCAACGCCCATGAGCTGGGCCTCGTCAAACTGCTCGCACAATTCCCTCGGACCGTCGAATCAGCAGCGGCGTCGCGCGAACCGCACCGGATCGCCTTCTACCTCGCCGACGTCGCTGCGGCCTTCCATGCGTGGTACAATCTCGGCAACGACGACCCCGGCCTGCGCATCGTGCTCGACAAGGATCCCGAATTGACCGCGACCCGCCTTTATTTGGCCGATGGAATCGGGCAGGTTGTCCGCAACGGGCTGCACCTGATGGGGGTGGATGCGCTCGAGGAGATGCTGTGATGGCCGATGAGAAGGACGTGGGACTGGGGCTCGACGACGAAGATCGTCTGCCCTGGCTCGAGGCCGCCGACGAATATGAGGATGATGGAGAGGTTTCGCCGACCCGTCTGCTCGTCATGGTGCTCGGTGGGTTGGTGCTGATCGGCGCGGTGCTTGGCGGCCTGTGGTGGATCCAGAACGGCGGTGCGCGCGGGCAGGGCGAACTGATCGCGGCGCAAAAGGGCGATTACAAGGTCGCGCCAAAGAATGACGCCGCCAAGACTTTTGACGGTGAAGGCGATGCGAGCTTCGCCGCGAGCGAGGGCGCCGAACCATCGGGCAAGGTGGATGCGTCGCGCATGCCGGAAGAACCGGCGGCAACGCCTGCCGAACGCGAAGCTGCCGCCAAGGCCGCAAAAAAGGCCGAAGCCGACAAGGCGGCCACCATCAAGGCCGAAGCCGCGCGTCTCGCCGCCGACAAGGGCAAGGGGAAGCCGGCCGCGACCTCGGTGAAGACCGCCGAACCGGTCAAGGCCGTTCCGGCGCCGTCGGGATCGGCAATGATCCAGCTTGGCGCGTTCAGCAGCGAAGATGCAGCGGCAAAGGCGTGGACCAACCTGTCGAAACGCTTCGCCTATCTGTCGACGCTGACCAAGTCGGTGTCGCCGGCAACGGTCGACAGCGGCAAGGTCTATCGACTGCGCGCCGTCGCGGGCACGGCGGCCAATGCGCAGAGCCTGTGCGGAAAACTGCGCGTTGCCGGTGAAAATTGCGTCGTCGTTCGCTGATTCGGCCCGCTTGGCCGCAGCGGACTTTGGTGATTTGCCCTTGCTGTGTCATGCACGGGCATGAGGGGGTGCCGACCGATGGAGGTTGACGCACGATGATACCCGCGATCTTTGGCCTGGCCGGTCATAGGCTGACCGACGATGAGCGCGCTTTCTTTCGCGACAGCGAGCCTGCGGGCTATATCCTGTTCGGCCGCAATATCGAAAATCGCGGACAATTGCGGAAGCTCACGGATGAACTGCGCGATCTTGACGGTCGTGCGAACCTGCCGATCCTGATCGATCAGGAGGGCGGGCGCGTGGCGCGCATGAAATCGCCCGAGTGGCCCGATTTCCCGAGCGGCGCGGCGTTCGACGCGCTGTACGAGCGCGCGCCTGCGAGCGCGATCGAGGCCGCGCGATTGAACGCGATGGCGCTTGCGTCGATGCTGTCCGAAGTCGGCATCACCGTCGATTGCCTGCCGTTGCTCGACGTGCGCCAGCCCGGCGCCAGCGACATCATCGGCGACCGCGCGCTCGGCAGCGAACCGATGCGCGTTGCGGCGCTCGGCCGCGCAATTCTCAGCGGGCTGCAGGACGGCGGCGTCGTCGGCATCGTCAAACATATCCCGGGCCATGGCCGCGCGCTGCTCGATTCGCACAAGGAACTGCCGGTCGTCACGGCGCTCGACCGAGATTTGCAGACCGACCTCGCACCCTTCGCGGCGCTGCGCGACGCCGCGATGGCGATGACCTGTCACGTCGTCTTCACCGCCTGGGACCCGGACCGCCCCGCGACGCTCTCGCCGGTGATCATCGACAGCGTGATCCGCCAGCGCATCGGCTTCCACGGCCTGTTGATGAGCGACGATCTCGATATGGAGGCCTTGTCGGGCGATGTTCCGTCGCGCGCGGTCGCTGCGGTCGCCGCCGGCTGCGACATCGCACTCAATTGCTGGGGCAAGATGGACGACATGATCGGTATCGCCAATGGGCTCGATCCGATCAGCACCGTGTCGCGGGCGCGGCTCGAAGGCGCGATGGACCGCATCGCCGGGACGCACGACGAACGCCAGTTCGCGATGCTCGTCGACCAGCGCGATGCGCTGCTGGCTCTCGCCTGAGCGGTCGATGGAGGAACTGCCGCTCGACTTCGATGTGGCGCCCTCGGCGGCGGAGCGCGAGGATGCGCTCCAGCTCTCGCTCGACAGCTGGGAAGGCCCGCTCGACCTGTTGTTGACGCTCGCGCGCAGCCAGAAAGTCGATCTGCGGCAAATTTCGATCCTCGCGCTGGTCGAGCAATATCTGACCTTCATCACCGAAATGCGCGCGAAGCTCGAGGTGGCGGCCGACTATCTGGTGATGGCGGCGTGGCTCGCTTACCTCAAATCGGCGCTGTTGCTGCCCAAGGATCCGCTCGAGGATCCGTCGCCTGATGAACTGGCGCTGCGCCTGCAACTGCGACTGCAGCGGCTCGCGGCGATGCGCGAGGCGGCAGCACGGCTGCTCGCGCGCGATCGCGTCGGCCGCGACGTCTTCCTGCGCCCGAAACCCGAAGGGCTGCACGATGTGCGGCTACGGCGCTGGGACGCCAGCCTTTACGATCTGCTGTCGGCCTATGGGCAGGTAAAGCTCCGCACCGAGCCGGTCGTGCACATGGTGTCGCGTCGCCCCGTGATCACGCTCGACGCCGCGCTTCACCATCTCGAGCGGCTGATCGGGATCAAGCTCGACTGGGCCGAACTCGCCGATTTCCTGCCCTCCGACTATGACGGCCCCTTGCGCCGGTCGGCGATCGCGTCCAGCTTTGTTGCCGCGCTCGAACTGGCGCGGCAGGGCCGCGTCGACCTGAAACAGGAAGGCGCGTTCGAACCGCTGTATCTGAGGGCTGCGCAAGGATGACCATCGACGACCGCGAACGCGCGATAGAGGCGATGCTGTTCGCCAGCGACGAAGCACTCGACGCGCGGCAGATCGCGGCGCGTTTTGCCGAGGACATTCCGGTTGCCGAGATCAAGGCAATTATTCACGCGATCGCCGCGCGCCATGCGGGTAGCGGTATCGAACTCGTCGAACGTGGCGGCCATTGGCATTTTCAGACCCCCGCCGACCTGGCGCATCTGCTGCGCCGCGAACGCGACGATCCGCGCAAATTGTCGCGCGCCGCGTCGGAAGTGCTGGCGATCGTCGCCTATCACGAACCGGTCAGCCGCGCCGAGATCGAAGCGATTCGCGGCGTCCAGACCTCCAAGGGCACGCTCGACGTTTTGATGGAGGCTGAATGGATCGCTCCTGCCGGGCGCCGCGAGGTTCCCGGCCGCCCGCTGATCTACAAGACCACCGACGCATTTTTGCAGCATTTCGGACTTAGCAGCCGCAAGGATTTGCCGGGCATCGAAGATTTGCGCGCGGCGGGTCTGCTCGATCCGGTCGATCTCGCTTTCGAAGAAGCGATGGGCGAGCTGGACCTAGTAAAAGACGGCGAAGACGCCTAATTAGGACAGGAACAAACGCCCGTCGGGGCGCAAAGGAGAATTTTCATGGGCGGTTTCAGCCTGGTTCACTGGCTCATCCTCGGTGTCGTCGTGTTGCTGTTGTTCGGCAAGGGGCGCTTCTCGGACATGATGGGTGACGTCGCCAAGGGGCTGAAAAGCTTCAAAAAGGGCATGGCCGACGACGACGCATTGCCGCCGGTTAAGCATCTCGAAGGCCAGCGCACGCCCGACCCGACGCCGATGGCGACGCCGACCAACGAGCAGGACAAGCTCTGATCGCCGACTGCGGTTGAGGGGGCGCTAAATTCATGTTCGACGTCGCACCCACCGAGTTGATGCTCGTCGTGGTCGTGGCCCTCGTGGTCATCGGCCCCAAGGACTTGCCCAAGGCGATGCGCTTCGTCGGCAAATGGGTCGGCAAGGCGCGCGGAATGGCGCGCCATTTCCGCTCGGGGCTCGACACGATGATGCGCGAGGCCGAGCTCGAAGAGCTTGAGAAAAAGTGGCGTGAGCAGAATGAGGCGATCATGCGCGAGTTTCCACGCGCCGACGGCGCCGATGCGCCGCCGATGATTCCCGCCACCAGCGTGCCGGCCGAACCGTCGACCGAGGACGCCGATCAGCTGGCCGCAGCGACCCCTCCGGAAACGCCGGAAACCCATGCCGTTCCCCCCAAGGATGGGCCGTTGCCATGAGTATCGAAGGGCCGGTGACGGCGGACGAGGAAGGCGCTGGCGGTAAAATGCCCTTGCTCGACCATCTGGTCGAATTGCGTTCGCGCCTGCTCAAATCGCTCGTCGCGATCGCGGTCGCTTTCGGGATTTGCCTCTATTTCGCGCGGCCGATTTTTGCGGTCCTTGTTCAGCCGCTGGTGCGCGCGGGGCAGGGCAAGCT
>NZ_JBOHHU010000143.1:0-5763 GCF_050725615.1 Sphingopyxis sp.
TGGCGGCGGCGACGTGAGCCCACATTTCCGCTTCTTCTATGTCATCGTGTTGCTGCTCGCGGTCGCCACCGCGCTGCGATTCTACTTCGTCAGCTGGCTCGGCGAACGCACCGTCGCCGACATCCGCCAGGCGGTGCAACAGAATCTGCTCCGCCTCGCCCCCGGTTTCTTCGAGGAAAATCGCCCCTCCGAAATCGCCTCGCGCATGACCTCGGACACCACGGTCATCGAACAGGTCGTCGGCACCACCGTCTCTGTCGCGCTGCGCAACACCGTGATGGGCATCGGCGGCATCATCTATCTCTTCTCGCTCTCGCCGAAACTCACCGGCGGCATCCTCCTCGGCATTCCGGTCATCATCCTGCCGATCGTGCTGCTCGGCCGCCGCCTCCAGAAAGTGTCGCGCTCGAGCCAGGATCGCGTCGCCGACATCGGCGCCACCACCGCCGAACAATTGGGCGCGATGAAGATCGTCCAGGCGTTCGGACAGGAAAGCCGCGAAGCCGCGCGCTTCACCTCGGCGGTCGAGAATAATTTCGCCACCGCCAAGCGCCGCATCCGCCTGCGCGCGATTATGACCGCGATCGTCATCGGCCTGCTCTTCGGCGCGATCACCACCCTGCT
The DNA here is from genome assembly GCF_050725615.1 of Sphingopyxis sp. Taxonomy (GTDB): domain Bacteria; phylum Pseudomonadota; class Alphaproteobacteria; order Sphingomonadales; family Sphingomonadaceae; genus Sphingopyxis. Next base: position 625 of record NZ_JBOHHU010000143.1, read on the forward strand.
GTGGTACGGCGCCGCAGGCGTCGCGGCGGGCACGATCACCGGCGGCACTATCGCCGCCTTCGTGCTCACCGGCGGGCTGGTCGCGGGCGCCTTTGGCGCGCTGACGGAGGTCTATGGTGACCTGCTACGCGCCGCCGGCGCCGCCGAGCGGCTCTCCGAACTCCTCCATGCCGAACCAAGCATCGCGCCGCCCGCCAACGCGCGCCGCTTTCCCGACCCGCCGCTCGGCACGCTGACCTTCGACCATGTCGAATTCCGCTACCCGACGCGCCCCGACGCCCCCGCGCTCCACGATTTCAGCCTCGCGATCCAGCCGCGCGAGACCGTCGCGATCGTCGGTCCCTCGGGGGCCGGCAAGTCGACTTTGTTCCAGCTCGCCGAGCGTTTCTACGATCCGCAGGGCGGCCAGATCCTGCTCGACGGCATTCCGCTGACCGATGCCGATCCCGCCGACATCCGCGCCCGCATCGCGATGGTGCCGCAGGAAACGGTGATCTTCGCCGCCTCGGCGCGCGACAATCTGCGTTACGGCAATTGGGCCGCCACCGACGAAGAGCTCTGGGACGCCGCGCGCGCCGCCAATGCCGAGGAATTCCTCACCAAGCTGCCGCAGGGACTCGACACCTTCATGGGCGAAGGCGGCGCCCGCCTCTCGGGCGGCCAGCGCCAGCGCGTCGCGATCGCCCGCGCGCTGCTCCGCCGCGCACCGCTGCTGCTGCTCGACGAGGCGACCTCGGCGCTCGACGCCGAATCCGAAAAACTGGTGCAGGACGCACTCGACGCGCTGATGCACGACCGCACCACGATCGTCATCGCGCACCGCCTCGCGACCGTGCGCGCCGCCGACCGCATCGTCGTGATGGACGACGGCCGGATCGTCGAAGAGGGCAAGCATGACGCCCTCGTCGCCGCCGACGGCCTCTACGCCCGCCTTGCGCGGCTGCAGTTCCAGGACAATCTCGCCGCCGCCTGACGGCTCTCGCCGACCCCTTCGAAGGAAAAGACGATGCTCTACGACATGACCGTGCCCGCCTATCAAAACGGCCTTCGCGCGCTCTCCGCGCAGCTCGACAAGGCGCTCGCCTGGGGCGCCGACAATGGCGTCGGCGAATTGCAGTTCATCGCCGCGCGCCTCGCCCCCGACATGTTCCCGCTCGCGTCGCAAGTGCGTTTCTCCTGTCAGCAGGCGATCCAGGCCGCCACCCGTCTCGGCGCGCCCGGCGCGCCGCAGTTCGCCGACGATGCGGCCGACTTCGCCGGCCTCCAGGCGCAGATCGCCGAAACCCTCGCCTGGCTCGACACCGTCGACGCCGCGGAGATCGACGCCGATCCCGGCCGCGCGGTCGGTTTCGACCTGCCCAACGGCATGGCCTTCGACATGACCGCCGCGACCTACGTCCGCGACTGGGCGCAGCCGCAATATTATTTCCACCTCGTCGCCGCCTACGCCATCCTCCGCCACATGGGCGTGCCGCTCGGCAAGGTCGACTATGTCAATTATATGCTGGCCTATCTGCGCCCCGGCACAGCCCCCGCCGCCTGACGCGCCCGTTCCCCCGCCGCCCGATCGGCGGCGGCAGGGGCGCGGCGCGGATCAGATCGACCCGGCATATTGATAGATGCCCGGAAAGGCGAGCTTGCTGCCGCCATTGCGCCGGATCGCGCCGATCGCCTGATCGACCCGCAGATAGCGGGCGCGCGCCTCGGGCTCGAACATCAGGGTCGCGGGTTCGGCGCGCTCGGACGCGATTTGCGTCAGCTTGCCGAGCTGCGCCAGGTCGACCGCCTCGCCGTTCCAGCGGATCGTGTCGGCGGTGTCGATGGTGATCCGGTTCTCGTCCTGCACCTTGTCCGGAACCGCGACGTCGCCCGGCAGGGTGATGTCGACCATATGCGTCGGCCGCGGGATGGTGATGATGAACATCACCAGCATCACCAGCATCACGTCGATCAGCGGGGTGGTGTTGATCACCGGGTCGGCATTGGGGTCGCTGCGGAAAATGCTGCGGCGTTTGCGCATCGTCTCTCTCCCTGTCGGCGCGCGACCCCGGCACGGCTGTCGGACAGCAAGCCGGCGTCCCGCTCGGACCGGCCCCCTTGCGCCGCTCGCAAGCGGTCGCCGATCACATTGATATGGTATAACATTATAGAGAGAGCGCAAACAAAAAGCGCAGGGGACCGGAAAACGCCGGCTCCGTCCTGCGCCCAAAAAGAAAGGGCGGCACCTTGCGGTACCGCCCCTCTTTGTCTTCCAGCCCGAACCGGGCGGGAAATCGCTTACATGCCCGCGTTCGGACCGTATTTGATTTCCACGCGACGGTTCTGGTCGTTGCGGACGCCATCGGCGGTTGCAACGGCCGGACGGGTTTCGCCGAACGCTTCCGAGCTGATCGAGCCATCCGAGACACCGCGAGCGGTGAGATAGCTGCGAACCGCAGTGTTGCGGCGTTCCGACAGACCGACGTTGTACTTCGCCGAACCCGAACGGTCAGCGTGACCGGCCAGCCACACCTGGTTGCCGGTGCAACCGCGGTTGTAGGCGCTGATGGCGTTGTCCAGCGTCGACGCCGCTTCGGGCGTAATATTCGACTGATCCCAGTCGAAATAGACGATGTACGGGCCAGGCGCGCACACCGGCGGAGGCGGCGGCGGGGGCGGGGGCGGCGGGGGCGGCGGCGGGGGCGGGGGGGGCGGCGGCGGAGCCGTCGGTTCCACCGGTTCCGCACCACCGAAGTTGTACGTCAGCGTGCCGAGGATCGAGTGCGAACGGAAGCGCGTCGAAACGTCGCGGCCGCGCTGATCGACCAGGTCGAGGTTGTCGGCGTTGAAGAAGCGATATTTCAGGCCGACGTCCCAGTTGCGGGTCAGCGGAGCGCGAACGCCCGCGATGGCCTGCCAGGCGAAGCCGGTGTCCGAATCGTCGAGCCAGGGGCCGGCGAAGACCGGAGCGACATCGACGCGGGCCACACCGGCGCCGCCGCCGACGAAGCCCTGAAGGCCGTCATCGTCGCCGAAGTCGAGCATGCCGTTGACCATGAAGCTCAGCGCGTTCGAATCGCCGTTCATGGCATAGCTGCCGGTTACCAGGTTGCCCGCGCCATTGGCCGAGCCCGGGATGCCGGGGGTGCCGATGCGACCGGCCTTGATGTCGGCTTCGCGATAGCCGACTTCGACTTCTGCGCGGAAACCGCCGAAATCATAGCCGACGACGCCTTCGAAGTCGTAACCGGTTTTGTGGTCGAGCGTAGCTGCGTCCTTGAAGGTGCCGATGTCGAGACCCAGGTCTTCGACGATCATGACACCACCCCCAACTCCCACGTACCAGGAGTCGTCGCGCGCCAGAGCAGGCGTCGCAAGGGCGGTGGAGGCCAACGCCACGGCGGCGGCAAGCTTCCTCATAGTAGATTCCCCTTTCAATTGAGATATACGTCTCGCAGACGTCCTACCCCCGCCTTTGGTTCCGTGCAAGCGAACAAATCGTCAATCTGTTGCCAAAATGCCGCACTTGCGGGGCGATAATAGGTAAATTCAGCCTTAAATCAGAAGGCCATGGCCGACAAGCGCCAGAATCACGGCGTCGATCGCGGCGCGGGCTTCGGAGTCGGTCGTCGCCCCGCCCGCCGGACTTGCGACGGTGTCGGGTTCGACCCAGGTCGCGCCGTCGAATCGCAGCCAAGCCCCGTCACTTAGCCGATGCGTCCGCATACCCGCACGCGGCCCCACAAAGCGCCAGCCCCCGGCGGTCCACACCGCAAGCGCGCCATCCTCACCGTCCCACGCCCCCGTGGCGCCCGAGCCGACGATCCAGCCCTGCCCGGCGACGGGGCTCACCGGCGGCGCCGTCAGCGGCCCCGCCTCGACCACCGGCTGGACCAGCGCGTCGAGCAGGGTCAGCGCCTCATTGTGCGTCACCTCTTTCTGCGCCTGCGCCATCGCCAACAGGGGCAGCGCGAAACGCGCCGTGCTCGGCAGGTCGGTCATCGGCTAATCCTTTCAATCGAGGGGAAGAATGAGGGACGGCGACAAGGCGAAATCGCCGACCTGCCGAATCTCGAGGCTCGCGCCGGGCGGCAGCGCCGCCACCTCCGGCGCGGTCAGATGCAACATCGGCGCCGGGCAGTCCCAGGGCCCAAGGCCGGACACCGCCGGCACCGCCGCCACGCGATACGCCTCGCGGCTTTCGCCGAGCGGCAGGTCGACCGCGTCGCGCCAGCCCGGATCGACCCGGCTGCGCCGCACCCAATGGACCCACAGGCCGCCCGCCCCGTCGTCCGTCCGGCGGCCATGCACCGGCGACAGCGGACGCAGCGCCGCCGCGTCGCCCGGCACCGGCGCGTCGGTCAGGTCGGTTCCGCCGCGCACCGTCCATTGCAGCACGGCCGCGCCGCCCTCGGCCCAACCCGCCAACGCATCGGGCAGCAACAGCGCCGCCGCATCGTCGAGCAGAACAAAGGGCGTTCCGACCGCATGCGTCCCGGCCAATTCCGTCCCCGCACGTCCGCGCAGAAGCCGCGACAATCGCCACATAGCGCCGCCCAGCGCTTCGGCAGCGCCGAACCGGATCAACTCGCCGCCGATCATGGCGCGATTCGCCCCGCCGAGCAGCACCGCATCCGCCACCGACATCAGCGTCATCGACGGATTCGCCAGCGAAACCAGAATCTTGTTCTCCATGTCGAACAGCAGCGGCTCGCCCGCCGCCAGCGGTCCGGCCAGCGCGCCCAGCGCGGCGGCGCGGCGAACGGTTCCGACCGGAATCGGTTCGATCCCCGGCGCGGGAACCAGCCAGCCATCGGCGCCGCGCCACCCGTCATTGCCGCCCGCCGCCGCGACCAGCAGGCGCGGCGCCGTCGGCGCGCCGGGACCCAGGTTGGGCAGGTCGAACACCCGGACCACACCCGCGCTGTCCGGCCAGTCGGGCGCCGGCACCGATACGCCCGGATCGACCTCCGTTTCGGCGACCGCGACCGGCTGATATCGCATCAGTTCGATCCGCACCTCGCTGTCCTTCACCGTTCGCGACGCGATACGCCACGCGCTCGGATCGGCCCCGGCCTCCGCCAGCGTCACCACCCCGCCGACCGGCAAGGCGAGCGCCGCCAGGTCGCCGCGCCACACCCGCGTCTCGCGTCCGTCGGC
>NZ_JBOHHU010000144.1:0-5594 GCF_050725615.1 Sphingopyxis sp.
CTTCTCGGATAGGCGCCCTTCGACAGGCTCAGGGCTACGGTTCAAACTTGACCGACATGTTTAGGGGTCCGACATGCTGAACTCGCGTATCGCCGCGCCGCTCGTCGCGCTGGCCGCGCCGCTATTGCTCTATGGCGGCGCGCTGGTGTCGCAATATGGCTTTGGCCTGCACCCGTGCGAAATGTGCTACTGGCAACGCTGGCCGCACCAGGCGGCGATCGTGCTGGCGCTGCTCGCGCTCGTGCTGCGCAAGAATGACGGCGCGATGCGCGCACTGACCCTGCTCGCGGCGGTGGCGATCGCGATCAGCGGTCTGATCGGCGTCTTTCACGCCGGGGTCGAATATGGCTGGTGGGAGGGGCTGACGACGTGCAGCACCAGCGCCAGCGGCCCCGTCACCCTCGACGACATCATGGCCGCGCCGATCATCCGCTGCGACGTACCGCAATGGACTCTCGGCCCGATCTCGCTCGCCGGGTTCAACGCGATCTTCTCGGTCGGCGCCGCAGCGCTGGTGCTCGCGCTGTTGCGGCGCCCGCGCCGCGCCGCCTGAGCCGATGCCGGGCTAGCGCCCGATATCGCCGATCAGCTCGAACGCCGCCCAGGCGTTGGGGTGCGCCCAGCTTTGGAAGAAATCGTCGCCGCGCCGATCGTCGCGGATCGCGCGCATCGCGATTTGCAGCGCTTCGGCCCGCGTCCGTCCGGGCACCTCACGGGCCGCCGCGATCGCCTTGACCGTAACCACGCTCGCGACATCGTCGCGCACCGGCCAGTGCGACGCCAGCAGGTTGCGGGCGCCGGCGAACAGGAAGGCGCGGCTGAGCCCGCCGAGCCCGGTCGCCTTTCCGGCCTCGCCCGTCGCGGTGTTGCACGCCGACAGGATCACCCAGTCGGCATTGAGCCGCAGCCCGGCGACTTCGGACGCGGTCAGCAACCCGTCATCGTCCGGGCCCGGCGTGACGGGCGGGGTGAAGACCAGCGCCGCTTCGCCCAGCCCCTCCACATCGCCGGGCAGCAGGCCATGGGTGGCAAAGGACAAGATGCTGATCTGCGACAGGTCGGCGGCAAACACCGACGGCTCGGTCGCACGCTCGGCCATGCGGAGCGTCGAGGCCGGCGCGTTCAGCGAAGCGCGCAGCGCTTCAAGCTCGGTCGCGGTTCCGGGCAGTCGCGACAGGCTCCGCAACTGGTCGACCTGCTCCCCCGACACCGCATTTGCCGTCGCCCCCATCGCCCGCCGGGCATCACGCCCGCCACGCCGCGCGCGCGGCGGGCCCAGCAGCACCGGGTCGCCGAACCCCGCGAAGCGCGGCGCCGCATCGGCGGAGCGCGCCGGATCGGCCGCCTTGGCGCGTTCAAACTGCAGCGTTTGCAGCGACGGCAAATGCGTCAGCGCAAAGGCGTCGGCCAGCCATTTGGTCGCACGCAAGGCGTCGGGGTCCCCATCGTCGCCCTGCGGCGCTTCGCTGACCAGCACGCCAAGCGGCAAGGCCGACAGCGCGCCCGCCGTGGTCGCAAGGACGAATTTTTTCCCGGCGAGCGTGGGGCCGAGGGGTTCGATGAGTTCGCGATAGAGCTGGAAGGCCAGCGTGCGGTCGAACGCATAACCGCCCCCGCCGCGCGATTCCCACACCGCCGCAACCTCCTCCGGGACGTTGACGTCGGCCCCCAAATCCCAGCGCAACCGGGTGACGGCGCGATCGAGCCGCTTGTTGTTCCATCCGGACCGGTGCCAGCGGATGGCGTCGCGGGTCACGGCGATCGCATGTGTCCCGCCGTCGGTCGGCACCAACAGCAGGGCCGCCTCGTCATCCGCGAGCAGCGCCTGCAATTCGGCCAGCCCCAGCGGACGCGGGCGGATCAGCGCGAAATAGTCGGGAAACTCGGCCTGCAGTTCACCGACGACCTGCGTCAGCCGTTTCTTGCGGACGGCCAGCGCGGCCGCGTCTTTTTCGGCCTGTAGCGCCATCGCCCGGCGTAACTCGTCCGCGCGCTCGCGCGCGAAACGGACATTATCCTCATAGCGCGCCAGTTCGAGCTTATAGGCGGCTTCGGCGGCAACGAACTCCGCCTCGCGCTTGGCAAAGGCCGCATCACTCTCGTCGTCGAAGCGAAAGGGGCGCACCGGTACTACCGGAGCAGGGGGTGGCGGCGTCTGCATCTGGGGCGTCATGTCCCGCCCCGATGGCAGCGAGGCGACCAGTTGCTGATACTCCTCGGCCAGCTTTCCGAGCGCCGGCGCGCGCCCCGCCGCCGCCGCCCGCCCGGCATTGATCGACACCGCCTCGGCCGTCCCGGTCAGCGCAGCGTCCTGCAGCAGGTCGAACGCCTCGGTCGTCGCCTCAGCCGACGGGCGCCCCGATTCAGCCGCCCACAACGCATCGGCCAGCGCGGCCTGCGGCGAATCGAGCCGATCGACGAAGCTGTACCCGGCGCCCCGACCATCGGAAAATTCGGGCTGCACAAAGGCGCGCTCGCTGGCCCGCAGGCTGTCGACCATCGATCGCAACCAGGGCAGGACCTCGGGCATCAACGTAGGATCGTTGCGCCGCGCCAGTCCCATCAGCAGCCAGAACGCATATTGCTGGCCGAAAACGACGTCGCTTTCATTCTCGCCGGTCGTCGGGCACCCCGGCGGCCGCTGGCCGATCAGCGACCGCGTGTCAGCCGCCTGCGCCAGCCAGATGTTGACCGAACAATCGGCCCCGTCGACCTCCAGCACCTTGAACCGGATATCGTCGATCCGTTTTTCTTCCTGCCAGTCGGCCAGCGCTCCCGCCCGGTTCCCGGCGGCAAAGCGCGCAAGGCCACGCCCCCGTAAGATGCGCGCCCGCGTCTCGGCATCGTCGGCGATCTGGGTGGCGGCAAGCGGAGCCGCCCGCTCATAGGCCGCAAGCGCCTCCGTCAGGCGCCCGGCGAAAAGATCGGTCTCGGCCTGACGCCACAGCGCCGCCAGGCGCGCGCCGGTCAATTCGCCTTGCAATTCGCGGCGTAATTTGGCGCGATCGACCTTGACCGCCTCGGCGGGCAGCGTGTCGAGAAGGTCGAACGCCTGGTCGCCGATCCCGCCCAGCCGAAGCAGCGAGGCATATTCGCGCACGACCGATTCCAGGTCCACCGCCGCCGCCGGTGCATCGCCCTGCGCCAGCTGCACCTTCGCGCGCGCGAATCGAAAGGATCGCGAATTGGGATTGACCAGCGCCGCCTTGTTTATCCCGCTACCGTCAGCGTAATGATGCGCGAACTGCTCGTTGAACAGGTCGATTTCCTTTTGCGCCGCCGCGACATCGCCTTTCGCGAGATGCAGGTCGACCAGCGCCGCGGTGACGTCGGACAGGTTATCGAGTTCGCTATAGTGGTTGAGGTCGGCCAACCGGTCATATTCGACCAGCAACAATTGTTCGGCCTCGGCCGGCTGGTCGGCGGCGGCCAACGCCTTCGCCCATTGGACGATGTTGTACGTTCGGAAAAACCCTTTCGTCGGCGCTTCGGCGAGCACGCGGCGCAGCGGCAAGGCCTCTTCCGGCCGGCCGGCCTTGGCCAAGGCGTCGGCAAGACCGTCATTGATCCAGCGTTGCTGCGATTCGCCGCTGCGCGCCAGCGGGCTGGTCGCGAGCTTACGCCACAAATTCACCGCCTCTTCGGTGCGACCGAGCTCGGCCAGCACCGCCGCGCGTTGACCCCACAGCTGCCCCTCGGCGGGATCGACAAGTTTTGCGACGTCTTTGCCCGCCAGCGCCCGCTCGATCAGCGGCAGCGCCTCGGCATCTTCGCCCTGCGTGTCGAGCATCCACGCCGACAGCGCGATCGCGCGCCGACAGATGGCGTCGGTCTCGACCAGCGAACCGCAGCGCGCCACCATCTGGTCGAGCAGCGCGTTCATCGCCGCCCGATCGGCCGGACTGGTCAGGCGATAGGCGTTGATGGCGTCGAACAACCGGGTCGTCAGCGGATGCTGCATCAGCGGCCGGGCATCGGGCGCGGCCGTCAAAAGATCGCGCGCCCGCGCGATGCGATACGACGCCATCGTCCGCAGGCTGTCGCGCGCGTCGTCGGGCCGTTCCTTGTATAATATCGCGTCGATCTCGGTCGCGAAGGCGGCGGCATAATCGGCGTCGGTCGCGCCTTCATATTTTTCCGGGTCGGGCAGGACCTGGGCCTGCGCGGCGGTCGCCAACAGGCTCACAGCGGTCAACACCGTCCGCGTCAAAGCGCTCCCAATCATCGGCACCTCCCCTCCCTCCGGCGCGACCATCCCGTTGGTATCGCGTTCGGCGGCTTTGGCAAAGACCTTGCGCGCCAGCTTGACCCTTTGGCTCGAAACGCCCACATCGACGGCATGAGCAAGACCGACAAGAATGCGTCGATGATCCGCGTCGACCAGGCGGGCGAATATGGCGCCACGCGCATCTATGCCGGCCAGCTCGCGGTGATGGGCGATCGCCATCCGATGGCGCGCGAGATCGCGCACATGGCCGAGCAGGAAGAACGGCACCGCAAATTCTTTGACGCGATGGTCGCGCGGCGCGGCGTCCGGCCCACCGCGTTGCAGCCGGTATGGAATGTCGCGGGCTTCGCGCTCGGTGCGGTGACGGCCGCGATGGGCCCCCGCGCCGCAATGGCATGCACCGCTGCGGTGGAGACCGAGATCGACCGCCATTATCGCGAACAGCTCGACGAACTCGGCGACAGCGACCCCGAACTCAGCGCCGCCGTCGCCGATTTCCGCGCCGAGGAGCTCGAGCACAAGGAAGCGGCGCTGGCCGCCGGCGCCGAAAGCGCCCCCGGCTATCCGCTGCTCAGCTTCGCGATCCGCGCCGGGTGCCGCGCAGCCATCGCGCTGTCGAAGCGTATCTGATACACCAGCCGCTGCCCGTTCATCACCGATGCAGACACGCGGTGTCATGCCGCATGAAATGACGAAGGAAGTTCCGATGACCCGCCTCCCCCTCGCCGCGCTGTTCCTCGCCGGCAGCCTGTTCGCGCTTCCCGCTGCGGCGCAGGACGCCGACACGTCGAACGCCGACAAGATCAACCAGGTCATCGTCTATGGCAGCGACAAGTGCGAGCAGAGCAGCCCCGACGAGATCGTCGTGTGTAACCGCCTGCCCGAACAGGACCGCTATCGCGTGCCCCAGCTGTTCCGCGGCGGCGACCCGCTCGACCCGCGCAACCAGGCGTGGCTGAACCGGGTGACGTCGATGGAGCGCGTCGGCCGTTTCGGCACCGACAGCTGCTCGCCGGTCGGGCTCGGCGGCTTCACCGGTTGCACGCGGGCGCTGGTCGAAGGCGCGCGCGCCGAGGAAAAGGCCGCCGACAAGACCGACTGGCAGACGATGATCGCCGAAGAGCGCGCCAAGCGCATCGCCGGCATCGACGCAGCCTCCGACGAAGTCGAAGCCGCCGTGGTCGCCGAAGAGCGCGCGATGGCCGAGCGCCAGAAGGCGGCAGCCGATCTCGAAGCGCAGGCGAGCGGCAACGCCCCGCAGCGCGAGACCGCCGATCCCGACGCGACCGAGCTGCCGGTTCCGCCGAAGAATTGACGCATCACTCTAACCGTAGCCCTGAGCTTGTCGAAGGGCGCTTCTCAGTGA
>NZ_JBOHHU010000145.1:0-5503 GCF_050725615.1 Sphingopyxis sp.
CCCTCCTAGGCTCTGGGATGCGCGCTCCGGTAAATGTCCAGCAAATGCGCCGCATCGACCGCCGTATAGACCTGCGTCGACGCCAGGCTCGCATGACCCAGCAACTCCTGCAACGACCGCAAATCGGCCCCGCCCGCCAGCAAATGCGTCGCGAAGCTATGCCGCAGCGCGTGCGGCGTCGTCCGCTCGGGCAATCCCAGCGCGCGCCGCGCCGACCGCACGCTCGCGCGCACCACGCCGGGCTGCAAAGGCCCGCCGCGCGCGCCGAGGAACAGCGGCACCTCCTTCGCCATCGGCCACGGACAGGCGGCGACATAACGCGCGACCGCTGCGGCGACCGCCGGCAGGATCGGCACCACGCGCGTCTTGTTCCGCTTGCCCGTCACGCGCAGCACATCGCCCAGCGGCAGCTCCGCCCCGGTCAGCGACAGCGCCTCGCCGATACGCAGCCCCGCGCCATAGAGCAGCAGCAACAGCGCGAAGTCGCGCGCCCCGACCCAGCCCAGCCGCGCATTGTCCTCGACATCCTGCGCCAGTGCCAGCGCTTCGGCGGGCGCGACCGGGCGCGGCAGCCCCTTTTTGACGCGCGGCCCACGCAGCGCGGGCAGCGTCGCCCCCTCGCCCCCGACGAAACGCAGAAACCCGCGCAACGCCGACAGTTCGCGCGCCGCCGACGCATTGCCCAGCCCCTCGGCGCGCCGCGTCGCGAGATAGGCACGCAAATCATTGGCGCTCGTTCGCCCCAGCATGCCCGCATCGACTTCGCCGCCATGATGCCTCGACAGAAAGGCGGCAAAGCGCGCGGCGGTCGCGACATAGGCGCGCCGCGTATGCTCCGACCGACGCCGCTCATGCGCCAGATGGGCATCCCAGTCGCGGATGATGTCTGAAGTCAAAGACCGCCCTTCAAATCCCGTTCGTGTCGAGCGAGGTCGAGACACGTTGGCGCCATGCCGCCCGTCCCTCGACTTCGCTCGGGACAAACGGTGCGGGGAGGTTAGTGGGTTTTCACCACCTCGGAAAGGATCGAGTCGAGCAGCAATATCCCGTCGTCGCTGACCGCCAGCCGATCCCCCACGACGCGCATCAACCCCAGGCCCGCCAGCCGCGCCACCGCCACATCGTCGACAAAGGCCTCGCGCCCCAGCCCGCTCCGCGCCTCGACCCGCGCCAGGTCGACGCCCTCGCTCAGCCGCAGCCCCATCAGCATCGCCTCGGTCGCGCGCTCGTGCGCGGGCAGGTCGCTCTCGACCTTCATCCCATGGCCGTTGCGCTCCACCGCCGCGATGAAATTTTCGGGCTTCTTGTGCCGCTCGGTCGCCTGAGCGAGCCGCCGTCCATGCGCCCCCGGCCCGACCCCGGCATAATCGCCATAGCGCCAGTATGTCAGATTATGCCGGCTCTCCTCGCCCGGCCGCGCATGGTTCGACACCTCGTAACGCGGCAGACCCGCTGCGCGCGTCATCGCCTGCGTCGCATCGAACAGGTCCGCCGCGGCGTCGCCGTCGGGAATGACGAGGTCGCCCTTCGCCGCCAGCGTCGCAAAGCGCGTCCCCGGCTCGATCGTCAGCTGGTACAGCGACAGATGCCCGGTCCCGAACGCCAGCGCCTCGCCCAGCTCCTTTTCCCAGTCGGCAAGTCCCTGCCCCGGCCGCGCATAGATCAGGTCGAAACTCGCGCGCTCGAAACAGGTTTGCGCCGCCGCAATCGCCCGCCGCGCCTCATCGCCGCTGTGCGCGCGCCCTAGAAATTCAAGGACTTGCGGGTCGAAGCTCTGCACCCCGATCGACACGCGATTGACCCCCGCCGCCGCCAGATCGGCGAAAGCGGCCACTTCCACCGAATTGGGGTTCGCTTCCAGCGTGATCTCGCAATCCTCCGCCAGCCCCCAAAGCGCCGCCGCCTCGGCAATCACCGCCGCAACGGTAGCGGGCGGCATCAGGCTCGGCGTCCCGCCCCCGAAAAAGATCGACGACACCGTCCGCCCCGGCAGCAACCCCGCCTCATGCCGCAAATCCGCCAGCAAAGCCGCCCGCCACACGTCCTGATCGACGCGATCGCGCACATGGCTGTTGAAGTCGCAATAGGGGCATTTGCTGACGCAAAAGGGCCAATGGACATAAAGGGCGAGCGGTTCGGTCACCATGCTGCGCCGTTCACTTTCGCACTTGGCGACGGCTCAGATATTCATCTTGGGCGCGGCGTTCCTCTTCCGTGTACGGCTCATCGAAGGCGTCTTCCGGCCAGATGGAATCGATCTCGGACCATATATCGTACAGATATTGAGCTTCTCTGAAGGATCGCGCACGAAAGCTGTGCACCGTGCGGCTGCTTGGCGACCGCCGCACATCATTGAATTCCTTGACCGCACCCATCTGCTGGCCAAGGTCATCTTCCCAAACTTCAATCAGCAGTTCGATCATTTTTCGGACCCGAAAGCCCCCGCTACCAGCTTGGCAAAAGCATCCGCCCGATGGCTGATCCGATGTTTCTCCGCCGGATCGATCTCCGCGAAAGTCAAAGCGTTACTAACCGGAACGAACACCGGATCATAACCAAAGCCCAGCTTCCCCCGCGGCGGCCAGGTCAGGCTGCCCTCCGCGGCACCTTCATAAACATCGGCATGCCCGTCGGGCCACGCCAGCGCCAGCGTGCACACGAAGCGCGCGCTGCGGTCCACGTCCGCGCCCTGCTCGGCGAGCAGCCCTTCGACCTTGCCCATCGCCAGATACCAGTCGCGCCCCGGATTGCCCTCGAACCGCTGCCGCTCGGCCCAGTCGGCCGTATAGACCCCCGGCCGCCCGCCGAGCGCCGCAACCTCGAGCCCGCTGTCGTCGGCGAGCGCGGGCAGCCCCGCGGCCGACGCGCTCGCATGCGCCTTCAGCAGCGCATTTTCGCGGAAGCTCGTCCCCGTCTCCTCGGGCTCGGGCAGGCCCAGGTCGCCCGCCGACACCGGCTCGATCTCGAACGGTTCGAGCAGCGCGCGGATTTCGCGCACCTTGCCCGCATTATGGCTCGCGATGACGAGCTTGCCGGGGACGAGCTTGCGGTTCACCTCAGCGCCCGACCGCCTTCGCCTGCGCGGCGAAGATGTCGGTGCAGCCGATGCGCGCCAGACGGAGCAGGCGCAGCAGGCCTTCCTCGTCATAGGTCGCGCCCTCGGCGCTCGCCTGTACCTCGACGATCTGGCCGCGCCCGGTCAGCACGAAATTGCCGTCGGCCTCGGCGACCGAATCCTCATCATAGTCGAGGTCGAGCACCGGCGTGCCCTTGTAGATGCCACACGAAATCGCCGCGACCTGGTCCTCGATCGGGTCGGTCGTGATCGCGCCCGACGCGATCAGCTTGTCGACTGCGAGCCGCAGCGCCACCCACGCGCCCGAGATCGACGCCGTGCGCGTGCCGCCGTCGGCCTGGATCACGTCGCAGTCGATCACGATCTGCCGCTCGCCGAGCTTCTGGAAATCGACCACGGCGCGAAGGCTGCGGCCGATCAGCCGCTGGATTTCCTGCGTCCGTCCCGACTGCTTGCCCTTCGCCGCTTCGCGGCTGCCGCGCGTGTGTGTGGCGCGGGGCAACATGCCATATTCGGCCGTCACCCAGCCCTGCCCCTTGCCGCGCAGGAAGGGCGGCACCTTCTCGTCGACGCTGGCGGTGACCAGCACCTTGGTGTTGCCGAAGCTGACGAGGACACTGCCCTCGGCATGGATGGTGAATTCGGTCTCGATGCCGATGGGACGCATCTGGTCGGGCGCGCGGCCGGAAGGGCGCATGGGGGATTCTCCTGTGAATATGTGCGGGGGCGCTTAGCGGCGCGCGGCGCGATTGGCCAGAAAAAGGACGTGTCAATTATCGCACAGCTTCCTAAGCTCGCTTCATGCGAAGCGGTTCGGCTCTGGCGATCATCACGGCGACGCTCATCGCGATCGGTGTTACATTGGGTGTCACGACATCGAGCCGCGATGGCGGCATCCCCTCGAACTTCAAGTCGATCACCTACACCCGCCCCGTCGAGCATGGCCAACTGGCGGTGTTCGGCGAATGCCCCCTCGCACAACAGATCGTCGTCGATGCCTCCGGGCGGGTCGAGATAATCTGGTATGTGCAGATGGCCTATCATCATGGGTGCGGTCGCGCCATGAACCCGGATTCGGACGCCGATCTTCAGGCCAGCTGGGACGAACCCATAATCGCGCGCCAATATTTGCAATTGCCAACTGCAACCAGCCTCCGTTTGCTCGATCAATTGGGAGGGCTGCAATGGCGGCCCGATTGGCAATCCCAAGGCGCCGTGCCGACTTCAAGCGTCGTCGGTTGCGACGATGAATATGACACCGCGATG
The DNA here is from genome assembly GCF_050725615.1 of Sphingopyxis sp. GTDB lineage: Bacteria > Pseudomonadota > Alphaproteobacteria > Sphingomonadales > Sphingomonadaceae > Sphingopyxis. The sequence continues at coordinate 4,343 of NZ_JBOHHU010000145.1, forward strand.
GCGGACAGGTATCTTTTTGTAGAGGCAGAAAATAATCGTTTTGGCCTGCTTGCCATCTACGGCGCCGAGGCAAGTCGCTGGGGCAACGCCATCTGCGCAGAGAATCAGATCGCCATCGAAACAGCCCTGGATGGCGCCTTTGATCCGTTGATAAAACCGATCCCACCCTCAAAATATGATCTGCCACCTGCGATCGCAAAGCAGCTCGATCGTGGCCCCTGACGCTATCCGCTCAACCGCATCCTGAAAAAATCGAGGATTTCGTCGCGCGCCTGCGCCGTCGGCTGACCGGCCTCGTCGATCAGATGGATGGTGACGACGCTGTGCGGGTTCTTGTACGGCGTGTCGGGGTTGGCGGCGCTGTCGGGAAAGGTGCGGCCGATGAAGCGATCGCCAAGCGCATCCTCATAGGCCGCGAAGCGCGCCGCCTTGCAGAATTTGTCGCCCTCGAAGCGGTACGCGAGCACGGTCAGGTCCTCGGCCTCCATCCGCGCCTTCACTGCCGCCAGTTCGTCGGGGTGGATGTGCATCCCCGCCGCATCGTTCAGCGGCAGCGACGGCTGCGACAGCACCGGCGCGAGCACCGCGGGTTCGAGCATCATCGACAGCGCGAAATTGCCGGTGAAGCACATGCCGATCGCACCGACCCCCTTGCCGCCGCATTCCTGGTGCGCCTGCGCCGCGAGCGCGCGCAGCCATAAAGTCGCGGGCGAGCTTTCATTGGCCTGAAAGGCGCGGAACTGGCGGCTGATACAGGCACGGGGAAAGGCGCGCAGGAAACGTCCCGTCGTAATGACCCCGCCATCCACGCCGAAGATATGCGGCATATAGACGGTGAAACCGGCATCGCGGACCCAGCGCGCGAAACGCGCGACATGCGGGCTGATCCCGGGCATTTCGGTCATCACGATCACCGCAGGGCCGCTGCCCATCGTATAGACGCGGTGCTTGCGGCCGAGCAGCGCAATGCCGCGATGGTCGAAATCGTCGAGCGGGTCATCCTGGTCGAGCGGGCGTGTGGTCATGGCATTCTCCCCCCAAGCTGAAAGGCTAAATGCGGCGCTATCCGATTGCACCCCTTTTTCTTCGTCATTCCCGCGACGGCGGGAATCCAGCTTTTTCCTTCTTCGTGCCTTTGCGCCTTTGCGTGAGATTTTTCGG
>NZ_JBOHHU010000146.1:0-5497 GCF_050725615.1 Sphingopyxis sp.
GCCGCGACCGGTTCATCGAAACCGGGGCCGGTGAACAGCAATTTCGCTTGGGTGTCGTTGACGATATAGGCCCATTCCTCGCCCGCGAGGCGCCAGCCGATCGGCACCATCACGACGCCCATTCGCGCCGCGCCGAAGAACAGCAGCACATAAAGGTCGCTGTTCTTGCCGATCCACGCGATGCGATCGCCCTTCTTCAGCCCGAGATCGGCGAGCATCGATGCGACCTTGGCGGTCAACATGTCCATGGCCGCGAAATCATAGTCGCGGTCTTCCTCGGTCAAGGCGGTCTGCGTCGGCGTCACCGCGGCCCAATGGCGCAGGAACTGGTCGAAACTCATATGCGGCGGCGACATATCGTTCATTCACTCTCTCCCGGGATGCCTTGGCGGCATTCTCAGCGCTGATAACAACGACACCGCCCATTTGGCAAGCGTGCTGGTTACCCGCCACCTTATGACAAGCACCGAGCGATGCAATCCCGGTCAGGTGCGCTGGAAAAGCAGCATCAGATTGTTCGCAGGCATCACATACCGTTCGGAAAAGGCGAAGCCGGCATCGGCGGCAACACGCTTGATGTCTGCGACGTCACGCAAGCCCCAGGCCGGATCGCGGGCGCGAAGGCTGGCATCGAACGCGGCATTGCTGTCCGCCGTCGGCACATCGGCTTCGACATAGGGGCCATAAAGGATCAAAGGTGCGCCCCGCGCCAGCAGCCGCGCAGCGCCGGCGAACAGCCCGACAGTGGCCGCCCACGGGCTGATATGCACCATGTTGATGCACAGCACCGCATCGGCGTGGTCGAGCGACCAGTCGTTCGCGGCGGCGTCGAGCGCCAGCGGCGGCGCGACATTGGCGCGGCCCGCCTCATCCACCCACGCGGCGATCGACGCGAGACCGGCGGGATCGGGATCGCTCGGCAACCAGTCGAGATGCGGAAAGGCGGCGGCGAAATGGACGACATGTTCGCCCGACCCGCTGGCGACTTCGAGCACCGTCCCCTGCGGCGGCAACCAGTCGGTGAGGACAGCGGCGATCGCATCGCGGTTGCGCAAGGTCGCCGGCGCATGGCGCTTCGCCGCCGCGCCGTCATCGCCCGGCATCCAGGGCGTGGTCATGCCCGCGTCGCGCGGGCTTCGGCGAGCAGGCGGCGGGCGCGGACTCCGACCTCGATCCGCTGAAAGGCGATGAAGCCGAGCGCGAAGGCCATCAGGATATCGGTCGCGGCCATCACCCCCGCATGGCCCGGCCCCGCCATCTGCACCGACATCGCCCGCGAGGCGCTGCGGATGACGACCAGCGCGACGATGAACAGCAAGGCTGCTGGCGAGACCGTCTGGCTCAGTTCATGCGTTTCGGGGTCGACCGCGACATGCATCAGCTTGCCGCGCCACCAGCCGAGCGCCGCGCCCGCGCCGAGCGCGAGCAGACACCATATCCACGTCAGGCCGTGCGGCGGCGCGCTCCAGAAAACGGTCGCGACGAGCAATGCATAGATGGTCGGCAATATCCACAAGCGTTCGAGCCGAAGCCGCCGCGCCTTTCCGACCGAGCGGAGGCGGAAAAAGAGCACAATGAGGATGACCGATCCGGGGATCAGATATTGCAGCCAGGCCGACGGGGCGTTTGCGGCGGTCATCGGCTCACTTCCCCGCCCGGGCCTTGGCGTGCGCCCGCGCGCGGCGTTCGCGGACGATCAGCCACGCCAGCAGGCCGACCGGCCCGACCATCAATGTCAGGAACAGGAAAGGGATTTGCACGACGCGGCTGAACCCCTTGTTGTCGGCATCGCGCGCGATCCACAGGCCGGTGAACAGGTCGAACGCCAGATAATGGGTCCAGCCAAGCGTCGCGCCGCCGGGGCTGTCGAACAATTTCATCACCCCCGCCAGCGTCGTGAAACTGCCGCCACCGGGTCCGCCGGGATCGATCGTGCCGGTCAGGAAACCGCCGAGCATGATCGCATAGGCCAGCGCGAGCAGAAATACCCCGGCATAAAGGACCAACGCCAATATCTTCGGGCCGCGCGGTGCAAAGGCCAGCAGCGCCCAGCCGCCGATCGCCCAATAATTGACCAGCAAAAACAGCGTATCCCAGCTCATCTCTCACCCCTGTTGCGGTCGGCGCAGCCTTGCCCTTGTGTAACGCCGGTTTTTGCCAGCGCTAGATCAACCCGCCAAGCCCGAAGAGCAGGATGCCGCCGAACAGCGCGATGAGCCCGGTAGCGACGATCAAAAGCGTCAGCCGCGCCGCCGAGAAGCGCCGGGTCGCGAGGAAGGCCGCAACGAAGCCGAGACCAAGCGCGATCAGCGGCGCGTAGAGAAAGGCCCAATCATAGCTAAATTCGCGGCGGACACGGACCAGTTCCCACTGCTCGACGACCAGCCCGTAAAGCGTGATCGCCGCGAGCCAGGCGGCGACGAAGACCACCGCAAACAGCGCGCCGCCGATCAGGCAGCCGATGGCGCCGGACGGCCGCGCGCTGTCGGGGGTCTCGTTCAACTGCCGCCGATCTCGCTGAGCGACGGCGTGCCGGGCGCGACGGCGGGCTCGGCCCAGGTCAGGATCGGCTTGCGCGCTGCCGCCGTCTCGTCGAGCCGCGCGCGCGGGGCGAAATGCGGCGCCGATTTGAGCGCCGGATCGCCGTTCTTCGCACGCAGCGCGACGCTGCGCAGCGCCCCGATGAACTGGTCGAGCACCGCCTTGCTCTCGGTTTCGGTCGGTTCGATCAGCATCGCACCATGGACGACGAGCGGGAAATAGACCGTCATCGGATGATAACCCTCGTCGATGATCCCCTTGGCGATATCGAGCGTCGAGAAGCCCTCGGCGAGGCCGTTGTCGGTGAACAGCGCCTCATGCATGCACGGGCCCGCGCCGCCGAACGGCGCCTCGAGCACGTCGTCGAGGCTGCGCAGGATATAGTTGGCGTTGAGCACCGCATCCTCGGCGACCTGCTTGAGGCCGTCGGCGCCGTGGCTGAGCATATAGGTCAGCGCGCGGGTAAACATGCCCATCTGGCCGTGGAAGGCGGTCATGCGGCCGAAGGTGTCGGGATGCTCGGCGCCCGCGCTTTCCTCCTCGACCAGCTTGAACGAGCCGTCGGCGTAGCGCGCCGCATAGGGAATCGGGCCATAAGGCGCCAGCGCCTCCGACAGCACGACCGGGCCAGAACCGGGACCGCCGCCGCCGTGCGGGGTCGAGAAGGTCTTGTGCAAATTGATGTGCATCGCATCGACGCCGAGGTCGCCGGGGCGCACCTTGCCGACGATCGCGTTGAAATTGGCGCCGTCGCAATAGACATAACCGCCCGCCGCATGGACCGCGTCCGAAATCGCCTTCATGTCGCGCTCGAACAGGCCGCAGGTGTTGGGGTTGGTGATCATCACGCCCGCGACGTCGGGGCCGAGGCGTGCCTTCAGCGCTGCGAGGTCGACGCGGCCTTCCGGGGTCGCGGGGATATCCTCGACGCTGAAGCCGGCAAAAGCCGCAGTCGCGGGGTTGGTGCCGTGCGCGCTTTCGGGGACGAGCAGCACGCGCCGGTCCTCGCCGCGCGCTTCCAATGCCGCCTTGATGCAGAGGATGCCGCAAAGCTCGCCATGCGCGCCCGCCTTGGGGGTCATCGCGACGCCGTGCATGCCGGTGAGCTTGATCAGCCACATCGCCAGTTCGTTGATCACGGCGAGTGCACCCTGCACCGTTTCCTGCGGCTGCAGCGGGTGGATGTCGGCAAAGCCCGGCATCCGCGCGACCCGTTCGTTGAGGCGCGGGTTGTGCTTCATCGTGCAGCTGCCGAGGGGGAAGAGGCCGAGGTCGATGGCATAATTCTGGCGGCTGAGGCGCGTATAGTGACGGACCGTCTCGCCCTCGCTGAGTCCCGGCAGGCCGATCGGCGCGGAGCGTGCGAGGCCGCCGAGGTCGAATGCCGGGGCCGCCTCGTCGAAATCGACACCGGTGGTTTCGGTCGAACCGATCTCGAAGATCAACGGCTCTTCGAGCATCAGCGCGCGGTTGCCGGTGAAGGTCGTCGTATCGTCGGCGCCGCCCGCGTTCATTTCGGGGCGCCAGCCGGATGCGTTGGGCGTGCTCATGCCAGCACCTCCTTCAGCGCCGCGGCAAAGGCAGCGATGTCCTCCGCCGTGCAGGTTTCGGTGACCGCGACGACGAGGCCATTCTCGAGCCCGCTGTTGTCGGGATAGAGGCGGCCAAGCGACACCCCGCCGAGGATGTCGCGCTCGGCGAGCTGGTGCACCACCGGCCGAGCGGCGGTCGGCAGCAGCAGGGTGAACTCGTTGAAGAAGGTGCTATTGAGCACCGACACGCCAGGCACCTTCGCCAGTTCGGCGGCCGCCGCCTTGGCGCGGCCATGATTGATCGATGCGAGCTGGCGCAGCCCCGCCTCGCCGAGCAGGGTCATGTGGATGCTGAAGGCCAGCGCGCAGAGCCCCGAGTTGGTGCAAATATTGCTCGTCGCCTTTTCGCGGCGGATATGCTGTTCGCGCGTCGAGAGCGTCAGCACGAAACCGCGCTTGCCATTGGCGTCGACGGTTTCGCCGCACAGCCGTCCGGGCATCTGGCGGACATATTTGGCCTTGCAGGCAAACAGGCCGACATAGGGCCCGCCGAACTGCAGCCCGACGCCGATCGACTGGCCCTCGCCGACGACGATGTCGGCGCCCATTTCGCCGGGCGACTTGATCAGGCCGAGCGCGACGGGTTCGGTGACCACCGCGATCAGCAGCGCGCCCGATGCCTGGCACGCCGCGGCGAGCGCGCTCATGTCGTCGATGCGGCCGAGGATGTCGGGATATTGCACGACGACGCAGCTCGTCTCCTTGTCGACCGCTGCGGCAAGCGCCGCCCAGTCGGTACCAGCAACCAGTTCGGGGTCGGCCTCGACCAGCACATCGCCCGTATATTTCGCCATCGTGCGCGCGACGCTGCGGTAATGCGGATGGACGCCGGTCGAGAAGAGCGCCTTCGCGCGCTTGGTGATCCGGCGCGCCATCACGACGGCTTCCCAACTGGCGGTCGAGCCGTCGTACATCGACGCATTGGCGACGTCGGTGCCGAGCAGGCGCGCGACCTGGCTCTGGAATTCGAACAGCATCTGCAGCGTGCCCTGCGCGATTTCGGGCTGGTAGGGTGTGTAGGCGGTCAGGAACTCGCCGCGCTGGATCAGGTGATCGACGCTCGCCGGCACATGGTGTCGGTACGCGCCCGCACCGAGGAAAAAGGGCCCGTCGCCCGCCGCGCGGTTGCGCCGCGCCAGCGCGCCCATGTGGCGCTCGACCGCCAGTTCGCTGGCATGGGCGGGGAGCCCCTCGATCGGGCCGTCGAGCCGCGCCTCGACGGGGACATCGACGAACAGGTCGTCGATCGTCGCGGCGCCGATGACGCCGAGCATGGCCGAACGATCGTCGGCGGTGAGCGGGAGGTAACGCATTTCACTATCTCCCCCCTCCCGCAAGCGGGAGGGGTCCGGGGCGGATTACAG
>NZ_JBOHHU010000147.1:0-5366 GCF_050725615.1 Sphingopyxis sp.
CGGGACGAGCCGAAACAACGCGCGAAATCCATCGCCCAAATGGGTGATCGGGGCGCTATCGCCCGATTTTACGGCAGGATGTCGAGCGCCCTGGCCTTTTGCACCGCCTGCGTCCGGCTCGCGACCGCCAGCTTCTCATATAAGCGCGCGACATGCGTCTTCACCGTGTTCGGCGATATATCGAGCTGGCGCGCGATGACCTTGTTGGCGTGCCCCGCCGCCAGCATGTCCAGCACCTCGCATTCGCGTGCGCTGAGCCCCAGCGCCGCGATCGCCGCACCGTTGCGCACAAAAGCCTGGCGCGGCCGCGCGGTCAGCCGGTTGCCGACCCAGATGCCGAGCGCCACGCACAGGAGCGCGATGCACGCGACGTAAAATTCGGTCGACCAGCGGTGGACGACATGCTTGTAATTCAGCCATTCGAGCAGAAACGCCGCCGCCGCGAGGGCGATGCCATAAAGGAGGATCGGGCGGACCATGGTCCGGGTAAACCATTGTCGGTCCATGCTGGCAATATGGTCCTCCGGCCGGCCATCCCCGCCAACATCGTTACCGGAAATTTACCATCTTTGCCTAGCCTCACGGCCATGACGACCAGCACCACCTCGCAAAGCCCGCGCCAGCATATGCGCACCAGCGTCTCGATCGACGTCGTCGTCAACGGCGTGCTCAACATGGTCGAGGGCCGCATCACCGACCTGTCCGAAGGCGGGGCGCGGATCGAGGGCGGCGTGATCCTGCCGGTGCGCTCGCGCTGCGAAATCCATTATGCGGGCCAGACGGTCTATGCGGTGGTGATGTGGGCCGAGATCGACCGCATGGGCGTGCGCTTTCCCTATGAGCTGACCGACGGCCCGCTCTACAACGCGCTCGACCGCGCGCGCGGCGCCTGGCCGAGCGAGCCGGCGCAGGTGTTTCGAAGCATGCGTGCGGTGAGTTTCGGGCGGCGCGGGTTGAGCTAGGGCCGGTCTCGGGGCCGGTAACGGGCGTTCGCCACGATTCCATCCCTCGTCACCCCGGGCTTGACCCGGGGCCTGCTTTGTCTTTGATCCGCCCGCGAAAGAAGGAAGGCGGGTCCCGGGTCAAGCCCGGGATGACGATGAAACAAGCGTCCGCTCTCCCCAAACCCCCATCATCCCCATACCGATTCCCTTGCCGCGTTCCTCTTTTGTCCTTACCCTGCGGCGATGGCGCAGCCCCTCCCCCTGCCCGCGATTCACGCGAGCCATGTCGGCATCTGGCTCGCCGACGCGCAGGGCCATGGCCGCCGGGTGGATCGCGGCGAGGCGATCGCGGCGGTCGCGGGAACCCCGCATATCCTGCTCGGCGCGCCGTTGACCGGCGACCGGCTGGGTTATCCCGACCTGTCGGGGCTCGACCTGCTCGAACTCTTCGCCTTTCTTTATCCCGCGCGCTTTGCGGTGCCGACGCCCGCCGGACTGGCGGCGGCGTTGGGGCTGGAGCCGCCCAGGGCCGAGGCCGATGTCGCGGCCTTCCTGCCGCAGGCCGCCGCCGCGATGCTCGCGAGCCTCGACGATCCCGACTGGCCCGAGCGCGAAGGCGCCTGGCACGGGTTGCAGGCGCTGGCACGCCAACGCTGGCCCTGGGCGTCGCTGCTCCAGCGCCAGGCCGCGCCCGAGCGCGACGAGCGCTGGCTGTTCGCGCGGCTGCCCGAATGGGAGGAACAACCCCCGCGCGGCCAGCCGCGACAGGCCACGATCAACCCCGACGATGTGACGGCAAGGCTCGACCGGCTGACCGGCGACGGCGCCGAACGCCGCAGCGGCCAGCAGGATTATGCCCGCGCCGTCGCGAGCATTTTCGCCCCGCGCGAACGCAAGGATGCGCCGCAGATGCTGGTCGCCGAAGCCGGGACCGGGATCGGCAAGACCTTGGGCTATCTCGCCCCCGCGAAACAATGGATCGACCAGTCGGCGGGTGCGGTGTGCATCTCGACCTTCACCAAGGCGCTGCAACGGCAGCTCGCGCGCGAGACCGAGCGGCTCTACCCCGACGCGGTAACGCACCGCGAGAAAGTCGTCGTACGCAAGGGCCGCGAAAACTACCTTTGCCTGCTCAACCTCGAGGATGCGTTGCAGGGCGGCTTTTCGGGCCGCGCCGCGATCCTCGCGCAGCTCGTCGCGCGCTGGGCGGCGTACAGCCGCGACGGCGACATGGTCGGCGGCGACCTGCCCGGCTGGCTGCCCGCGCTGTTCCGCCGCAACGGGACCACCGCGCTGACCGACCGGCGCGGCGAGTGCATCTATGCGGGCTGCCCGCATTTCCGCAAATGCTTCATCGAACGCTCGGCGCGCGCAGCGACGCAGGCCGACATCATCATCGCCAACCATGCGCTGACGATGGTGCAGGCGGCGCGCCCGCGCGATGGCGGAGCGCCCGCGACGCGGCTGATCTTCGACGAGGGTCATCATCTGTGGGACGCCGCCGACAGCATGTTCGCCGCCGCGCTGACCGGGCAGGAAGCGATCGAAATCCGTCGCTGGATATTGGGTCCCGAGGGCAAGTCGCGCGGGCGGCGGCGCGGGCTGGCGGCGCGGCTCGCCGATGTCGCCAGCTATGACGAGGCGGGCGACAAGGCGATCCAGGCTGCGATCCACGCTGCGGGCGAACTCCCCGGCGACGGCTGGCTCGCGCGGCTCGCCGAAAATGCGCCCTGGGGCGCGATCGAGCGGCTGCTCGCGGCGGTGCGCGCGATGGTCTATGCACGCGGGGTCGATGCCAAGGGCGGCGACAGCGGCTACGGCCTCGAAACCGAACTCGCCGATCCCGACGCCGACCTCGTCGCTGCCGCCGCGAGCGCGAGCGACGCGGTCGAGGCGGTGCTGCGTCCGCTGATGGCGCTCGGCAAACGGCTCGACGCGCTGGTCGACGATCCGCCCGACTGGCTCGACGGCCAGGCGCGCGCGCGCGTCGACGGCGCGCGGCACAGTCTCGGCAACCGCATCGACACGATGGCGGCCTGGCTGTCGCTGCTCGGGCGCGTCGGCGGCCCCGCCGATCCCGATTTCGTCGACTGGCTCGCGGTGAACCGCATCGACGGGCGCGAGGTCGACGCCGGCCTGCACCGCCACTGGCTCGACCCCGCCAAGCCGATCGCCGACATCGTCTATCGCCCCGCTCAGGGCGTGCTCGTGACCTCGGCGACGCTACGCGGCGCGAACGACTGGCACGACGCCGACATCCGCACCGGCGCGCGGCACATGGACGGCGGGGTGCAGCATTTCGCGGTGCCGAGCCCGTTCGACTATGCCCGCCAGTCGGAGGTCATCATCGTCACCGACATCGCGCGCGGCGACCTGCCCGCGCTCGCCGGCGCGTACAGCCGGCTGATCGAAGCGTCGGGCGGCGGGGCGCTCGGGCTGTTCAGCGCGATCAGGCGGCTGCGCATCGTCCATGCGCGCATCGCCGACCGGCTGGCGCGCGCGGGGCTGCCGCTCTACGCGCAACATGTCGACCCGCTCGACACCGGGACGCTGGTGGACATCTTCCGCGCCGACCCGCACGCCTCGCTGCTCGGCACCGACGCCTTGCGGGATGGTGTCGATGTGCCCGGCGATTCGCTGCGGCTGGTGGTGATGGAAGGCGTGCCCTGGCCGCGCCCGACGATATTGCACGCGGCACGCCGCGCCGCGCAGGGCGGCGCGCGCTACGACGACATGGTGATCCGCGGCCGCATTGCGCAGGCGTTCGGGCGGCTGATCCGGCGCAGCGACGATTTCGGCCAGTTCGTCATGCTGTCGCCCAGCTTCCCCTCGCGCCTGCTTTCGGCCTTCCCGCCGGGCACCCCGATCCGCCGCCTGCCGCTCGACGAAGCAGTCAATCATGTCGCGGCAGCGAATGTCGAAAGAAGAAAAACCGCCTTTCCCGCCTTTTCACCGTCATAAGATTGCGGCACAAGGCCAGCGAACACGGGGAAGAAGCGCGGCGCGCGCGGGGAGAAATTTTGAAGACGTTGACGATCCTGCGCCATGCCAAATCGGGTTGGGACGTACAGGTCGAGCGCGATTTCGACCGCCCGATCAACGCGCGCGGGCGGCGCGGCGCCGAACTGATCGGCCAATGGCTGAAGCGTCAGGGGCTGGCGATCGAGCGTATCATCGCTTCGCCCGCCGTGCGCGTCACCGAGACGCTCGACCTGTTCCAGCCCGCTGCGGGCCTCGACACCATCGAGCCGCATTGGGATCGCCGCATCTATCTCGCCTCGGCGGCGACGCTGATCGACACGATCCGCGACACCGGGCGCGAGGCGACCCATCTGCTGATCGCAGGGCATAATCCGGGGCTGGAGGATCTGATCCTCGAACTGGTGCCCGACAAGGACGACGATGAATTGCGCGCGAAGGTCGAGGAAAAATTGCCGACATCGGCGATGGCGCGGCTCGAACTCGACATCGACGACTGGCACGACCTCGACGTGAAGCAGGCGCGCTTCGTCGCCTTCATTCGCCCGCGCGACCTCGATCCGTCGCTGGGCCCCGCGATCGACTGAGCGTCAGTCGCCGAGCGCGGCGGCCAGCCGCCGGCGCAGCGCGATCAACGCCTGCACCGGCACCCCGGCCATGACGTCGGCGGACGGTGCTGCGGCACGGACCGGCGCCGCGACCGCATCGTCACCCCCATTGCCGCCGAGCGCCTTGCGCGCGCCCTCGACCGTATAACCCTTCACATGAAGCAGCTCGTGAATCCGGCCCGCCAGCGCGACGTCGGCGGCGCGGTAATAACGACGCTTTCCCGATCGTTGCAGCGGCTTCAGCTCGGGAAAGCGTGTTTCCCAATAACGCAGCACATGCGTAGGCACGCCGATACGGTCCGCCAGCTCGCCGATCGCGAGCATGGCGCCGTCGGCCTTGCCGCCGTCATCGACTGACATGACTAGCCGCCCGCCACCCGTCCGCGCATCGACTGGCTGGCGCGAAAGGTCATCACACGGCGCGGCAGGATCGGCACTTCGACGCCGGTCTTGGGATTGCGGCCGATCCGCTGCGCCTTGTCGCGCAAAACGAAGGTGCCAAAGCCCGAAATCTTCACATTCTGACCGCCGGCCAGCGCGTCGGACATATGATCGAGGATCGATTCGACGATCGACGCCGACTCGTTGCGTGACAATCCGATCACATGATTGATCCGCGCCGCGATGTCTGCGCGAGTAAGTGTCCCTGCCGCCATGATTGTCCCTCCCGTGACGAAGCTGAATGCCTGTTCGGGTCTCGCCGGTCCCCCACCGTCACGAGTCCCGAAGACATATGTAACAAAAGCGAATTAATCCGCCAAACTGAAACGGATGGACGGAGAAGTTAAAGCGGCGGATGTTCTCCCCTCCCGCAGGCGGGAGGGGGCGCTCAGAG
>NZ_JBOHHU010000148.1:0-5098 GCF_050725615.1 Sphingopyxis sp.
CCGTGGTGATGCGGAACAGCATACCGGGATCGAGGACGACGGTGATGCCCTGCGCGCCGGTCGACGCCTCGGCGGTCAGCGCGAGGAAATAGGCCTGGATCGCGGTGAGCAGCACGGTGCCGTAGCGCGTATATTGGTTGAGCTTCTTGCGCCCGCTTTCGCCCTCTTTCTTGAGCGCGGCGAGGCTGGGCGCCAGCGCCGAGGCGAGCTGCACGACGATCGACGCCGTGATATAGGGCATGACGCCGAGCGCGATGATGCTGAGGCGCTCGAGGCTGCCGCCCGAGAAGGTGTTGAAAATGTCGAGGACGCCGCCCGAGGCAGCCTGCTTGTAAGCCTGCGCCAGCGCGACGGGATCGACACCCGGCAGCGGCACGAAGGACAGGAAGCGGAAAACGATCAGCGCGCCGATCGTGAACCAGATGCGGTTCTTGAGTTCGGTCGCCTGGCCGAATTTCGAAAAGTTCAGATTCTGGGCGAGCTGGTCGGCGCGAGAGGCCATAAGATCTTTCCTCAGTGGTCGGACCGCGCCCCCGCGACCCGGCGCCTATGTGCGTTCGCCATGGTCGAAGCGCAAGGGGAAAGGCCCATATTCAAATGCGTCGAAGGCGGATCGACCCGTGCCGACCCGCCTTCAGGTGCATTACGCCTTTTTGGCGGCGGCTTCGGCCTTGCGCTTGGCTTTCTTGCCATCGGTCGCTTCGGCCTTGGGTTCGGGCAGTTCGACCTTGCCGCCAGCCTTTTCGACCGCTTCGATCGCGCCCTTCGACGCGCCGGCAACGGCAAAGTTCAGCTTGGCGGTGAGTTCGCCCTTGGCGAGGAGGCGGACGCCGTCCTTGCCGCCGCGGGCCACGCCGGCGGCTTTGAGCGCGGCATGGTCGATCACGGCCTTGGCATCGAGCTTCTTCGCATCGACCAGCTTCTGGATCATGCCCAGGTTGACGATGGCATAGTCGGTGCCGAAGATGTTGTTGAAGCCGCGCTTCGGGATGCGCATGTGGAGCGGCATCTGGCCGCCTTCGAAGCCGTTGATGGCGACACCGCCACGCGATTTCTGGCCCTTCTGGCCGCGACCGGCGGTCTTGCCCTTGCCCGAGCCGATGCCGCGTCCGACGCGCATCCGGCCCTTGCGGGCGCCTTCATTGTCGCTGAGTTCGTTGAGCTTGATAGTCATGTTGCACTCGCTTTCGCTTTGTTCGCGCTATGGTCCGATCCCCTTGGCAGGGAGTCAGTCCGGTTCGATTTCACTCGATGGCTGAAAGCCGGGGTAATCCCCGGCCTTGTCCATCACGATGGCCTGCGCGACATAGCCGCGGCCATCGACGCAGGTGATCGACGGGCTGCCGTGGAGCTGCCACCCCCGGTTGAGCAGCCCTTCGACGCGGGCGCAAAAAGCGCTGTCGTCGGGGCCGGTCAACAGGCGGTAGAGCTTCATCGCAGCTTAGCCTTCGACCACTTCCACCATGTGCGGAAGCTTGCGGATCATGCCGCGCACTTCCGGGGTGTCGACCAGTTCGACCTCACGGCGCATCTTGCCCAAGCCGAGGCCGGTCAGGATGGCGCGCTGGCTCTTGGGACGACGGATCGGCGAGCCGATCTGGCGGATCTTGATCTTCTTGTCAGCCATGGTCTTACTCCGTCACCGCGGCGGCTTCGGCCTCGGCAGCGCGGTCGGACACGCCGCTGCGCTTGATGAGGTCCGACACCTTCTTGCCGCGACGCTGCGCAACCGACTTCGGGCTGGTCTGTTCGCCCAGCGCCTCGAAGGTCGCGCGGATCATGTTATAGGGGTTCGAGGTCCCGTTCGACTTGGTCACCACATCGGCGACGCCGAGCGATTCGAACACGGCGCGCATCGGGCCACCGGCGATGATGCCGGTACCGGCGGGCGCCGAGCGGAGCGTGACCATGCCGGCGCCGAAATGGCCGAGGCCATCATGGTGCAGCGTGCGGCCATCGCGCAGCGGAACGCGGATCATCGACTTTTTCGCGGCAGCGGTCGCCTTCGAAATGGCTTCGGGCACTTCGCGCGCCTTGCCATGTCCGAAACCGGCGCGGCCCTTGCCGTCGCCGACGACGACGAGCGCGGCGAAACCGAAGCGCTTGCCGCCCTTCACCGTCTTTGACACGCGGTTGATGTGGACGAGCTTTTCGATCAGCTCTTCGCCGCCATCCTCGTCGCGCGGGCGACGATCGTCGCGGCGACCACGGCCACCGCCGTCACGACCACCACGGCCCCCATCGCGTCCACCGCCACCACGGCCCCGGCGCGGAGCCTGGTTGGTGTCGGTCGTCGCCTCGGGCGCGCCTTCGACGTTCTGTACTTCGTCAGCCATATTAGAACTCCAATCCGCCTTCGCGAGCCGCGTCGGCCAGCGCCTTGATGCGCCCGTGGAACAGGAAACCGCCGCGGTCGAACACGACCTGGGTCACGCCGGCCTTCTTGGCGGCGTCGGCGAGGCGCTTGCCCACGTCAGCCGCAGCAGCCGTGGTTGCGCCGGTCTTGCCGCGGACATCCTTGTCGAGCGTCGAGGCCGCAGCCAGCGTCTTGCCGGCGGCGTCATCGATGAGCTGCGCATAGATGTGACGGCCCGAACGGTGCACCGACAGACGAGCGCGGCCACCCGCGCGCTGGCGGAGGGCGGTACGGACGCGTTGGCGGCGTTTTTGGAAAGGGGTAAGATGTGCCATGGCTTACTTCTTCTTGCCTTCTTTGCGGAAGATATACTCGCCGCGATATTTGATGCCCTTGCCCTTATAGGGTTCGGGCTTGCGCCAACGACGGATTTCCGCCGCGACCTGGCCGACTTGCTGCTTGTCGATACCGCTGATCTCGATCGTCGTGTTGTCCGGCGTCTTGATCTCGATGCCTTCCGGCACCGCAAAATCGACATCATGGCTGTAGCCGAGCTGCAGCTTGAGCGTCTTGCCCTGCGAGTTGGCGCGATAGCCGACGCCTGTGATCTCGAGGACTTTGGTGAAGCCCTCGGTCACGCCGGTGATCAGATTCTGCACCAGCGTCCGCTGCATGCCCCAGAAAGCGCGAGCTTCGCGGGTGCTGTTCGCGGGCTGCACCGAGATGCTGCCTTCGGCAACTTCATAGGTGATGAGGTCGGACAGCGGCATCGCGAGAGTGCCCTTCGGACCCTTCACCGACAGCTGGCCGTCGTCGATCGCAGCGGTCACACCGCCGGGGATCGCTACTGCCTTTTTACCAATACGCGACATCAGAACACCTCCGCCAGCACTTCGCCGCCGACATTATGTTCGCGGGCTTCGGCGTCCGACAGAACGCCGCGCGGGGTCGACACGATGGTGATGCCCAGGCCGTTGCGCACGATCGGCAGTTCTTTCGAACCCGAATAGACGCGGCGGCCCGGCTTCGAAACGCGCGCCACATGGCGGATCGCCGGCTGGCCTTCGAAATATTTCAGCTCGATGCGGATGCCCTTGTGCTGGCCCTTGGCGCCCAGCGCTTCTTCGCTGTAGCCGCGGATATAGCCTTCGCGCTGGAGAACATCGAGAACGCGGACGCGCAGGGTCGAGGCCGGCGTCAGGACGCTGTCCTTCTTCGCCTGCTGGCCGTTGCGGATGCGGGTGAGCATATCACCCAGAGGATCGGTCATTGCCATCTTGCGTCTTCCTTACCAGCTCGACTTCACAACACCGGGGATCAGGCCCTTGTTGGCCAGATCGCGGAGCTGGATACGGCAAAGCCGGAACTTGCGATAATATGCGCGCGGACGACCGGTCATCTCGCAGCGGTTGCGGATGCGGGTCGGGTTGCCGTTGCGCGGAACTTCCGCCATTTTCAGGCGCGCGATCAGACGCTCGCCATCGTCGAGCGACGTGTCCGCCGCAATCGCCTTCAGCTTCGCATAACGGCCGGCATATTTCTTCACCAGCTTCTTGCGACGCTCATTCTTGTTCACGGAACTCAGTTTCGCCATGACTTAAGTTCTCTTTCCTTCTTGAAAGAGCCTGCCTGGTCCCAAAGGGATCAGGCGGCTTCCTTTTCCTGCGCTTCGATCGGGAAGGGGAAGCCGAACAGCTTGAGCAGTTCGCGGGCTTCTTCGTCCGTACGGGCGGTGGTGGTGACGATCACGTCCATGCCGCGCACCTGGTCGATGCGGTCATAGTTGATCTCGGGGAAGATGATCTGCTCTTTCAGGCCCATGGCATAATTGCCACGGCCGTCGAAGCTGGTCGCCGACACGCCGCGAAAGTCGCGGATACGCGGCATGGCGATCGTGATCAGCCGGTCGAGGAATTCATACATGCGTTCGCGGCGCAGGGTGACCTTGCAACCGATCGGCATGCCTTCGCGCAGCTTGAACTGGGCGATCGACTTCTTGGCCTTGGTCACGACAGGCTTCTGACCGGCGATGAGTTCCATCTCGGCAGCGGCCGATTCGACCTTCTTTTTGTCCTGCGTGGCTTCGCCGACGCCCATGTTGAGCGTGATCTTTTCGATCTTGGGCACTTCCATCGCATTTTTGTAACCGAATTTCTCGGTCATCGCCTTGACGATCACATCGTCATAGCGGGTGCGCATGCGCGGGGTATAATTGTCAGCCACTGATCGTCTCCCCGGACTTCACGGCCACGCGGACCTTCTTGCCGTCCTTGGTTTCAAAACGCACGCGGGTGGGCTTGCCCGACTTGGGGTCGGCCAGCGCGACCTTGCTCGCGTGCAGCGGTGCTTCCTTGCGTTCCAGGCCGCCCTGCGGATCCTGTTGGCTCGGCTTCTTGTGCCGCGTGATGATGTTGACGCCCGCGACGATCAGCTTGCCGTCTTTCGGCAGGCTCTGCGTCACTTCACCGGTCTTGCCCTTGTCCTTGCCGGACAGGATGACAACCGTGTCGCCCTTCTTGATTTTCGCCATACCCATGGTCAGAGCACCTCCGGCGCCAGGCTGATGATCTTCATATAGCCACGGCCGCGCAGTTCGCGGACGACGGGGCCAAAGATACGCGTGCCGATCGGCTCTTCATTCTTGTTGACGAGCACGGCGGCGTTGGTGTCGAAACGGATCACCGAACCGTCGGCGCGGCGCACATCCTTGCGGGTGCGAACGATGACGGCGCGATGCACGTC
>NZ_JBOHHU010000149.1:0-4947 GCF_050725615.1 Sphingopyxis sp.
GTGTAAAGGTCCCGGTCCGGAATAGCTGCGAGGCAAACGGTCGCGCTATTATGTTCATCCAGTATATTTGTTTGGATGTCGGTGTAGTTGAAATTTGAGTGCGTTACTTGTAAATCTTTTCCGTCAATGGTTTCGTTGGCGACAAGCAGGCGCGCAAAGGCGCGCGACAGTCGGAATTTTACTGCGAGATTGCCCGGCTCTCCGGCCAAGAAATTTCTAATTTCAGGAAATATTGCCCCGGTGTCGAGTCGAGCCGTTCCGTAGGGGGGCAGAGCCGGCAGGGTATGTTCGCGCTGAATTTTCTCTCCGCGAGAATTCGTAAGGCACGCAAAGATCACTTGAGCCGGTGCGGGTTCATATCCATTGTGCATAACCACAAAAGATCGCACGTTTTCTGCATCGCGAACGGAAGCGCAGCTTTCGCTTCCATCTTCTATCGAGTTGCCCTCCTCGACTTCCATGGGCGAATATATCCGCGCATAACTATGGACCATGGATATGCCTACAGCGGTCTCATATACAGCCATGATTGCTGGGTAGGGTATTACTAGATTCTGGGCGGAAAAAATTTCAATTTCAATAGAGCCTTCGTTGTGGGCGCCCAAATCCACTTTGTGATTGACTACAGAAGAAGATTCCCAATTATACAGGACTCTTTCTATCACTTTACCATTCATTGTGCGGGTGGTAACAACGATAGATACGTCAATTGCTCGCTTGACTGCCCAGTAATTCATGAATGAAATGGTAGTCGAGCGATTCTTTCCCGATATAGCGTAGAATACCGACGCCGATCGGAAGATGAGTCCGAAATTCGCTGCATAAGTTTGACGCTGATCTATCAGTCGTCTCTTTGCAACGGTCGGCTCTAGGGCGTTACTCAAAAAAATCTCCATCCGCTACGGATCGACGGTCTTGCCAGCGCTTTTAAAGTTGCAGTCATTTCTGATTGAACGCCAATCATTCAACCCGTTGCGAGCGAACTCTAGAGCCTGGAGCTGTTTCGGATCAATATGGTTCCCTGCCATTTACGGCTAAATCCGATGGTTGGAGTTTCCGGGTTCAGCGTTGCGCGTTGATGTGGGAACGGCCAGAATGGTTCGCTCCCCTAGCAGAAATTCCTGTCCCGTCATCGTCCTTAGGGGATGGATAGGCCTCAGCTTGACGGACACAGGGTGACTAGCTACCCGGTACCCAGAATACGCGCCCAAAGGAGCTGATTTTACTTGGTAAAACCTCGCATCATGGCTGTCGTACCAGCTCGCGGCGGTTCCAAGGGGCTGCCGGGCAAGAACGCGCGCCCACTACTAGGCAAGCCGTTGATCGCTTGGACGCTTGAGGCTGCCAAGGCCTCGCGGCACATCGATCAGATCGTCGTCAGCACTGATGACGACGCCATCGCTCAAGCTGCTGCGGATGCTGGATTTCCACCCCCGTTCCGCCGGCCTACACATCTGGCGGGCGACACATCTTCCGTTGTCGACGCTACAATTCACGCCATGGAAACGTTGGGGGGCGCTTGGGACTATGT
Source organism: Sphingopyxis sp. (assembly GCF_050725615.1). GTDB lineage: Bacteria > Pseudomonadota > Alphaproteobacteria > Sphingomonadales > Sphingomonadaceae > Sphingopyxis. The sequence continues at coordinate 1,532 of NZ_JBOHHU010000149.1, forward strand.
CGTGTTGTTACAGCCGACATCTCCGCTACGGCTGACTTCCGACATTGATGCTGTGATCGAGCGCTGTATCGAAGCCGATGCTCCCGCTGTTGTCACGGTTTCGTCATTGCCTAAGCCTCGGAATTTTCTCTGTACCATAGGTCCTAGTGGCACCTTGGATCGCTTCGACGCCGATTTCGGCGGCGAAGTCATGATGCTCAATGGCGCTGTCTACATCATTCGGGCCAGTGCGCTTCTCGAGGAGCGCAAGTTCACGCCCCGGGGTACTCTGGCGTTCACCACTCCATTTGAACGAGCCTGGGATATCGATTCCCTTTATGATTTCGCGGCCTGCGAGGCCCTAGCACCCAAGATCCTTGCAAATGAGCCGGCCTTTCTCAACGCTGTCCGGCGTTGAGAAAGGCGTGATTTGCGCCACAGGACCCATCCAGCGAGCCTGTCCAGCCGCGCCGTCACCGGAGCTTCGTGGTGGACGCGTTCACGAAGGATAGCTCGATACGACCTGCATTGTCGGGCGCGCTGCTCTACCGCTATGGACGGGCATCGGGGGTTAGGTCATCTCGCGCAGAGTGACTTCAGAAACGCGGCGTCGTCCCCAGCTTTGCGCGTGAGCTGCACATAGACGCCGATGCGCCAGAGCGCGGTACGGTGGCTTTTGTCGGCTCAGTCTGCGGCGCTGATCCATGTCGATCCCGGGAAGGGCCGGGGCTCCGTCTCGTGCTTTTCGTGGCGGAAGTAGCGACGCCTCCGCTTTGCAGGCTTGGCGTAGCCCATTGGTTCCTATAGGGCGATTTGAAGCGGTTTTTGCTTAAAGCGCATTGATTTTTAAGGAAATTTTTCAGCTCCCCAAGCTGAATGTCGCGGGTCGATTCCCGCCGGCCGGTCCAGATCTTCTGACATTGCCGGGGACGCGCATGGGGCAGGCCTGCGCTTCGGCGTCGACTCCAGTCGGGCGGAACGCTGGGGGGCGTGCAATTCCGCGGTGAGGCCGTCGCGCGCCGAAGCGCCTTGTTTTGGGCGAGACGTGTCTGCGTCCCGACCCGGCCCGCCCGATGGCGTGTCGATCCCGCGAGTGCGGTGGTGGCGATCGGCGCGTCAGGGTTCGGTTGTACTCTTGCGGACCCGGGGTGACCCGGCACCGTGACTGTATTGTGAATGGGGCGTTTCTGACTACTTGGCAGAGATTGTATAGATGGACCGCAAATCGGCGGTCATTCACATTTCATCAATATTTGGGTCATGGTCGTTTCTCGCGTGCGAGAGCGACGCCGGAGGACGATTGGTCGGATCATTCTCATGTCCGCGTCAGCCAAGAGGTCGGAGCGCGGCAGAGTCGGTCGGCCCTGCCGACTTTCAGGCCGAAGGCGTGGTCAGAGCCGGGGTCGCCGCGGCGCCGATCGTTGCCGCAGGGGCGACGGCGCCCGGAGCAAGGCTGGCGGGGGCGGCTTCAACCAGAAGCGGGCCCAGCGCAAAGGCCGCGACCGCCGCGCCGGCCGACAGGGCCAGAACCGCCACGACCGCATAGGCCGCCAGCGAGCGCGAACGACGACGACGGAAGCCGCCGGATTTCACCGCCCGAATGATGACGAAGGGGCCTTTGTTGAAGGCTTCGGAACCCATGATATTGTGTTGGGACAAGAACGCGCTCCCCGACTGTCCGTAAATGGAACAGTCAGAGAGCGGCCCGGTAAGGCCAAAGGATGGCGAACGCCGATCCTCGGCGCCGTTCAACTTCCGAGGGTGACGCTGACCATACGCCCGCCGCGCGTCTGGACGCGCTTCATCACCACCACGATGTCGTCGCCGGCCTTGACCGGCGAGATCAGGAACCAGCTGCCGTCGGGCAGGCCGGTGAAGCGGAAGGCGCCGTCGGCGCAGGGCTGGGCGCGTTCATAGGAGCGGTAGTCGGCGCCCTGTTCGCCAGCCGAGCGGGCGCGGACCACGGCAGCGGGAACGGCGGCGCGTTCGGTTGAGCCGTAAAGGCGCTGCATTCGGGCGCGGGTGTAGCCGGTGTCAGGGATTAGCCCGACGTTGCCGACGCATTGGAAGGCCTTGCCGTCCTGGGCGAAGGCGACGCGGCCTTCGATCGAGGCCTGACCCGCGCGGGTCGACCAGGCGAAGGCGTCGGCGCTGAACTCGGCCGAGTTTCCGCCGGTCGGACCGCCCATCGGCGTGGTGGCGCAGGCGCTGAGGGCCAGTCCGCCCGCGAGGACGGCGGCGAGGACGATGGAGGGGCGACGGGTCGACATGGAGGGGGCTCCCAGAACGCGTTTCAAGCGCTACCGGAATGGCCCCCTATGACGCGGCGAGTCAAGGTTGCCCCCCCGCGTCGGGTGCGCCACAAGAGCGCCGGAGACCGGACGCAGAGACCGGCCAAGAAACGATTTCAGGGACTTCATGACCGTCACCTTCGAGGACATCCGCGCGGCGCAGAAGCGCATCGCCGGCCAGGTGGACCGCACGCCCGTCCGCTATTCCCGCCGCCTGTCGCAACTGACCGGGGCCGAGATCTGGATCAAGTTCGACAACCTGCACTTCACCGGCAGCTTCAAGGAGCGCGGCGCCTTGAACCGGCTGCTGCAACTGACGCCGGACGAGATGAAGCGCGGCGTCGTCGCCGCCTCGGCGGGCAACCACGCCCAGGCCCTAGCCTATCACGGCGGCCGTCTCGGCGTGCCGGTGACCATCGTCATGCCCGAAGGCACCCCCTTCGTGAAGGTGGACGGCACCCGCGCCCACGGCGCCAATGTCGTCATCCACGGCCTCGACTTCTCGGCCTCGACCGAGGAGGCCAAGCGGCTGCAGGTCGAGCACGGCTATGTCTTCGTCTCGGCCTTTGACGACGAGGGCATCGTCGCGGGCCAGGGCGTCTGCGGTCTGGAGTTTGTCGAGGACGCGCCCGATCTGGACGCCCTGATCATCCCCATCGGCGGCGGCGGTCTGATCGCCGGCAGCGCCATCGCCGCCAAGGCGATCAAGCGCGACATCAAGATCTTCGGCGTCGAGGCCGCCCGCTATCCCTCCTTCACCGCGCGGCGTCGCGGCGAGCCGGCCAAGTGCAGCGGGCAAACCATCGCCGAGGGCATCGCCATCAAGGCCGTGGGCGAAATCCCCTTCGCCCTGGCCGACAGCCTGATCGACGAGGTCTTCGTCTGCGAGGAGGCCGATTTCGAGAAAGGTGTCGCTCTGCTGGCGACGCTGGAGAAGACGGTGGCCGAGGGCGCCGGGGCCGGCGGTCTGGCCGCCATCCTGGCCAACCCGGAACGTTTCAAGGGCATGAAGGTCGGCGTTGAACTGACGGGCGGCAATATCGACGCCCGCATGCTGGCCGTGGTGCTGAACCGCGAAATGGTTCGCGAGAAGCGTCTGATCGTCTATCGCATCCTGGGCGACGACCGCCCCGGCATGCTTTCGGC
>NZ_JBOHHU010000150.1:0-4848 GCF_050725615.1 Sphingopyxis sp.
GCGCTTCACCGAGAGGCGCCCTTCGACAAGCTCAGGGCTACGGTGTTTTTACGCCTCGCCGCCTTCGGTCGTGAGCAATCGCGCATCGATCCCGGCCTCGGCGAACGCCGCCTGCCAGCGCTTGCCGGGCGGCGTATCGAACAGCAAGGCATCGCTGCCCGGCGTCACATGCCAGCCATGGCGGACCATCTCGTCCTCGAGCTGCCCGCCCGCCCATCCGGCATAACCCAAAGCCACCAGCCAGCGCGACGGACCGCGCCCTTCGCCGATCGCGCGAAGGATGTCGTGCGAGCTCGACACCGTCCAGCGCCCAGCGACCTCGACCGCCCCCTCGCCGCCCCAGTCGCGGCTGTGCAGCACGAAGCCGCGCGACTGCTCGACCGGGCCGCCGAGGAACACCGGCATGTCGAGCGGGTCGTCGTCGTGCGCGATCTCGAGCTGGTCGAGCACCGCGCCGACCGTCATGCCCTCGATCGGGTCGGAGATGCCGATACCCATCGCGCCCTCCGCATCATGGCTGATCATCGCGATCACCACATGCTCGAAGCGGGGGTCGCCGATGCCGGGCAGCGCGAGGAGCAGCTGGCCGGTGAACCAGGGGGGAGCCGTTTCCATCGCACCACCATGCCCGCCCGCGCGGGCGCGGTCCAGCGCGCGCGTGAATTTATCCGCCGCGCTTGACTTGGCCCCCTCGCCACCCAATGTCTGCGCTCCCAATTCCCCGCTGAGAGGACAAGAAGATGACGATCCAGACCGGAGACAAGCTGCCCGAAACCACGCTGGTCAAGGTGACCGAAAGCGGCCCCGAACAGGTCAGCACCGCCGATTATTTCAAGGGCCGCAAGGTCGCGCTCTTCTCGGTCCCCGGCGCCTTCACCCCGACCTGCTCGGCCAAGCATCTGCCGGGCTTCGTCGACAAGGCCGCCGAACTCAAGGCGAAGGGCGTCGACGAGATCGTCTGCACCGCCGTCAATGACGCGTTCGTCATGGGCGCGTGGGGCAAGAATGGCGATGCGGGCGGCGCGGTCACCATGCTCGCCGACGGCAATGGCGATTTCGCCGAAGCGGTCGGCCTGACGATGGACGGCAAGGCCTTCGGCATGGGCAAGCGCGGCCAGCGCTTCTCGATGATCGTCAACGACGGCGTCGTCGAACAGCTCAACGTCGAAGCCCCCGGCGAATTCCGGGTGTCGAGCGCCGACCATATGCTCGAGCAGCTCTGAGATTTCAAAGGGCGGCGCATCATCGCGCCGCCCTTTCTTCTTCGTCACCCCGGGTTTGACCCGGGATCCCGCTCAGCCACGTCGAAAAGCGGGACCCCGGATCAAGTCCGGGGTGACGTTATGAGGTGGGCCCCACCTCTTCCCTTTTGTCACATTTTCGTGCAACAGCGTCGCGATGACATCCAACTCATCGCACAATCAGAACATCGCCGATCCCGCCGCCCTCGTCGAAGGGATCATCACCGAACTGCAGGACCGGTTCCGCACCTCGGTCACCAACCTCAAATCGGCGATCGCCGCCTATGTCCATGACGGCACGCTGCCGCCCACCGATGCCGCGGCGACGGGGCTGTTCGACTATCCCGCGATCCGCCTGACCACCACCGGCGAGCAGCGCGAGGGGCAGAAGGGGCATAATCTCGCCTTCGGCCGCTTCGAACGCGCGGGCGTTTTCGAAACGACGGTGACCCGTCCCGACCTCTTCGCCGATTATCTGCGCGACCAGCTCATGCTCCTCGCGCGCCATTACGACATCAAGCTCGAGGTCACGCGCACCGGACAACAAATCCCCTTCCCCTATGTGCTCGACGCCAGCGACGGTTCGGACATGGGCCGCGTCACCCCGCTCGAACTGGCGCGCCATTTCCCGACCACCGAGCTCGCCGACATCGGTGACGAACTCGCCGACGGCCTGTTCGGCGCCGATCCCGCCGCGTCGCAGCCGCTCGCCCTGTTCGACGCGCTGCGCACCGATTTCTCGCTCGCGCGGCTGCGCCATTACACCGGCACCGCACCCGAGCATTTCCAGCGCTATATCCTGTTCACCAACTACCACCGCTATGTCGACGAATTTGTCGCCTGGGCGGGCGCGCAGGTCGGCCAGGGCCATTATACCGCGCTCGCCGGCGCGGCGGGCCTCTATGTCGACCAGCCCGGCGTCAACGCCAGCGCGCTCGTCGCCGACAGCGCCTGGCGGCGGCACCAGATGCCCGCCTATCACCTCATCGCCCCCGACGGCGGCGGCATCACCCTCGTCAACATCGGCGTCGGCCCGTCGAACGCCAAGACGATCTGCGACCATCTCGCGGTGCTGCGCCCCGAGGCCTGGCTGATGATCGGCCATTGCGGCGGCCTCCGCCCCAGCCAGCGCATCGGCGACTATGTCCTCGCCCACGCCTATCTCCGCGACGATCATATCCTCGACGCGGTGCTGCCGGTCGCCATCCCGATCCCGCCGATCGCCGAGGTGCAGGTCGCGCTCGCGACCGCCGCCGAAGCGGTGTCGGGCGCGACGGGTGCCGACCTCAAGAAACGTATGCGCACCGGCACCGTCGTCACCACCGACGACCGCAACTGGGAATTGCGCTACACCGACAGCGCGCTGCGCTTCTCGCAATCGCGCGCGATCGGCATCGACATGGAAAGCGCGACGATCGCGGCGCAGGGCTATCGCTTCCGCGTCCCCTATGGCACCCTGCTCTGCGTCAGCGACAAGCCGCTTCACGGCGAACTCAAGCTGCCCGGACAGGCCAACCGCTTTTACGAGGAAGCGATCGCCGCGCATCTCCAGATCGGCATCCGCGCGTGCGAGACGATGCGCGACGAGGGCGCCAAGCTCCACAGCCGCAAACTCCGCGCGTTCAACGAGCCGCCGTTCCGTTGAGCGGGACGCCCGACCGTTCGCGATCGATCGCCGGCCGTGTCGCGATCGTCACCGGCGCGGCGAGCGGCATGGGCCGCGCCACCGCGCTGCTGCTCGCCAGCGAAGGCGCCCGGGTCGCGATCACCGATCTCGACCTCGCGGCCTGCGAAGCCGTCGCGGCCGAAGCCGGCCCCAATGCCAAGGCCTTCGCACTCGACGTGTCCGACGGCGAGGCGATCAAGGCCGTCGTCGCCGACATCGCGGCGCAGTTCGGCGGCATCGACATCCTGATCAACAATGCCGGCATCTCGGCCTTCTGCCCGCTCGACGCCGATGATTATGACGACATCTGGCACCGCGCCGTCGCGATCCTGCTGACCGGACACCAGCGCATGGTCCGCGCCGCGCTGCCCTGGCTGCGCCAAAGCGACGCGCCGCGCATCGTCAACATCGCCTCGACCGAGGGCCTCGGCGCGACGCCCGGCGACACGCCCTATGTGGCGGCCAAGACCGGCGTCACCGGCCTGACGCGCGGCCTCGCGGTCGATCTTGGCAAGGAAGGCATCACGGTCAACTGCATCTGCCCCGGCCCCATCCACACCGGCATGACCGACAAGGTGGCCGAGGCCGACAAGCTGGTCTTCGCCAAACGCCGCACCGCGCTGCGCCGCTATGGCGAGCCCGAGGAGGTCGCGCATATCACGCTCAGCCTCGTCCTGCCCGCCGCCAGCTATATCACCGGCGCGGTGATCCCGGTCGATGGGGGCCTGACGGCGCGCAACGCCTGAACGAGCGCGATTTCGCGGCAGGCCGGGCCGCGCCCTCGGCCCGCCCATTTCCAAAATCCGACCCTTCTGAATCCACGAACGCGGCGTCGGTTGCTCGGTTCGCCGCGTCTTGCGTTCGCGTCATCCCGCTCCGCGACCCCCTCGGTGAACTTTTCGCCTGCCGGAAAAGTTGACGCGACGATCACGGGCGCCCGCAGGGGCGGGCCGTCCATTCGAAGGAGCATTATATGAAGGCCATTTCCAGCAGTCCGAAACTCGTGCTGGCGCTCGCCATGCTGGCCAGCACGGCAACGATCAGCGTCGCGGCGCAGGACACGACCGAAGCCGAGCCGATGGCGACCGTCTATGGCCAGTTGCCCACCCCCGACCAGATGACCAAGGGTCCCAAGGTCGAAGGCATCATCGCGGCGCGCAGCGACGGCCGGATGCAGGTTGTCACCGCCGACGGCAGCCGCCAGAGCATCGCCATCGCCGATTATACCAAGATCAAGTCGAGCGGCGGCTTCCTCGGCCTCAGCCGCGACAAACTCGCTGCGGCCCAGCTGCTCAATGGCCTGCCGGTCTCGGTCGAAACCTATCAGTGGGACGGCGGCCTCGTCGCCAACCAGGTCGCGCTCAAGAACAAGGATCTGCGCACCGCGTCGATGATCTATACCGGCACCGACCAGCGTTTCGCCGAACAGACGGCCGCCACCGACCAGCTGCGCAGCCGCGTCGGCGACATCGACCAATATAATGTCAAGGCCACGACCAACGTGAACTTCGACACCGGCAAGGCCGTACTGACCGAACAGGCGAAGGCCGACCTTTGCGCCGCCGCGAACCAGGCCTCGAGCACCGACAATGCGCTGCTGCTCGTCGTCGGCTACACCGATTCGACCGGCAGCGAAGAGCTGAACCAGGAGCTCAGCGAAAAGCGCGCCAGCCGCGTCGTCAATTATCTGCAGCAGGCGTGCGGCTGGAAACCCTATCGCATGCTGACCCCGACCGGCATGGCCGAAGCCGATCCGGCGGCGGACAATTCGACCCCCGAAGGCAAGGCGCAGAACCGCCGCGTCGCGGTGAATATCCTCGTCAGCAAGGCCGTCGACGGGATCTGAGACGGACGGGGTGGGTGAAAGCCCACCCCTTTTCGCGCTCCAGGCCATCCCCTCTTTTTCCGTTCGTGTGGAGCGAAGTCGAGACACCCATCGGA
>NZ_JBOHHU010000151.1:0-4772 GCF_050725615.1 Sphingopyxis sp.
GTGCATATGGGAGAGGGCAAACTCACCGCGCCGGGCAAGCTCGAGGTGAAGGGCGAGAAGGGGACCGAAACCCTCACCGCCAAGAATATCATCGTCGCCACCGGCGCCCGCGCGCGCGACCTGCCCTTCGCGCCCGCCGACGGCAAGCGCATCTGGACCTATCGCCACGCGCTCGTCCCGCCCGAAATGCCCAAGAAGCTGCTCGTCATCGGATCGGGCGCGATCGGCATCGAGTTCGCGAGCTTCTACAGCGACATGGGCGCCGAAGTGACCGTCGTCGAAATGCTCGACCGCCTCGTCCCCGTCGAGGATGCCGATGTGTCGGCGTTCCTGGAGAAACAGCTCAAGAAGCAGGGCATGACGATCTACACCGGCGCCGGGGTCGAGGAGCTGAAGGCGACTGCGACCGGGGTATCGGCGAAGATCAAGGGCAAGGACGGCAAGGTCGAATCCGCCGAATTCAGCCATGCGATCGTCGCGATCGGCATCGTCCCGAACACCGAGAATATCGGGCTCGAAGCGCTCGGCGTGAAGACCACCAAGGGCCATATCGACACCGACGCGATGTGCCGCACCAATGTCCCCGGTATCTGGGCGATCGGCGACGTCACCGCGCCGCCGTGGCTCGCGCACAAGGCGATGCACGAATCGGTGATTTCGGTCGAGGCGATCGCGGGCAACCACCCGCACGCGATGGACCCGCGCAACATCCCCGGCTGCACCTATTGCCGCCCGCAGATCGCCAGCGTCGGGCTGACCGAGGCGAAGGCCAAGGAACTGGGTTATGAGGTCAAGGCCGGGACCTTCCCCTTCATCGGCAACGGCAAGGCGATCGCCCTCGGTGAGGCCGAGGGTTTCACCAAGACGATCTTCGACGCCAAGACCGGCGAACTGCTCGGCGCGCATATGATCGGCGCCGAGGTCACCGAGCTGATCCAGGGCTATACGATCGGCAAGACCGCCGAGCTGGTCGAGGATGACTTCATCGGCACCGTCTTCCCGCACCCGACGCTCAGCGAAACGATGCACGAAGGCGTGCTCGCGGCGTTCGGGCGGCCGCTCCACATCTGATTTTGACTCGCACGAAGCCACGAAGCCACAAAGAGATTTCCCTATTTCCGTTTGTGCTGAGCTTGTCGAAGCATCGTTCTTCCTTTCAACCACAAAAGGGAAGAACGGCCTTTCGACAAGCTCAGGGCGAACGGGTTTAGTGCCTCTTTGTGGCTTCGTGTCTTCGTGCGAAATCCTTTGGACTTGAGGGATCGACCCATCACCAAATCCTCCCGCTTCCTCATCGCCGCCGCCATCCTGCTCGCCGGCGTCATCCTGCTCGGCTTCGCGGTCGTCGGGGGCTGGATGCAGGCGGTCGATCTGCGCATCTCGACCGACCTCGTCCTGCATGTCGGCAAGAGCGATCCCGCCTTCATTTCCTTCATGCAATGGGCGAGCTGGATCGGCGGCGGCACCCCGCGCTGGATCATCGTCATCGGCCTGACCGCGCTCGTCTGGCGCTGGAGCGGTCCGCGCGCGGCGGTGGCGCTCGCGGGGGCATCGTTGCTTTCGAACCTCGCGTCGAGCCTGCTCAAGCTGGCCTTCGGCGTGTCGCGCCCCGACCTGATCCCGCATCTCGACCATCAGACCAGCTTTTCCTATCCCAGCGGCCATGCGACGAGCGCGGCGGTCGTCTATCTGCTGCTCGCCTGGCTGGTGCCGCCGCGCTGGCGCCGCGCGGCATGGAGCCTCGCGGGCGCGATGATCCTGCTCAACGGCGCGTCGCGGATGATGCTCGGCGTCCATTGGGCGAGCGACATCGTCGGCGGCACGATGCTGGGGGCGGCCTTCGCGCTGCTCGGTGCGGCCTGGGTGCGTCGGGGCCGGGCCGCCGCATAAGAAAATCCTAACCGCTCACCTGTATGACCCTCTACGGACAGAGGAGGGTTTTCCTATGGGTGGTTCGATCGGCGGGGTGTTTCGCTGGCTGCTGGCGCTGATTCCGGTCGCCTGGATTGGCTATCTCCTGTGGCATTTCATGGGCGTCGGCGGCAACACCGCCGAGGGCATCGTCGGCATCGGGCTTGGCCCGACCGTGCTCGGCCTGTCGATCATCGCGCTGCTGTTCCTGATCGGCCCGCTGGTCAAGCTGCTCCGCGTCGCCTCGGGGGCCAACCGCGTCCCGGGCGCGAGCGTCAAGGTCGGCGACGATCTGCCCGCGACCGAGGGTTTCGACGCCGACGCCGCTTTCGCCCGCTATATGACCAAGCGCGCCGACGCCCCGGCGCCGGTCGAGGACAGGTCCGACGCCGCAGCCCCGCGTCCGCAGTTCGGCCGCAAGATCGGCTGACCGGCGATGGTCATCGTCCACTATAGCGGCGGCAAACTTGCCACCCGCGCCTTGCTGTTCTTCTTCGGCGGCTTCGCGCTGATGGGCACGCTGATCGGCGCGCCGCTCGGGCTCTATCTGATCGCTTATGGCATCCGCGCGCTCGTTAAGGCGCTGTCGGCGGACAAGGCCGCGATCACCCAGCACGCGCGCGGGCTCGAAATCCGCACCTTGTGGACGAGGCGCTTCGTCTCCTTCGACCATTATACCCGCGTCGGCACCGAAACGCTCTTCTTCAGCGCTGCGGGCCTGCCGATCCCCGGTCCGGTTTTGCTGGTGATCCACAGTGACAAGGGCGGCCTCGTCGGCAAGCGGAAGATCCGCCTCCCGCTAGGCTATTTGAAGCTCGCCGAACGCGCGGTGCCGCTGGTCGGCGAGGCGATCGAAATCTTCGCGATGCCGCACCGCGAGGCGGGCGCCGTCTGGCACCAGGTGCTCGACGAAAAGCGCGCGGCCGAGGGCGGTCCGCCGCCGCCGCGCCAGCTGGCGACCGCCGAGGAACGCGCGGCGGCGCGGCGCGACCCGCTCGAAGGCGCAGCGCGGGGACAACTCGATCGCCCGCCGGTGCGCGGTTTCGGGCGCAAGGTCGCCTGACCCCTCGACACGGGCGCGCCAGCGGCTAGGTTGCCGCGCATGGCTCAAGGCACCCACGACTTCGTCCCCGATCCGCGCAACGACGCGATCCTCATCAACGTCAACGGCACGCTGGTGCCCCGCGCGGAGGCGAGCGTGTCGGTGTTCGACAGCGGCTTCATGCTCGGCGACGGGGTGTGGGAAGGCATTCGCGTCCACAAGGGGCGCATGGCCTTCCTCGACCAGCATATGGACCGCCTGTTCGAGGGCGCGAAGGCGATCGCGATGGACATCGGGATTTCGCGCGAAGCGCTGATCCAGCGGCTTTACGACACCATCGCCGGCAACCAGATGGACGCGTGCCATATCCGTCTGATGGTGACGCGCGGCATCCGCTCGACGCCGTACCAGGACCCCCGCGTCGTGATCTCGCCCGCGACGATCGTCATCATCGCCGAGCATAAGGACCCGTTGCCCGCGACGGTCGAGAAAGGCTTGTCGCTGTTCACCGTCCATGTCCGGCGCGGCGATCCGGCGGTGCAGGACCCCAAGCTCAATTCGCATAGCAAGCTGAACTGCATCACCGCGTGCATCCAGGCGGCGCAGGCCGGCGCCGACGAGGCGCTTATGCTCGACCCGCACGGCTTCGTCGCGACCTGCAACTCGACCCATTTCTTCATCGTGCGCAAGGGCGAGGTGTGGACGTCGAGCGGCGATTATTGCCTCGCCGGAATCACCCGCAGCAACGTCATCCGCGTCTGCCGCGAGGCGGGCATCCCGGTCTATGAAAAGAATTTCTCACTCACCGACGTCTATGGCGCCGAGGAGGCTTTCGTGACCGGCACCTTTGCGGGGGTGGTCCCCGCACACACGATCGACGGGCGGGTGCTGACGCAGGGGCGAGGTCCGATGGTCGAGCGGCTGCAGGGACTGTACAAGATATTGATCGAGCGCGACATTGCGGGTGAAGCCTAGCATGGGCGACTGCATCCGCATCGCCATGTGGTCGGGGCCGCGCAACCTGTCGACCGCGATGATGCGCAGCTTTGGCGCCCGCGCCGATACCCATGTCAGCGACGAACCTTTTTACGGTGCCTATCTCAAGCAGACCGGCGACCCCCAGCCGATGATGGACGAGGTGATGGCGTCGATGGACTGCGACTGGTCGGGCGTCGCGGCGACCATGACGGGTCCGAACCCGGCCGGCACACCGATCTGGTACCAGAAGCATATGGCGCATCACATGGTCGGGCCGATCGCCCACGACGACCTGCCGGGCCTTCGCCATGCCTTCCTGATCCGCGATCCGGCGCGCGTCGTCGCGAGTTATGCCGCGAAGCGCGTCGCGGTGCGCCCCGACCATCTCGGCACCGACAAACAGGTCGAGTTTTTCGACCGCGAGGCCGACCGGCTGGGTCATGCTCCGCCGGTGATCGACAGCGCCGACATATTGCGCGACCCGCCCGCGATGCTCGCGAAGCTCTGCGCGGCGCTCGGCATCGCGTGGGATCCGGCGATGCTGCATTGGGAGGCAGGGCTTCGCGACACCGACGGCATCTGGGCATCGCACTGGTACGACGCGGTGATGACAAGCACCGGCTTCGGTGCGCCCGACAAGCCGGTGCCCGAACTGGACGCGCAAGGGCAGGGCGTCGCCGAAGCGTGCCGGCCCGATTACGACTATCTGGCGCGGTTCAAGATTGCGGCCTGACCCGATCGTCATCCCCGCGAAAGCGGGGACCCGCCTTCTTCCTTCTTTCTCCCTTCTTCGTGCCTTTGCGCCTTTGCGTGAGATTTTCTTTTTTGACTCACGCAAAGG
>NZ_JBOHHU010000152.1:0-4703 GCF_050725615.1 Sphingopyxis sp.
CCGCATGTCCGACCCGCCGCCGCCCGCTGCGGTCCCGCCGAAAACGCCGCCGCCGACCGCGGCTCCGCCGAAAGCCCAGCCGCGCCCGGCCATCGCGAGCGCGGCGCCGCCGAAAGCCAGCCCGCCGGTGCCGACGCCGTCCCCGGCCGTTTCGACGGTCGCCGCTACCAGCGCGCCGTCGCCCGTACCGTCCGCCGCCGCATCGGCGAGCGCGCCGCCCGCCGCCGCGCCCACGCCGATCGGGGTCGCCGTTCGCGATGGCGGACCCGTCGGTCCCGGCTTCTCGATCGCCGACATCGGCAAGGTTGCAACGCCAGCCGCGAACCCGGCCTCGACGCCCGTGGCGGCGGCGCCGGTGCCGTCGAATCCCGATCCCTTGCCCGCTGCGGCGGACCCGGCCCCCGCTGCGATCGAGCCGGAAGCGGCCGCCGTCGCGGCTGCTTCGACGCCTGTACCGCCGCCCGCCGCGCCGCTCGCGTCGCTGGCCGATATCGTCGGTTCGCTCGAAATCCCGGCCGAAGAAATGGCGGCGACGAGCGGCGCGGTCGACGCCGCAACGCTGGCCAGGCTGCGCGACGACAAGCGCAAGGCCGATGCCGCCGCCGAGGCGAAGCGCGCCAAGGACGCCGCCGCCGCCAAGGTGAAGGCGGAAACCGATGCGAAGGCCAAGGCCGAAGCCGCTGAAAAGAAGGCAAACCCGGCGCGCCTCTGGGTGCAGGTCGCAACCGGCGCCAATGTCCGGGCGCTGGCCGCCGACTATGCCAAATTCGCCAAGAAGAACGCCGCCCTGTTCAAGGGCAAATCGGGCGGCAGCACCGAATGGGGCAAGACCCGCCGCCTGCTCGTCGGTCCGTTCAAGGACAAGAAGAGCGCCGATGCCTGGCTTGCCGACTACAAAAAGGCGGGCGGCGACGGTTTCCTGTTCAACAGCGACGCCGGCCAGGAAGTCGATCCCGTCAAATGAGCGTTGCGGAGTGCGCCAGCGATCCTCTGCAGAGTCGCGGGCGTCGCCACGAAGAGGTGGGGCGCGTCGTGCGCGGGCCGCGTGATGCGTTCCAGCGCGACCGCGACCGCATCATCCATTCTATCGCCTTCCGCCGCCTGCGCCACAAGACGCAGGTCTTCGTCGCGCCCGATCTCGACCATTATCGCGTCCGGCTGACCCACAGTATCGAGGTGGCGCAGATCGGGCGCGGCATCGCCCGCGCATTGGGGCTCAACGAGGATCTGACCGAGGCGCTATGCCTCGCGCACGACATCGGCCATTCGCCCTTCGGCCATGCGGGGGAGGATGCGCTCAAGGCCGCGATGGCCGAACATGGCGGCTTCGACCACAACGGTCACACGCTGCGCACGCTCGCCTGCCTCGAATGTCCCTATCCCTTGTTCGACGGGCTCAACCTGACCTGGGAAACGCTCGAGGGGCTCGCCAAGCATAATGGCCCGGTCAAATATCCCGGCTGGGCGCTGGCCGCGATCGACGCCGAATTTCCGCTCGACCTCAAAAGCCACGCCAGCCTCGAGGCGCAGATCGCGGCGGTCGCCGACGATATCGCCTATGACAATCACGACATCGACGACGGGCTGCGCGCCGGGCTGCTCAGCCTCGACCAGTTGATGGCCCAGCCGTTCGTCGCGGCGAATTTCGCGGCGGTCGAGGATCGTTTTCCCGGCGCGCCGCGCGATCGGCTGCTGCGCGAACTGGTGCGCGACCAGATCGGGGTGATGGTCAACGACGTGATCGCCGCGACGCGCGCCAACGTCGCCGAAACCGGCGTGGCGAGCGCCCGGGATGTTCGCGCCGCGGGCCGGACGCTTGGCGGCTTCTCGGAGGATCTCGCGCGCAAGGAGCGCGACCTCAAACGCTTCATGTACGCCAATCTCTACCACCACCCCGAACAGGTCGCGGCGGCCGAGGCGGCGAACCAGGTCATCGCGCGGCTGTTTGCCGCCTATGCCGAAACCCCCCGCCTGATGGGCGCCGACTGGTCGGCGCGCGTGCCGGGCGAAGAATGCGCGACAGTGCGCCATATCGGTGATTATATCGCGGGCATGACCGACCGCTTCGCCATCGACCGCTACGCCGAGATTTTCGGGCGCGATCAGGTGCCCGCCGCGCTGGCGCATGTCTGACGCGCTCCTCATCGGCGCGACCGGGATGGTCGGCGGCGCGGTGATCGCGCATGCGGGCGTGCTGTCGTTGACCATCCTCGTTCGCCGCGACAAGGACGATCTGCCCGAAGAGCATGCGCTGCTCGTCGCGCCGCCCGAGCGCTGGGCCGACATCATCGCGGTCGAGCGCCCTGCGGTGCTCATTTCCTGCCTCGGTACGACGATCCGCCAGGCCGGGTCACAGGCGGCGTTCCGCGCCGTCGACCACGGCCTGATCCTCTCGGCGGCGAAGGGTGCTCGGATGGCGGGGACGCGGCACATGATCCTGGTCAGCGCGGTCGGCGCGTCGGCGAACAGCCGCAACTTCTATCTGAAGACCAAGGGTGAGACCGAGGACGGGCTGCGCGCGCTCGGCTTCGAGCGGCTTGATATCCTGCGCCCCGGTCTGCTCATGGGCGACCGCGCGGGGCCGAAGCGGCTGGGCGAGGGGATCGCGATGGTCGCGGCGCCGATCACCGATGCGCTGCTCCACGGGTCGCTGCGCCGCTATCGCTCGATTCCGAGCGAAACCGTCGCGCGGGCGATCGTCGCGCTGGCGGGAATGACGCAGCCCGGCGTGCGGATCCATGAAAATGACGCGATGCGGCGGCTCGCCGATTGACTCTGCGATAGGGCGCCGCCAAGGCTCGGGCGTCTGTCGGGTTCCGCCAAGGGATTCGACCGGCCGCGCGGGAGAGCGCGAGGGCGGGGCAACCCGCGCCTCGCCACCGAAGGAGCAACCGCCCCGGAAACTCTCAGGTCAAGCGGACCGCGCAGGCTGGAACGGACACTCTGGAAAGCGTTCCAGCCTTAGGCTGGAGCCACCGAAGGGGTAAGTCCATAATATCATGGACGAAAACTCTCAGGTTCCCGTGACAGAGGGGGCATGGCGACAAGGCGGCACCCGCGCCGCTCCTTGCCGTGCTTGATACGGGAGTTCGCGATATGGGCGACGATAGAGAAGATAGCGAAGTCGTAGAGGTCGTCACCGAGACCCTGCCGCTCGACGCCTGGCACCGCGCCAAGGGCGGCCGCATGGTCGAGTTCGCCGGTTACTGGATGCCGATCCAATATGAAGGCATCATGGCCGAACATCTGTGGGTCCGCGAGAATGCCGGCCTGTTCGACGTCAGCCATATGGGGCAACTCCACCTGTCGGGCGAAGGGCTCGACGACGCGCTCGAAGCGGTGCTTCCGGGCGACGTGAAGAGCCTCGCGCTCGGGCGCATGCGCTATTCGCTGCTGCTCGCCGAGGACGGCGGCATTCTCGACGACCTCATGCTTAGCCGCTGGCCCGACGGCATCTATATGGTCGTCAACGGCGCGGTGAAGTGGGAGGATATCGGGCACCTGCGCGAAACCCTGCCCGATGCGATCACGATCAACCATTTCGAGGACCGCGCGCTGCTGGCGCTGCAGGGTCCGAAGGCGTTCGACGCGCTGAAGCGCCACACAACCGGCGAATGGGGTCTGGACGCGCTGACCTTTATGATGGGCGGCCCCTATCAGATCGGCGGCGTTGACGCGTGGATCAGCCGCTCGGGCTATACTGGCGAGGATGGGTTCGAGATTTCGGTCGATGCCGACAAGGTACAGCAGGTCGCCGACCTGCTCTGCGGCGAGCCCGAAGTGAAGCCGATCGGTCTCGGCGCGCGTGACAGCCTGCGCCTCGAAGCCGGACTGCCGCTCTATGGCCACGATCTCGACCCCACCATCGACCCGATTGAAGGCGACCTCGGCTTTGCGATCCAGAAGCGCCGCCGCGAAGAGGGCGGCTTCCCTGGTGCGGCGCGCATCCTCGGACATTATGCCGACGGATCCCCGCGCAAGCGCGTTGGCCTGCTCGTCGACGGCAAGCTGCCGGTGCGCGAGGGCGCCAAGCTGTTCGACGGCGAGGACGAGATCGGCGTCGTGACCTCGGGCGGTTTCGCGCCGAGCGTTGGCGCGCCGATCGCCATGGGCTATGTTCCGCGCGACCATGCCGTTCCCGGCACGTCGGTCGCCGCCGAGGTTCGTGGCAAGCGGGTGCCTTGCACCGTGACCGCGATGCCATTCATTCCACACCGCTATGTGCGCAAACAGGGAGGCTGACCGATGCCGCGTTATTATACCGAAGAACATGAATGGATCGACGTTGACGGCGATGTCGCGACCGTCGGCATTACCGACTTCGCGCAGGCCCAGCTCGGCGACATCGTCTTCGTCGAAGTTCCCGACACCGGAGCCGAGCTCAGCCAGGGCGGCGATGCTGCGGTGGTCGAATCGGTCAAGGCGGCGAGCGACGTCTATGCGCCCGTCGACGGCACCGTAACCGAGGGTAATGGCCAGCTCGAGGAAGACCCCGCGCTCGTCAATTCGGACCCCGAAGGCGAAGGCTGGTTCTTCCGCATGACGCTCAGCGACAAGAGTCAGCTCGAAGCGCTGATGAACGCCGCGGCGTACAAGGCCTTCTGCGACGATCTTTGACCATAGTTCCCCTCCCGCAAGCGGGAGGGGTTAGGGGTGGGCCTGACTAATTGCGCCTACCCCTGCGGCCATGCCCACCCCCAGCC
>NZ_JBOHHU010000153.1:0-3971 GCF_050725615.1 Sphingopyxis sp.
CACTCGGCGAAGCATCGCCCGCCTTTGCCGCCGGATCTATCCTCGGCGCCACCGCCCTGCTTTGCACGATCCTCTATTTCGCGTGGTTGCGCGGGGCATCGGCATGGAAAGCCGTCGCCTGCTTTGCCGGAATATTGGTCGTGGTGACGCTTGGTACGATGTTCAAGCTGGGACAGGCCACGCTCGACGCTCGGCAGGATGCGACCACCCTTGCCGAGATGCGCTTCGATGCCGATGGCAATCCGATATTGCCCGCCGACGCGGCGGCGCGTGGTCCGATGTCGAAGATTCTCGCCAAGATCGCCGACGACACGACCGCGCTGAACAAGGACTATATGGCGCGACTGGAAGCCGCCGGCGTTTACGCCCTGTTCGACGCAGAGCGTCTGCGGGCCAATCCCGCGATCCTGAAAAATTGCGACGCGATCGCCGCGATCGGGCCCCATGTTGCCGATTTCAAACGCCGACATCTCCAGATCATGGACAATGCGCCGCGTGAAATTGCCAGAACCGACATGCCGAACGACCTCAAGGAGGCGGCGATGGCGGGCATGAAGGAGTCGCTGGTGCGCGCCAGATCGGATTCCGAAAATGTCTGGGAAAGACATGCCGGGCAGATCGACGAAGCGTTCGCCGTCTGCCGGATTCTGGCGCGTCGCACCTGGGAAGCGCAGGGGTCGAGCTTCGCCTTTCATTCCCGGCGCGATATGGACGAGTTCAATCGGCACAATGATCGCGTCAACCAGTTGGCGGCCGAGCAGCAGGCGATCATCGACGCGAGCCACGCCCGGCTGCGGCAAACGCAGGATACGATCAAGCAGAAGCTGAACTGATCAGCCGCCACCCTTGCGCCACTTGGTCCACAAATGGCGCGCCAGCATCGGCGGCGGCATGCGCAGCCAGTGCGAGCGGATGTAGAAGGCCTGCCGGAGCAGCGGATCGGTCGCGCGACCCCAATCGTCGCGCGCGAGCAGGCGGCGCTGGTATCGCTCATCGCCCGGGCGGTCGCTGTTCCAGCCCGACGGCAGTTTCGTTCCGAACAGGTCGCGCGCCAGCCGCGCAGCGCGGTGGACGACGCGCGCCAGCCCGTGCATCGCGGCGCGCTCATCGAGCTTGCCCCAGAAGCCGCGATCGGCGGCGACGAATTCGGACGTCAGCGCATGGAAATCCCACAGGTTGCGCAGGCCGCCCTGCAGGTCGCCGTCGGCGATCAGATGCGCGGCGCAATGGCACGCCATGTCGGTGGGGCACAGGACGGCAAAACCGCGCTCGGTCGGCACCGCGTCGCCGACCAGCGCCAGCGCGTCGGGGGTGATCCGGTGGGTGCGCGGCAGGATCGTGTGGTGGACGTCGATCATCCGGTCGCGCGCCTTGTGAATCAGCGGCGGCAGCTCGTGCATATGCTGGCGGTAATAGGCGTCGTCATAGGCGTCCTCTTTCACCCATTCCCACCCCGCGACCAGCAGCGCGTTTTCGGCGCGCGCCAGGTCATGCCAGGGGACGAGGATGTCGAGGTCGCCGATCTGCCGCCCCGCCGAACAGGCGAGCCCTGCGGCGGCATAGGCGGTGCCCTTGAGCAGCACGAATTCGATACCGTGCGGGGCGAGCGCGCGGCGCGCCATTTCGGCTTCCCAAAGCGACTGCGTCGTCGCGACGGCGGCGGCGGCGCGCATATCGGTGAAGAGCGATGCGACGCTCAAAGGCAGCTCGACATCGCCGACGATCGGCGCGAGCGTCGCGAGCAGCGCCTCGGCCCGCGCAACGCCGATCACGCCATCCCATTCGCGCGGACGCAATGTCGCGGCCTCGCGGCGGCCGGCGAGCAGCTCGACGAGGGTCTCGACCGCGCTCATCGCAGCGCCTCGGCCCAAAGCTGTTCGACGATCGTGATGCCGCTCGCGCTGTCGGGATAGGAAATGGTGAAGGCCGGGGTTTCGCGCACCAGCCGGGTCAGCGCCGCAAACCCCGCTTCGCCGAGCGCGACATAGTTGGTCGACGCCTCGGTCAGCCGGACAAAGGCCTCGCCTTCGCCGATGCGGGTGATCGCAGGTGGGCCCCCATATTGCGGAAAGAGCAGCAGCGCGGGGCGCACGGGTTCGTGCATCGCGGCGATCGCCTCGGCGCGCGGAATCAGGTGGCGGATATCGCCCTTGGGCGTGCCCGCGAGCAGCGGACCGAGCCGGTCGGGGCCAACGCGCGCGGCGACTTCGGCAATCGCGTCGTTCTTCAGGCTGACCGCACGCGGAAAAGCGAGCGCGTCGCCGCTGGCGGGATCGATCAGTGTGAATTCATCGCCCATCAGCCGCCAGTCGGTCCCGCCCTCCTTCTCGCCGAGCAGCGCCGCGAGGGTCGATTTCCCCGACCCCGACTCGCCCGACAGGATCACCGCCCGGCCATGCTTCGCGACCGCGCTCGCGTGGAGCAGCAAATGCCGCCGCCACCCCAGCGCGACCTGCAGATTCATCCCCATCTCGGCGGCGAGCAATCCCATCGACAGCGGCAACGGCAGCGCGTCGGGGACGATATAATCGCCGCCGATATGCACCGACGGCCGCAGCCAGCGCCGCCAGGGCCGCGCCGCGAACAGGCGCACGGTGGCATCGGCGGGGCGCCGGTCGTCCTGGGGATAGCTGGCGTAGAGCCGGTTCAGCGCCGCGATCGGCGCCGCCCAGTCGCTGCCGATGCGAAACTGGACCGGGCCGACGGCGATGCGTGTGCCATGCCTCACGCGCGCTCCACCAGTCCCATCGCCGCCAATTCCTCAAGCCGCTCGGTCAGGATCGCCGCCGCATCGCCCGCGCCGTCGAGCTCGAAGCGATCGGCGAGCCGCGCGGCGAGCGCCGCAACAGGACAAGGCCCGTCCGCCAGCGCCGCGAGGATTTCGGGCATCGGCTGGGTGACCAGGTGCGTCTGCATCGACCGGCGGTCAAAGATCGCGGTGAGGTCGCCCAGCGGTTCGACGCGCAGCGCCCCCTCCTCCGCCACGCGATAGTGCGGATCAGCCATAATCTTCGGCGGCGGCGGTCAGCTTGGCGAGGATCGCGAGCAGGGTCGCGCGCTCGGCTGCGGTGATATTCGTCTCCAGCCGCGCCTCGCTGGCGAGCGCCGCGGGCACGATCGCATCATAGAGTTCGCGTCCCGTTCCGGTCAGTTCGAGGTGGTGCGAACGGCCGTCGGCCTCATGCGCCTGGCGCGCGATCAGCTGGCGGTCATAAAGGGCTTTCGCCGCGCGGTTGACGGTCACCTTGTCCATCCGCGTCGCCTCGACCAGTTCGCGCTGGGTCTTGGGCTTGCCCTCGCCGAGCACCGCCATCAGCCGCCATTCGGGAATCTTGAGCCCGAAACGGTTCTGATATTCGGCGGCGATCCGTTCCGACAGCGCGTTCGATGCGATCGACAGGCGATAGGGCAGGAAATTGTCGAGGTTCAGTTTTTTGGCGACCATGCAGCTATCCTTATCGAACTTCGTCCGGCTGTGAAGGCCGCAAACGCGCGACAATCCTAGAATGTAACGCGCGCGCCCATCCACAAAGTGCGCGGCGTCGCGCGTTCGACGATTCCCGCCGAAGAGATCGCGGCGGGGACCAGTTCGTCGAACAGGTTCTCGCCGCGCGCCTCGATGCTGATCGCGCCCGAAACGCGCCACGACAGCCCGGCATCGAGGGTCAGCGCGTCGCCGAGGACCTGTAACCCCAGATCATCCTCATTCTGTTTACCGACATAGCGCAAGGTCGCGAAGCCGCCGAGCGGACCACCCCCATTGTCGCGGACCGACACACTGCCGCCATGCTTCGCGATCTGCGCGGGGCGGCGGCCGTCGAGCCTTGTCGCGACCCCCGATGCATCGACCTTCGCGTCGGTGAAGGCATAGGTCGCGCGCAGGGTCGCGGGGCCGATCCGTTGCTCAGCGCTGACCTCGATCCCCTTGCTGTCGATCGCGTCGAGATTGCGGCGCTGGTTGAGGTTCGGCG
>NZ_JBOHHU010000154.1:0-3959 GCF_050725615.1 Sphingopyxis sp.
GCCTTGCGCAAGCCGAGGGACCCCACCCACTGCGACTAGCCAGCAAGCTGGCAAGTCTCGTTGCCCTCCCCTGAGGGGGAAGGCGGATCGATGTCTTAAGCCGCCTTCTCGGGCGCGAGATATCCAATCAACCGCCCCAGCGTCGCCGGCAGTTCCTTGCGGTGCACCACCATGTCGATCATCCCATGGTCGAGCAGATATTCGGCGCGTTGGAAGCCTTCGGGCAATTTTTCGCGGATCGTATTCTCGATCACGCGCTGCCCCGCGAAGCCGATCAGCGCCTTGGGCTCGCTGATCTGGACGTCGCCGAGCATCGCATAGCTCGCGGTGACGCCGCCCGTCGTCGGGTCGGTGAGCAGCACGATATAGGGCAGCCCGGCCCGGCGCAGGCGCGCAAGCGCCACGGTGGCGCGCGGCATCTGCATCAGCGACAGCGTGCCTTCCTGCATCCGCGCGCCGCCCGCGGCGGTGATCGCGATATAGGGGCAGCCGCGCCGGATCGATTCCTCGACCCCGGCGACGAAAGCCTCACCGACGGCGACCCCCATCGATCCGCCCATGAAGGCAAAATCCTGCACGCCGACGACAGCGGGGTGCCCGCCGATGCGGCCGAAGGCGTTCTGATAGGCATCACGGTCGCCGGTCGAGGCGCGCGCCGCCTTGATGCGGTCGGTATATTTTTTGGTGTCCTTGAACTTCAGCGGATCCTCTGGCGCGGCGGGCGACGCGAGGATTTCGTGCAGGCCGCCGTCGAACAATTGCAGGAAACGTTCGCTCGCGCCGATGCGGTCGTGATGGTCGCAGCGCGGGCAGACGTTCAGATTGTCCTGCCATTCCTTGACGAACACCATCTGCTGGCATTCGCGGCACTTGTGCCAGAGGTTGTCGGCGGTGTCGCGCTTCGCCGCGAAGGGCAGGGCGTTGCGGACGCGTTCGAGCCAGCTCATGCGGCGATCTCCTTTGCGCCGTGAATAGCATCGGCGAGGCTATGGGTGAAGGCCTCGACATAAGGCGCGGCGGCGTCGCCATGCTCGGCGATGATGTCGATAAAGGCCGATCCGACGACGACGCCATCGGCGACCTTGGCGATTTGCGCCGCCTGTTCGGGGGTCCGAACGCCAAAGCCGACCGCAACGGGCAGGTCGGTCGCGCCCTTGAGCCGCGCCACAGCTTCCTCGATGCTCGCCTGCGCCGCCTGTTGCAGCCCGGTGATCCCGGCGACGCTGACATAATAGAGGAACCCGCCCGCGCCCTCGAGCACGGCGGGCAGGCGCGCCGGGTCGGTCGTCGGCGTGGCGAGGCGGATCAGGTCGACCCCGGCGGCGCGCAGCGCGGGGCCGAGTTCGGGGTCTTCCTCCGACGGAATGTCGACGCAGATGATGCCGTCGACCCCCGCCCTGGCGCATTCGGCGGCGAACCAGTCGGGCCCGCGCACCGTCATCGGATTGGCATAGCCCATCAGGACGAGCGGGGTGTCGGGATGGCGTTGACGGAAGCTGGCCGCGATGGCGAAAATGTCCGCAGTGGTGGTGCCCTTGGCGAGGCTGCGCAAATTCGCCGCCTGGATCGCGGGGCCGTCGGCCATCGGATCGGTAAAGGGCATGCCCAGCTCGATCACATCGGCCCCGCCCGCGACGAGCGCGTCGAGGTTCGCGGCGGTATCCCCGTCGCCCGCAGTGATGAAGGCGACGAGCGCGGTGCGCGGCTTGGCGAAGGTGGCGGCGAAGCGGGTCATTCGGCCCACCCCTTCTTCGGTTCCGGCCATTGGCGTTCGAAGAACGGACGGGCCAAATACCACGCCGCAAGAAGGCCGATCGGGGCTGCGAAAATTCGACCCCATCCAAGTGCCAGCCCTTCTACGAGAGCATAATAGGCGACTAGAGCGACGCCGACGGCGGTGGCCAATTCGAATGCGGACTTTTTGAACTTGTAACTCACAGCTCCACCCCCAGCGCATCCGCCACCGTGAAGATATCCTTGTCCCCGCGCCCCGAGCAATTGACGATGATGATCTTGTCCTTGCCCAAGGTCGGCGCGATGCGCTCCGCCGCGGCGATGGCGTGGGCGGATTCAAGTGCCGGAATGATCCCCTCGAGCTGGGTGAGCTTCTGGAAGCTCGCCAGCGCCTCGGCATCGGTCACCGGTTCGTAGCGCACGCGGCCGATATCGTGGAGCCAGCTATGCTCGGGGCCGATGCCCGGATAGTCGAGCCCCGCCGAGATGCTGTGCGCCTCGGTGATCTGGCCGTCCGCGTCCTGGAGCAGATAGGTCTTGTTGCCGTGGAGGATGCCGGGACGCCCGCCGGCAAGGCTCGCGGCATGCTTGCCGTCCAGCCCTTCGCCCGCGGCTTCGACGCCGACGATCTCGACCCCCGCATCATCCAGAAACGGATGGAACAGCCCGATCGCGTTCGACCCGCCGCCGACCGGCGCTATCAGCATGTCGGGCAGGCGGCCCTCGGCCTCCAAAATCTGCGCCCGCGCCTCGTCGCCGATCACCGACTGGAAATCGCGAACCAGCTCGGGATAGGGGTGCGGACCGGCGACGGTGCCGATGATGTAAAACGTGTCGTGGACGTTCGCGACCCAGTGCCGCAGCGCCTCGTTCATCGCATCCTTCAGCGTCTTCGCGCCGCTCTCGACCGCGACGACTTCGGCGCCGAGCAATTTCATGCGAAAGACGTTCGGCTGCTGCCGCGCGACGTCGACCGCGCCCATGAAGATGGTGCAGGGCAGGCCGAACAGCGCCGCAACGGTCGCGGTCGCGACGCCATGCTGGCCCGCGCCGGTCTCGGCGATGATCTTGGTCTTGCCCATCCGCCGGGCGAGCAGGATCTGACCGATGCAATTGTTGATCTTGTGCGCGCCGGTGTGGTTGAGATCCTCGCGCTTCAGATAAATCTTGGCCCCTCCGAGGTGATCGGTCAGCCGCTGCGCGAGCCACAGCGGGCTGGGGCGGCCGACATAATTCTTCAGCAGGTCGTCGAACTCGGCCTTGAACGCCGGGTCGGCCTGCGCGGTGCGATATTCGCGTTCGAGGTCGAGGATCAGCGGCATCAGCGTTTCGGCGACATAGCGGCCGCCGAACTGGCCGAAATGGCCGCGCTCGTCGGGTCCGGTGCGAAGGCTGTTGGGCAGGGTCTGGGATGCAGTCATGGTCGTTTCCATCGGTAAAAGGATAAGGCGCTCGCGACGAGACGGGGTCTCAGGCGATCAGCGCCATCGTTTCCCGATGCGCAAGACAGAGGACGACGGGGTCAACATGCGGCGACCGCTTTAAGGAAAGCGGCGATCTTGTCCACATCCTTGACGCCGGGCGCGCTTTCGACCCCCGACGACACATCGACGAGCGGCGCATTGGTCGCGGCGAGGGCGTCGCAGACATTGGCCGCGTTGAGCCCGCCCGCGATGCCCCAGTCGATGCTGTGCCGGTGACCGACGAGCAGCGACCAGTCGAACCGCGTGCCGGTGCCGCCGGGCATCGCCTGCGCCGGGGCGTCGAACAGCAGCCGATCGACGATGCCGCGATATTGCAGCGACCGCTGGAGCGTGCCGGCATCCTTCAGCCCGACCGCCTTCCAGGCCTCGGTCCGGGTGTTCTGCTTCACCGCATTGATCCATTCGGGGGTTTCATTGCCGTGAAACTGGAGGATGTCGGGCCGCACCGCGCTCCACGCCGCGCCGGTGACCTGCGGGCTGGCGTTGACCAGCAACAGCGCGACCCTGACCCGGTCGCCCGCATATTTGCGGAGCTCCGCTGCGGTGTCCAGGTCGACGTAGCGCGGGCTTGGCGCATAATGGTTGAGCCCGATATGCGTCGCGCCGTGCCGGATCGCCGCGTCGATTTCGGCCTTGGTCTTGAGGCCGCAGATTTTGACAAGAGGGGTCATGGCTACCGGATGATCCAATGTCCGTTGGTGTCGAGCGAAGTCGAGACACGTCTGGCGCTGTGTTTGCGTG
>NZ_JBOHHU010000155.1:0-3940 GCF_050725615.1 Sphingopyxis sp.
GGCGGGAGGGGGCGCTCAGAGTCACGTGCCTCTGAACGCGGGTGGGCGCGAGCGAAGCGAGCGTTTGAGACCGCCGAAGCCCACCCCGCTGCGACCAGGAAACAAGTTCCCAAGTCTCGCTGCCCCTCCCGCTTGCGGGAGGGGGGAAACTCAGACCCTGAGGACCGCCGCGCCCCAGGTGAAGCCGCCGCCCATCGCCTCGAGCACGACCAGGTCGCCGCGCTTGATGCGCCCGTCGCGCACCGCGAGGTCGAGCGCCAGCGGCACCGAAGCCGCCGACGTATTGGCGTGCTGGTCGACGGTCAGCACGACGCGTTCGGCGGGCAAACCCAGCTTTTTCGCGGTCGCATCGATGATCCGCTTGTTCGCCTGGTGCGGCACGACCCAGTCGATCTGGTCCGCCGACAGGCCGACGTCGGCCATCACTTCGCCGAGCACCGACGCGAGGTTGGTGACGGCATGGCGGAACACTTCGCGGCCCTGCATGCGGACATGGCCGACAGTGCCGGTGGTCGAGGGGCCACCGTCGACATAGAGCATGTCGCAATATTTGCCCTCGGCATGGAGCCGGGTCGCAAGGATACCGCGATCGTCCTCGACCTCTTCGGCCGAAAGCACGATCGCCCCTGCCCCGTCTCCGAACAGGACGCAGGTGGTACGATCTTCCCAGTCGAGGATACGGCTGAAGGTTTCGCTGCCGATCACCAGCGCGTGCCTGGCGGCGCCGGTGCGCAGCATCGAGTCGGCGACCGACACGGCATAAAGAAAGCCCGAGCAGACCGCCGCGACGTCGAAGGCGATGCAATCGGGCGCGCCGAGGATCGCCTGCACCTTGGTCGCGCTCGCCGGAAAGGTGTTGTCGGGGGTCGCGGTCGCGACGATGATCAGGCCGATATCCGACGCCTCGAGCCCGGCCGCCGCCAGCGCTTCTTGCGCGGCCAGCGCGCCCAGCGTCGCGGTCGTCTCGTCGGGTTCGGCGATGTGGCGAAAGCGGATGCCGGTGCGCTCGACGATCCAGTCGTCGCTGGTGTCGACGCGCTCCGCCAGTTCGGCGTTCGATACGCGGGTGCGCGGCAAGGCGGAGCCGGTGCCGGCGAGAATCGCGCGCAGCGTCATGCGGCGTCGCCGCTGCGGAAATTCGCGAGATCCTCGGTCACCTGACGCGTGATATCCTTCTCGATCAGCTCGGCGCAAAGGTGGACGCAGTTCGCGACCCCCTTCGCATCGGCGCTGCCATGGCTTTTGAGCACGACGCCATTGAGGCCCAGGAACACTGCGCCATTGTGATTATTGGGGTCGAGGTGATGCTTGAGCAATTCGGTCGCAGGGCGCGAGATCAGGAAACCGATCTTCGAACGCGTCGAGCTGGTGAAGGCGCGGCGCAACAGGTCGGTGACGAAGCGCGCCGTCCCCTCGATCGTCTTGAGCGCGATATTGCCCGAAAAACCGTCATGGACGATGACATCAACATCGCCACGAGACAATTTGTCACCTTCGATGAAGCCGGTGAATTCCATCGGCAAGCCGTGTGCTTCGCGCAGCCGCGCCGCAGCATCGCGAATCTCGTCGGTGCCCTTCAGTTCCTCGGTGCCGATATTGAGCAGCGCGACGCGCGGCTTTTCGAGCCCCATGGCGGTGCGCGCATAGGCCGCGCCCATCACGGCGAACTGGATCAGGTTGTTGGCGTCGCAATCGGTATTGGCGCCGAGGTCAAGCATGACGACGTCATTCTCGCCCAGCGTCGGCAGCAGCGCCGCGAGCGCCGGCCGGTCGATCCCCGGCATCGTCCGCAGCGCCAGCTTCGCCATCGCCATCAGCGCGCCGGTGTTCCCCGCCGACACCGCGCCGCCAGCATCGCCGCGCTTCACCGCGTCGATCGCCAGCCCCATCGAGGTGCTTTTCGCCTTGCGCAGCGCCTGGCTCGGCTTGTCCGAACCCGACACCACGCCATCGGTGTGGATGATGTCCGACGCCGCGCGCAGATTCGGGTGGTTTTCGAGCGCCGCCTTGATCTGCACCTCGTCACCGACGAGCAGGAACCGCAGCCCGTCGTGCTGGTGGCGCGCCATCGCGGCACCGGCGAGCATCATGCGCACGCCGACGTCACCGCCCATCGCATCGATCGCGATTCGCGGTGTCAGTGCCATGGTAACGCCCTCCGGCTAATGCTTATGCGCCGACCGACATCACTTCGCGGCCATTATAGTGGCCACAGGCGTTGCAGAGGTTGTGCGGGCGCTTGAGCTCGCCGCAGTTCGGGCATTCCTGATAGGCTTCGACCTTCAGGCTGTCGTGGCTGCGACGCATGCCGCGCTTCGAGGGCGAGGTTTTTCGCTTGGGAACGGCCATGATAATTCCTGCTTATTCAAATGTTTATACGAATCGACACACCCGGATTTGTCACCCCCGTCGCCGGGAATGGCTGGCCCGCCCGCCGCGCCGAAGCTGCTCTTGCCTTGAAATGACAAGAAAATCTTCCGCCGAAGGGTGCCTCAACGCCAATTGGTGTCGGGTGCCGGATCGGGCGGGGCTATAGCGTTTTCGCCCGCAAAGGCAACCCCCGAGCGGGTCTTTCGACGGCGCTTGCCCCGATGCGGCGGGAATGCCACATCTCGCGCACCGCCGGGCGAGCGTCCCGGCCAATGATATGGGGGAAGCGATATGATAATCTTGCCGATCAGCCTGACGATCGCCGCCGGGACGGCGCTGATCAACCTGTGGCTGTCGATGCGCGTCGGGCGCGTGCGCGGGCAGGAAAAAGTGTGGGTCGGCGACGGCGGCAACGAACGCGTCACGCGCCGCATGCGCGCGCACAGCAATTTTGTCGAAAACACCGCCTTCGTGCTGATCCTGCTCGCGCTGGTCGAGCTGGGGCTCGGCTCGTCGGTATGGCTGTGGGCCGCGGGGTCGCTCTATCTGATCGGGCGCGTCCTGCACCCGCTGGGCATGGACGGCATGATGTGGGCGCGCATGGCGGGCACCATCATCACGATGCTGGTCCAGCTCGGCCTCGCGATCACGGCGGTGGCGGCGGTCTATATGACCCCGATGGGCGTGACCGCGACCACGGTCGAAGAGACGGTGGTCGTCGCGCCGAAATGACATGTCCCTCCCCTCCCGCCAGCGGGAGGGGGGTTACGCCCCCATCGCCATGTCGCTGACATAGGGATTCGTCCGCCGTTCGGCGGCGAAATTGCTGTGCGCGCCATGCCCGGGCAGGAAGACGGTGTCGCCGCCGAGCGGCCATAATTTCTGCGTGATCGAATCGAGCAATTGCTGGTGATTGCCGCGCGGGAAATCGGTGCGCCCGATCGATCCCTGGAACAGCACGTCGCCGACGATCGCGAGCTTCGACGGCTTGTGGTAGAACACGACATGCCCCGGCGTGTGCCCGGGGCAATGGATGACGTCGATCGTCAGATTGCCGACGGTCACCGTGTCGCCATCGACCAGCCAGCGGTCGGGCTCGAACGGCTGGCCCTCCATGCCGAAACGCTCGCCGGCGGTGGCGAGACCCTCGATCCAGAAGCGGTCGTCCTCATGCGGCCCCTCGATCGGCACGCCAAGTTCCCGGGCCAGCACGCCCGCCTGCCCGCAATGGTCCATATGGCCATGGGTGACGAGGACCTTCTCGACCTCGACCCCCGTCTGCCGCACCGCCTCGCGCAATTTGTCGAGGTCGCCGCCGGGATCGACGAAGGCGCCCTTGTTGGTCTCGGTACACCACAGCAAGGTGCAATTCTGCTGAAAGGCGGTGACGGGGACGATGGCGGCCCTGAGGGGCGGCTGTGCTTGCGGCGGATTGAGAGCGGTCATGCTCCGCGATGTGGGCAAAGCATGCGGATTTGGCAAGGCTAACGATCCTCCCCGGCACGGGGAGGGGGACCATCGAAGATGGTGGAGGGGCACAGACAGTCGAGCGCTGCGTATGACCTCCCGT
>NZ_JBOHHU010000156.1:0-3623 GCF_050725615.1 Sphingopyxis sp.
GTGATCAGCGGGACCCCGGATCAAGTCCGGGGTGACGGCAGAAAAATAGGGAAGAATGACATGCAGGTTTATTACGATCGCGACGCCGACCAGGATCTGATCAAGAACAAGAAGGTCGCCGTCGTCGGCTACGGCAGCCAGGGCCACGCCCATGCGCAGAATATGCGCGACAGCGGCGTCAAGGAGGTCGCGATCGCGCTCCGTCCCGGTTCGGCGACCGCGAAGAAGGCCGAAGCCGCCGGCTTCAAGGTGCTGTCCAACAAGGAAGCCGCCGAATGGGCCGACGTGATTATGATCGCGGCTCCGGACGAGCATCAGGCGAAAATCTACGCCGACGACATCGGCCCGAACATGAAGCCCGGCGCCGCGCTTGCCTTTGCCCACGGCCTCAACATCCACTTCGGCCTGATCGAGGCGCGCCCCGACATCGACGTCTTCATGGTCGCGCCCAAGGGTCCCGGTCACACCGTGCGCAGCGAATATCAGAAGGGCGGCGGCGTCCCCTGCCTGATCGCGGTCGCGCAGGAAGCCCAGGGCGCGGGCGCGTCGGGCAACGGCTTCGCCAAGGCGCTGGCGCTCAGCTACGCCTCCGCCGTGGGTGGTGGCCGCAGCGGCATCATCGAGACGACCTTCAAGGAAGAGTGCGAAACCGACCTCTTCGGCGAACAGGCCGTTCTCTGCGGCGGCATCACCCACCTGATCCAGGCGGGTTTCGAGACGCTGGTCGAGGCGGGCTACGCCCCCGAAATGGCCTATTTCGAATGCCTCCACGAAACCAAGCTGATCGTCGACCTGCTCTATGAGGGCGGCATCGCGAACATGCGCTACTCGATCTCGAACACCGCCGAATATGGCGACATCAAAACGGGTCCGCGCATCATCACCGAAGAGACCAAGAAGGAAATGAAGCGCGTGCTTCAGGACATTCAGTCGGGCCGCTTCGTCAAGGACTTCGTCCTCGACAACCAGGCCGGCCAGCCCGAGCTCAAGGCGAGCCGCAAGGCCGCCGCCGCGCATCCGATCGAACAGGTCGGCGGCGAACTGCGCGCGATGATGCCGTGGATCGCCAAGAACCAGCTGGTCGACAAGTCGAAGAACTGACCGCCGCCACAGGCCGCCGGCGGGGCCCGGCGGCCACACGGATGCTTCCGCAATCGCGGGCAAGGAGCTAGGGATGGATCATGGCATCCGACCTCTCCTTCGCCTGCGAATGCGGCGCCGTCTCCGGGACCCTGCTGAACGTCGGTCCGGACCAAGGCGACCATGTGATATGCCATTGCACCGATTGCCAGGACCTCACCCGCTATCTCGGCCATGCGGACCGCGTGCTCGACGCGCATGGCGGCACGGCGCTGTATCAGTCGCGATGTGCGCGCATGCGGCTCGCATCGGGCCGCGATCGCCTCGCCTGCGTCCATCTGACCGACAAGCCGACGCTGCGCTGGTACGCGACCTGCTGCAACATGCCGCTGTTCAACAGCTATGCGAACGGCAAGATCCCCTACATCACGACCCAGCTCGCCGCTTGCGACGCCGCGACGCGCGCGGCGCTGCTCGGCCCGCCGCGCGGCCACCTCTTCACCCAGGATGGTGCGGGCGACACCAGCGCGCTGCCGAGGATGAGCATGGGTCAGCTGATGCGGCGCTTTTTCCCGCGGATGATCCGCGACATCTTGTCGGGCGATCGCCGGCGATGCGAATTGTTCGACGCCCAAACGCTACAGCCGATGGCCAGCCCGCACCGGTTGACCGCCGCAGAGCGGCAGGCTTTACGGCGCGATTGACGCGGGAGGCCGTGGCATGACGAAAGCCCCCTTCGCTGCCCACCACGCCGACCTCGCGGCTCTCGGCGCCGAAAACCGCCGCCGCGCCCTCGCCCCGCGCACCGGCATCGACTTCGCGTCGAACGACTATCTCGCGCTCGCCGGCTCCTACCTGCTCAACGAAGCGCTCGCGGCGGGCCTCCGCCAGGGTCTGCCCGCCGGCTCGGGCGGCTCGCGCCTGCTGCGCGGCAACCATGACGAGCATGAAGCGCTCGAGGCGCACGCCGCGCGCCATTATGGCAGCGAGGCCGCGCTGTTCTTCTCGACCGGCTTCGCCGCCAACGCCGCGCTGTTCGCCACGCTGCCGCAACGCGGCGACCTGATCGTCCACGACGAACTCATCCACGCGAGCGCGCACGACGGCATGAAGCTCGGCCGCGCCGACCGCGTCGCCGCCGCGCACAACGACCCGCAGGCGTTCGACGACGCGATCGCCGCCTGGCGCGCCAGGGGCGGCGCCGGCACCCCGTGGATCGCGGTCGAAAGCCTCTATTCGATGGACGGCGACCGCGCACCGCTCGCCGACCTCGCCATCGTCGCCGACCGCCACGACGCGGTGCTGATCGTCGACGAGGCGCACGCGACCGGCGTCTACGGCCCCTCGGGTCAGGGCCTCGCCCATGTCCTCGGGGCCCGCGACAACCTCATCACCCTCCACACCTGCGGCAAGGCGCTCGGCTGCGAGGGCGCCTTGCTCTGCGGCCCCGCGATCGTCCGCGATTTCATCGTCAACCGCGGCCGCCCCTTCATCTTCTCGACCGCCCCCTCGCCGCTGATGGCATGGCTCGTGCGGCACGCGCTCGAGATCGTCGCCGGCGAGCCCGAGCGGGCAGCGCGCCTCCATGACCTCGTCCGTCACGCGGAACATCGCCTCGCCGCGCTCGGCCTGCCCGCCAGCGGCAGCCAGATCCTCCCCGTCGTCATCGGCGACAACGCCCGCACGATGCGCATCGCGGGCGCGCTACAGGACGCGGGCTTCGACATTCGCGGCATCCGCCCGCCGACGGTGCCGCAGGGCACGGCGCGGCTGCGCATCGCGATCACCCTCAATGTCGGCGAAAGCGACATCGACCACATGGCCGACACGCTCGCCGCGTCGATGGCGGCGGCATGACGCGCTTCGTCGTCACCGGCACCGATACCGGCATCGGCAAAACCGTCTTTGCCGCCGCGCTGGCGGGCGCGCTCGGCGCCCCCTATTGGAAACCGGTGCAGGCGGGGCTCGACGAGGAAACCGACAGCGAAACCGTCGCCCGTCTCGCCGGCGTCGCGGTGGTGCCCGAGGCTTACCGGCTCGCCACCCCCGCCTCCCCGCACCTCGCGGCCCAGATCGACGGCGTGACGATCGACAGCGACCAGTTGATGCCGCCGCCAGGCCCGATCGTCGTCGAAGGCGCCGGCGGCGCCCTCGTCCCGCTCACCCGCACCCTGCTCTACGCCGATATGTTCGCGCGCTGGCAGATCCCGGTGATTATCTGCGCGCGCACGGCGCTCGGCACGATCAACCACAGCCTGCTGACCATCGAAGCGCTGAAAAGCCGCGACGTCCCGATCCACGGCCTCGCCTTCCTCGGCGACGCGGTCGAAGACAGCGAGGCGATCATCGCCGAAATCGCCGGCGTCCGCCGCCTCGGCCGCCTGCCCATCATCGATCCGTTGACGCCGGAGAGCCTTGCTGCAGCCTTCGCCGAGAACTTCAATCTCGCCGATTTTCAATAATATCCGTCATCCCCGCGAAGGCCGCGGAGAGGCATGCGACTCTCCAAGCAATCCAGCTTTTTCTTCTTTGCGCCTTTGCGC
>NZ_JBOHHU010000157.1:0-3453 GCF_050725615.1 Sphingopyxis sp.
GCGCGGCGCTGCGCCGCCGCGCGGGACGCCAGCCTGATCAGCCGATGTCGCCGATCACGCCGCCGTCGCTCAGGCATTTGGCGGCGGCCACCGCCTTGAAGCCATGGCCCTTGCAGGCGTTCTGGCCCTTGCATTCATTCGCGCTGGTCTTGCAGTCGGCGGTGCCCTTGCAGCTGTTGACGCCATAGCAATGGACCATGTCCTTGGCGCCGACGGCGCTGCCCGAGCTGCCGGCGGGGGCGTCGGCGGCAAAGGCGGCGCCGGCGAGGGCCAGCGCGGTGGCCGATGCGGCGATCAGGCCGGCGAGTTTGCTGTTGGTCATAAGTTCGATCCTCCGAAAAAGTTCAGATGGAAGAACGAACTGCCCTCCCACCCTTGCTTATTCGTCGGGATCGCGGCGGGGTTACAGGCGACCGCCGATCGGACGGATTATTTAGCCCCGGTCGGCAACAAAACGCCCGGCCGCGCGGTCCTTCTCGGTCGTCGCGGGGTCGAAGATCATGCCGTTCATCGCGATATAGACGCCGGGCGGCAAAGTCTGCGCCGCCGCAAGCGCGAAACCGACGTTGAATTCGGCGTCGCTCGCGCGCACCGACGCCGGCTGCATCGCGCCGGTCATCACGATCGTCTTGCCCGCGATTCCCGCGAGCACCCGGCCGGTGACGACCATCGTGTCGGTGCCATGGGTGACGAGGATATGCGACGCGGCGCTGTCCTCGACCGCCGCGCGGATCGCGGCACGGTCGGCGTCGTCGAGCTCGAGGCTGTCCTTGCGCATCAACTGGGTGACGCGGTGCGGGACATGGACATTATTCTCGCGCAGCATGTCGGGGATCGCTGCGGGGCCGATCTGGAACTCGGACAGCGCGTCGAAATAGACCTTGTCGATCGTCCCGCCGGTGGTGAAGATTTCGATCAACGCGCTGTCCCCTGCACTCCGTTTGTGTCGAGCGAAGTCGAGACACGTTGGCGCCGCGCCTTGCGTCCCTCGACTTCGCTCGGGACGAACGGAGTGGGAGGGCTTCTCATGCTGCCAAAGCCTCGGCGATCAGCCGCCGCGTGTTGTCGATCCCGAACAGCGCGATGAAGCTGCCCATGCGCGGTCCGGCGCTCGAACCGAGCAGGGTCTCGTACAGCGCCTTGAACCAGTCGCGCAGGTTTTCAAAGCCATAGGCTTCGTTCTTGCCGATCTCGTAGACGATATTCTGGATATCGTCGGCCGAGGCATCCGCCGGCAACGCCGCCAGCTTCGCGTCGAGGTCGGCGAGCGCCGCGCCCTCGCCGCCCACCGGCTTGCGGCGGTTCAGCGTCGGCGCGACATAGTCGCGGTTATACGCCATCGCATTGTCGATCAGGCCGTCGAGCTCGGGATAGGTGGCGGCGTCCGCCCCTTCGACATATTGGCCGAGGTAGCGCCAGATCTGCTCCTTCGACGCATCGGCGCCCATCACGCCGACAAGGTTGAGCAGCAGCCCGAAGGTCACCGGCAGTTCCTTCGCGGGAACCTGCTCGCTGCGCGCGACATGAACATGATGCACCGGGTTGCCGAGCTTCTTGTCGCCTTCCTGCGCGGGATAATTGCCGCGCATCTGCAGATATTCGTCGACCGCCTTCGGGATCACGCCGATGTGCAACTGCTTCGCCGCCTTGGGTTCGCGATAGGCGAAGAAGGCGAGACTTTCCTCGCTGCCGTACGACAGCCACTGCTCGAGGCTGAGGCCATTGCCCTTCGACTTCGAAATCTTCTCGCCCTTTTCGTCGAGGAACATTTCGTAGATCAGTCCCTCGGGCTTTTGTCCGCCGATCGCGCGCGCGATCTTGCCCGACTGGACGCCGCTGTCGGTCAGGTCCTTGCCGTACATTTCGTAATCGACGCCCAAGGCGACCCAGCGCATCGCCCAGTCGACCTTCCACTGCAGCTTCGCGCCGCCGCCAAGGATCGAATGGGTGATCGTCTCGCCCTCGTCCTCGAACGACACGAGGCCCTTGTCGGCATCGACCACCGTCACCGGCACCTGCAGCACGATGCCCGAGTTGGGGCTGACCGGCAGGATCGGCGAATAGGTCGCGGCGCGCTCGGCGCGCAGCGTCGGCAGCATGATGTCGAGAATATCCTGGTTGTGGCGCAGGACATTTTTCAGCGCCTCGTCGAACGCCCCCGACTTGTAGCGCTCGGTCGAGCTGACGAATTCATAATCGAAGCCGAAACGGTCGAGAAACTCGCGCAGCATCGCATTGTTATGATGCGCAAAACTCTCATACTTGCCAAACGGATCGGGAATGTCGGTGAGCGGCTTGCCGAGATGGGCGGTCAGCATTTCCTTTTGCGGCACATTGTCCGGAACCTTGCGCAGCCCGTCCATGTCGTCGCTGAACGCGACGAGGCGCGTCGGCGCGCCGCCGGTCAGCGTCTCATAGGCGCGGCGGACCATCGTCGTGCGCAGCACTTCGTTGAAGGTGCCGATATGCGGCAGGCCCGAGGGGCCGTAGCCGGTCTCGAACAGCATCGCTTCGCCGCCCGGCTTGCCCTGCGGATAGCGTTTCACCAGCTTGCGCGCTTCCTCGAACGGCCAGGCCTTGGACGTCAACGCGGGGTCGCGCAGGGCGGGATCGAGATGCAAGTCGGTCATGGCGCGCGCCATAGCGCCAAGATGCGCCGATGGGAAGAAGACCGGGCGCGCCGATCCCCTTCCCCGCCGATTACCCGCGCGCCTGCACCGCCGGCAGGACATTGCTCTTGCGCAGCACGGCCGCCGAAATCAGCGACGCCAGCAGCGCGACGGGCAATATTTCCGCGAAGGTCAGCGCCATGCGGAACGCCGGGTTCTTATATTGCTCGGCCATCGCGTTCATCTCGGTGGAGAATTTCGCGATCTCCGCCGCCGACTTGCCCGCCGCGCGCATATTCTCGATATTGCTGGCGATATATTCGGCCATGAAGGTGCCCCCGGTCTGCCACATATAGACCTCCCAGCTGAGCACATAGAACAGCGCCGCGACGAACGAGATGCCGAGACCGACCGACAGCGCTTTCCAGAAAGTGATCACCCCGCCCCGCTCGACATCGCGATAGCGCTTCACCCCGACGAACACGAAGATCATCCCCAGCAGCATCGACAGATAGCCGGCGACCATGCCCATGGTGCCATGGTCGGTGACGACCGCGATGCTGATCTGCATGCCGATGACGATGATGACGCCCGCGATGGCGCCGTAAACCGCGATGATCCTGCCCATGATCTGTCTCCCCAATGGATGAATGCCATGCGGGACGAGCCGAAACAACGCGCGAAATCCATCGCCCAAATGGGTGATCGGGGCGCTATCGCCCGATTTTACGGCAGGATGTCGAGCGCCCTGGCCTTTTGCACCGCCTGCGTCCGGCTCGCGACCTCGAGCTTTTCATAGATCCGCGCGACATGCGTCTTCACCGTGTTGGGCGAGATGTCGAGC
>NZ_JBOHHU010000158.1:0-2886 GCF_050725615.1 Sphingopyxis sp.
GAGTTTGCCCTCTCCCATATGCACCGTGATCTTGTGCTTCTTCATCAGGAAGGCGACGCCCTGGCTCAGCTGCTTCGCAACGCCGCGCGACCGCTTCACCACCGCTTCGATATCGGCGCT
The DNA here is from genome assembly GCF_050725615.1 of Sphingopyxis sp. Taxonomy (GTDB): domain Bacteria; phylum Pseudomonadota; class Alphaproteobacteria; order Sphingomonadales; family Sphingomonadaceae; genus Sphingopyxis. The sequence continues at coordinate 121 of NZ_JBOHHU010000158.1, forward strand.
GATCTGCTGCGCGATCAGGCCGTAATCGCCTGCGTGCTGCATATAATGATAGATTTCGGCCGACCGCAGCAGCGCCTTGGTCGGGATGCAGCCCCAGTTGAGGCAGATGCCCCCGAGATTCTCGCGCTCGACGATCGCGGTTTTCAGGCCCAATTGCGCCGCGCGGATCGCCGCGACATAGCCGCCGGGGCCCGAACCGAGGACGATGAGGTCGTATTCCATGTTAGATCTCAATCAAGGTAAAGGAAAAGGCTAGACGGAGACAATATCTTGATTCCATCACTCGGAGAGTGAGGACGTACATAGCTTATATTCAATTTATCAGCAGATGATATTTCGACGGTAAGCTGGCCACCTTTTTTCATCTTTTCAACCTCCACTCGAACCCCACCAAGTCGTGCCACATCATCCTTACCAGAAACTTCTTTAATAGAAGCACTATCAACCTTGGTTTCTATAGAAATGTTTTGACTGTCAGGGAGCTGAACGGGTATTATTATACTGAAATCCGCCAAATCATTCTTCAAATTGAAAAAATCAATCTTCTTAATGTAGCTTTCTGATTGCACAACATTTTTGAGTTGCTTTGGATCGAAACCAATAGTCCGCTCAGTGATATCACTATCAATATACAGTATAGTCCCGCTGGGCGGGCTTGATCGGGTCAGCCAAGCTAACAAAAGAGCCGCAACGACGGTCACGACCAACGTTACCAAACCGCCGACTAACTTGTCTTTTGTGCTAGGTGACATCAAGCAACCAGCCCCAGCGGGTTCTCCACCAGTTCCTTGAAGGTCTTCATCAACAGCGCGCCGTCGGCGCCGTCGATCGCGCGGTGGTCGAAGCTGCCGGTCGCCGACATGACGGTCGCGATCGCCAGCGCGTCATCGACCACATAGGGGCGCTTCTCGCCCGCGCCGATCGCCATGATCATGCCCTGCGGCGGGTTGATCACCGCGGTGAACTGCTTGATCCCCATCATGCCCATGTTCGAGATGCTGGCGGTGCCGCCCTGATATTCGCCGGGCTGGAGCTTGCCTTCCTTGGCCTTTGCAGCGAGTTCGGCCATTTCGGTCGAGATTTTCGACATCGACTTGCCGCCCGCATCGACGATGATCGGGGTGATCAGCCCGCCGGGGATGCTGACCGCGACCGAGATGTCGGCGCGCTTGTAATGCCGCATCACGTCGCCGCCGAAACTGACATTGCAGGCGGGCACGCGTTCTAGCGCGACCGCGAGCGCCTTGATCAGCATGTCGTTGACGCTGAGCTTGACCCCGCGCCCTTCGAGGCTGGCGTTGAGCTCGGTGCGGAGTTTCAACAAGGCGTCGAGGCGAATATCTACCGTCAGATAGATGTGCGGCGATTCCTGCATCGACTGGGTCAGGCGGCGCGCGATCGTCTTGCGCATGCCCGACAGCTTGCTGTCCTCGTGCGGGATGCCGAAATCGGGGATTTCGCTGGCGGCTGCCGGTGCGGCGGCCGGAGCAGCGGGTGCGGCCGCAGGGGCTGCTGCGACCGGAGCCGCAGCGGGTGCCGCCGCCGCGCCAACGGGAGCGCCGTCGAGGTCGTCCTTGACGATGCGCCCACCAGGGCCGCTGCCCTTGAGCGCCGACAGGTCGATACCGCGCTCGGCGGCGAGGCGCCTGGCGAGCGGGCTGGCCTTGATGCGGTCGCCCGACGCTGCGGGAGCGGCCTTCTCCGTCGCCCCCGCGGAGGCGGGGGCCGGTGTGTTGGGCGCGCTATCCCCAGCGGCCCCCGCCTTCGCGGGGGCGACGTCTTGTTTCGGTGCCTCTTCCTTCGCAGCCGGTGCTGCGGCAGGCGCCGCCTTGGCGCTCGTATCTTCGCCCTCGCCCGCGATCGTCGCGATCACGGTGCCGACCTTCACATTGTCGGTGCCCTCGGCGACCAGAATCTGGGTGATCGTGCCGTCGTCGATCGCTTCATATTCCATCGTCGCCTTGTCGGTCTCGATCTCGGCGAGCAGGTCGCCCGACTTCACCGTATCGCCCTCCTTGACCAGCCATTTGGCGAGCGTGCCCTCCTCCATCGTCGGCGAGAGCGCGGGCATTTTGAGTTCGATCGGCATCGTCTGGCTTATCCCTGTCAGTCTTGCAGGCCGTGCCTGCCGCTACGGATTGTTCCTCGCCATAAGAGCGTTTGCGGTCAAGGTCCATTGGCGCAAACTTGCCTTTCATACGAATGTGACGCACTCTCCCCTCGCAAAAAGCATAGCGGGGTCGGGGCATGCGTACATATCTGGTCGTGATCGACGACAGTCCGGAAGCGAGCCTGGCGCTGCGCTTCGCGGCGCGGCGCGCGGCGCGCACCGGGGGCGGCGTGATGGTGCTGGCGATCATCCCGCCGCAGGATTTCGTCGCGTTCGGCGGGGTGCAGGCGACGATCGAGGCCGAAGCGCGCGAACATGCCGAGGCGCTGGTGGCCGCCGCCGCCGATACGGTCGCGCAGGAAGCCAATGTCACGCCGCAGATCATGGTCAAGGCGGGCAAGCCCGCCGAGGTGGTGTGTCAGGTGATCGCCGAAAATGACGAGGTCGCCGCGCTGGTGCTGGCGACGGCGGCGTCGGGGGCGCCCGGGCCGCTCGTCGCCTATTTCACCGGACAGGATGCGGGAACCCTCCCCTGTCCGGTGATGCTGGTGCCGGGCGGGATCGATATCGGCCGGCTCGACGCGCTGAGTTAAAATATCCGATCGAAATTATACCGTAGCCCTGAGCCTGTCGAAGGGCGCTTCTCGGATAGGCGC
>NZ_JBOHHU010000159.1:0-2575 GCF_050725615.1 Sphingopyxis sp.
GCCATGCTCTGATAGGCAAGGCCGAGCGGGGTCGCGGTCGGCAGCTTGAGCCCGCTCGCCAGCATATCCTCGTCGAGCAGCGCCGCCCAGCCGATCCCCGGAGCGGCAACCGTCGGCGTCGTCGCCATCAGCACCATGCGCCGGACACGGCTCGGGAATTGCACCGCGACCTGCTGCGCCAGTGCGCCGCCCCAGCTGAACCCCGCCAGGTCGAATCTCTTGTGGCCGAAGCGCTCGGCAATCTCGATCAGGATCGCCGCCATCGTTGGTGCACCATAGGGCAGCAACGCGTCGGGCGATCCGCCGACGCCGGGCATGTCGAGCGTCCAGACCTCGCGTCCGTGCAACTGCGCGAGCAACGGCGCCGCGGCGGCGATATCGGCGCCGATCCCGTTGAGGAACAGCATCGGCGTGTCGCCCACGCCCACACGCCAGCGCGCCACGCGCAGCGTCAGGCCATAGGCCTGTTCCATGCTGATTGTGGGAGAACCGCTGATCCTGCTCATCGGCCTTGCCTTGGCATCTTTTGGTGACGCGCGAAAGTCCGCGTGGCGGTCAGCCGGGGGGATTCGCGGTCAGGGCCAGCTTTTCCGCTTTCTCATAGCGCAAACAGTCGAAAATCTTCGCGCCCGCCAGGAACACCGACCCGCTGCACGCGACGAGCAGCAATTTGCCGCCGAATCCGGGATATTCGTGGATATAGATCATGCCTCGCGCCATTGCGCCGACCCCCAGCGCATAGATGATCAGGCACGCCTCGACCTTGGTCTTGATCACGAACAACCGTCCGATTTTTTTCAGCATAGCCATAGCCTCTCAAGAGCAAGAGCCGTGCCAGTGGCGCAAATCGGGGATTCGGCGCTGCGGGCTTATGGTAAACTGTAAATTAACTCGACAGCGGCGGAAAGGGCGGATCGATTCTCGTCCGGCCGAAATGGAAAGCGGCACCCCCGCATCGCTGCAAGGATGCCGCTGACTGACAACCCAGGGTCGCAGAAGGGCCGGCAGTTGCGGTCTTGTCGGACTCCCGCGCCGCACCCGCATCCTTCATATGGAGGATGGTGCGAAATTTCCCGCTAGTTCGGCGTTGTGACCGCGATCCGCGCGAGCAGCGACGCCAGATCGGCCTGCCGCGCACAGCCGGTCTTTTCGAGTATGCGGCTGAGCTGCGATCGCACCGTGCTGATCGCGACATCGCCTGCCGCCGCGATCGCCTCGGGGGTTTCGCCGCCCGCGATCCCCTTGGCGACGCGCGCCTCGGACGGGGTCAGGTCGAACAGCGACTTCATCAACGTCGCCGACGGCGCGCGCTCCGACGCGACCGGGATCAGCAGCATCAGCGCCAGGCTGTCGCCGAACACGTCATGCGCGCCGCGCCGCACCGGCACGATATGCGCGACCAATTCCGCGTTGCCGGCAAAGTCGCGGATCGGGAAGGAGCGCACCTGATCGCCCGCATCGCTGCCCAGCGCCGCCAGCGCCTCGGCCAGCATCTTGTCCGCCCGCTTGTCGGTCAGCCGCAGCTTGCCGGTCGCGCCCCAGACCAGATGCTCATCGAGCCCCTCGACCATCGGGCTCGCCTCGGCGACGTCGCCGTTCGCGTGCAGCAGCAGCGCGGGAAGCCGCAGCGCCGCCAGCGCCTCGGTCGCGCCCTCGGCGCGCTTCAACTGCAACCGTGCGCTGACCAGGGCACTGCGCGCGATATGCGGCCGGAGCCCGTTCAGGCGCGCGACATTCTCGGGCTCGATCGGTCCGCCGTCGAAGGCGCGTTCGATGCTGAACACGATATTGTCGCCGGTCGGCAATTGCAGCCCGGTCCCCGCCGACCAGCCGAGCCCGCGCGGACGAAAAAAATCGCGATACACCGGATCGGCGCTCAGCTGCTCCTCGCTCCAGAAATCATATTCGACGAAGAAGGAGGGCGCCTCCTGGCTCATCAGGCAGACGCGGCGGCTGCATTTGCCGAACCAGCCGTCGTTGACATAGGCATCGAACGCCTCGGCGACGCTGTCCGACGCCGTCCAGTTCAGCGACTTGCGCGCCGAAAACAGCAAGCCGCCGGTGGACCCCGCCAGCGCCGCGACATCGTCGAGCACGGCGGGCCACGTCTCGGGCACCACCGAACATTCGTAGATCCGATCGACAAGCTCGTCGTGCATCAAAGGCCCCCGCCAGTTCGCGGGCATTGTCGGGGTTTGGCTGCGGAATGCAAGCGCGGTCCGACAGGGTGCGTCGTCAGAAGCGCATCGTCATCGCGATACCGCCGCTTTTGGTGCCGCCCCAGGGAAATATCTGGACGCGATCGTTCGCCTTGCGGGTGATCAGGAAGCCCGCAGCTTCGCCGATGGCGGCGCCGACGAGTACGTCGTGCACATGATGCTTCTCCGCTTCGACGCGGCTCAATCCGACGAAGGCGGCGACCAGCTGGGCGGGAACACCGACCTTCCAGCCATAGCGATTCTGCAGCGTCGCCGCAGCGGCGAAGGAAATCGAGGTATGTCCGGACGGGAAGCTCTTGTTGTCGCTGCCATCGGGGCGGCGTTCGGGAAAAGCCTCCTTCAGCCCATAGGACAGG
>NZ_JBOHHU010000160.1:0-2424 GCF_050725615.1 Sphingopyxis sp.
GCTCAGGGCTACGGTTCAAAAGAGAGAAAGGCTCCGCAATGGGCTGGGCATTGGTGGCGTCTGAGCCGCATCAGCGAAAGGGATGGATCAAGCGGTTCGACCCGCGCTTCTGGACGGTCAATTTTGCGCGGCCGATGATGGCGAGCGTGGGGACGACGGGGCCGCAGGCGCTGCGCGTCGAGACGGTGTTTTATTGCAAGCAGGATCTGGCGGGGCTGATCTGGGCGGCGGAGGATGTGTGGGACCATGTCCTGCTGGCCTATGAGACGAAGCGCGATTTTCGCCATTGTCAGCTGTCGTTCCGCTGGCGGTCGGGTGGGGTCAAGCCGCTCGATGCGCTGCACGGGCCGACGCTGACGATCGAGGGGCGCGACGCCGAAGGGAGCCCGCGCGCCTGGTATGTAAGGCTGTGGAACTATGCCGAGGGGACGGGCGAGGATGCGGTCGTCAGCCTCGATTTCGATGCGCTCGACGGCGGGTATCTGCTGCCCGGCGAGGCCGACCCGGTATGGGCGGGCGATGTCGACCGGATGTTCGTGTCGCTGGTGCCGCCAAGCTATGACGGCGGCGACGCGGTGCTTGCGAGCCCGGTCGAGGGCTGGGCCGAGATGAGCGACATCGCCTGTTCGGGCTCGGGATCGGTGCTGGCGATCGGCGATGCGATGCTGCCCGAACATGGGCTGGGAATCGCGAATGGCTATGACGATTGCTATCATCTGACCCCGGCGCGGGTGGTGCGGCAAATGGTGGCGCTCGGTTATCGCGGCGATGTCGTCCATTATGTCGGGATGAGCCATTATATGCGGCTCGAGGCGTCGGGGGGCGGCTTTTACGCGAGCCTGGTCGGCGGGACGCTCAATGCGCCTTGCGCGGCCTGGCACGCGGGGTTCGCAAGCGAATGCGTGGCGGCGGGGCTGGGGGTGGTCTGGTCGCTGTCCTATGAATATTTCGACGACTATTGCTGGAACGACTGGAAGCAGCGCGACGCGACGGGCGCTCCGGCGCTGACCGGGTGGGTGCCGCCGTCGACCCTGTTGTCGCCCGCCCATGCGGTGGCGATGGGATATCTGCAACTCGTCGCGAGGGCCTTTGTCGGGGTCGCGGTGGCGGCGGGGCTGCCGGTGAAGTTCCAGGTCGGCGAGCCTTGGTGGTGGGTCAATCCGGGCGGGAAGATTTGCGGCTATGATGCGGCGACGAGCGCGGCGCTGGGCGGGACGAGCGTCGCCATATCGGACGTGCGCGGGGCGCTCGATGCGGGGCAGCGGGTGATGCTCGACGCGCTGGGCGCGCTGCTCGCGACGTCGACCGAGGCGCTGGTCGCGGCGGCGCGTGACGAGGCGGGGGTTGGCGGGCTGGTCAGCCATTTGCTGGTGTTCCTGCCGACGGTGCTCGACCCGGCGGCGCCCGAGGTGCGGCGGGCGAATGTGCCGCTCGGTTGGGCGGCGCCCGCCTTCGATGTGCTGCAGCTCGAGGATTATGACTGGGTGACCGGCGGGCGCGGGGCCGAGACGGGGCCGGCGCGCGCGGCGATGGTGACGCGGCTCGGTTATCCGATTGACGAACAGCATTATTTTTCGGGTTTTGTGCTGCTGGCGGAGGATCGCGGCCAATGGGCGGCGATCGCCGAGGCGGCCGGGGCGAGCGGGCGCGCGGGGGTGGCCTGCACGTTCGTCTGGGCGCTGCCGCAGGTGGCGCGCGACGGCTTTGTCTGGTTCGACGGGGAGGATGAGGTGCAGGCTTTTGATGCGGTGGATTTCCCGCTGGCGATCGGGCGCGAGGCGCTGAGCATCACCGAATTTTCGACCCAGATTGTGAGCGCGCCGTCGGGGCATGAGCAGCGGGCGAGCGAATGGGCCGAGGCGCGGATGCGCTATGACGCGGGGCCGGGGATCCGGTCCGAGGCCGATGTGCGGGCGCTGACCGATTTCTTTCGGGCCAGGCGCGGGGCGGCGCGGGCGTTCCGCTTTCGCGATCCGTTCGACCATGGCTCGGCGGAGGATGGCGGGCTGCCGGCGGCGGGTGACCAGTTGCTCGGCGTCGGCGACGGGAGCCGGCGGCAGTTCGCGCTGGTGAAGGAATATGGCGCGGGCGCCGCGGTGCAGGTGCGGGCGATCCGGCTGCCGGTCGCGGGCAGCGTGCGGGTGGCGGTCAACGGGATCGAGACGGCGGCCTTTGTGGTGACCGACGAGGGCGAAGTGCTGCTCGACGTAGCGCCTGCGGTCGGGGTCGCGGTGCGCGCCGGGTTTCGTTTCGATGTCCCGGTGCGCTTTGCCGAGGATCGGCTGGAGGTGAGCCGCGCGACCTTTCTGGCGGGCGAGATGGCGTCTGTGCCATTGGTCGAGGTGCGGGCGCCCCAAGGGATTTCAGGGTGATGCCCGTTTTCGTCTCTCACCGTAGCCCTGAGCCTGTCGAAGGGCGCTTCTC
>NZ_JBOHHU010000161.1:0-2215 GCF_050725615.1 Sphingopyxis sp.
CCCCATCGCTCCCCCCGCCACCCGACCTGTCGCCGCCATCGCTCCCGCCATAGCCTCTCCTCCATCGACGGCCTCGCAGCGAACGGGACCGCGATCCGTGGGAGAGACGATATGACCAAGAAAGCCTTTCTGGCGACCTGCCTGTCCACCACCATGCTGATCGGATGGCATGCCCCCGCGCTCGCGCAGGACGCTCCCGCAGAAGAGGGCACGTCCGACAGCGGCGGCATCGCGGAGATCGTCGTCACCGCGCAAAAGCGCGCGCAGAATCTGCAGGATGTCCCGGTCGCGGTCTCGGCACTCGCCGGTGACGAACTCGAATCGCGCGGGGTCAGCGAAACCTCCGACCTGCAGGGCTTTGTCCCCAGCCTCCAGATCACGACGCCCTATGGCCGCACCCAGCCGAACTTCTCGCTCCGCGGCGTGTCGGTCGCGAACGAATTTTCGGCCTCCACGGCCTCGCCGGTCGGGGTCTATGTCGACGAAGTCTATCAGAGCTTCCGCGCCAGCCACGGCCAGCAACTCTATGATCTCGAACGCGTCGAGGTGCTGCGCGGGCCGCAGGGCACGCTCTATGGCCGCAACACCACCGGCGGCGCGATCAGCTTCTTCAGCAACAAGCCGCAGCTCGGCGCGAGCGAAGGCACGCTGACCGTCGGTTACGGCAATTACGACACCAAGACGGTCGAAGGCGCGGTCGAGGCGACTTTGGTCCCCGACAAGCTCGGCATCCGTTTCGCCGGCACCTTCGCGAAAGGCGACGGCTGGCAGTACAACCCGGTGCAGGACCGCCATGTCGGGACGACCAACACCATCGCCGGGCGCGTGTCGCTGCGCTGGAAGCCGACCGACACCGTCGACATCAACCTGAAGGGCTATATCGCGCGCGACAATCCGCTCGCGCCCAACCCCTATGCGCTCGGACAGCTCGCGGGTGGCCGCGACGTGCTCGGCTATTCGCGTTTCGATCCCGCGCAGAACGGCGGCGCGCCGCTCGGCAAGAACGAGGTCGCCGCCGATACCGGCGGGCGCTATTTCACCTCGTCGCGCGGCGTCGCGCTCAACGTCGCGGTCGAGCTCAGCGACACGCTCTCGCTGACCTCGATCACCGGCTATGACGGTGGCAAATATCGCAATTCGCCCTTCGACTGCGACGGTTCGCCGAACAGCGTCTGCGCGCTGCGCTACAATTCGGTCAGCCAGAATTTCAACCAGGATTTGCGCCTCAACTACAAGGGCGACCGGCTCAATTTCGTTGCCGGCCTCTATTATGGCGTCGACAAGATCGACACGCGCAACGAGATCGACTTCTTTGGCGTGCTAAAACCGATCCTGCAGGGCGCGGGGGTTCCGAACAGCTTCTTCAACGCCCCGGTGTCCGCGCCGCAAGCGGCCGCCATCGCGCCCGCCTTCGCGGTCAACCCGGCGCTCGATCCGACCAATCCCGCGAACTGTTCGGCGGTCCCTACCGGCAATCCCAACGGCTTCCTCGATGCCCGCTCGCTGATCGCCCTGCTCACCGATATCCAGGTCAATAATTCGGGCGGTGGCGGCTTCGGCGGCGCCATCTCGGCGGCGTGCCGCGCGGCGGGCGCCCCGCCCTTCGGCCCGATCAGCGGCGAGCAGAAATATACGATCAAGCGGCCCTCGGCGGCGATCTATTTCGACGGCAGCTATGATCTCACCGACGCGCTAACGGTCAGCGTCGGGCTGCGCTACACGATGGACAAGGTCAAATATCAGAACGGCCGGACGGTGCTCTACGACCTCGGCGGCACGATCCGCGCCAGCACCATCCCCTATACCTTCCCTTATGATCCGAACGCTCCGGCGCTCGAGCAGAATGAGAAGGCGAACCGCCTGACCGGCCGGGTCAACATCAGCTACGACTTCGCCGACGATATCATGGGCTATCTCAACTACAGCCGCGGCTATCGCAGCGGCAGCTTCAACGGCCTCGCCTATCAGGGGACCAATCAGGTCTATTATATCCAGCCCGAGCAGATCAACGCATACGAGGGCGGCCTCAAGATGCGCTTCCTCGACCGCCGCGTGCAGCTCAACCTCGCGGGCTTCTATTACGACTATAAGAATCATCAGGTGACGCAGGTCATCGGCGCCACCACCTTCACGCGCAGCGCCAATGGACGGCTGTATGGCGGTGAAGCCTGACGTGCTCCCCTGATTGTTACCATTCAGAGGTAGAGTCTCGCAC
>NZ_JBOHHU010000162.1:0-1590 GCF_050725615.1 Sphingopyxis sp.
GTCGAAGGGCGCCTATCCGAGAAGCGCCCTTCGACAGGCTCAGGGCTACGGTTCAATCTAAATAGGACAGGCTCTAGGTTCCCTCCCCTGAAGGGGAGGGCTTTTGTGCCTTAATTCCCGCCGCTGACCTTTGCCGGCGCCGACGCCACCGTCGGCACGACCGGCGGGGCGATCATCGTTGCGGCGGGGCGGCCGGGCTGGGCGAAACTCGCCACCACCGGCGCGTCGCGGCCATAGATGTCGGCGAGTTTCCTGACGCCGCCCTTGTCGCCCGGGATCACCGTCCAATAGGCGACATAGACCGGAAAAGGCTGGTCGAAGGCGAAGCGCGTCGTTTCGCCGCTGGCGATCGCCGCGCCGAATTCCTCGGGGCTCTTGCCCGCGAACATCACCGTCATCAGGCCCGAGAAATGCAGCGCGCGTTCGGTGCGGATGCAGCCATGGCTGAAGGCCCGAGCGGTCGCGGCGAAGGCGCCCTTCGACGGCGTGTCGTGGAGGTAGATCGCATGCGGGTTGAGCATTTCGAGCTTCATCACGCCCAGCGCATTGCCCGGCCCGGCCTTTTGCACCACCGACAAGGTCTTGCCGCTGCCCGTCCAGGTATAGCCCTGTGCGCGGGCGTGGGCGGGGTTGTTCGCGATCGTCGCGCCGATGCCTTCGTTGATGATGCTGCGCGGCAGCGTCCAGGTCGGGTTGACGATGATGCCGGTCGCCATCGGGTTGAGCTGCGGCGTCGCGGTCGTCGCCTTGCCGACGACGGCCTTGTGCGTCGCGATGATCGTGCCGCCATGGATGACGCGGGTCAGATATTCGGGGACATTGCTGACGATATAGCGCTCGCCGAGGTTCTGCGGCATCCAGCGCCAGCGTTCCATGTTGACGCGGATCGCATTGGCGTCGGCGCCCTTGGCGGTCGCGAGCGACGCCTTGAGCGCCGCGAAGTCGGGGTGGACCGGATCGAGGCCGGCGAGCGTTTCGGGGATCGAGCCGGCGAGCAGCGCCGTGTTCAACATCGACACCAGCGGCATATGATCGGCGTCGCTGTCGACCATGAACCATTGTTTGCGCGCCGCATTGGGCGTGCGGCCGTCGCGCAGGTGGGTGGCGAGCAGCAGGAAGCTGTCGGTCGCGGTGCGGTCGAGCCGCGCCTGATCGTCGCTGACGATCGCCGCGGCGAGGCCTTCGGGGTTGTAATCCTTGGCGAACAGGCCCTCGGCGCCGATGCCCTCGATGCTGCGCAGCAGTGCCTCGGCATTGGCTTTCGACCAGCTCGGCAGATTGGCTTCGGCGGCGCTCTCGATCTGGGGGGCGTCGTCGTCGACCTTGTCGGGTTGCAGGACGACCGAATCCTCCTTGACCGCCGTCTGGGCAAAGGCGGGCGCCGCGACCAGCGTCAGCGGAAGGAGCAGGATGGCGGCACGGCGGGCGGAAACGGGGGAGATTTTGACCATGGATAAGGCCCATAGCCAAAAAGCGGGGGTTATGAAAGTGAGCTGGGCCACAGCCCGCCGCATTGTCCGCCGCGCGGGATCAGGCCGCGTCCGTGAGAAATCACCGTAGCCCTGAGCCTGTCGAAGGGCGCTTCTCGGA